>JBBQWM010000060.1:0-35682 GCA_038210655.1 Chloroflexia bacterium
TCTCGCTGATGACCAGCCGAGTACGTAAAGCAAAAGATTGCTGCAAAGTGGCTTTGAGGGTACTAGCCAGGTTGGTATGCGGGTTGGTATTGCCCATCGCTTTGAGGTCTTCCTCGATGATATATTCTTCTGGAAAGAGGAGTGCTTGGTTGACTTGAAGCGCCATTTTTCCACCTTCTTGCGCTATCCTGGGTTCGGGCTTCTCTAACATTAACATGGATAGACAGGACGACACACCTAGGCGGGCCTAAAATTGAGGTTTTTAGCCCTGGTGAAGTAGTTACTTTGATTGTCCCACCCGCGCCCCGTCTACAATATCTTTTCTGTAATATCCTAATTGTTATACCACAAAAAGACCTATCTTTACAGTAGGCTGGCTTTGTAAATGATGGATAAAAGGCAGGCCCAAATATCAGTAATCACGCATTAACTTTCCCACTAACCGCATCTACATTGACGGAAGTTTGGGCGGGACTCGGCTCGAAAACTAGCCGGTATTGGGATTGGGCCGGGATTACTGCCAGCGTCACGCTAAACACTTTGAGGTCTCCTTTGTAGCTGTTCTGGAGTAGGGCCGCGCCGACTTTATCCAGCCCAATGTAAGCTTGCGTTTCGAGGGTAAAGAGTTCTGCCGAATGCTCTTCGGGGTAAGTGGCAAGCCCCTGCTTGATCTGTGTTTCGACCATCGCGGGGGTAGTATCGACGAACGAAGTAAATACCCAACTTAACTTGTCCTTATCGCTAGTCCAGTTGACCGACCAGGCCAACCGGCCTTCGCTACAACTTAGGCTGGCCTCCCACGGACGCGCATCCGGCTTAAAATTCTTCATGGCGACCTGCTGACTCGCCAACGCCTTTTCTAACCCAAAACGGGCCTGAACATCCTTCAGACTTGCCATAGCTAAGGCGCTTAGGGTTATACACACGCCATCCTTCCCCGGAAAGGCGGTCGGGTCGGCGGTTGGCGGTATAGACGCGACCGGTACGGGGGTCGCCACTTTTACCGGTGCGAGCTGGGTAGTCGGCAGGGCCGTTGGTGAAGGCGTAGGGGTATTAGCCGGTTTTTCGTCGCCACAAGCTGTAAGCTCTAAGACCATTAGAAAGCTCATCAGCATCAAAGAGAAAACGCAAAATACTTTTGGCATAGCAAACCTCCTGATAGAATATTTATAAATTCGCTTGATTATACCAAAAGCCAACCTTACTCTAAAGAAATATTTTAACCTGACAAACTATTTGATACTTCAGATATTACACCACAAAAGTTTGGATTGTTTACATCTGCGATGCTGGAGATAATTGAGAAAGCGAGGGCGGTAAATAAGCCGATCTAATATCACAAAAGGCGGTTGCCGCAGGAGGTAGTAGAATGTCGATCCAGGATTTAAAACGAGCGGAACTCGAAGGGTTGTATGCCGCTGAATATCGAGTAGAGAAGGCTCAGAATTTTGCAAACTAGCCAGGCTGTGCCAATCGCTAAATTAGGATTAAATATAGGTTAGAAAAATTTCCGCCGGGAATTTTTCTAACCTATATTTTTGGGTGTTGTAAATCTGGCTTTTGACCATAGCCTGTTCTTACTAGCTGAACCTATGCCAAAATCTGACTCTCACCCAACGCTAAAGTGTCCGACCAAACCTGATTTATGGGTTAGATTTAATCAGGTCGTTAAGCTGCTGTACCATTGTCTTAACCCCAGACTCTATCGGGGTTTTACCCGTAAGAATACCGTCGTATTGCTTCAAAACGTCACCGGCTTTGCTGGCCCAGGTCGCATTAAAGCGCACGCCAATTTTCTTGGGCGATTGCAGGGCGAAGCTAACTGTTTCAGCTACCGAGTCTTGCCCATTGGATTTTAGAGTGTTGAAGTAGGGCTGGGAAGACGGAACATAGGCGGCAGGTGCTACCGGAGCGCCCGGCAAGATGCTCTCCCAGGCTGAGGTTGCCAAAAACTGGGTCACTTTCCAGACCGCCTGGGGGTTCTTTATAATCTTGGGAGAAGAGATACCAACCGAGTCGAGCGGGAAAACGGCATCTTTGTACATGGGCATCGGAGCAAACCCATACTTGAAGGTGGGATTACCCTTCTTGATAGAAGGAGCCAACCACTGTCCGCCAAAAATCATCGGTATCTGGCCGGCAATAAAGCCTTCCGTCGCGTTGTCGTTTGAGAAACCGGGTGGGGTGATATAACCGCCCTGTACCGCATCGGCCACAAGTTTGGTACATTCGTTAAACTTGTCATCGGCAGTCACTTTGGTCGTATCATTGATCCGGTCGGTAAAAGCAGCCCCACCGGCTGAAACGGCACAATTAGCTACCGAGAAAGGGCTAATCAGGTCGTCCGCCCACAGGCCGTAGCGCGTGGTTTTGCTGCCGTCTTTGGTAGACAAAGTTTTGGCCGCAGTAAAAGCTTCCTGATAAGTCCAGCCCGTTTTGGGGGTCGGCAAGCTTGCGCCGGTGAACAAGTCGGCGTTGTACCAGATACCTTTGGTGTTCAAAAGCGTCGGCAGACCGTAGAGTTTGCCATCGGTGGACTTCCAGACATCAATCACCCCCGGCGCAAATTTAGCAAGGTCAAAGTTGTCACTCTTCGTGTTAGCCACGCTCATCCAATCGTACAATAAACCCTGAGCGCCAAACTGCTGCTCCGTATCATTGCCGGTCCAGAAAATGTCAGGAAGTTGCTTGGCCTGAGCCATTGAGGTTAATTTCTGACCGTAATCGCTGTTGGGCGAGGGTAAACGCTTGACCTCAATATCCGGGTTAGCCTTGCTGAAAATCTCCATTGCCTTGTCAATCGAAGCGTTGGTGTCGTTGTTCTCCCAGGTCATGTAGGTGACTGTCACCTTCTGACCAGTAGCAGCAGCGGCGGTCGTCGCAGCAGGAGCAGCAGCAGTAGTTGCACCGGCAGCAGGAGCGGCAGCAGTGGTCGCCGCCGGAGCAGTGGTCGCCGTGCTGTCACCGCAAGCAGCCAGCAGGGTGGTTAGCAACAGTGCCAGTATCAAGTACACTGTCACCTTCGTAGTGTTCCTTGTCTTCATGAATCGAATCCTCCTTAGAATTGTTGTACTCAAATTAAGCAAAAGGTATCACCAATCAATTGAAGCGTCTGGTTTTGTACCGAACGTTACATTCTCCTTTCCACGTATTTACCGCTTCACCTAAAAATTTAGCGAGAGAGTTTGTCGAGTTATTACTTTTGGCTTCGAGTTGCCAGCGACCCCAGGCCCGCCATAAAATAACGTTGGGCCACGAAAAAGAGAATTATCGGTGGCAACATGTAAAGCAAATTAGCCGCCATATACAAATTCCACTGGGTGTTAGAAACCCCGGCAAAAGCGGATTTGAAGGTAGCTACTCCCAGGGCCAGCGTCCAGGTTTCCTCGGAGCGTAAGTAAATTAGAGGGTTGAGATAATCGTTCCAGGTAGCTTGAAAAGTCATAATCCCCATTGTGATCCAGACCGGTGTGGTCAGGGGTATCATAATACGGGTAAAGATTGCAAAATGGTTGGCTCCATCCAGTTTAGCCGACTCATCCAGATCGTAAGGGATCGATAAATAATACTGGCGGGCCAGGAAAATATAGAAAGGATTGCCAAAGAACGCCGGAACCCATAACGGTAGCCAACTATCGTACCAGTTAAGCTCCAGGTATAGCCGGAACATTGGAATAAGCGTTACAATGCCGGGTAGCATCATACTGCCGATAAACAGGTAGAACCAGATTTTGCGGCCCGGAAAGCGTATACGAGCGAGGGCGTAACCAACCAACATCGAACTGGCGACCTGACCGACCACGTTTAGCAAGGTAATGATAAGCGTGTTTATAAACAGCCGTCCAAAGTTGATCGCTTCCCAGCTTTTAGAAAAGTTCTCCCAGTGAAATTCTTTTGGAAAAAACTCTGGTGGAACCTTATAAATATCATTATTACCCTTGAGCGCGGTCGTAATCACCCAGAAGAGCGGAAAAAGCATGGTGACACACAACAAAAGGGTTAGAATGTACAGCCCAATATCGAGCGGAGTGAACTTAAATTGCCGCTTGTTTGGCAGCCAATTTTGGTTTGCTTTTAGTGATATGTTCATAATGCGCCAGATTTAACCTTTCCTGCTAATATTTGTTTGGGCTGGTTAATCAACTCTATTTTCGCTATAGACCCAGAAGTTGGAGAACCGGAAGATAAAGAAAGTTACGAACATAATCAGGAAAAACAGTATCCACATCAGGGCCGTCGCATAACCCAGATCGGGGAACGAACCCAGGTTACCAAAGCCTTTGCTGTAGATGTTGTACATCAAAAAGTTAGTCGCATTGTTTGGCCCGCCCTCGGTTAAAAGACGAGGTTGGATAAACGCTTGCAAAGTAGCAATCATTTGGGTGACAACCTGCAAGAACAAAATCGGGCTAATCATTGGGATCGTTATATTCCAAAACAACCGGGACGACCCGGCCCCGTCAATACGGGCCGCTTCATAAAGCTCTTGCGGTACGGATTGTAAGCTCGCCAGGAAAATAATCATGGTACTGCCCACGCCCCACAAGCTAATGATAACTATCGAAGGGATCGCCATTGTTTCATCACTCAGCCAGTTGCTGGTAGGCAGGTGCAGGGTTTGGAGGGTCGAGTTGATGATGCCAAATTGGGGCTGATACATAAATTTCCACAGCCCCATCACGGCTACCAATGGCAAGATTGTCGGCAAGTACAAGATGGTACGGAAAAATCTAATTCCCGGCATCTTGCGATTGAGCAGGACTGCCAGCATCAGGCCCGCTGCCACCGTGACCGGTACGTTTAGCACTGTAAAAATCAGGGTAGCTTTGACCGAAGGCCAAAAGGCCGGGTCTTTGGTAAACATATATTCAAAGTTTTTTAAGCCTATAAAGGTCGGGTCGGTCAGGCCATCCCATTTAGTCAGGGCCAGATAGACCGAAGTAACCAACGGGTAAAGTACAAAAATTGATAACCCGATGATCGAGGGCAGAATAAACAAATAACCCCACCAGGCTTCCGAACGATTCAATTTGCTTTTACGACGTTTTGGGATGGTACCTTCCTGGGCAAGAGTACGGCTGCTATCGCTCATCATCGAACCGGCCTTTCTAGTGACTAGCGCAATTTGCACAAATATTGACCCGTTTTTTGTAGGGGCGACCCGTCAATTGGTTGGGTGGTCGCCCTCGAAGACCCGACACGGTGTTCACGGGCGACCACAAGGGTCGCCCCTACTAGCTCAATCTCTTTACAATTTGCTGTAATGCTTACCGCCAATACCTCTATAAGTAAGCTTGGATCGATAACAATTAGCTCTGATGTAAATGAAACTTGGTCTGAGTTTCTAACCAACTAATCACAAACTGCCCAAACAGGCTATTAGCCCAGGCGAACCAACTTCGAGTATAGTTGGTCGGATTATCGGGATGAAAACTTTCGTGCATATAATTGGTACCGCCGGTCGTATTTATCAGCATTTCAAGCAAGCTGACCTGTTCGGCCTTATCGTTGGTCGTCAGGCCCTGCATAATCAGGCTAATCGGCCAGATAAAGCCGTCGGGAGTGTGTGGGCTACCGATGCCCCTGGCGAATTTTCCCTCAAAATAATAGGGGTTATCCCGGCTCAAGACAAAAGCGCGGGTGTTACGGTAAAGCCGATCCTCCGCCGAACAATACCCCAGGTACGGGATCGATAAAAGGCTCGGTACATTGGCATCGTCCATCAAATTATAATTGCCAAAACCGTCGGTTTCGTAGGCAAAAATGCGTCCATAGCGCGGATGGTTTACGATGCCATAAGTTTCGATCCCAAATTTAATATCATTGCGTAACTGGCTGGCTTTGCCGACCAATTCGTAGTCGTGATAAAACTCGTTGGCAAACTCAATTAGATGCCCCAACACTACTACGGCAAACATGTTAGCCGGGATAAGAAAACCAAACTGGCAAGCATCGTCGCTTGGCCTAAATCCAGACCAGACCATCCCGGTAAAGTTAAGCGGAGTTCCTCTGCCGTTAAAAGGTAGAGTATCCGAGGGTGACTGGCAATTTTGGGGCAGCCGCTCGAAAAAATAGTCAGAGTCGCGCGAATGGTGCTGTTCAATACACATCACCTCTACAATCCGCCTCAGCATTTGGTGTAATTTTTCGTCAAAAAGGCTGCGATCCTGGGTTATATCCCAATAGTCTTTGCATAATTGTAACGGGTAGCACAGCGAGTCGAGTTCATACTTGCGCTCCCAGACCCAGGGACTAAGGGCCGAGGTCTGGTCTGTATTATGACCCTGGCTATTGGGTTCGCGGTTAAAAGCGTTGGCATAAGGGTCGATCAGGATATAGCGGGCCTGCCGACGGATCAACCCTCGAACCAGATTTTGCAAAGAAGGATCGTGACGGGCCAGACGAAGATAAGGGCGTACCTGAGCGGTCGAGTCGCGTAGCCACATTGCCGGAATATCGCCTGTAAAGACAAAAACTTCCCCATCGTCCAATAGCTCAGTAGTAGTTTCGAGAGTGTTGGGATAGCATTGCCGAAATACCGGCTCTACTTCGGCAAAATGAACTTGCAATTCGCGTTGCAACTCGTCCATCAGTTCATCTACCGAAGTACTTTCAATTGACATCGCCTTAAACCCTTCTATCTATATCAATCTATATCAAGATCAATCTATATCAAGTATAGCGGCTATTTTTAACGCCGATAAGAACGTCCCTTAACGTAATCTCTTTACAAATTACAGGTAAATTTCGAGCGCCCCTCAAAAGGAAAGGGCTGGCGAGGGCAACTGACCAAATTATAACGGCCTAAAAGCTGTATTTTTACCGTCATAGATTATTTTGTTGTTATATTTAGCTTGATAAGTATATATAATATATCTACTGCTCTATGTCAATAGGCTTGGTTACGATCAAGCTAAATTTACCGCAAGTTGCCCGAAATTAGTTTGGTAGGGGCGACCACCCAATCAGTTGACGGGTCGCCCCTGCCAAGAAGCAAGTTGAATACTAACTGCTGTAGACCTCAACCTCGTAAATGCGGGCTGCCAGATAATTCGGGTCCGATTGAGCCGTTACGATGTTTAGCCGCAGGTACTGAGCGTTTTGCATACTAAAAGTATGAGTGGTGACGTTAGCAGTGTTGTTAGTGACCGAAGCGACCGTCGTCCAGGACGAACCGTTGGAGCTTATCTGAAGATTAAAATCTTTGGTGTTCCAGGCGCTATTCTCGCCACCGGCCCCGGCATGCTTTACTACAATCCGCCCCAGGCTGTTAGTGCTACCCAGGTTGATCTGCAAAAACTGTCCACCGCTCCCACCCGAACACCATTTGCTAGAGGTGCTGCCATCGACGGCCTTATCGGTTGTTTCAGAAGAGGCGCAGGCGGTCGAACCGCTAGTGCTTTTACCCAAAGCCAGGTTGACGGGAGTGGTAGAGCTTATACTCAGGTTGTCCAGATTCAAATAGTTAGAATTACCGACCGAGGTATCCAGCGTGAGTGTTATCGAATTGGAACCAGCGTTGAGAGTAGTGGTAGTCGAGGACTGGTTGCCCCAACTGCTCCAACTACCAGTACTGGCAAAGCTCAAATTGTTGTTGATGGTTGTATTATTAACCACCAACTTACGGGTAGTATTACCGGCCCCCGCGCTGTAATGGAAGTTTAGCTGGTACGAGCCAGCACTAGCCGCATTGACCGTAAAGGTGACATACTGACCGTTGCCATTCCAGCAGCAGCGGTAGCCCGTACCGGTATAACCACCATAGATACTCTCGTTAGAAACGTTGCTGCTGGCGTTTTCGGCCTCATACAGCGAACTGCTGCCAGAACTAAAGGGGATCGCGGCGTTAAAAGCATCCAGGGCCGACCCTTGCCGGGCGGCATCGGCGCTATCAAACGGCCCAGCCCAACCTATACCAAACTGATTTGAACTATTGCGGTCATTGTTCCAGATCGAGTCGGCCTGCGCCATGATGTAATCTTTGTAGGACTGCATGTTGGTGTTCTGGTACAGGTAGTACAGATTACGCATAAAGACCCCCTTAAAGGTCGCGCCATCTGCGCCGCAATTCGGTTCGCACGGCTCTTTAAGGATACCGCCGGGGCTTAGGCTACTGCTACCAATCGTCGCGTCAGCAATCGCTTTGGCTTTGTTGAGTAGAGTGGAGTCGTTGGTAGCTTTGTATAAGTCGATCAATCCGCCAATGATAACGCCCTGGTTGTAGGTGTAAGTCGGTTTGCCGTTGTTGTTGCAGCTATTGTCCAGTCCGTCGTTAATCAAATTGCTACCGTTAATCATGCCGCTATTGTTAAACCAGTTCCATTCACGTTGCGCCCAATCCAGGTAACTGCCAGCACCACCGTCGCCGGGTGTGCGATTATGAAGCCGGGCCGCAATAGCCAGGAAAAGCTCGTTGGGTATAGCATTCTTGGTACCCCAGATATAGCCGCCTCCGGCAGCTTTGCTCCAAAAGATACCGCCATTACAATAGCTCGTATCCCAACCGTTCTTCATATCGTTGAAAATCGTCTTTGCCATGTTCAGATAACGGCTGTCGTTAGTCAGGTCGTAAGCCTTGATCCAGGCCAACGCCCACCAACCTTCGTCATCGTAATAATAGTTGAGGAAGTTACCGCTACTGTTGCGGTCGTAGGTGTTAGAAATGTCCCCCCGATAAGTCGTCGTGTTAGTCTGAGCCGAATAGTCAATTACCCCTTCCAGGATATTGGCTGAATTCCACCAGCCTGTTGTATCCCACAGACCGTTAGAAGCGTTATACCAACCCTGTAATACTGATATAGCACTGTCAGCCTCGGCCCGGTAGTTACCGGCCGCCTTTGCCGACCCCGACCCAAAGGCCAAATCAGCAGTAAGTAACCCCATAAGTAGTACCAACCTCAAACCAGGTTCAGCCCTGGCAAGCAAGCGTTTTTTTGACAACATTGTCCACTCCTTAGAGCTATAGGGGATACGACAAATGCTCACCGATTTAAGGGCGCACCAAATTCAAGCGGTCTTACAACCGACCAAAACCAAAATTTGAGACTTAAAAAGGGTGGGCCGCCACTGGGGTGAGCTTCACCAGTGAGCGCAGACTTCGGGCTACCGGAACGAAATTACCGGTATAGGACGCTAAATGCAGCGCGTTTACCTATACGATATATATATCATTAATTATTAGATGTGTCAATATGTTATTTGATATATGTTTATAAGTTGGTATACTAGCTGCCAATAGTCTACTGAAACGAGGGCCGGTGAGCCAGGTTGGAGCAGACCCCTGGCTCAACCAATTTTGACTAATTCGCTCAGGTTCGATGTATAACCGGCCTCTGCCGAACTTATTACCAGCTTATGTTCAACAATATTGTGAAGTGGAACTTTTTCGCCTTTAAGCTGGGCCAGCAGCAAATCAACCGATTGCCGCCCAATCGCCGTTTCATCCTGCAAGATATGGGTAAACAAGGGCGGATACATACCTTCATCCGGGTAGTCAAAGCAAACCACTTCACAATCCTGTGGTACTTGCTTGCCCAGCGAGGTTAAGACTGCTACCAGGATCAAGGCAATATTGTATTCACAGGCTATAAATGCGGTTAAGTGTGGATTTTGAGTTATAAAGTCGCTCAGGGCTTGATAATCACCCATCTTTACCTGATTGGACAGCAAGCTGGAAGGCAGCGTACTATATAGTTTGGTAAAGCAATGCTGAGGGTCAAATTTTAAGCCGTGTTGAATAAAAGCGGTCGAATAGCCTTGAATACGTTCTTCAATAGTGGAAGTGTTTTCTTCGGGCGGTGAAACAAAGCCGATAGCTTGATGACCTTTGTCCAGCAAATACTCGGTCAACTCTTGACCAGCTTTTTTGTTATCGGTGTAGACCGCACACGCTTCAATCCTTTTGAGATAGCGGTCTACAATAACCATCGGAAAACCATCCAGCGCCAGTCGCAACAAACTCGCATTGTAATAGTCGCCGTGTACCGGGAAAACTACCAGACCATCGACATTAAGCTGTTGAAAGGCGTGGATAGCCTGCTCTTCCTCTTCGCGCCGCCCATAAGTTCGTTTGAACAAGAGGTGGCAGTTGGTCTCGGAGCAGCGTTGTTCGACCGCTTTGAGTAGCCGTAGGCCATAAGAGGGCGAAAGGTCTTCCAGGATTAGGCCGACCAAAGGCTGGTTCGAAGTAGCGGCATTAACGTTAAAGTGGGTCGGTAGATCGGCAACCCCAACCCCTACCTGCTTGAGGTCGGGCAAATGTCCGGCTACAAAAGAACCTCTTCCCCGCGCCCTTTCGATTAGACCGGCTTGCACCAGGGTTTCCAGCGCTTTTTTCGAGGTGATCCGGCTGACCTTAAACTGATCGGCTAACTCTTTTTCGGACGGCACGCGGTCGCCACTTTTTAGTTTACCTGTTTTTATCTCTTCCAGTAAGGAAGAATAGAGTTGTTTGTATAAAGGTTGCTCCATAGACGGATTGCTCCCTAAAACTTTTGAACATTTTAACAATTGGGCCAAATCTGGCCCAGGCTATCGGATTGATTGGTTGGATAACTTTTAGCCTTGCCACCTGCTAATACTTGGCGCATATTGATATGTGCTAATTGTCTTAGTAAATATATCATTTATCTGAATGAATGTCTAATCTGAAATTTTATAGCCGATTGAGCTATCCAATATTATGTAAGAGCGAGCTTCTGCTCGCGATTGAACACCCAGCTGTTGCAAACATCGCGAGCAGAAGCTCGCTCCTACAAGGGGTCGATAACTCTGCAAATTGTTATAAATAAAGGTAGCCCCGACTGAGGCTATACGGCCTTAGTCGGGGCTACCTTTATGATAGGTCTTTTAGCCGCTCTTCTAACTTGGTGAGGCGTTCGCGGTTGGAGGCGAGGCGTTCGCGCTCTTTGGCGACGACGTTGGCCGGGGCGCGATCCACAAAGCTAGAGTTAGCCAGGGTGTTCTCGCCCTTTTCGACCTCTTTGCGGGCCGCTTCGATTTCGCGTCCCAACCGAGTACGCTCCACATCCAAATCCAGCATATCAGCCAATGGCAAATAAACCGTCGCGCCGTCCGTGACGATACTAACGGCCTGACGGGGCGCTTCGATGGTCGCTGCCGGGTCGAGAATGTCCAGCTTAGTGGCTTCCACTCCGGCCAGCCGAATAATCGTATCGGCCTCGCCCACAAAGAGCGCCCTGTACTCGGTGTGGGGCGCAATGATGGCTGCCACTCGCTTGCTCTCGACCTTTGCTTCGCTCTTGGCGTTGCGGATACCCTTGATGACGGCCTGCACCGCCTCGAATTTGGCAATCGCTTCGGTGTCGGGCTGCTCGGTCGGAGTAGGCCAGGGCGCGACAATTAGAGCTTCGCCCTGATGGGGAAGATGATGCCAAAGTTCCTCGGTTAGGAAGGGCATAAAGGGATGGAGCAACCGCAAGGAGCCTTCCAGGACGGCACAAAGCACCTGCTGGGCGGACTGCTTGATAGCAGGATCGGGGCTGTTTAGCCGCAGCTTACTGACCTCGATATACCAATCGCAGAACTCGCTCCACAGGAAATCGTAAAGCAAGCGGCCCGCTTCGCCAAGCTGGAATTGCTCGATCAGCCGGGTCACATCGGTGGTAAGTTGCTGGTAACGGCTGATGATCCAACGGTCGGCCAGAGTCTCGGCTAATTCGAGGGTCGGCGGTTGGTAGCTCAGGTTGTCCGTTCCGCTCAGGGTGATAAAGCGGGTCGCGTTCCAGAGCTTATTGGCAAAGTTGCGACTGTCGGCCATCTTGGTCAGCGAGAGTTTGACATCCACGCCGGGCGTGCTGCCGGTCAGCAACGTAAAGCGCAACGCATCACTCCCGAATTCGGCGACGGTTTCGAGCGGGTCGATCACGTTACCCTTCGATTTGCTCATCTTCTGGCCCTTCTCGTCCTTGACCAGCCCGTGCAAATAGACCGTCTGGAACGGCACTTCACCCATAAAGTGTATCCCGAACATAATCATACGGGCGACCCAGAAAAAGATAATGTCGGGGCCAGTTTCCAGCACCGAACCAGGATAGAAATAAGCCAGGTCTTCGGTCTGGTCGGGCCAACCCAGGGTGCTAAAAGGCCACATCCCACTGCTAAACCAGGTGTCCAGCACGTCCGGGTCTTGCCAGATTTTGTCGGTACTGCCACAGCTTTCGCATTTGTCGAGGCTTTCCTCTAGCGTACAGGTGGTATGCCCGCAGTTATCGCAAAACCAGACCGGCACGCGGTGGCCCCAGAAAAGCTGACGCGAGATAGCCCAGTCGTGAATGTTTTCCATCCAATCGGTATAGGTCTTTTTGAAGCGATCTGGCACGAACTTGACCCGACCATCGTAGGCCGCCTGTAGTGCCGGTTCCGCCAGGGGCGCGATTTTAACCCACCATTGCTCCTTGACCAGCGGTTCAATCGGCACGTCAGCTTTTTCGCTGTACGGCACGTTGTGGGTATAAGGCTCCATCTTGACCAGATAGCCGCCCGCTTCCAAATCGGCCACCACCCGCTTGCGGGCCTCGAAGCGATCCAGCCCAGCGTACTGTCCCCCGTTCTCGTTGAGCGAGGCGTTCGGGTTCATGACGTTGATAATCGGCAGCTTGTGGCGCTGGCCTATCTCGAAGTCGAGCGGGTCGTGACCGGGTGTGACCTTGACCGCGCCGGTTCCAAACTCCGCTTCGACCCCTTCATCGGCGATCAGCGGGATTTCGCGCCCGACCAATGGCAAAATCAAAGTCTTGCCCACCAGATCGGCATACCGCGCGTCCTTCGGGCTGACTGCCACAGCCGTATCCCCCATCATCGTTTCGGGCCGGGTGGTAGCCACCGTCACATAACGGTCTGCTTCGCCCTTGATTGGGTAACGCACATACCAGAGCGAGCTAACTTCCTCTTTCATCTCCACTTCGAGGTCGCTAATCACGGTCAGGCTGCCCGGACACCAGTTGACGATCCGAGCGGCCCGGTAGATCAGCCCCTCGTCAAACAGCCGCTTGAAAGCGACTTTGACGGCCCTTTGGCGTTTCGCGTCCATCGTAAAGGCATCCCGCGTCCAGTCGGCACTGGCTCCTAGCTTTTCAAGCTGCTGCCGGATAACGCCCTGGTATTCGTCCATCCAGGCCCAGACCCGCGCCAAAAATGCTTCGCGGCCCATTTCGTTCTTGCTTTTTTTCTGCTCTTTCCAGATCAGCTTTTCAATCACGACTTCGGTCGAGATGCTGGCGTGGTCGGTTCCCGGCAACCAGAGGGTTGGTTCGCCTTTCATGCGATGCCAGCGCGTCAGGGCATCTTCAATCGAAACGAACAAGGCGTGGCCCTGATGCAACGCCCCCGTCACGTTGGGCGGCGGCATAATACAAACCCAGGGTTTTTGGTTCTGGTCTATTTTGGGCGTGAAATAGCCTTTTTCATTCCAAAAAGCGTACCATCTGGCCTCGTTATCCGCCGGATTATAGGCTTTGTCCATCTCTTTCTTTTCGATTGGTTCACTCATTGTTCGGCTCCTTTTTAATTAATACGGATAGACACACCCTTGCAAGCGTTAAATCGTATTTAATCTAATATTAAAAGCTAATCCGCATCTCAAGCGTCCCATGCTCTTCGCCCCGCTCGACAAAGCCGAGCTTGCGATAGAGGGTATGGGCCGGAGTATTGGCAGGGTCTACGAAAAGGGTCAGGTAGCGTGCGTTATGGCTACGGCTGTAATCCAGCGCCCGTTCGATCAAACGCTGTCCAACTCCTTGCCCGCGGGCTGCTGCTTCCACTCCGATCCCGAACCGCCAACCGACAACCGCTTCGTCTTCCTTTTCGTGCGGCTTGAGGGTTAGAGTACCGAGCTTGCGCCCGGTCTCGTCGAGAGCGATAAAAGCCGGGTTGGGCTGGATGGCCCACTCCTGCCAATTATTATCTTCGTGCTGCCGTATTTTCTCCAGACCCATCTCGGCTACAAAACCGGGCGAGGCCATAATAGCCTCCCAAATCATAGCCTTCATAAAGGGTATATCTTCGATGGTCGCATCACGTATTGTAATCATGGGAACACCCTCATTAATTAACAATCTTTTTTCGTAGTAACTACTCAGCCGTGTCACCCTGAGCCGCAGCGAAGGGTCTAGATTCTTCGGCGGAGATTTATCTTTGGAAAAATCCCGGTTATTTCCCGCCTCAGAATGACATGGCCTGAGTAGTTATTTTTAGTATTTAGGTTATTATGTCAAGTATCAATCCAGGATCGGTCGCCGGAAGATTTCTACAAAGCCATCCAGCAAACGGGCCGACTCCGGGGTGATTTCCCTGACCCCCCGTAGGCTATGACCGTCCAACTGGCCTACCCTATTGAGCGGCAACGGCTTTGGTTCGCCTTTGTCCAGCAACCGCAAAGCCTGGGTTACTTCCAGGTCAATCGGCGGCTCGAACGAATACAGGGTCGAGCGGCCCGCCAGCAAATGACCGGTAGTTGGGTCGAGATCGTCGGACTTGGGAAACTGGATTTTAGCTTCCTCGTAGGTCATAAGCTGATCGACCTCATACTTTACGATCAGGTGCAACCCCCCTTTGATAACCGTCACCATGTAGACAAAATCCTTCGCTTTTAGCCCGGCCCGTCTGAACCACTTATGCTCGACATAATAGGGTGAACAATGGTGCAGCCGACCCCTGCCCGAATAATATTCGGCATTAGTCCAGTATTGCAGAAAGTAACGCCGGTCGGCGACCGGGGCCGAGTCTACGGTCGGCTCCGGCCCAAAGCTCAGGCGCATTTCGATCACACCGTGCCGCTTGCTCCAAATCTTAAAACCTAGCTTGCGGTACAATCTCTGGGCGCTACGGTTAACCGGGTCTACGAAGAGTATGGCATAGGGGGTATTGGTCTCCTGGCTATAATCGATAGCGCGTTGCATCAAGAGCCGCCCGACCCCCTGCCGTCTGGCCCACGCGACCACCCCGATCCCCAGTTCCCAGCCCTTCGGCTGCCGATACATCTCGTAGGGAGTGAGCGAAACCACGCCCAGCTTGCGACCCTCGCTATCTTCAGCCAAAAAGACTGGCTTACGACTTTGATCCCAGGCGGCCCAATGGCGCTCCTGTTCTTGCCAGCGCGATTCTTTGCCATAACCGCGTAGCATTACGGGGGAAGCCAGCGTCGCCTCCCACATCATTTCCTTGATAAAGGGTACGTCCTCAACCGTTGCATTGCGTACCGTAATCATGAAAAGTCCTCGGCATTTAGAAATTAGAGATTAGAAATCAGAAATTAGTCCTAAGCTTTCAGCTTTGTTCGTACAAAGCTGGATCGATGCTATTAGCCAAAAGCTATAAAACAAAAAACCCTTTCATCCAGCAAAGGACGAAAGAGCTAACTCTCACGTGGTACCACCTTAGTTCCGCAGCGATCCATTATAACTTACAAGCTATAAAGCAGGGCTACGCTCTTGTGGCGTTAACGGGCCACCTTACGTTGACCTCTACTCAGGTTGTAATAAACACCCTTCAAGGCCAAGACTCCCAGGCTACGTTCAGCGTTGCTTACCGTCAGGAGCTTCCAGCCGATGACTCCCGTTCTCTAGCGGTATGGGCCGCTTACTCTTCCTGTTCGCAGTCTTTTATTATTTATTTCTTACAATATAATATTAACAGGTGAGCAAACGGCTGTCAAGCCCTGGCCGGCAGTTTTTCAGCCTATTCAGTCTATAGCCGTGCTAACTCATCTCTGGCGGCGGTGTCACCCAGTTGGGCGGCCTGTTCGAGGTCGCGGCGGCCCGCTTTGCGTCTACCCCGGAGCGTGTAAGCGATGCCCCGGCTGCGATAGGCGGCGGCAAAAGTGGGGTCAAGCCGGATTGCGTGGGTGTAGCTGCGAATGGCAAATCCGCCCAACTCAAGTTGAGCCAGCGCAATCCCCTGCTGGTAGAAACCAAGCGCAGTGGTTGGACGGCTAAAAAGGCTTATCAACACAAACAGGAGATTTTTTAGCAGACCATAGAACCGGATGCCTTCTTCCCAGCTACTCATAGATTGAGGCGTACTATTGTATTGGGCCGGGTACATCTGGTTGGGCCGGAAAGAAGAGCCAATCGGCGGCGGTGGAGTTGGTTGCCAGTTGTAAGAAGGGGCCGGATTAGGACGGACTGGTGGCTGCCAATTTGAGGTCGGGGCCGGATAGGGAGCCTGACCACGCGGGTCAACCGGGCGGAGGGTTGGCGTATAAGACGGGACGGTAGCCGGGCGAGTCAGCGCCTGCCGGAAAAGCCGATGCAATTCCCCGGCGCTCCTGGGCCGAGCAGCAGGCGCTTTCGCCATCGCTTGCATAATGACTCCGTCCAGGGCCGACGGATATTGAAGCCAGGAAGCCCGCACCGCTAGGCGCGGCACCGGCGCGTCAAGGTGCTGACGCATAAGGGCGGCAGGAGTACCCTGGTAGGGCAAGTAGCCGGTTAGCATCTGGTAGAGCAGCACGCCTAGGGCGTAAATATCGGTCGCTTTGCTGACTTTTTCGTCCCAAATTTCAGGTGCGGCGTATTCAGCAGTTCCCCAGGCTCCCCCACTACCGAGCGCGTTCAAGCTGCCCCGCGAAGTGCTAACCGTCAGGGCCAGCCCGAAATCAGCCAGCAGCACCCGGTTGGACTTGTCGAGCAAAATATTTTCGGGCTTGATGTCGCGGTGGATCAAGCCCTGGTCGTGCGCTTCATCCAGCGCCCCGGCGACCTGTTCGAGATACTGGGCGACCTGGGCTATCGGCAAGGCCAGACCGGGCAGGGCCGGGTCTGGCTTCATCAGCCGGGCCAACGAGCCATTGGTCGCCAGTTCGGTTACAATATAGGCTTGCTCCCGGCTAACCTCAAAATCCAGCACTCTCAAAATGTGAGGGTGGCTAAATCGGGCCAACACGCTTGCCTCGCGCTTGATGTTGTCGCGTACCTGGGGGTCGCTCACGTAGGCCCGATGCAAGAGTTTGAGCGCCACCGACCGAGGCGGGTCAAACTTGGTATCCTCGGCCTGGAAAACTTCACCAAAACCGCCTTCGCCAAGCGAGTCGCACAGGCGATAGCGGTTAGCTACGAGTGAGCCGCTAGTAATGGGTGGGGGCCAGGGATTAGACATACTTCAAACCTCTCGGCAGACCTCAAGCCGTTAACCTGAAGTCAGACCAGATTAGCCAAACCAAAAATCGTTCTCCCCCACTATAAACTTTCCAAAAGCAACTTGCAAGGCATAAAGTAAAATCCGAGGCATCAGCTAGTCTAATCCAGCTGCCGTAAGATTATTTGTTTGTAGGAGGGAGCTTCTGCTCGCGATTGAAGAGACGGCTAAGTGTTCAATCGCGAGCAGAAGCTCCCTCCTACAATCGTTCAATATATCTCGGCATTTTGCTATAAAAGATGTGCTAGACCGGGAAAGGCTCTACCATCGGCTTGTCATCGCGCACTCCCATATTGGTGACGCTCTGGCCCTGGTAGCAAATTGCACCCCGCGTGAGACTAATGATCCAGCCATCACTTTCGGCCCGGATTTCGCCATCTTTGGGCAGCAGTCGTCCGTGAATATCGCTCAGGGTAGCAATCAAATCGCCTTTACGCACGATGTCACCGGGCCGCACTCGATAGCGCAGAATACCACTGGCACGGGCGCGAGGCTGGTTCTCACGCTGGGTATTAAATGGTAACTGTGGAACTGGTACGTTGGTAATCGGTTCTGGCACGCCCGGCAGCAGCCCGGCCCACTTTAATACGTTGCGAATACCGGTCGCGCCTGCCGTCACTGCCGCCGGGTCAACCCCGCCGGTCAAACCCAATTCAACCGTAAATGAGGGGATATGAGCCTCATTCAAAGCGGCTCCACTGGTCGAGCGGTGTAACTTGGCATCGACATAGCGGGAAGCCTGACTCTCGTTGACCACCGGCAAGCCGAGGACCTGGCACATCTCATCGGTACGGCGGTAGAGTTCCTCGGCGGCGGCCCGTTCGTCTTCGCTACGGTATAGCACTCGGTCGCGGATCGTAAAACAACTGGCCTGCAACCCATAGCAATGTAAGTCGATCAGAAAATCTGCCGTTTCTTTGATAACATCAAACAGCCGGGCCATTGCCGCTTCGTAAATCGAAGGATTTTTCTGTTCGCGCTCCTCGTCGGTCGAGTCGGCGCTGGGTTTGGTATAGCCGGGAAAAGTGCGGTTGGGGTCGTGCGGGTCGATATAAGGTTCCCGTTTGCCGACCCGCAACCCGGCAGGGTTAAGGCTCGGTATGGCAACGACCGTACCGCGCAGGTTCTCCAGCAGTTCGGGCCTAACCACCTCGTGAATTGCCGCCATGCCGTTCAACTCGTCGCCGTGAATGTTGGCCGTCAGCCAAAAGACCGGCCCAACCTCACGCCCCTGCGCGATCAGTACCGGCAACCGCTCGACATGGCCGGTCGGCAACTCTGCCACCTCAAACCAGCCATAGACCAGTTCGCCCGGACGCGCCTCCGCCGTCCCTACTCGCACCGTTTTTGGTTCAGTCGCCGTCGTAGACGTTATCACAAAATTCTCCTTGTAAAAGGGAAATTAGAGATTAGATATTAGATATTAGATATTAGATAATCAGAACCGAGCGGTCAGCTTGTAGCACGAAATGGTTTCTAACATCTTATACCTAATTTCTAATTTCTGATTTCTAATCTCTAATATCTTTTCACAACTTACCACGCGGGTCGAGCGCATCCCGCAAGCCATCCCCAATAAAATTGATGCTCAGGACGGTCAGGAAGATCATTAGGCCCGGAAAGATCGCCAGCCAGGGCGCAGTGGAGGTAGCTCCTTGCGAATCCTGGAGCATTTTACCCCAACTGGCGGCAGGCGGCTGAATACCCAGACCCAAAAAGCTCAGACTCGACTCGGATATTATACCACCGGCCATGCCCAATGTAGCGGTCACGATCAAAGGGCCGAGCGCGTTGGGCAGGATGTGGCGCAACATTATCCGGCGGGTACGTACCCCGACAGCGCGGGCGGCTTCGACAAATTCTTTTTCTTTGAGCGATAAAAACGAACCGCGTACCAGTCGGGCCGTACTCATCCAACTAAGACCACCGACCACCAGCACGATAATCCAGAATTGATTGCCATAAACACTGACTAATAATATTAGCAAGAATAGCCGAGGGAAAGCAAGCGCGAAATCGGTCAGCCGCATCAGCACATTATCGAGCCAGCCACCAAAATAACCCGCCAGCGACCCAACCGCCGTCCCAATCGAAATCGAGACGATTACCGATAAAAAGCCAATCAAGATCGAGATGCGTCCGCCGTTCAAAATGCGCGACAACTCGTCGCGACCGAGTTCATCCGTCCCAAAAAGATAATCAAAGCTGGGCGGCAGATATTCGAGATGCTCGGCGAGGCCGGTCTTGTCCGGTGAAGGCGCGATGGCCGGGCCAATCGCACAGGCCAGGATAATAAAAAACAGAGTCAGGCTACCGATCATTGCGGCTTTGTGGCGACGAAAGCGCCGCCAGGCATCGCTCCACAACGAACGGATTTCACGGTTTATCTCACCGTCGGTTGAAGACGACTTAACTCCTAAAGCCCGGCGCACCTCCGCTTGATCGGAGCGATTGGAGAGCGGGGCGGTTACGGTTGAAGAACCGGGATCGTCTTTGGCTTGGTTCATCATTTGTACCTGATACGCGGGTCGAGCGTCGCGTAAATAAGATCGGCCAACAAATTAAAGAAAATCGTCAGGGCAGCCGTAATCATAATCAGAGCCATCAGCACCGGATAGTCCGAACGTTGGGCTGCTTGCCAGAAAAGTTGGCCCATTCCAGGCCAGCTAAAGATTTGCTCGGTGATGATTGCGCCACCAAAAAGCGAAGGCAACTCGATAGCCGCCAGCGTTACGAGCGGGATCGAAGCGTTTTTCAAAGCGTGTCGCCAGAAAACCAGCCGCTCGTTCAAGCCTTTACCCCGCGCTGTCCTGATGTAATCCTGCTCCAACACTTCCAACATCCCCGACCTGATGTAGCGGGTATACTGCCCGGCGGAGTTGAGCGCCAGCACCATCGTCGGCAAAATCACATGGCGGACACGATCCCACAGGTCAAAAGTCTCGTCCAGGGTAGCGGTATGCGTCCCGGTCGTCGGCAACCAGCGCAACCACGTCCCAAAAAATATGATTGCCAATAGTCCTGACCAGAAGATCGGGATCGACAGCCCGACAAACGAAAAACTGGTTGTCAGATAATCGAACCAGCTATATTGTTTGCGGGCGGCAATAATCCCAATCGGTAGGGCAATCACCAGGCTGACCAAAAAGGCAAGGCCCATCAATAAAGCCGTGTTAGCCAACCGCTCCCCAACCATATCGACAACGTAGCGATAGCTCGATTTGGAGAAGCCCCAATCGCCCGTCACAAAGCTGGACAACCAGTTCCAGTAGCGCACCGGGACGGGCGTGTTCAGGCCGTAACGTTCGGCGAGGCGGGCCAGATCAGCCTCCGAAAGATTGGGCTTATTTTCGTAGAGCGCCAGTGGCCCACCTGGTACACTCTGCAACACCATAAAGACCACAAAGCTCATCCCGATCAAAAGCGGGATCGCCTGGATCACCTGGCGCGTCACATAACGACCCATAACACACCTCTTTTAAGGGATGAGGGATGAGGGATGAAGAAATGCAGAAGTCAGAATGCAGAATGTAAAATACAGAGAAAGTTTAGCTGTAGAAAGTCTGCATCCTTCATCCTTCATCCTTCATCCCTCCCCTCAGCCTTACTTCTCCAGCGTCCACTCCTCGGCGTTCCAGGCGAGCCAGGCAGTTGCCCAGATGTTGGAACTGTGACCTTTGACGGTCTTCTTGAAAGCGTCAATGTTAAGCCGGTTGTAGAGCAGGATTTGGGGCAATTCGGCAGTCAGCTTATCGTTAACGATCTGATAAGCGGCCTGTCGTTTAGCCGGGTCGAGGGTGCGCTCGGCATCGATGATCGCTTTGTCCACGTCCGGGTTATTCCAGCGCGAGTAGTTCGCCCCACCACCCTTGTTAGCGGCAGTCGGGATATTCTTCGAATGGAAGTAGCGATAGATATGGTCGTCCGGGTCGATGCCGGGTTCGGTCGTCCACATCAGAATGTCGAAGGTACCACGCTTACGAGCGCCGTTCTTGTCCCAGGAAGCGAACAACTGGTCAGACGGCACATTCTTGATCTCAAGCTGGATACCGATAGCCTTGAGTTGCTCCTGGATCAATTGCTGGGTTTTCTCGCGCAATTTGTTGCCGGAGGTTGTACCAAATTCCAGCTTCATTTTTACGCCACCCTTTTCGCGCACACCGTCCGAACCGACTTTCCAGCCTGCTTCTTCGAGCATTGCCTTAGCCTTTTCCGGGTTGAACTCGGAAGGATCGGCCTTCGACTTGGCCCAGCCTTGCGGGATTACCGCCGTCGCAACTGTCGTCTTGCCATAGAGCAAGCTATCAGTCAAAAGCTTTTTGTTAATGCCAAGCTGGATCGCCTGCCGAACTTTAAGATCGCCCAGGACAGGGTGCTGAGTGGTCGGGTCGCCCGGCTTGTCGCCCTTCGGGTTGCTCATGTTCAAAACCAACCGCTCGGTCGAAACACTCTGAGCGATGTCCAACACAGCATCGTTCATCTTATCAAACTGTGGAATCTGCTCCTCGGTCAAGTCCCAGATTACATCCACTTCGTTAGCGATAAAGGATTGGATCGCGCTCTCCCGGCTCTTGATAATGCGGAAGATAATCCCGTCCAGGTAAGGCTTGCCTGCGTCGCGGTAGTTCGGGTTGCGCTCCATCGTGATATTTTCCTGGCTAGTCCAGTTTTTGACCACGAACGGCCCGGTTCCAAGCGGCTTGCGGCTAAAGTCGTTCTTTTCAATCGCGGTCTGACCGTTAAAAGGATGCTCCGGCAAAATGCTACTGAACAGGGTCAGGTAAGGGGCGTAAAGCTCCTTGAAAGTAGCGACAACCGTAGTATCGTCGGGCGTATCGAGCTTGCTAATCAAGTCGTAGCCACTGTTCGGAATGCCGTTGTCCTTGTCCATAATGACTTTGAAAGTATAGGCCACGTCTTTCGAGCTAAAAGGCTTGCCATCGCTCCACTTTACGCCCTTCTTGAGCTTGTAGGTAAGGGTCAGGCCGTCCGCCGACACACCACCGTTGGTTGCAGTCGGGACTACTTCCGCCAACTTGGGGATATACTGACCATCGGGCGAAATGTCGATCAACGGCTCCGTTACCAAACCGTAGATCACGCTACTGACGGTCTGGCTGCTGAACAAAGCGTTGAGGGTGTCCGGCTCTTGCGAGAGAGCTACCTTTACTACGCCACCCTTTTTACCGGTCGCAGCCGTCGCGGCTGCCGTCGTACCGGCGACTGTTGTCGCGGCCTGGGGTGGAGCGCTGGGAACGGCAACCGTTGTGGCAACCGCCGCCGTTGTTTTGGCAGCAGCGGCAGTTGTAGCGGCGACTGTCGTAGCGGGGGCAGTCGTGGCGGTCGAATCACCGCAAGCGGTCATTATGGTCGTCACCAACAGCAACGCCGCCAGCAAAACCATAAATTTTTGGCGCACGAAAAGCGCCTTAAAGGAACGTGCCTTCATGAAGCTTCCTCCTTAAAGTGAAACCTGTCTATCCTTATGTAAGGGAAAATAATTGATTTGCGATCTACGCCAGAGCAGGTAAATCGCAAATCGCGGCCTCGCCCCCCGGTGGGGGTTAATCAAAAAATGGACTTGCCCAGGGCCGACGCGATCAACTCAACCCCTAGTGCGACGGTCTGACCGTTTACATCCAATTCAGGGTTGACTTCCGCCAGATCAAGCGAAGTGAGACGACCGCTGGCCGCGACCATCTCCAGAACAGTTTGGGCTTCCCGATAGGTCAGCCCCCCTTTTTCCAGGGTGCCGGTTCCAGGCGCTTCGGACGGGTCTACCGCGTCTATATCAAAACTCATGTGAAAAGCTCGGCTACCATCGCCATTGATGGCCGCCATAGCCTTGTCCATTACCGTGCCGATACCGTAACGATCTATAACGCTCATAGTGTAAACATGCACGCCGGCCTCTTTGAGCAGACGACGTTCGCCCGCATCCAGGCTTCGCACCCCCACTAGGGCCACCCGGTCGGGCGTAAGGGTCGGATAACTCGGTAGCCACTCGAACCCGGTCAGTTTGCTATTGGTGTAACCCAACACCATCGCCAACGGCATCCCGTGTAGATTGCCGCTTGGCGAAGTCTCCGGCGTATTGAAGTCGCCGTGAGCATCAACCCAAATCAGGGCCGTATCGGGCCGCGCCGCCAAAATACCGGGGATCGACCCCATCGCAATCGAGTGATCGCCCCCTAGCGTCAAACAGAAATCTCCGATCTTCGCCCGTTCTGTCACGCTTTCCGCAATCATCCGGCAACTTTCGCCAACCTCCGCCGCATACTTGGCCCGCACGACCGAGGCCGAGACGGTGGCGGTGGTAGTATGATCCTTAAACAGGCTGCGACGCGGGCCATCAAATTCGACCTCCGGCAACTCGACCTCCGCCTGCCGAGGTCGGGCTTTGGGCAATTCCAAATCTCCCAAGTCTACTACTTCGTGTCCGATCTGGCTGATGGCCTCGACTAGCCCAGTTCGGCGCAAGGCTTCGGGAGCCAACCCAACCCCCGGTCTCGATTGGCCCAGCGCAAGCGGCGCACCAATAATTGCTACTCGCATAGCAAACTCTCCAGGCGGTTCAAAGCTTCCTCAGCTACATCACTAGTAAGATCGAGATGCGGGCGCAACCGGATCGAGCGCGTTCCGCAGGGCAGTAGCAACAACTCGCGCCGATAGGCTCGTTCGATGAGGTCGTTACGTTCTTCATGGCTCGGCAGATCGAAAGCGATCATCAGCCCTTTGCCGCGCAGATTGTCAAACCGACCCGTCCGGGCCTCGATCATCGCCAGACCGTCCATCAAAAACTGGCCCTGCTGCCGAGCGTTTTCGACCAGCCCTTCCTGAGCGATAATTTCCAGATAGCGCATACCACGTACCATATCGACCAGATTGCCGCCCCAGGTCGAGTTGATCCGGCTTGGCTCGACAAAGACATTGCGCTCGATCTCGTCTATCCGTCGCCCGGCGATCAGACCGCAAACCTGCATCTTCTTGCCAAAGATGATAATGTCGGGCTGCACGCCGGTCTGTTCGGTCGCCCAAAATGTGCCGGTAATCCCGACCCCGGTCTGAATTTCATCGAAAATCAGCAATGCCTCATTCTCGTCCGCCAACCGACGCAACTCGGCAAAGAACTCTGGTCGAAAATGGTTGTCGCCACCTTCGGCCTGAACTGGCTCGATGATAATCGCGGCAATATCGTCCGGGTGTTGCCGGAAGGCCGCCTCCATCTGAGCGATTGTCTCGCGTTCGGCCTGCTCGACTGCCGCCAGATTTTCCGCCGTAAGCGGGAAATGCAACTTTGGATTGTCGATGCGCGGCCAGTCGTAGCGTGGGAAGTACATATATTTGCGCGGGTCGGCAGTATTGGTCAGCGAGACCGTATAGCCAAGCCGCCCATGAAAAGCTTCCCGGAAATGCATGATCTGATGCCCCCGCTCTTCGGTATAGCCCTTTGCAAAATTCTTGCGTACCTTCCAATCGAAGGCTACCTTCAAAGCGTTTTCGACTGCCGGAGCGCCCCCCGCAATAAAAAAGTAGTGCGGCATATCCGCCGGAGCCGCCAATCGACTAAAAGTCTCCACAAACTCGGCCATCTCGACGGTATAGACTTCGCTGTTGGAAGGGTTGATCGTTGCAATGTCCGCCATCTTCTCCCGAAAAGCCGGTTCGCGCAACCCAGGGTGGTTGTAGCCTACCGGGGCCGAAGCGAAAAAGCTAAAAAAGTCCAGGTAACGCCGACCCGTCCGCGCATCTACCAACCACGACCCCTGACTGGCCCGGTGGTCGTATACAAAAGAGAACCCGTCCACCAAAAGATGCTTGCTCAGGCTAGTGTGTACGTCCGCCGGGTTGGTCGTAAGTTGATTAATATTATAAAGGCTAGAAGTTGTCACAGGTTTTCTCCTTTGATATATGGCTACCAGTTATAGATTATCTGTACCAGCCAAAAGCGTTCGAGCCGAAGCTAAAGGTTGATAACTGACTGCTTTCTATTGTAACCTCTTCTTAGCCTTTGCGTAACCCCCTACCTATTATTATTGGAAAATTTGATGGATTTGCCAAAAATTATTAGGTAAGATTGCGATTTTTTGCACAAATGACCCTGCTAATCCCGGTTCTGCACATTGCCGATCAACCGGCGGCGGAGTAGTTCGATCCCCTGCTGATCTAGCGAACGATCATCGGTAATAATCTCGACTCCCTGTTCCAATTGGTTGCGGATTTGAGCCTCTACCACATCGCTCGAACAGATCACCACTTGCGCTCCACGCAAGGCGGTTTCAATTTCGGCGGTATCGGTCAGGATCGCGCCGGTAATTTGCAAGCGGTCTTCTAGCCGGGCCTCACGCATACTCTTGCGGAAGTTTTGCAAGCCGTGTTCGCTCTCGCAGATCAGGGCCGCTTTGGTGCCACGTGGCAAGCCGCGCAACCGCAAAAGGGCGGGCAAATTATCGTGCAACAAGAGCGTCACCAGTTCGACCCCCGTCCCAGCCAATTGCGCTTTGACCTCTTCGGCGTGGAAGAAAGTCGTAACGACCACCCGGTATTCATCGAAAGCGGGACGCGGCCCATGACCCAATTCTTCCAGCAGCATGGTCTCGACCGCCAGCGGTAGCGATTTTTCCAGTTCGCGCCGGAACTGCTCAAGTTGGGGCCTGTTACATTCCAAAAGCAAAATCTTCTGGCTGGTCGTTAGCGGTCGCGGACGAAACGAATTAGCCTGAGAAAAGGCCAGCAATTGCACCGCACATTCCTCTGCCGTTAGGCCCAATTCGGCGGCCCGCCGGATTGTGTCGCCCAGAAAATCGGTCAACTCGGCCTGACGACGCTGCAAAGGCGGTCGCTCGACCACAAAAGTCCCTTTGGCCCCCTGCGAGATCACAAAGCCTTCCCGCTCCAACTCGTCATAGGCGCGGGCAATCGTGTTGCGGTTGATACGCAGAAAGCCCGCCAGTTCCCGTACCGACGGGAGGCGAGTTTGAGGGGCGAGTTGCCCATTCCAAATCAGTTGCTTGATCTGTTCTTCAAGCTGGCGATGGATCGGGACCGTACTTTCTTGTTTGATTGTGACGTTCATTACGAGGTTGCTTTCTTGCGCGATCTTAAAAGCGCCTTGAAGCTCTGGTATCAGGTCTTTGTCTAAAAAGTTGGCTACAATCTTGGCCTAATGTCTTAGGACATATTATGACAAGATTTAAGTTTTTTGTCAAGAGGCTTTTTGACCAATTATAGGGGGAAAACAAATAGGAAGCTAGGCACCGCCGGTTTATAACTACATTCTGTGAGGTAGAGGCGTTACGACGATTGGTACATTCGTTGATTAGCTACAATTACACGATAGTGTGAAGTAACCTTAAAGTGTTCAGGGTGAATCAGGCTGCTAGGCGGCTGTACCACACTGCCAACTAAACCAATCTCGGTTAAAGGTGGAACAATTAATAACCCAGGTTCCATTATTATTAACTAATGTAACGTACTCAACGTAACTACGCACGCCAATCACAGTATCTCGACTACCTTCTATTTTTACAATAGCCCTATTCGAGTCTGCTTCGGATAAGCTAAAAGTCAAAGTGTTCGTGTTCCAGGTGTTCAATTCAAGGTTGGATCGAAGCGCACGTTGAGCTACTGACTGCATGTCTTTTTGAACATAAGTTAAGGCGGTTGAAGGGTCTTTTTTTTCAAGTGCTAAATAATAATTTTTGGTAACTTTAACCGCGGGATTATCGAGAAGGGGAGTTATTAACGAAAACAGTACTACTATCCCTAAGATTAAGGCTGCCATACCGATTGCTATTCTAATAAGGATTTTTGGATTTAGTGAAATCGTAAATTGACGAGACATAAACTTACTCCTTTTTCCTTTTTAGTAAATGGTATGCTACCCCTATAGCCTGAATAACAAGTGTGACCACACTAAAGAAATATCCAAATTGGAGTTTAAAACTAGATGTCGCAAGCGTCCTAGATTTGCTATCCGTAATAATAAACTGAGCTACTATCAGGCCAAGTATTGCCAAAAGGCAGAGGCCAAAGGCATATTTAATACTGGTAGAACCTTTGAAATTTGATACGGCCAACCACAAATTAAGAAGAGAACTCGCCGCGAACAGCACAATTAAGATTTTTAATAAACTATCGCTCCCACTTGTAAGATAATCCCAGCCAGTACGCTCTTTATCCAGAGCCGCTACTCTTCTACCCCAAACCAGAAATAGAGCAACCATTGCACCCAAGCAACCAAGCACCGCTATGAGAGTACCCCAAGAAGATTCAAATATTGTGTTATGAGTAACAGTACTTACGACTCTTACGCCATCACTATTTACTACCAAGATGCTATTTTTAATAGTCAAATCGTGGTCTACCTGAAATACTTTCGGGTCTGGATCAGAATAATCTTTGTTAGGTTTAGGTTCCTCATCAGGAGGTTGTTGGATTGGCATTATTCTTTTCTTCTGTCTATTTGGTGTCTTCTGAGAGGTTTTCGGCAAATTGGTTAACAGCTTGACCCAAAGCCTCGTAGCCTATAATCTTCATTGCCACATTAAAAACGGGCGCACCTAATTTTCTAAATGCTTCCCTAAAACCGATCATTTGGAACTTATTAGGTTTATGTTTGGGGTCTTTTTTTATCTGCTCTACTTCTTGAGCAAAAAGCTGAGCCGCTTCTTTAGCCTCATTTTTCGACCCACTTGGAAGGGTTGATACGTCTATCTGCTTATTAAGCAGAGTAAAAAGTTCTTTTAGTTCTACTAAATTATTTTTATCTAAATTTGCACTTTTATTATAAACAACAGAAATATCGGTACTGCCTATTATAACAACGGACTCAGTCGCATGGAAATCCCCACCAGTATAAAAACCTTCTTTGTGGCTGCTATTCTCAGCAAAGAGTTTTGGGTTTTTCTTTTCCATTGTTAACTCCGAAACTATCTGAAAAGTAGTAATAAATCGATGCTGTAATGATAATAGCATTGCTTACGCGGCTTGTCAATAAATGTTTATTAAAATAAGGTAAAAATTTAAACTTTGAAATTCCAGTGAAATTTAATTAATCTTTAGATGAATTGCTTTTCAGTATTATCTTAAAATCATGAGGCTCACTTTGCAAAGTTATCCACTTGAGTGTAATCTCAGCCTTATCTTACTAAAAAAGACCGACTACTCTTCTTCAGTTTAGGCTAAACCTTTTTGGAGCAGTCGGTCTTATTTGTTGGGTAGCTTATTACTACTTCTCTTGTACTCACCCTTATATTATAAGTATAAGGGTGAGTATAAAAGGTTATAGCAATTTCTAGTCTTGATCTGGCGCAGGGAGAGTGACCCGACGAACAAAGACATCTTCGTCGTGGGTTACGCCTTGAGCGCCTGCGGGGGTAGGAACCTTGTTACGGGTATCCGACCAGATCGGGAAAGCATCCCCTTCGATTACGACTAGCCCGGTGTAGTCACCGTTGAACCCGGCCTGAATGCCATCGGGCGCGACGGTCATCGGGGCGGCTCTGGTATCGTTGTAAGGAGTCTTGAGGCGTAAACCACTCGCCACGAAGTATTCCTGACCCAACGTACCAATCTGGGACGGTGAAGTCACTTTCGGGGAACGATAGTAACTGATGACTACCTGGCTAGGCGAGTTTTTGTCGTTGCTGCGGTCGGCCAGATCAATCGCCGGGAAGTAATGTTCACGGTTCTTATCCGGGTTAGCCGCTTTAGTGGCTTCTTTCCAGGTCAAGCCACCATCGGTCGACTCGGAAATAATGATGTCATACTCGCCAAAGCGATAATCCTGCCAGGCCGCGTAGACGTTCTTGCCACGCGCTTTGTTATGCTCCGCCGCGATGCGTGGGAAGTCATTCGTCCTAATGGACGGGCCAGGGATACACTGTTCGGGGCCACGCCCAAAATCGCAGGTTGGGGCCGTCGAGAATTTGTCATCGCCAACCTTGACCGGCGCACTCCAGGTCAGGCCGCCATCGGTCGAGCGAACCGACAATTGCTGTTGGTTCGGGTTGGTCGGAGCAGTGTTGCCATTGTTGAAAACCACTACGAGCGTGCCATCTGGCAGCACTGCTGGGTCCGACCCCTGATCGAAGTCGCAATCGCTGGGGTTGCGGGTCGGGTCAAAAACGTTACCCTGGAAGCAGAGGGCCGGGTTGTTGCCACTGATCTCTTTTGGAGCGCTCCAGGTCTGGGCGTGATCGGTCGAGCGGGAGAAATAGATCGCCGAGGAGAGATAAGCCCCGTTCGGAGCCGAGCGGAAAACCGTCCAGGTGATATAAACATTGTCGCGGAACGGGCTATCCTTGAAGCTATCGGCGGCCATAAACTGCTTGTCGTGGAAGGCTCCAATATTGTTGTCTTCGGCTACCACATATTTCGGGCCGGCTCCCGGCACGTTGTTGTAGAAAGAACCGCCCGACGGCGCAGGCGAAAGGCTTACGAACAGACCAGAAGCGTTGCTGTTGATGTCGAAGGTAACACAGCTATAGAAAGCGTTGCCCCGCGAGTCAAAGGCCAAAACCGGGTCGCTGGCGGCATCATAAGTGTGACCGGTTCCAGCGCCACCCAGGATAGTATGACCTGCCGGAGGCCCATTCAGGCGGCTCCAGAAAGGCGGTAAGCCATCACCCCAGTGTTCGCCCCGGTCGTAAGAGTAGTCGAAACCGCAGTGGTTGAAACCGACCCGGCTATCGTTCTGTCCGGCAATCAGGTTATCAGGGTTGGTTGGGTTGACCTTGATAAGGGTCTCGGCCTGACGGCGGAAAGTACAATCCTGATTGACCCGGAAGCTACCATCATTGAATGGGTTGCGATTGCTGCACCCAATAGAACCTTCTGCCCCGGCCAAACTCCCACCATCATTGGCGGTATCTTCGTCGGCCATTTCGCCTCTGTCGATGCCAAAGCGGGCGGCAATTACCGAACTGGCAGCGTGCAAACTGCCGTTAGAGAAGAACGGCAGGCGACGAAAGCCACCGTTGGCAAGCTGAAGCTGGGCCGGTTTAATCTGGCCCAGAGCCGCCATTTTGATGACCGGGCCACTGGCTTCGGCAGGGGCGACCGTTACGAAAAGGCTCATCACCAACGCCAATGTCAGTAAACTGATGGTGCTGACCGCCAACAGTTTGAACCTGTGTAACTTGAATTTGAGCATTAAAGCTTCCTCCTTAACTAATGCGTCCGGGGTTTCTAAAGTCTACTTCTAACCCGGATCGGCTTCCACGAAAACCAAAGCTTGCGTCAGTATCTAAATGGGTACAAAAAGCCAACCCTAACGTATAATAGATACGTCGGGCCAGCAAAAGCGACAGGAAGTTAAATTACACTTCCTCTCAGCCAAATGATTCCGAGAATCCTAAAAAACTACAATGCTTCGGCATCAAAGATAAATTTGCTATGTGATTGTTAATAACCAAGATTTTGGAGTGAGCGTTGGGTTTAAGATCAAGAGGGGTTGTTTGCAAAGGTAAAATAAACCTTGTGCGAGAATAACACCTCCAAACCTGTAACCCTACAAGCCACCTTTGAGATTAGAATGTGGGTAAAATGGGTTCTGCTATGTTACAAACCCTCTAGCAGAAGCAGGATAGAACGCGAGTATGTTAAGGAAATTTTATAGGTTTATCTTAGCATACGAATCGGCCCTCGTCAATATTTTACTTCCTATTTGGAGTGACTTTTTTGAAACTGTTTTGGTTTTTGACTCGTCTCTTTATCAGACAAGACTAGCTAAGATTGTTGGCCTGCCTTGACTTAATTTAACTGACGATCCCAACCGAAATTTATTTGTAGTTGTTTAGCACCTAAAGAAATGATGTCTATCGAACTGGCCGACGAAGAGTTGGCTCAACGAGCAGTAGAAGGCGATTTTAACGCCTTTGAGGAATTGGTACGGCGTTATAGTCCACCGCTTTTTAAGTTTGCCTATAGCCTGCTCGACAACTATGACGATGCCAGCGACGTGTTGCAGCAGAGCCTGATCCAACTTCATACCGCTTTGCCGCAACGTCAGCCCGCCGCTTCTTTCAAACGCTGGGCCTTTACGATAGTTCGCAACAAATGTCTCGACCAACTTCGCAAACGACGGGTACCAACCTTTAACGAACTGGCTCACGATAGCGGAGACCCTGAATTGAACCTGGTCGAGCAGGTCTACGACCCGACTCCTTTGCCGGAAGAACTTATTGAGCAACAAGCGACCCAGCAAACTTTGAAAGAAGCAATTGCTACTCTACCAGAGCGTTACCGGGCAGTCGTGGCCTTGCGCTACACCAGCGACCTGAGCTTTAGCGAGATCGGGCAAGTCCTGGCGATCCCGGAAGGCAGCGCCAAAACTTATTTCCAACGGGCTAAAACCCTGTTGCGTCAGTATCTAAAAGATCGACTTTAGCCGAGGATATATGCCAAAACCAGAAATTGATTCAAGTTCGGACGAGCTAGACCGCTTGCTCGAAAAATGGGCCGGACAATTGCCTGAACCGCCCGTCTCGCAAGTAGAAAGCACTTTGCGCCAGTTGCGCCAGACTACGCCCCCACGTCGGTCGAACGGCTGGCGTTGGTTAGTGTTGGGCGGGATGGCTGCCGCTATAATGGTGATAATAATAGGTGCGGTAGTAGTGCTAACTTCTTTTAATAATAAAAGCGAACCGCAGGCTGCCGTTAGCACCAATCTAATCCCGACTGTCACCCCTACCCCTGAACAGCCTACGTCAGCCGTTCGACCGCCGGTGGTCGCGGCATTGCCGCAACAAATCCCGACCGCGACCCCTCTGGCAACCGCGACCGAGACTGCACCGACCAGCCCTAGCCCGGTTCCAACTGCCTCTCCCACACCGCTAATTGCGTCGCAAAATACCGTGTCGTCGGCGACGGTTACGCCTGTTGCGCCAATCAATAATCCTACTGCTGTACCGACTATAACTTCGCCCGTCGATGCTCCCAACCGGGGCATCCCACGCAAGCCGACCGAAGGAGGTGTCCCAATCGAACCCGGCACGCCAATCAAACCGGCTACCCCTATACCCGCGCCGACCGCTACCCCGGTCTCTGACCCTTCGGAACCGCGCTTACCTTCGGTAGCCATCACCTATAATGGGATCATCACAGCCGTAAACGCCAACAGCCTGACCTTGAACAATCACCCCGACCCGATCCTATTTGGGCCAAATACCAGGGTGATTATCAATGGCGCTCCTTCTACAGTGGGCAAGTTAGTGATCGGGCATTATGTCTCGATAGTAGCACTTAGCGATAATCGGGGGCAACTGGTAGCCCAGGTTATTACAGCTACGACCAAAGTGCCACCGATCCCAAAACCGCCTTCCGAGTAGAAACTCGGAAAGCGGTTTTGCTTGTTAACTTTTCAGAACAGCCTTGATAGGAGCCTGTTTCTCAATCTAGGCTGTCTATAACACGCCGGTCGGCACCAGATACCAGTAGGCTTTGTTAAAGACCATCTTTTCGTAGTGAACGGTGTGGCTCGGCTCGGCTACTTTGGGCGGGTGTTCGTAGTCAAAATTGAGCATACTGGCCTTGCCATAACCCGTCTCCAAAAAGCACATCACATGCCCCTGATACTCGGCGTGCTTCGGGTCGGGGGTAGTCTCCCGTAAGGTGGCGGTCAGTCGTTCTACGATTACCGGCGCTTCAAAATGAGCGGTGCTACCAGCCTTGCTGATCGGCAAATCGGTCGTGTCGCCCAATGCCCAGATGTTAGAGTAACCTTTGACCTGCAAAGTGGTGCGGTTGGTTTTGACCCAACCTTCCTCATCAGCTATCGGATGGCCCTGCAAGAACTTCGCTCCCCGATGGGGTGGAACCATTATCAACAAATCGTAATGTAGGTCGGTGCCTTCCAAACTGCGGGCCAATTTCTCTTCGGGGACAACCTCTTCCAGATTGAAGAAAGTTTCGATGGTTACTTTGCGCTCTTCGAGCATCGGTTGGGCTACCTCGGCCACACTTTCAATCGAGAAAACCCGGTTGAGCGGAAAGGTATAGACTATCTCCGTTTTGTCCCGCAGATGGCGATGGGTCAAATATTCGTCCAGCAGGAAGGTGAATTCTAACGGGGCGACCGGGCATTTGTAGGGCAAACCGCCCACGCCTACCACAATCCGCCCACCGGTAAACTCTTCCAACGCCCCGTGCAATTTGAACGAGGCTTCTTCGGTATAGAAATGGTGTGCGCCCTCGCTAAAGCCCGGTACGTCTTCGGGTGCAACCTGCGACCCGGTAGCGATCACCAGGTAATCATAATCGAGGCTTTGCCCATCCTCCAACGTTATTTGTTGTTTCTCGGTCTCCAGTTGTTGTACCTTACCGATTATAAGTTTAACCCGCTTGCGGAGCAGACTTGCTACTGGTCTGCTCAAAGTACGCGGGTCTTGCTTGCCAAAAGGAACGTAAAGCCAGCCAGGTTGGTAAAGATGGCGATTGCTGGCACTGACCAGGGTTATTTCAGCTTCTTTGCTTTTAAGCTTTTTTGTCAGCAAATTAGCCACGAGGGTACCGCCGGTTCCGCCCCCCAATACCACAATCCGTTTCATAATCTTTGCTCCTTAGCCCTACCGTACACCGAAGCAGGCTTTTGCGCTTCTGCTTCGGTGTACATTAGTGTATATTGCTACGCATTGCTACGCATTGATGCATGAATGGTAGGGTGTTATTATGCGCTACTTGATTTTGCGGCAGACAAAACGGGTAGCGCCCTCAATCTCGTCCATTCCCACAAATTCCTGTTTGGCTTTGGCAACCCAGGCCGGAATATCCTTTTTGCTGCCATCGTCGCTCGAAATCACCGCCAGCACGTCGCCGACCTGGGCCTTACGTACTATCCGAATTAGCTCCATCAGTGGCCCTGGACAAAAACTGCCCCGTGCGTCTGATTCTTTGGTTATGGTAATGCCTTGCATAATAGTCCTCACTCCTAATCTAAGCCGTTGCTAATAACCTACTCGCCACTTGTCCAATCCGCTAGATAAAGATAACCTGTCCGCCTTCGGCCTCTTTGATAAAGCTGGCTACCCCGGTTACTTCGCTAACTACTGGCTCCAAATCTTCTAGCTTAATGTTGAACAAATCCATGGTCATGCCGCAAGCCTTTACCTTGAGGTTGCCCAGTTCCATCGCGTCCTTGAGGGTCGCCATCCAGGGTGGAACCTTCTTGGCCTGCATCATCTCCATAGCTGGCTCACGGTATTCCTCAAAATCCTTGCTGAAGCGGGTATTGGTTTTCCAATCGCCCTTGCGGAACCCTATCAGGCCCCAGAAGGTCAGAAAGATGGTTACTTCCTTTTCCATCGCTGCTGCCCCACTGGCGATAATCGTTGCCGCCATCAGTTTGTCTACCGTCCCACTAAACAACACGATAGAGAATTTTTCATTGTTATCGGTCATTTTCTTTTCCTTTCTGAGCTAAGTTGAAACACTTCGGTGCTAAACCTTTTCGATCTACAATTAATATATACCACCAAGATTTGAAGGAACTTTAAGGCAAGTATGAAGAAAGATTGAAGAAAGCTTAAAGAATGTTATTGGTTTTGTCGTTTTCCTCGGCAGCAACAAATCCCGGATGTTGGTCGGAAACTTTAAACTTTCTTCACACTTTCCCTAAAGTTCCTTCAACTATAATTGTTAAAATGAGATAGTAGGCATTGCTGTAAACCTAAAAGAATAACAGAAAACAGAAGGGATAATATAATGGAAATGGAAACAGTGGTCAGATGGGACAAAAAGGGAATGATGCACTTTTCCGCGACCGCCGAAAGTGGTCACAGCGTGGAGATGGATGCGGTAAAAGCCGGGGGTGGGGATGAGCAGGGCTTTTCACCCAAAGCCTTACTACTGATAGCCCTGGGAGGTTGCACCGCCATGGACGTGCTGCCCATTTTGCGTAAGATGCGCCAGGAAGTAACCGACTATCAGCTGGAAATCAAAGGTACGGTGCATGAAGAGCATCCTCATAAGTTTGATAAGATTGTGGTAGACCATGTACTTACTGGTCATAATTTAAGCCAGGAATTGGTGGATAAAGCTATCAACCTTTCTCACCATAAATATTGTAGTATTTCGGCCTCTCTGGTCGGGGCGGTCGAGGTCGAAATGACTAGCCGTCTGGTTGAAGCTGATGTGTCACCCACTCTCGAACCAACCCTGGTGTAAAGCTAAAGTCCTGGTAACTACTCGCTGCACAGACGCAGAGGAAAACTAAAATTTAGTTACCAAATACCATCGCGTCACTGAAAGCAGCGAAAAGCCTTGACTCAAATCACTCAAAAGTATAGCGTAGAAAATTTTCTACGCTATACTTACCCCGGTTTAGAGTATAGTATACAGCCCGGCTAGTTTGTAAAAACTGACGCGCATCCTTCTTTCCTGGTTTTACCACACAGTCACCTAAGTTTGTGTAAACATTAGCGACAACGGTTTTAACCATTGCACCTTTGACAATTTAATCATCACGAATTGTAACCAGGGCCGCCCGTCCAGTTCAGCGCCAGCTAATTCTGCTGGACTTAACCCTTC
>JBBQWM010000061.1:0-34949 GCA_038210655.1 Chloroflexia bacterium
CTGACCTAAAACTTTCGGCTTCAAGCATTAAGACATAGCTGTGGATAAAACCACGCTTTTCAAAAATAGTTCATCACACAGCCGCCCTATTATCGCGAGGGCTGTATATAGGCTTTCCACAAACTTTGTGGACTGTAAGAACTTTTCCAACACCCCAATGTCACACACGGGCCGGGGTATTCTGTTGGATATGGCTCCGCCCATGATGTTCCGGCCTGTAATAAAAGACCCTGCTTGTCTGTTCGACAGCAAGGTCTTTTTATTACCAAAATTGGCGGTTCGGTTACAACACGATATTGATGAGCTTGCCCGGCACGTAGATTATTTTTTTGGGCTTGCCATCACCGACAGCGGCGGCGACTTTGGGCGTGGACAGGACGACGGTTTTAACCTCGTCCTCGTTCATACCTGCTGCCAGTTCCAGCTTCTCGCGCACCTTGCCGTTGATTTGCACCACAATCGTGACGACCTCATCGACCGCCAGGGCTGGGTCGAAGATCGGCATACTGTGGTTGTGGATGCTCTCGGTATGCCCGATTTGATGCCACAATTCCTCGGTGATATGGGGCGACAAGGGAGCCAGCAGCAGCAGCAAAGTCTCAATCGACTCGCGCCAGGCCGAATGGGTGTAGATCGCCGGGTTTTTAGCCGCCAGTTCCTGCATGGTGTTGGACAACTCCATCAGGCTGCTCAGGGCCGTATTAAAGGCCCAATGACCCAGGTCATCGACCACTTTCTTGATGGTCTTATGGGTTGCTCGGCGCAGTTGCTTGAGCGTCGCTTCGTCCGGCCCGACCAATGAACTGGCCTTCTGGCTATCCTGTACCAAATTCCAGACCCGGTTCAAGAAGCGGCTTACTCCGATTAGCAGTTGCTCGGTTTTGTCGTTCCATTCCGCGCCCTGATCGAACGGCCCCAGGAACATCAGGAACGAACGCACCGCGTCGGCCCCAAACTGCTTGACCAGCGCGTCCGGTGCGACGGTCTTGCCGCGTGATTTGCTCATCTTCTTGCCTTCGCTGCGGATCATGCCCTGATGGAACAGTGAGGTAAATGGCTCCTCAAAGTCCAGCATACCCATATCGTACAGCGCCTTTGTAAAGAAGCGAGCGTACAGCAGGTGCAGGGTGGCGTGTTCCGGCCCACCGGTATACTGATCGACCGGCATCCAACGGTTGACCATTGCCTTATCGTAGGCAGCGTTTTGGTTGGTCGGGTCGCAATAGCGCAGGAAGTACCAGGACGAACACATAAAAGTATCCAGTGTATCGGTCTCGCGTCGGGCCGGGCCGCCACACTTCGGACAGGTCGTCTCGACGAACTCCGGCAGATATTGCAGGGGCGAAAGTCCATCAGGCCGGAAGTTGACTTCGGTCGGCAAAATGACCGGCAGTTGGTCTTCCGGTACGGGGACGATCCCGTCCGTATCGCAATAAATCATCGGGATCGGAGAACCCCAATAACGCTGACGGCTAATCAGCCAGTCACGCAGGCGATAGTTAACCTCGGCCTTACCAACCCCTTTTTGTTCGATATACTTGATAAAGTGCTGGACAGTATCCTGGCTATCGGGCAGACCGTTAAACTGATCGCTGTTGACCACGTGGCCCTCGTGAACCAACGCCTCGGTCATCTCGTCCGAATTTATCTCGCGGTCGTCCAGTTGATAGACCAACCGCACTGGCAAGCCCATCGTCCGCGCAAATTCAAAGTCGCGTTGATCGTGGGCTGGTACGCCCATCACGGCCCCCGTCCCATAGCCCATCAGCACATAATCCGTAACCCAGACCGGCACTTTCTCGTCGTTGATCGGGTTGATCGCATAGCTGCCCGTAAAGACCCCCGTCTTGGTCTTCTCGACGTTCTGCCGCTCGTACTCGGTCTCGGTGCTGGCGTTCGCTATATACGCATCCATTGCTGCTTTTTGTGCGGGGGTGGTCAGCTTTTCGACCAGCGAATGTTCGGGAGCCAGCAAAAAGAAAGTCACCCCGAATAGCGTATCCGGGCGGGTGGTAAAGACCGGCACGTCGATTTCCTCGCCACCCAGCGTAACCACCTTAAAATTGACTCGCGCCCCTTCGCTCCGCCCAATCCAATTCTTTTGCATCAGCATGGTCTTTTCGGGCCAGTTGATGTCCTTATATTCCAGCAAGCGGTCGGCGTAGGCCGTAATCTTAAAGAACCACTGTTCCAGTTCGCGCTTGATAACAACCGCACCACAACGTTCGCAGGTTCCATCAACCAGGACTTGCTCGTTCGCCAGCACGGTCTGGTCGCTAGGACACCAGTTGACGGGAGCCTTAGCCCGGTAAGCCAGCCCTGCTTCGTACAGCTTCAAAAACAGCCATTCACTCCACTTGTAATAATCGGGCAGACAGGTCACGACCTCGCGTTGCCAATCCCAGATGCCACCCATGGTCTTGAGTTGCTGACGCATCTTGTCGATATTACTCAGTGTCCATTTGTAGGCCTGTACGCCACGCTTGATAGCGGCGTTCTCGGCAGGCAACCCAAACGCATCAAAGCCCAACGGCTGCATCACGTTAAAGCCGTTCATACGCTTAAAGCGACCATACACGTCTACCCCGGTATAGTTGTACCAATGACCGATATGCAAATCCCCACTTGGATAGGGAAACATCACCAGATTATAAAACCGGGGCCGGGGATCGTTATCGTCGGCGTGGTTCAGGCCGGTCTCTTCCCAGACCTGCTGCCACTTCTTTTCTATATCGCTCGGACTGTATCGTCCAGACTCTATCGTCCGCTCCGCTTCGGAGCCAGGTTTAATTTCAGTCTCGGTAGTCATGACAATTGCCTCTTAGACTTCTATAACATATTCCTGCATGTCAAGGGTCTGACCCGGCAGGTTGGCTTGAAAGTTACGATTATGTTGGAAGCCCCGCTGCTCGTAAAAGGTGATGGCGTTTTGGTTGTGCGCCGCTACTGCCAGAAAGAGCCGGGGCGGTCTAAGGTCGGGCTGGAGCGCCTGTAATTCGGTCAAGAGGGTAGTTAGCAAAGCCTGACCGATCCCTTGCCGTTGCCAACCGGGTAGAACATAGATGCGGGTCAGTTCGGCATCCGGGTAGGGGCTGGAACGCCTACTGACCTCGGCAAACCCAATTATAGCCCGGTGGGACTGACCGCTTTCGGCTACCCAAAACCAGTTGTCGCGCCCGATCCGGCGAAAGGCCCGGCGGAGCGCTTCATCCGAATAGCTGGTTGCTATCACACGGGCGCGATTGTCCTCCCGGACACTCTGGGCAAAAGTAGCCTCCCAGGTCACTTCGGCCACCGCCCGGATCGCAGCGCTATCGGCGGCTCTGGCCCGGCGCAATATGTAATTCTGCTGGCTAATCTCAGCTGCAGCTTCGGACGACAATTTCGCCATACATCCACCCGCTTTATAAAGCAAAAAACCTTTCATCAAGCTGGTTTTAATAACTCCTATCCTATAATGAAGGAGTAAAACCAGGGACGAAAGGCCATCGAATTACCTTGCGCGGTACCACCCTGCTGGACTTCTGAATTTGCAATTGCAATCAGATTTGCAACGTCATAGGCCGGATAAGAATGGTGGAGATGAGGGGGCTCGAACCCCTGACCCCGACACTGCCAGTGTCGTGCTCTCCCAACTGAGCTACATCCCCAAAATTATCCAGGCGGAATACGTTGTCCGCTTACTTAATGCTATAACGGGCATTCCCGGCCTCGGCTAACCTGTTGGCTCACCGATACAACTCCCAGGCGAGTTCGGCCTTGTTTGCCGCCTTTCCACCACCGGCGACTCTCTATAAGGGTTAGGCTTACTACTCCTGCTCGCAGTTTTTAACTGTTTAGCTGTTAAACTACCCGGCGCTTATCACGCTCAGGTGAGCCGTATAATACCATAGCCGCGCCCAAATTGCAAGTTTTTTGAGCGGGCTTTTGCAAGAAACAAGTTGATCTTATTCCCGGCAAAAGCCCGGTTCTTTTATTCTTCCGCTTTCGGCTCAGTCCAGCGGCCCTTATCGCGTGTTTCATACTTCTCGATGACCCCCGCCAGAGCCGCCGATAGATCAATCCCAAGCGTGTTGGCGGTGCAAATAACCACAAACAACACGTCGCCCAATTCGTCTTGCAGGCTTTTTTGGTCCTCGGTGGCCTTTTTGGGTTTGGCTCCGTAGCAGTGGTTAATTTCACGGCTGAATTCGCCAACTTCCTCCACCAGTCGCAGCAGATTAGAAAGCGGGTCCCAATAGCCGCCGTGCGATTGAATATATTGGTCTACCAGACGTTGCGCCTCGGTCAGCGAACCAGTCTCAGCACTCATTTAGTGGCCCTCTTATTCAAAACCTCGGTCCAAACTTTAGCAGCCTCGGTCAGTGCCGCTTGCGGGGTCGGGGTATCTTTAGCCCAGATTGCCCCTTGCGCGGTATAGAGCGCCGATAGCAATTGGTCGCGTTCGGTAGGGGTGAGCGGCGCGGGCAAGAGTTGTTCGGGTGGACGAGTCCGGTCGAGGGTCGCCGCCATAATCGAGCGAGCCTGGGCCAGTGGCTCATCCTGGCTGGTGACATAGGGATCGTTCAAAGCTTTTTTAAGGCTCGGCACGGTCAGCCCGCTAAATTTGGCAAAAGCAAGCTGGTTTTCGGGCGTATTCAAAAACTTGAGGAATTGCAAAGCCTCCCCAGGCTGCTTGGAAGCCTTCGAGATCGCCCAACCCTGGATGTCGAGCGGCAGGATATTGGCCCGGCCCACCATATGCGGCACGACCAGCGTATTATTGTAAAGATCGACGCTGGTATTCTTGAGGGCGGGCAAGAGCGGCGCACCGTCCAGCACCATCACCAACTGCCCGGCAGCGTACTTTTTGAGCGCATCGGAGTAACCCTTTGTTAGCCCATCTTTGTCGAAAACCAGACGGCGGCTTTTGTCCTGATAATACTGCCACTTGGCGACGCTCTGCTCGGAAGGGAAAGCGGTCTGCTGGCTCTTGCCGTCGCCGCTAGGGTTAAAGAGCGGCGTATCTTCCATCATAAAATCGACCAGTGGGTCGGGCTTGACCCAGACCGGGGTTACGTCTTTGGCGGTCTTGCTGACCATGAGCGGCAGCATCGGCTCCAAATCGGCATAAGTACGGGGCGGTTTAGCCGGATCGAGGGTCGCCTGTTGCCACAACCGCTTGTTGATAATTGTGACCCGCGTGCTGGCAACCCAGGGTAGCCCGTAGTAGACCGACCCAAAACGCAACGCCTCGAAGGTAGCCGGGACATAGTCGTCCTTCAGGCCGCTCCCGCCCAGCGTAGTCAAATCGGCCAGACGGCCCAACCCGCCAAACTGGTACAAATCGCCTTCATTGAACAGTACGATGTCGGGCGGCGGGTTCTTGGTCGGGTTCGCGCTGGCCTCCTGGAACTTGGCGGCAAGATCACCCCCATAATCCTGCCAATCGACCGTCATATTGCGGTTACGCACCCGATAATTGTCGATCTGCTCGTTCAAAAACTTTTCATAATCGGCGTTACCCTTCCAGCCACCCGTCCAGATCGTCAGCACCCGCCGTACATCGGGGCCGGGGGGAGTCGGGGTAGGTAGGGGTTGACCACTAGCAGGAGCCTGAGCCACGATACCCGACCCAGTTCCACTCGTCGCCGCCGGAGTGTTACCGGCCCCATTCGTCACGGGCGCATTAGCCGGGGCCGCCGTCGGTTCATCCGAACAAGCCGCCAAAATCAGGGTGCAAAGCAGCAAAAAAATCAAAGAAAGCTGGCCCCGCCGGGCCTTGCCCTGCCTAAAACTAACCTGCCTAAAAATCCTGTTTATCAAAATCTTGCTAATCCTTATTGCAAATAGTGGTTTTGAGGGCTATCCAGGGTTTTCTGAATATAAGTGGCCGCCTCAAGATTAACTAATTGATAATAATTATTCGAGTCATTACCAAATTTACAGCTGAGCATAACCTGTTTCTGATCCAAAACTATCGCCAGGTTAGACTCTGTTAGATTGTTAAAAGGTAGGCGAAATTTGTAGCGATAGCTCTTTTTCAATGATGTGTCATAAACATCAATCATTCGTTCGACCTGATTTTTGGTCCAGTAAAATCCTACAAAACGCCCATCCGATGACCAGACTGTACATTCTGCCGAATTATTACTCCCAGAGCTTACAACACACGAGCTAACTTCTGCCGGGCTGACATAACGAGATGAAGGCAAGTTTGCACCGGCTTTGGTTAAGTCATCTACCGCGTAGACTGAATTCCCGCTTACTAAATATTCCCCATTACTAGAAAGCTTGGCTTTTTCTAAAGCCGGAGTTGCTACGGTTTTGCTAGTTTTGGTAAGTACGGAAATAACACCTAACTTGTTTTGATCGACTAATAAGCAATAAATTTCATTTTTAACGGTAGACCAACTCATAAGGTAGCTACACCCAGGATTAGATGAAATTAGTTCGGGAATTTTTTTGGCAAGTGAGAAGATAAAAATGTTCCCGGCATCGTTAGCATCTTTGCCTATAGCTCTAAACACCAGCCCATCCGAAGAACTATTCCAATGTGGCTCTAACTTGGTTAGGGATATGTCTTTTAGATCATAGCTCAAAATAGTTTCAGGCAACTTAGTAGTTAAATCTGTGATCCACAAAACACTATTACCCTGACTACTGTCTGCTAATATTACTGCTTTTTTACGGTCAGGCGAAATATACCCGAACCTGGAAATATTATTTCGAGCTTCCTGCTTGGGATCGTCATTATAATCGGGCAGGCTATCTACCTTATTTTGTGCCTGATTATAGCGATAATATTTAGTATTCCCCCCCTGACCAAGCAAAAAGTTAGCCGGAGAGCTTAGATTATTATCTAAGCGAAGTAAGGGAAAAGAATTGTCAGCAACGGAACCCGCTCTCGAAGTGGCTGTGAAAGGCAGGGTGGGAGAAGTGGCTGGTCGGCTGGTAATCTCAGCCGTAGGGGTTGAATTTGCCAAAACAGCAGGGGTTAGGGTAGCAGAAGGACTATTATCACAGGCCGCTAAAACTAGGGCGCAAAGCAGCAAAAAAATCAAAGAAAGCTGGCCCCGCCGGGCCTTGCCCTGCCTAAAACTAATCTGCCTGAAAATCCTGTTTATCAAAATCTTGCTAATCCTTTCGGTAATTCTCCGCTAGTTTACCCTATACCGCCCCATGCTTCAAGTTGGGCCAAGCCTCAACCCAATACTTATCAGATAATCGAAATTAGGTTTGCACAACAAACATCAATGCCAATAATACTTTGATGTTTATCACACTTTAGGTTGAAGCGGAGCCATATCTAACGAGGGATGAAGGATGAGGGATTAAAGGGGACTAAGGACTGAGTAGTTCGGTTGTAAGACATTGCTCTGCCAATGGACGGCCCCCTTCATCCCTCATTCTGCATTCTGCATTCTGCATTCTGCATTTTTTCATCCCTCATCCTTTATCGGACACCTATAAACGACGATCTGGCTAATACAGATGGCTCCGAATATGCTATAATATAGATATAAAAGTTGAACAAAAAAGCTAGATTGGTATTGAGTAAGCGAGATTTTGCGCGGCGAGGTAGTATGGCAAGATGCTTCAGGTAATGGCACAGACCGATAACTCCAGATCAAAGGTGGCAGCCAACGGAAATGGCTCTGGCCCCAATTTTAAGACAATCTCCGGTGTAGTCGAGCGGATAACTTTTCAGAGCGACGAGACCGGCTATACGGTTGCACGTCTTTTGCCCGATTACCAGGTAGAAGACCGCTATCACGGTATGTCCAACGCTGCTAAAGGTGATGACAAACTGGTCACGATAGTCGGGGCGCTGGTCGGGGTCGTGGCAGGCGAGGCCCTCGAACTGATCGGCTTCTGGCAGAACCATTCGGCGCACGGCTGGCAATTCAAAGTCGAAAACTATCGCTCGGTGCTGCCCGCCACTACCCAGGGTATCCGCAAATATCTCGGTAGTGGTCTGATAAAAGGGATCGGCCCTCGGACAGCAGACAAAATCGTCAGCCACTTTGACATTGACACCCTCGATATTCTAGAACAAAGCCCGCACCGCCTTTTGGAAGTGCCAAAGCTAGGCCCGCACAAAGCCCGACTAATTGCCAAAGCCTGGGAAGAGCAAAAAGCGATCAAAGAGGTCATGCTTTTCCTGCAAGGGCAGGGCATCAGCACCAGTCTGGCCGTCCGCATTTACAAACAATATGGCGATGCCGCTATCACCATCGTCAAGAACGAACCGTACCGCTTGGCCCGCGAAGTCTGGGGGATCGGGTTTAAGACCGCCGACAAAATTGCCCAATCGCTCGGTTTTTTAAAAGAAGACATCGAACGAGTTAAAGCCGGAACGCTTTTTGTACTATCGGAGGCCAGCGATAGCGGCGGTCATACCTATTTGCCGCGCTCGGTGCTGGTTCAAAAATCGGCGGAACTGCTCGAAGTAGACCCCGAATTGATCGAAACAGCGATCAATGCTTTGATTCTGGATAACGGAGTGCAGGCCGAAGCGCTCTTGGAACGCACTAAGGAAGCCCAGCCTGAGAGCGAACCGACCTCGGCAACGACCGAGATAGAGCTAGACCCCTGGGATGATTTACCGCCCGACGAGCCACCCGAAGAGGATGCCGCCCGTGCTGTCCACGAAACCGGGGTAGAATATTTTTATCAACAAGTCGGAGCGAAACCAATCGAACCCAAACCGCTTATTTCAGTAGTAACCGACGAGCAAGCGATTTATTTACCACCGTTTTATTTTGCCGAGCAAGGCGTGACCCGCCATTTGCTGCGGCTTTCGCAATGTACGCCTGGTCAGGATAAACTGGACGACTTGAAGAAGATCAACTTCAAGGTAATGTTTGATTATATCTCGACCAAAGATGTCAAAATCGAACTGGCCGACCGACAGCGCGAAGGTGTGATTATGGCCCTGACCACCCCGGTCGGTGTACTAACCGGTGGCCCCGGCACGGGCAAGACTACCTCGATGCGGGCTTTGGTTCGGGTGCTGACCCTCAAAAAGAAGACGGTTGTGCTGGCCGCGCCAACCGGTCGGGCTGCCAAACGTCTCTCGGAGGCGACCGGCCTGGAAGCCAAGACCCTTCACCGCCTTTTACAGCTAAAACCGGGTAGCAAACCTTTTTACGATCAGGACAACCCGATCCCCGCCGATATGATAATCCTGGACGAGACCAGTATGCTGGATACGCTCTTGATGAACAATTTGCTCAAGGCGATTGCGACCGGCACGCACTTGTTATTGGTCGGGGATGTCGATCAACTTCCCTCGGTCGGGGCGGGCAACGTCTTGGCTGATATTATTAATAGCGAGGTTGTGCCGGTCGTGCGGCTCGATCATATCTTCCGGCAAGGGGCAGGCAGCGCGATTATCACCAACGCCCATCTTATCAACCAGGGGCAAATGCCCGTCAGTGGACGAGAGATAACCGATTTTTTCTTCTTTACCGAGGACGACCCGGAAAAGGCCGGGGAATTGGTGGTTGATCTTGTGACCCGGCGTATTCCGGCCAAGTTTGGCTACACGCCCAAAGATATTCAAGTGCTGGCCCCCATGCACCGAGGCCGTTGCGGGGTGGGCTATTTGAACGAGCAATTACAGGCCGCCCTCAACCCCGAAAAGCCCGGTCAACCCCAAAAGCAGTATGGCGGCAGAATCTACCGGGTCGGTGACAAAGTTTTGCAACTCCGCAACAACTACGATAAAGAAGTATTTAACGGCGATACCGGCACGATCATCGGTCTTAATACCGAAGACCAGACCGCCACGATCAGCCTGGAAGAGGGCCGGGTGGTCGAATACGATTTCTCGGAACTGGACGAACTGACCTTAGCCTACGCCGTCAGCATCCACAAATCACAGGGCAGCGATTACCCGGTTTGCGTCATTCCGATTATGATGAGCCACTACATGCTCTTGGAACGCAAATTGTTGTATACCGCCGTCACCCGCGCCAAGAAAATAGTCGTGCTGGTCGGCAGTAAAAAGGCCCTGGCGATGGCGGTTCGCAACGGCCCGGCGGTTACTCCGACCCAGACGAGCCTTCCCAACCCCGCCAAACGCTCGGCTAACGATCAACGCTCAAAACGGTTTACCGGCTTGCTAAACAAATTGCACGACTACGTTTCCAATCGGTAGTCAGTCCCGGCTTAACGGAACCGACCACGCGGTGGGCGGGGCGGCAAATCCTCCTCAAAATCATCATCATCGTCCACATCGTCGAGCAGGATCGACCCACCGGAGAGCGCCTGTAGAAACTGTAGGAAGTCGGGCGGCGCGGCAGCAGGGCCACCCATCAGAATACGAGTGAGCGGATTGGTAGAGGCAGTCACTTCGCTTTCCTCACGGCGTTTGCGTTCGCGCTCGGCTATCGTTTCTTTGGGTTTGGGGGGCGCTTTGGGTTTGGCCTTAGTACGCTTGCCGGGCTTGACTTCTTCAACCACTTCTGCCACCACAATTTCGGGTTCGGGTGAAGGCAGCGCGGGCGGGTCAAAATCGGGGGCGTAAATCGGCATACCCCACCCGGCCAACCGAGCGCGAAGAGCCGGGAAATGGCTTTCGCGCACCAGAAAAGTACGCGGCCCGGCCTTCCCGATCAAAGCGGCCTCAAATTCTTTTATCCCAAATATTTCCTCAAGCTGACTGCTCTGCGTGACCTGAACGGTCAGGGCTTTTTCGGCTACCAACGGGCTGTAGTAACCCAACCAACCCTTCAGGGCCAACTCCATTTCGGCAGGCAGCGGAGGTGTCCTTATAAAAGCGCCCCCGCGCCCGGTACGTTCCGACTGCATCCAGGTTTTTAGAATATAGACTGCATTCTGGTAGGTCAGGCCGGTCTGCTGGGCGCGTCGTCCGGCCTGAGCCGAAAGCTGGAAGGTTGCGCTCAACGTGGCGGCATCCCAGGCCACCAGATCGGCAAACTGACCTATTCGGTAATACACATAGGGATTGCCACTGTAAGGCTTGATCTTGATAGTGCGCTCACCTTCAACCGTAATGGTTCCGGGTTGGATCCTGTTGTACTCAAGATAGAGCGGCAAGGCCTCTTTTTTGGTCGGGCCGGACATCTCACGCTGAAGCTGATAGAGCGGGCCATCCAAGCGGGACGGGTCGCCTTTGATGAGGGCAAAGGTCGGCCCCAACCGTTCGATAATCAACCGACTGCCCTCTTTGTGGGCCAACAAGCGGTCGAGCAGTTCGGCGGTCGGTGTTTCGAGCAGGCTGGCGTTTTCGTAGAGTACCAGACGCTCAAATTCGGCAGCCCAACCCTGGATCGTAGTAATGATGTTGGAGGCGACCGGTACCCGGCTATTCTCGTTCAGGGTCTGAAGTATTTCGGCCCCGGTCAGGCCCCCCCGCATACCACGCAAGGCGCTATCTTTGGTAATCCGGTACATCGCCACGTCGCCCAAACTGGCCTGATTTGCAAAGCGATCTACCTGCCGCAAAAGAGGCTGATGCTGCAAAGGAGCCAAAACCATCAAATCGAAGTTGGGTTGCACCAAAAGGGCTTTATTCATGTCGGGCGCGACCGCCGCCAATTGCTGGGCTTGCGCAGCGGCGGCTTGTTCGGCTTCGGTCGGCTGGTTGAGCAAGACCGCCCGCCCCAGAGCAGTCAGCCGAAAGGCTACCGGACGACCCTGCTCGTTCAGGCCCAGATCGGCCAGACCAAGCCAGGCCAACGGCTCCCGCAAAAGTTCAGCCACCCACTCGCCCTCGACCAGTTCCCACTCCTCACCCCGCTTGAGGCCGGTAGTATTGGTAGCGTAGCCGTTCTTAGCCTTTTCGGTCTGTCTTAACTTGCTATCAAAACCGTTGTAATAATCCGGGCCAAAGTAGCCCTCGTAGTAACGGTAGCTATAATAGTAATAATCGTCGCGTTGTGACACGCGCTGGATCATCAGAAAGTCCGGGTTGCGATCCTGGATCAGGGTTAGCAAAGTCTTAAAATTGAGCCACTGCTGATCGGACAGCAAGCGCTGTTGGGTCAGGTTTTCGAGCAAAGTTATAACAAAAGTGCGAGCCTGAACCAGTTGAGGGTGAGATGGGATGTCGTTGTAATCATTGGGGCCGTTGTTATAAAAGTTGAGGCTCGGCACCCGCATAAAATCGTCGAAGCTACTTCGCAACCAGGCCGCCGTCAGAAGGCGGGCCTGCCGGTAGCGCGGTAAAGCATAGAACTCGTCATTATTGGTCGGATTAAGCTTGACCTCTTCGTACAGTTCGGCCTTGACCAAACCAGTCTCAACCAGCAAGCGCCAGATAAAATTGAGCCGCCCCAGATCGGAAAGCTTCTTGGCGTTGGTCAGGGTTGCTTTATCTTCTTTAATCGTCATTAGCTCGTTGAGCTTAGTATAGTCGCGCTTGCCGATGTCGCCCGATTGCAAAATCTTAACTTTATTCTGTTCGAGATAGCGCATAAAGGCGAAAATATCAGCCAGTAGCGCGTCGAGGCTGGCTTCGTAGGCGACTTTGGTTGGTTGCGGCTTATAAGGTTGGGGGGTATTTTGGTTCTGCAAAGCTTTAAGTTCGTCGGCATTCGCCTTTAACAGGCTCAGGACTTTGGGATATGTCCACAATACGACATTGCTTCCGGCAAAACCGTGCGCGGTTACTTCGTGGCGGCGGGGCGAAGTCTGGAACTCGATATGATTAGCCGAATAACGTTCCCCATAGAAAGCCAGCATATTACCGATCAACTCGGCCTGAACCTGCTCCATCCTGGCCCGACCGTACTTATCCTGCATTTGGGCTTGCCAGCTTGATAGCTTCAAACTTCCACCGGCCTGCTGGATACGCAGCAACCCTTCCCGTCCAGCCGGCGATAAACCATTGATGATGCGCGTCAGGCTCCCGCCATCGTAAAAGCGGCGGGCCACCTCCGTGACCATATATTGCTTTTTGAGATTTTCGACGTTAAGCCCTCGGCTGGCAGCCATCCTTTCGACCGCATTCACCGTATAGGTCCCGATCAGCTTGGCCCGTTGCACATCACTAAGCTTGTCCAGCCAATCGAGCGTTGGAGGGCTTTCGGTAAATCCCTGGGTAGCCTGCTGCCCAACCTGCTTAAAATCTTGAAATAATTTTTCAAAAACTTTATTCATTGCGTTTCACTTTGGTAAGGTTTTGTTTTACTATTTTTGGTTCATAACCGCGTTTGGTCAGAATTTTTATCATTTCTTCCAGCCCGGCGCTATCAATCAAAACCGCCGAAGGCGAGATACGCCGCACGACAGCGTATTTCAGATCGGTCGAAGCCAGCGCCTCTTCCAGCACCATTTCGCTTACACAGTTAAGCACGACCACATTTTGATGGATGATCGCCGGGCCACCCGGCCAGGTCGCCGCACCTTCTAAGGTCGGACTGCTATTGAACTTAGGTAGATCGGTTTTTTTACTGGTTCCCTCTTGCGTCATGTACTCTCCTTAATCCTCGAAAAGTGTCCGTACCTTGAGCTTGAAACCGGGGATAACATCTTCGCCCTCAAGGGTATCTTTCAGACTTAGCGTGGCTATCGGTTCGGCCTGATCGTAGTGGTAGACTTCGACCGTTTTGGCGCGAGGGTTGATAGCCCAGATCAGGCGTACTCCGGCCTCTTGATAGTGCCGGATTTTTCGGGCAGCCGCATCCCGGCCCGGTTTACTATCCAAATCACTCGGCGAATGAACCTCTACCACCAAATCGGGAATTACCCGGATCGCACCCTCGGTTTCCGGGGGTACCCGACTGGCGACCAAAAAGCCCAGATCGGGAATAGGTTGCCAGCCTTCGCCGAGATCGAAGGTTGTACCGGGCCACATCACGCCTAACCTAGCTTTGCGGTCGAAAAAACCCAGCTTCAAAATAATACGGCGGCCTATTCTCCCGTGTGTATCGCCTGGCATTTTCTCAACAAGCTTCCCTTCTATCAATTCAAGCCGTCTACCTTCAGTCGGCAGGGCCTCAAATTCGGCATTGGTATAGGTTCGATCAAGATCAATGATTGTTTGGGTCATAATTTCACGCCCCTGTTTTGGATATGACTGGTTCAAATCTTTTGAATAGTTGCAGAGTGTGCATTACCAAATAACCGCCTGACTGTATGTCTCACCCATTTTACCAACTTGAGCTAGAAATGTACAGTTTAGGACAAGTTGTACTAATGGCGGGTTGGCAGCACCGCGCTAAAGCTGCCGGAAGCTTTGGTATCGCCCTGCTCGTCTTTGGCGCTAACATTGGCCTCGATAAAGTGTTGCCCGTCCTGCTCGTACTTTTTGGTGATAACCCCGGTGCAGGTGATAACATTATCGTCGCGGGTCATGCTCTGGAAGCGCACCCCAAAGCGGCGTAAGGCGCTCGGCCCGCCCAGATAATCGCTGACAAAATGTCCTAAAAAACCCATAATCAGCATGCCGTGCGCGATAGTTCCGCCCAGACCCATATCGATACCAATTTGAGGGTCGGTGTGGAGCGGGTTGAAATCGCCCGAAGCCCCGGCGTAGCGCACCAGTTGGGTATGGCTGATGGGAGCATTGACCAGGGGCGGCAATTCGCTACCAACTTCAACATCCTCGTAAAAAACTTTAACCTGAACAGTCGTCTCGGTACTCATGATGGGGTTCCTCCTGGTACGATAGCGACGGTACGGACCCGCAGCACTTCCCGACCGTGCTGATTTGTCCAAACCATTTCCAATGTAGCAATTTCCATTGTGCCAAGCTTGCCGCTCTTCTCCTTGACCTCCACCAAGCGCTGGACCCCCGTGACGGTATCACCAGGGTAGATCGGGGCCAGGTAGGTATATTCTTCCTCGCCGTGCAAGGTCTGGAAGGCCGGGAAGCCCAAATCTACCGGGGGCGCGTTTTTGTCGGCTTTACCCCAAAAGCGGAAAGCGGTCGGGAAGGTCGGCGGGATTGGCAAATCGGCATAACCCTCCGCCTGGGCCGCTTCTACCTCCTGATAAATTGGGTTGGTATCACCAATAGCGGTTGCAAACTCGCGGATTTTACCGCGCTCCACCTCGAACGTGATCGGTGGAAAGGGTATCCCGATCATCTCGCGCTTAATCGCCATCGATTCTAAATCCTTTCTCTTCTAAAATTAACAGGGATGGGCAGAATAAAATACTTTACCTATCCCCAGTGAAATGGCTCATTTGCTGGCACACCTGCGCCCTGTAGAGATCAGTTGATTTACAGTAGCTTTTTCCAGGCGTAGTTACAATCAAGCTCTGCAAAGCCAAGTGAGCTATAAAGTCCTCTGGCAGCGGCATTGTCGGCTTTGGATATTACGCAGACCGTCTCTGCACCCAGGGCCTTAACCCTCCGCATACCTTCGTACATCATGGCAGAAGTTAAACCTAACCGCCGATGAGCCGAATGACTCCCGACTGGCTCAAACACCCCTAACCGATTGGCCTGATCGAACCAGACGATACAGAAGGCGGCAAAGGTTCCATCGGGTGCGACTACGACCAAATCGAGTTCGGGTCGGTAGGTCGGTGCCTGCATCACCACTCGATGTTTGGCTACGGTCATTTTGGAGGGCGTAAAAGCATCGCGGTGGACGGCTACTCGCTGTTCCAGGTCGTCCTCACTCTGTACATTCCGAATCTGATAGCCCGGTGGCAGTGTCGGCGACGGCCAAGCAGCCTCCAACTTACGCAAAAAATAGACCAAACCGGCCTCGCCGACCTGATAGCCACGCTTTTGTAAGACTTCCTTACGAGCATGATCGCTCTCATAAGACCAGGTTTGAACCACAGGTGGCCCGGCTTCCAACGCTTGTTCGGCACATTGTCGGCGGACGGCTTGCTCAGTCCAATCGAGTATTTCGTTCTCCAACTCGGCGTAGTGCGGATGAACCATCATATCAAATTGCCCATCATAAGGCCACAGGATACCGACCAATTTGCTCTGCTCGTTCTCCCAAAGCCGAATGTGCGTAATAAACTGCGGGTCATCGTCGGTAAAACGCCACAAGTCTATATCCCCGATAGTCGCATATTCGGGTGGGCCAGCTATCCTATAAATCTCGACTAACAATTCCCGCATACGGGTGTAATCGGTCTCGCCGCCATAAGCTCGCCCCACCAGCGCCATAAAATATCCTTTCGCTTTATTTTTCAGGACAAGCAGCTATTCGAGGATGTAGTATAGCAGAAAATCGAATATTCCAGACCCAAATCGCAATATCTAGCCAAAAATCACTTGACAAAACCCAGGCCGATCTGTTAGTATATGGACCTACGCGGAGGTGTGGTGTAGCGGCCTAACATGCATCCCTGTCAAGGATGAGACCGCGGGTTCGAATCCCGTCACTTCCGCCATTTTTATACCTCTTTTCCAACAGCATTCGCCTTGTTCTCTAAACCTGTTTCGTTTTCTCTTAGCCAGCTTTGGATTTATTGACCTTTGCTTAAGTATTTGAGAGCCAGCCATAACAGCCAGCCCGAAAGCAAAAAGCCTGCCCCAAACATTACCGCCGAATCGCGTTGCCAAATATCGGGATAAACCCCTAGCAAGTAAACCTCAAAATTTGCGCCCGCCGCCAGCCCCATCAAAGCGAAGCCCACTGCCAGACCGCGCCAACCAACCGGCCTTAATACCAATCCGACCGCCCAGACCCAGGCCAGCAAAACGAGATACTGCGGGCTGAAAATGCGGTTCGCCAGCGTAAAAATAGCGACCCCGACAAGCCCGGCAACCGACCAGCACTCAAAAGCTTCCTGCTCCTGCCGAATATGCCAGAGCCGCCACAAAGCCAGCCCGAATACTAGCCCGGTCAGGCAAAGTTGGGCCACCAAAAGGACGTTATTATCCAAAATTACTTTGGGCGGTTCACCCCAGGGCTTTTCCGGCGTGGCGTGGGTTGGGTCGAAAAAGTTGGTTTGCACCAAGAACCAGACGCTCTCGCCAATCAGCTTGCGGCTACCCTGATACTGGTAGGGATAGAGCATGGCTGGCCCATTTATTACGAGTAGCGGCACACTCAACACCAGACCGACCGCCACCGAAACACCTCCAAAAACGAGTAAACCGACCCGGTTGCGCGTGCGCCAGTAAGCCACTGCCAGCCAGGGCCAGATCAGACCGGGTAACCACTTGACCAACGCCCCAACCGCGATCAATCCACCCGCCAGGGCCGAAAACCATTGCCAGCGCCGCCGTACACCCATCCCGCGCACGCCGCGCAAATCGCCCGGTACCGCAAAATAAATCCCTGCCAATAGCAACGCCGCCGGAACTACATCGAACCGGGTATAACCGAACAGAAACAGGGCCGGACATCCGGCGACCCAACCCGCCAGCAGAAAAGCGGCCCGCGCTCGACCTAACTTCCGCCCTAGCCCGTAAAGAGCGGTCGCCGCCCCTAGTTGGAACCCCAACAAAAGCACCGGGAAAACCCAATAAAAAGTCTCGCGGTTCGAGCCGCTCAAGACTGCTCCCAACCAGAATAGCGGTAGGCTCAATTGAGGATACTCGGCAAACTGCCCTTGCGGATTGATAGGCCACTGGCCCTTTATAAGGGCCTGACCATAATCGTAGAACAGACCTATATCGGCATCCCGACCAAAAAGCGGGCGTGGATCGGTCGCGCTCAAGGGGGCGGTATAGCGCAGCCAAATATTAAACAAATTGGGCAAGATCACCAACAGGGCCAGAGCCAGCCATTTACGGCGGTAACGCTCTTCAGTGGCCGGGTTGCGCCAAAGCCACCAACCCACCCCTATATAGAGCAAGGTATAACCCAACCCCAGCCAGGCATAATTAGGCGCTTGAGCCGGACGTTTCAGGTTGCGCGTCCACTCCACCGGCAACCAGGCTCCTACCAAAGCCGCCATCAAGAGCAAGCCAACCAAAAGAAGGGATGAGGGATGAGGGATGAGGGATGAAAGGCGCGACTTTAGACCGGCGGAAGAAGTCGCTGGTAGGGAGAGGTTCTCTTTTGGTTTATCAGATGTGGGTTGTTCAAGCTCTTTCATCGAGGGTCATATTAGCAGCAAGTGGCGAGGTTGTCCAGTTGAGGCTAAAACAGCCGACCAGCAACCTTTGAAGGCACTTTTATGGTAAATTAAAGATGGAAATAGAGTTGAATAGAGTTTAGCAGGGTTAATACAGGCAAAAGTAAGGTGCATTTTGAATATTGGACAACACAGGCTGCTCAATCAGGGCATCGCTCAGGCCAGATTTGAACAGCCCGCTCAGGTAGTGGAGTGGCTAGGGGCGATGCAGGCTCAGGATTATCCTGGCACACTGTGGGCAATTGGCCTGCGGCTACCGCAAGCTACCCAGGCCACCATAGAACAGGCCATTGCCGATAAAACTATCGTGCGTAGCTGGCCCATGCGCGGCACGCTTCATTTTGTGGCCCCCCAGGATTTGCGCTGGATGTTGGCGTTGCTAACGCCCCGCATTATTGCCGGGAGTGCCAGTCGCTACCGACAGCTAGAATTGGACGAGGCTACTTTTGTCCAAAGTCAGGAAGTATTAATTCGGGCTTTGCAAGGTGGTAAGATACTAATCCGCCCCGAAATATTTGCGGTATTAGAGCAGGGTAATATTTCAACGGCAGGACAGCGCGGTTATCATATTTTGGGCCGACTGTCCCAGCAAGGATTGCTTTGTTTTGGCCCGAACCGTGACAAGCAACCGACTTTTGTATTGTTGGACGAGTGGATACCGGCAGCGACCGCCAAAAAGCTAGAGCGAGAAGAAGCGCTGGCAGAATTGGCGAAACGCTATTTCACCGGTCACGGCCCGGCGACGGTGGCAGATTTGGGCTGGTGGGCGGGCTTGAAAATAACCGAGGCACGGGCCGGGCTGGAAATGGTTAAAGCCACCCTGGAACATATAATAGTGGATGGGCAAACCTATTGGTTCGCGCCAAATCTGCCAGCCATTCAACCGCCGGAACCAAGCGTTTATCTCCTGCCGGGCTTTGATGAATACTTGCTCGGTTACAAAGACCGCCGCCTCGTACTCCCGTTGGAACATTCCCAAAAGATAGTACCCGGTAATAACGGCATGTTCATGCCCACGATTGTTAGCGGCGGACAGATCGTTGGCACCTGGAAACGCACCATCAAAAAGGATCGGCTCATAATCACACCAGAGCCTTTCAACGGGCTAAATCAGGCTGAAATTCAGTCGCTTGAGATAGCTGCCGAGGGTTACGGTCGGTTTATGGGCCTGCCCCAGGCTATTTCAAAGTAAAAGGGATCAACCGCACCTGAAACTGGACTACTTTGTCGGGTGCGGCGACCCTTTCGATGGATAAAAGCCAATTGCCGGTCGGCGACATATAGAAGGCCGCAGCACGCGGATAAGCCGAAGCGATAGCGGTCGCGTCGGGCGTAGTACGGGTCGGTACTGGGGTTGAAGTCGAACGGGCTTGAGCCGTGACCGTTTCAAAACCGAGCAGCGAAGTGCCACGCGGGGCCGAAGTCGAAGTAGGCAGTGGAGTATTCGGCGGCAGAGTCGTTTCGGGGGGGGCAGTAGTGGTGGGAGCCTGGGTCGTCGCGACGGCTGTTGTTTGCAAAGTAATATTAGTTGGGGGCGGGGCGGTCGTTGTGGGCGGGATAGTCGTGACCGCCTGAGCCAAACCTGCCTCAAACCCACTCACGGCTCCGGCCCCCGATTTGGTGGGAACAGGCGAATTTTTAGGATTGGGCGAGACCCGACTACCCCGGTTGGCACTGGCAGTCGCTACTTCCAGCACTTTGCCATCCAGCACCGCTTTAGCCGAAGCCGTCCCCAGGCCCAAACTATAGAAATAATGACCGTTGGGTAGCCAGATCAAACTGACTATTCGCTCACCCGGCGCGGACTCAGTTACCTTTTCAACTAGGTCTTCTTTAGTACCGGCTAGACGATTGCTCGAAAGCCTTTCCGCCGTAGCAAGCGGAGCGTTAGGCCGGGCCACGTAACGCAGCCCGGTAAAAAAGTAACGTTCGCCGTCGGGCGCAAAAACCACCCGGCTACTCTGGATCGAGGAAGGGGCGGTTCCCTGACACTCCGGCTTCGAGCCAAGCACCGGGTCGCACTTATCGTTCGATTTGGTCAAATTCTGGGTAATCTTTAGCTTAAGCGGGTCGGCTAGATAAAAATCAAAGGTGTAGGCTACGGCCCAATCCCCGGTCAGGTTACGCAAAATTACATGTTTGCTATCGGGGGTCCAATCGACCAGCGTGACGGGGCGGTTGTTGCGGTCTAGCATTTCCAGCTTCTTGGTAGCCAGATTAAAGAAAGCGATTTCGCCGAGTGGCAACGGCCCTTTCTGGCGGCGCAACCCAAACATCGCCAGCATCGAGCCATCCGGCGAAGGTAGAGCGTTAAAGAGCAAGCTAAGGTCGATATTGGAGCCGGGGAACCGATTATTTTCCAGTTTGTAAAGGGCTTCCGGGCCTTCCGGCTTTTCCGGCTCATCCGGCAACAACTGGTAGATTATTAGTCCGCAACTCGCTACCAGTTTGCCGGGAGCCAGCCAATTCGCGCCGGTGCAGGGGCCGTTAAAAAGTTTGCGGTCTTTGGTCACATCGCGTTGGGTATCGATCAGCTTAACCGGCCCGGACGAGCCATCGCTATCCCGGTCGATATAGCTCAAATAGCGTCCGTCGGGCGACCAGGCCATTGTGCCATACACACTGCGCGACAACCGAAAACTGCTTTGAATACTTTCGGGCGGACGAACGACGTAATAAAAATCGCCGTCCGACCCCTCCCGCAAGATGTGTAGCAAAAAGACATCCCCTTTAGGCGACCACAAGACCTCGGTATCCGACCAAGAGCCGATCCCCAGGTCGTCCGAAGTTAGCACCGCTTCGGTGGGGGCGGTCGGGGTTGGTTTGATAATCGGAGTATTGGGAACTGTCGGGCCGGTTTGGGCCGGGCGGGTCAGTTGGGATAAGGTAGTGGTCGGGCCGGGACTGGATTCCGGGGTAATATTGGTCGCGGCCTGAAAGGGAGGCGTTACGGTGGGGCGGGTGCTGCTGTCGAGCGGAGTAGCAACTCCGGCATAGCTAGGCGTAGGGCGAGCTTCTTCGCCGCACGCTCCCAATAGCAAAGTCGCCAACATTGCACCAACCAACCAAACTTTCCAAACCAAACCCCTGTTTTGCCCAGCCATGCCCTGTCCTTTCCCCTTTGCCAATCGATCCTAACCCAGAAAACTAACCAAGAAATTATAGCGCGATTGTAACACTTAGAACCTATCTCCGTAGGGGCGACCCTTGTGGTCGCCCGACGTGGCCCGAACCGGGCGACCACAAGGGTCGCCCCTACCATTAATCGATGGGGATAAGCTCTTAGCCTACCAACCGATTGAGCAACCCGGTATCATATTCGCCCCGCCGGAAGCTCTCGTCGGCCAGGATTTTGAGATGAAGCGAAATATTATGCTTGATCCCCTCGATCTTAAAGTTTGCTAAAGCGGCCTGACTGCGTTCGAGGGCCTCGGCGCGGTCGGCTCCCCACACGATCAGCTTTGCCAGCAGCGGGTCGTAATAGGATGTCACCGTGTCGCCCTCTTCAAAGCCGCTATCCAACCGCACATGCTCGGTTTGGGCCGGGGGCCGAAAGACCGCCAGCGTACCGGGCGAGGGCAAAAACGTGACCGGGTCTTCGGCGTAAATGCGGAACTCAATAGCGTGGCCCTGGGGCTTGATCTGGCTTTGTTCGAGGCCAAGCGGTTCGCCCGCCGCGATCCGTAATTGCTGCTCAACCAAATCGATCCCAACCGTCATTTCAGTGATCGGATGCTCGACCTGCAAGCGAGTATTCATCTCCAAAAAATAAAACTCACCGCCCGGCCCAAAGATAAACTCTATCGTCCCGGCATTGCGATAATCGACCGCCGCTGCCGCCTTTAACGCCGCTTGGCCCATCCGCTCTCGTAGCGCGTCATCATTCCCCAAGCCGGGCGAAGGGGTTTCTTCCAGCACCTTTTGATAGCGACGCTGCACCGAACATTCCCGCTCGTAAAGATGCACCCCCTGACCGGCCCCATCGAACAAAACCTGAAACTCGATATGACGGGCGTGAGGGATATATTTTTCGAGAAAGACCGCACCACTTCCAAAAGCTCGCGCCGCCCGGCCTTGCGCCGTTTTGAGGGCCGCCTTTAGCTTCGGCTGACTCTCGACGACGGTCATGCCGATCCCGCCGCCGCCCGCACTGGGTTTAACCAGCAGGGGATAGCCAATTTCTTCAGCCAGTTTTTCGGCCAAATCGGGGTCTTCGACCGGTTCCAGCGTACCGGGCGCAACCGGCACTCCGGCCTCTCGCATAAGATTACGGGCCGCGATTTTCTCGCCCATCGCCTGGATCGCATAAGGGGAGGGGCCAATAAAGGTGATCCCAAGCTCTTCGCACCGGGTCGCGAAAGTGGCGTTCTCGCTCAAAAAACCGTAGCCGGGATGGATCGCGTCGGCCTCAGTCTGCTGGGCCGCACCCAACACGGCTTCCATATTTAGATAAGAGGCATGAGGTTGGGCCAGCCCAATCAAAACCGCTTGGTCAGCCTCATTTACAAAGGGTGCAAACATATCGGCATCGCTATGCACTGCAACCGTTTCGATCCCCAACCTCCGGCAAGTCCGAATGATCCGGCGGGCGATTTCACCTCGATTAGCGATTAGAATCCGCTTGAACATGCTGTCTACTCCAACCGCAACAAAACCTGGCCCTCTTGCACCGACTGGCTGGGTGAGACCAAAATCTCGGCCACCTTGCCATCTTGCGGAGCGCTGACCGGGATTTCCATCTTCATCGACTCCAAGATAATCAAATCCTCATCTTCGGTCACTTCCTGACCTACCTCCACCAGCACCTGCCATACCGTACCCGAAATCTGACTCTTAACCTCGGCCATCCTCTCACCCTTCTCCTTATAGCTCTCTCTATTTCCACAGGTCTTACTCTGTTCATCTTAACAAGTTATAGCCCAAAAGACAAGGTATTTAGCTGCCAATTCTTACTTATGTCAAATATTTATTGTAAAGCAAAAATACTCGAAAATAGCCAACTTTCCCAACCTGTAATTTGTTATAATTTGGTAAGCGATTTAAGCCGGGCTTAATTTGTCTATGTTATATTTTAGGCAGACGAGAAGTCCTGGAAAGCCTTGCTAGACTAAAAAATGGAACTTCTCGGCCAGATTTTCGTAGTACTTTGTACAAGCGATTCAATCTAAAAATAAGGAGTTTTACAAAATGGAGAACTTAAAGAATTTGCCGGAGAGTTATTGGAAAGAAAAACTGACCCCAGAGCAATATCAGGTCTGCCGCCTCAAAGGAACCGAACGGGCTTTTACAGGTGCGCTCTACAACAACCACGAAAAAGGGGTCTATGAATGTGTAGCCTGTGGTCAGTCGTTGTTTAGTTCGGATGCCAAGTTCGAGTCGGGAACAGGCTGGCCCAGCTTTGATAACCCGATCAATCTGGAGCATGTTGAGCTACACGAGGACAAATCTCTTTTCATGCGAAGAACCGAAGTCGTTTGCAAGAACTGTGGCTCCCACCTGGGACACGTCTTCCCGGACGGCCCACGCGAGACCACCGGGTTACGCTATTGCCTCAACTCGGTCGCCCTCAAATTTCAGCCGGAAGACGCAAAGTAGTAATTAGCCGAAAAGGGTTACCCCTTGCTTAGAATGTGTTTCAAAACATAAAATATGAGCGTAAATTCGGCCTGAGCCAGCCTACTTTATTGTTTTGAAACACGTTCTCATATCTAGATATTACGGGGATTATAAGAGTTTATTTTGGATTTAAACCAGGCTTCTAAATTAAAATTAGTAGCCTCGAAAATATGGCATTATAGCTTTTATGACTGTCACACATGCTTTTCCGCCTGGTGATTTTTGACCAATCCCAGTTTAGCATAGCTGACAGTCTTTTTCTTAGCCTCCTTTTGGTACTTCAACCCTTTTTATGTACGGTAGTGAATAGCCTACAGAGAGGTATATTTTTTACTGTTAGCAATCTAGGTTTTGACAAACTCGTGTGCGCTAGGTGGTTAGGGTAGGATGTGGGCTAAATAGCTGGAGTGAGATTATACAGCCACAGCTACCCTATCAATGCTACCGCAATTTGGTATAAGTTATTTATGCTCTTTTGTTACGTGTCCGTAGCCACAAAAAGATGGCACCACCAACCAAAATAAGCGCAGCCAGCAATATTACTATTATGCTAATTTGGTTATTGCCATCGGTAGTCGCAGCTTGATTGCCACTACTATTGCCTGCTGGTACCACTGTAGCACCGCTACTACCAGTGCCACTAAGATTGGCTCTCCAGGCAAGGATAGCCGAATTTATGGCTTGAGGTTCATCTTCTGTTAGATAATGTTTTCCGTTGCCTACCGAAACTATTTGCGTGTTAGCTAAACCTAAACCTTTAGCTTGTTTCTCTGGTAAAAAAATGCCAGGATTGGCATACAACAGTAATTTAGGCACATTGTTAGTGCGTAGATATTTGGCATAAGCCGTCTGAATTAAAACATTTTCTGGTACGTCCCCTGCAATAGGCATTTGCGCTCTAATTTGTGCAAATACTTTTCGTTGGGCGGGAGTTGATAAAAAGTAGGAATAACCAGCTAATTCATCGCCTGACAGTGGATGAAGTAATGGTCCTTTACCACCATAAATAAACTCGGCTAGTCCAGCATTACTCACAAAAAAATCTTGCAATGTTTTGGAGTCTTTTGGGAAAAAGGTCAAGCATTGCTCACAATAGTTTGTCACATCTTGGGGGTTTGAAATCGGAGCAGTTTCGGCCTCCCAGAAAACAATACCAGCAACATTGTCAGGGTGATTGCTAGCATAGGCAAATCCAAAAATTCCACCTATTTCAGCACCCACAAGCGTAATATGTTGCAGGTTTTTTGCGGCAATAAAGTCGGTCAAATACTTGATTTCGGTTGTCCAAGTGTACTGTATGTCCGGGCTGTCCGACAAGCCAAAACCCAGAAAGTCTGGTGCTATCACATGATACTGTTGGGCGAGGGTGGGTATAATATTACGCCAGCTAAAAACATTAGCAGGAGAACCATACAAAAGCAAAAGGGTTGGGCCGTCACTTGGCCCGCTCTCGACGTAGTGTATTTTTGCCCCATTCACTTCGATAAAATGAGAGCCACCTACTTTGTCCAAAAATGCTTGATACGCCTTTGGCAGAGGGTCAGCTGCCAAAGTGGTTAAGCTTGAACTTAGCAAGACCCCCGTTAGTACCAGCAGACTGATAAGGTTTACCTTATAAAACGATTGTTTTTTCAACATAAAACCTCGTGATTTAGACGTACCCAAAGTCCTAGCCTGTCTTATTCGCTGATCAACTCGTAATGATCCACCTTCAGGCTGCTCATATCAATGTAACCCATAAATCTTTGAGATAGGTCACTAGTATCACTTTGCATGGCTTTGGCGGCACTATCCATATCCTTATAGCGCAAAACCAGCAACCATTCCCCCTTTTCGTTGCGGGTAGCTTCCCTTCTCAGCAAACCTGGCAAAATTGGCACGATTTCCTGTTGGAAACGTTGGTTGAGTTGTTCAAACTCCTGCGTGTTTGTACCTTCTTTCAGTTGAAAAGCCACCGTCTCGATCACTGCCATTGATTTTCTCCTTATCAAATCTACTAGCTTGTTTAGTGGTGGGGTTGATTTTTGCTCAACCCCACCACTCTAGGTTATCGGAATAGGTACACCTAAGTGCAACCTGCTAGGGAGCAACTTGGGTTAGGGTCTCCTTACGCATCGAACTTGGGTCTACTAGCCCACCCAAAGCTCGTCCGGCCGGATGCTGAAACAAAACCGCGTTCCAGCCCTCTGCTGCCGCTTGCGACTCCCAGCGCATGATTAAGATGTATTCGCCATCCTGACCCTGAGCCAGTTCTCGCCCTAGATAGCCCGGATATTGAGGTGCAATCTCCTTTTGGATCTGCTGTTCGGATTGAATAAGCACCTGCGCGTCGGCTCCAGCCTGCAATTTATAGCGGGCGATTTCAATAACTGCCATGATAAAAACTCCCTTCTTGCTCTATGACTCTTTGTCTGCTATACTAAAGTTAATATGCGTGCGCACTCATCTATATTATATGTGAGTGCGCACGCATTGTCAATAGGAAAGGGCAAGGAAAATGTCTACTAAATTTACAGCCATTGAGGGCTTCGCCTGGGGTAAACTCTTAAATGTCCACGCCTCGATGATGCGGCAACTCGAAGAGATGTTGCAAACCCAATATCACATCTCTCACGGCGAATTTGAAGTCTTGTTGCGCCTGTCATGGGCTAGTGAAGGGCGAATGCGTATTAGGGAATTAGCCGAAACCAGCGTGCTGACCCCTAGCGGAATGAGCCGATTGGTGGATCGGTTGGTGCGGTCCGGCCTGACGCGTCGAGAAAATGCCCCCGAAGATGGACGCGGGGCATACGCGGTGTTAACTCAAAGTGGACAGGAACGGCTAATCGAGGCAGAGGCCAGCAACATTGCCCTGGTGAAGCAGCGTTTCCTAAGCCTTTATAACGAGGAAGAATTGAAACAGCTGGGGGCATTTTGGCGGCGCTTCCTTGAGCAAGAAGCCAACACTACGAACAGGTAAGCAAATCAGATAAAGTCTAAGCAAACAACGGTTTGTAATTAGATTACCCTTTTGCTTATTTTTAGCTTTAGCTCCCTTCTCAATAAGAAGGGAGCTAAAGCCGAGGCGTGGATTAGGCGCGGGTAGCAATCACTTCGAGGTATTCGCTCACGACGTAGGTTGTACCGTCGGTGGCCTGATTATGGGCCGACCAGAGGTTTTCAAGGTCCTGACGTAGGGCGATCTGCTTTTCAGGGCTGCAAGCGGCGTAAGCCCGCAAAGTTGGCCCGTAATATTGGAAGAAAAATTCAACCGTTTCCGCCGGGCTGAAAGGATATTCAAAAACTACCTGACGCGGCGTACATTTAATAGCAGTCGTATCCTGACCGAGGCGTTCGCGCACGGTCTCTTCTACCCCCCACAGAATCGGTGAGACGATGCCGGGCGGGGGCGGTACGTGTGCGCCAACCGTTTTAAGCAGCTTGCCGATAAAGCCACCAGGAGTCCAGTTTGCTAAGGCAATCGTGCCACCGGGAGCGCAAACGCGCAACATTTCGGCTGCTGCCAGGTTGGGGTGGGCCGCAAACATTACGCCATACATGCTGATTACCATATCAAAGGCCGCATTGCGGTAAGGCAAGTTTTCCACATCGCCTTCCTCATATTCAATTTCCAACCCTGCCGCCGCCGCCCGTGCTTTGGCTGCCGCCACCAAATTAGGGGCAATATCAAGTCCGTTAACAGTTGCACCGCGTCCTGCCGCCAGCAGTGCTACGTTACCCGTACCACAAGCCAGGTCAAGTACTCTTAAATTAGGGGTGATTGGTAAAGTGGCAACAAATGCGTCGGCGTGGGTTTGAATAGTTTCGGCAATTTTGCCAAAATCCCCAGAGGTCCAAATGGTTTTTATACGAGTGCGGGCGGCTTCAATATCGTGAGTTGTTACAGTCATAGTTATTGCTCCTTTCAAAGCTTGCCTTAAATGGTTCTTTATTATCACTAAAGGTCACAACCTGGCGCAGGGAAAACATCGGCGAGATAGGGGGGTTGGTATGTTCGCGCTGTAGCTTCTTAAAGTCTTGCAAAAAGAGAGGAATAAGATAAATGGTAATTACTCAGCCTATTCTTTTGGACGACCCTATGTGGTCTTCCAAAAGAATAGGCTGAGTAGTTACGATAATTTTAAGAATACGGCCCTTAAATTAGGTTATACTTAATCTAACACAAAGCCATGTAATTAAACTATGATGCCTGAGCGCAGGAATGGTTTCCATTGCCCCGTTTTGCCTGATTACACGGAAGGGCTGAAAGACATGATCGGCTGCCTAAGCCATCCTAAAATTTGATGGGATTTTCCTCTGGCTATCGGATGATAAAGGTAGCCCGCCCTCCCGCTTTGTTTAATGAATAAAACCGCTAACTAAAGGCCTTCCTTAACCTCGATCAACTCGTCAGCCAGGAGGCCGTGAGCTTCGCGGTGGACTGCTATAGCGGCTTCTTTACTGGGTGCATCTACCAGACAAAATACCTTCCCAGAAGCTTCATCGAACCAATACTTCAGATAGTTCACCCCGTATTTTTCCCCTACCTCAAGGTCTCTCTGGTGTGCGCCGCCGACCGCTTCTGCGGTCAGTCCTTCAACGTGTTGATGAATGTCCATATAAAGTGCCATTTTGGATTTCTGCCTTTCCTCTTTAAGATTTGAAACACTAGATCACAATGGTAAGCTTTTTCTCGTGGATAAAAGTAAAAAGCAACCTTTCTTATTTTACGTATTTTGCGAATTAGCACATCTATAAAATGACCTATTTAATCAGGGAGAATAAAAGTTTCCTAATGGAGCAATGGGTAAAACTAACTAATGAGCCTTTATATGAGGTGGAATTGGAACAGATGAGAGTATTTTGGCGGCACTTGGTAGAGCAGGAGACCCAGACTACGAACGGAGGCCTGTTAGTTCCTGGATAAGACCATCCAGCGACCGGCAGTGAGCCTCCCAGCTAAAATTCTGCGAAACTCGCGCCCGTGCTGAGCGACCCATGACGGCCCTGGTTTCGGCGGTGACGGGGTCGGGAGCCAACATTTCGCGGATAGCACGGGCCAAGTCGGTTGGGTCGCCTTCCTGGAACAGAGCGCCTTCCTGTCCCGGTCTAATAATCTCGTTGAGAGGCGGCAAATCGGCAGTAACGGTCGGCAAGCCCATCGCCATATATTCAAAGATTTTGAGCGGCGACCAGAAGAACCCGGCAGTCCGTAAAGGTGGGTGCTTGGAGGTATCGAAAGGCGCAACTCCACAATCAGCCAGCGCTAGATAGGCGGGCATCTGTTCGTGTTTAATCGCGCCAATCAGGATAATCCGTTTTTCGAGGCTTGCCGCCCGTACTTTAGCCCGCAACCGCTCTTCTTCTGGCCCACCCCCCAGCAGCAGAAAATATAAATCAGCTTCTTGTGGGATAAGCTGGATGGCGGCTTCCACCAACGTTTCGACCCCGTGCCAGTGCCGGAAACTACCGGCAAAAACCGCTACTCGCGCCCCACTCGCGCGGGCGGGCAAGCCTACTGACTGCCGCAATTTAGCCTGTTCCGGCTCGGAAATTCGCTCCGGGTTGAACCGCTCGACGTTTGCACCCCAGGGCAATTCGGCTATTTTGGTCCGGTCAATCGAGGGCGGGACAGTGGTATGAAGGGGCGTTACAATCCGCCCGGCCCAACCGCATTGGGTGGTCGCCCACCAACGCAACCGTCGCAATAAGAGGCGGTCAACTTTGTCTTTGCGGGTACCGGGCGGGTCAACGATCAGGGCGTTTACTTCCAAAATCGAGGGTAGATTATGGCGACGGGCGTAGAACATCCCGGCCCCCGCCAGATTATAGTAGCGCTCCATCACCAGATCGGGTTGCAAGGCCCGCGCTAATCGGGATAACCAGGGGTAACTTAGAAAGTTGGCATACTGCGGCAAGCCTAGCCGGTAAAATTCGATGGCCTGACCGCCTGCGACCGACACCGTCAGGCGGGAAGGGTCGCCTTTGGCGCGGCGGCAAACTACGTGCAACTCGTGGCCCAACTTGCTCAGTTCGCTTGCCACTTCCATCACGTGGGTCGCGCCGCCATGACTACCGGGCGCAAGGACCGACCCAGCGATATAGAGTATTCTACTCACAGTTTTCGGATAACGATAAAATACGGCCCGGTCTGCATTTTTCCAAAGAGCCAAATATCCAGTTTCATCAAAAAGGTCAAAGTTTTGAGTGCCAACATGACCGGCCCGCTGCGACTACGGGCAAAACTACGTTTGAGGTTCTTGCGAACCGCCAGATCAATCGCGGCGTTTTCTTCGTGGACTTCCTCGGCCTGTGCTGCGACTTGCTCGGCTTGCCGGGTAATCTGGTTATTCTCAACCTCGGCCCGCATTCGTTCGAGGCCCCCGCCATCGGCCCAATCGGTCGTAAGGCCGGTACGGGCCGACGAAAGGCGCGTCTGCACGTCACGGTTGGTCTGGTCTTCCTCGCGTTGCACCGCCTTGCGATGCCGGTTTAACTGGAACCGGACTATCTGACGCACTGCATATTCGCCCGCCTTGACAATAATATTATCGACCAAACCTTGAAAAACCCCGTTCCAGAACCGCTTTTGCTCGATAGTAAACCCAGCCTCGTTTACAAATTTTTCCAGTTCGTCCCAGGTCTTGATCGCTTTGATATGGTCGCTTTTTCGCAAATCGTCGCGCCGAAAGTCGAATACGCCGCGCTGGGTAAAATAAGCCGCGATTTGCTTTTCGAGCCGGATGATAGGCCAAAGTTTGCCCTTTTCACGGGTATTGGAAAAAAGGAAAACCCGCCCGCCCGGTTTAATCACCCGGCTCAACTCGGCGAAAAAAGGGGCAATGCCATCCAAAGGCAAATGTTCGAGCAGATCGAGCGAGAAGATTTTATCAAACGAGTCGGGTGCGAAGGGCAACCGTCGCCCATCCCCACGTATCAGCGGAATATCGTCCAGGGCTTCGTTTGCAAAAAGCGGGGCGGCATCCACCCCAATCACCGTCCCAAACCGCTTGCGGTTCCAGTAGCAAAAGCGGCCATCCCCGCAACCGACTTCCAAAGCCAGATCACGTTTACCGGGTCGCAGCATCCGGCGCAGCAGATCGTTGCGAACGGCGGCTCCCAAAAGGGGTACGCTGATATGCTCGTGGTCGAGTTCGTGTTCAAACTCTTCATCAAGATAGCGGGTCTGCTGTCCGACCGAAGAACGGGGCAACAAATCGATATACCCCCGGCGCGGCAGGCCCTTACCTTCCGAGACCACCGGTTCTTCCGCACCGCTATTGCTAAAGGCTCCGTAAGCCAACTCGCAAGTGCGGCAGACAAAACCGCCCTCGACTATCTCCAACCGACCGCGCTCCCGGTCGCCCCCGGCATTCGCCACGCAACGCGGACAACGCGCTACTTCTAACAACTTCTCGCTAATCAAACTGGTCTATTCCTCTATGCAATAAAATTACGACTAAGCCGACCGCCATGATAGGACAACCTCTGACCAGTGTCAAACCGAGCTTGCGGGTTAGGGTCGGCGACGGATCACCCGGCGGACATAAACCCGTTCACGATAGTAACTTTCCTCTACTACATCCGATCTATCGGTCGCCAGATGATCTTCGAGCGCTTTTAACATAGTATCGCCCACTCCAACTGGCGGACGGGCCAATTTATTATCGGCACGATTGGCAGGTGCTTTGCTCAAGCGCTGGGTAGCGTGCGTGACCAATTCAACCCCGACCGCTACCGCCAGGGTCGCCGCGCCCCGCGTAAGCTTCTTACCCTGTTCGCTCTTGAGTGCATCGGCGACTTTCGAGCCGACTTTACGGGAGAGTGAAGCGACCCGACTGGAAGGCCGTTTTGCCAGCCCGGTCACAGGCGGCGTTACGATTTCGACCGCACTTGCCTCCGCCTGAATTGCGGTAGCCGCTTCTGCCGGTAGTTCGACAAACTGGGCTTCCTGAGCCAATACCATCCCGCATTTGCGGCAAAACGCATCGGTAGTATCACATTCAAACTGGCAACTGGCACACTTTATCAACATATTGCTCTCCATAAAGTGATTAGAGATTTAAGATTTACGATTTACCCCCAGAGGGGGCGAAGCCGCGATTTACGATTGTAACAATTCAGGTGTGGGAGGGATTTCTAATCCCGATTAAGCTTAATCGGGATTAGAAATCCCTCCCACAATCAACCGGGCTGGGTAGTTACCTAAATTTTAGCTTTTCTCTGCGTCTATGTGGTGAGAAGTTACTAGAACTCCGTGTTTAGTACCTTCCTGATCTGGCGCTGGGTCGGTAGGGCCGGGATTGCGCCTGGGCGAGTGGTCGCAAAAGCCCCGGCAGCATTGGCATACTGGCAGACGGCAGCGACCAACTCACTATTCTCAAAATCAAACCCGGCCAAACCTTGCACTTCCTTATCCGTTCTCTTCAAGATTTGGGCCAACAACGCGACCATAAATGCGTCGCCAGCCCCCACTGTATCGGCTACTTTTACAGGTAGCCCGCTAATGTAGCCTTCTCCGCTTGCCGTCCGATAGTAGCAGCCCTCCCGGTCAAGCGTGACGACTAGCAAGCGGTGATGCGGTTGCCAGAGTTGGGCTACACCCCGTTCTAAGTCGGTCTCGTCAGTCAAAAAGGCCAATTCGTGCCGATTGAGTTTTACAATATCGCTAACTACCAGAGGGGCCAACATTCCGGCGCGAGCGGTGGCTTTACCGGTCCAGGCAGGCAACCGCATATTTATATCATAAACACACGGTACGCCCGCCGCCCGTGCCATATTGATAGCAGCCCAAACCGCCGCCGCACTGGGTTCGACCGCCAGCAAAAGCGAACCATATTGCAAAGCGCCCGCCTGAGCCAACCATGCCGGGTCAAGTTCGTCTGAGCGCAATTTGCGGTCGGCGCTTGGCCCTCGGTTAAAAAGATAGCGAACCTCCCCGGTTGCTATATCTTCAACCCAGGCAAAAGCCAACCCGGTATTTGCTTCGCTGCTAAAAAGCATGTGCGAGACATCTACGCCTGCCGTGCTGAGAGTATCGCGCAGAAAGTAGCCAAACGGGTCGTCCCCGACCTTCCCCAAAAAGGCGGCGGCTACTCCCAGTCGGGCCAGTCCAACCGCCACATTAGCGCTCGCGCCACCCGCTACCCGTCGTAAAAGGGTCGCCTGTTGCAGGGTTTGTCGCCGTTGTAGCGGCAATAGATCGATCCACCCTTCGCCCAAACAAACTATTGGTTTCACGGTCAATTCCAGTCTTATTTTAGCATAAACCGTTTTGCTTGCGTTGTATATATCGCCCTAACGATAAGCCTATCAGTGTGCGATTAAATCCAAATGAGCAATCAGATCATAGCATAAAAATGGTAAGCATTACAAAATCAAAGTATCTACTCAGCCTAGCCCCTTTGAGCGACCACATAGGGTCGCACCCTACCAAAATCGGTTGTAGGGTGCGACCCTATGTGGTCGCCCGTCCTGCGTAATTACAAAATCAAAAACAATATAACTGGCTATATATCCAGTCCGGCAAGCTTCACCCAAATTGGCTTTTTAGGCCAAAAACTAGCATAATAGAGGTTGTTAGGCAGCTTTAATCTGTATTCATTGTAGCTAAGTAGCTAATCAATCGTGAAGGGATACAGTGTAAACGGGATGCAGGTGTGCTAATAAATTTAGCCTCTCAACAGAGGGTACGGCAGCCTATATTATATCCTGTCAATCCTGTACATCCCTGTTAATTTTAGAGGAGCTAACAGATGAAACGCATTGCAGTACTAACCAGTGGAGGCGATGCTCCGGGGATGAATGCGGCTATTCGGGCGGTGGTACGTTGTGGCCTCGAAAAAGGCTGGGAAGTTTTTGGGGTACGCAACGGCTATAGTGGATTGGTAGCAGGTCATATGGAGGCGCTTGGCCCCCGCGAAGTAGGTGGAATTATTCAGAAGGGCGGCACAATGTTGGGCAGCGCCCGTTGCCTTGAATTCAAAACCGAAGAAGGACGCAGGAAAGGTCTGGCCCAATTGGAAGAACGCGGAATTGACGGCCTGGTGGTAATCGGCGGCAACGGTTCGCAGACGGGGGCCAATGCGCTTTTTAACATGGGGCTACCAACGGTCGGGATTGCTTCAACCATCGACAACGATTTGTGCGGTTCGGATATTACGATAGGGGTGGATACGGCCCTCAATATCGCCCTGGAAGCGATAGACCGCCTCAAAGTAACGGCCTCTTCACACGGGCGGGCCTTTATGGTCGAAGTAATGGGACGCGATTGCGGCTATCTGGCCTTGATGTCGGCCATTGCGGGTGGGGCAGAGGCCGTTTCGGTGCCAGAATTTGAAACTACCCCGGAGGAAATTGCTCAGGTAATCCGGGCGGCCTATCAGCGAGGTAAACCCCACGCTATAGTAGTGGTAGCCGAAGGAGCACACCATAACGCCGATGCGCTTTCCCATTACTTTAAGGAGAACCGCGAAGAAGTCGGTTTTGACTTACGAGTTACAACCCTCGGTCACGTCCAGCGGGGCGGCACACCTGGCGCGTTCGACCGCTTGCTGGCGACCCGCTTGGGGGCCGCCGCCGTTGAGCAGTTAGCAAAAAACGAGGTTGGCGTGCTGGTCGGGACTATCAAAGGTGAAATCCGGCCTACACCCCTGGTCGAAATTGCCGGTATCACCAAGTCGATAGACTTTAATCTACTCGAACTGGCCCAGACGCTGGCGAAATAAGTAAGCAGTAAATAGTAAAAATACTATCTTTGCACTTTGAGTTCCATATTGTGGATAGAGTAAGCGCATATTCAGTTTCGACTAAGTTCAAAGTGCAAAGACAAGGTGGAAGTAGTTATATGGAGCAAATCGATTTTAACAAAAAAATACACCCAGAACATCTTAAGTACTTAGTTGAAAACAAAGAAATCAAGTTGGCTTATTTTTTTGAAATAATTTCTACCTTTGACCCAATTATAAGAGATAAAATTTTTGAGCGAGTTAATGATAACGTCTTCAATATCAGACTTGGTTTTCCTCATACACTTGAGCAACTCCCTCCTATATTTGCTTCTTATAAATATAGTTATAAGGTTTTTGCTAAGAGAGTTATAAGGATGTCGAAATATGTTTCTGAGCCTTTTTTAGTGTTTTCTATGGTTTCTTACATCCTTAAGTTTTTACTTGACTTAGATGAAAGCGTTTTTTTGCGTAATGCTTACAGTCCACAAAGTTTGTGGAAAGCCTATATACAGCCCTCGCGATAATAGGGCGGCTGTGTGATGAACTATTTTTGAAAAGCGTGGTTTTATCCACAGCTATGTCTTAATGCTTGAAGCCGAAAGTTTTAGGTCAGCC
>JBBQWM010000062.1:0-33812 GCA_038210655.1 Chloroflexia bacterium
ACAGGCTCAAAACTAAATACCGTTGCATTGTTTCAGTCTCTTACCAGAACTTACTGATTTAAGCCTTTGAACTCAATTGCTTTACGCTCACAATTTGTTAATAGTATATTATTCTTATGTTGACGGCTATGGGGCGACCCTACGTGGTCGCCCTGATTGACCGCTCATGGTGTTCACGGGCGACCACCCAGGGTCGCCCCTACCAAAATCGGCAAAATCGGGTCAGTAATTCGGCAAACGTATGCAAGTTCGTTTTCGTTACTTATCTCCCTCTTTCAACAGCGCCTCCATCTTATCGAGGCACTGTTCCATCCCTAGTTTAGACATATCTCTCATTTGACCCATCGGCCAGTCGTGTTCGGTAACAATCAATTCGGTCTGATTGTCGCCCAGGGCCTTGAAGGTGATAGTATGAAGCTGATTTTGCGGGAAATCCGAAGGCATCCCAATCTGGACAGGATCGATCTTATTGCCGTCTTTGTCGGCCAGATTGTGGATATATTCGATCCGCTCCATCGGCACGATTTTCTCATAATACCAGGTGCTGTACAGGTCTCCAAAGGTAGGTGCGTTCATGCAAAGAAGCGAGGTTCCGCCTTCCCGAAAATCAATTTTGGCGAACGGCGAAGTGAATATAGCTGGCCCCCACCAGCGCTTGACCTGCTCGGCCTCGCTCCAGGCTTTCCAGACCCGCTCAACTGGGGCCTGGAAGACGCGGGTAATGATTAAGTTAGCGTTGCTCATAAAATCTCCTTTTGGTTTGGGTGTTGAATAATTACTAGAACATTTGTATTATAACCCAAACCGGAGAGGCCGTCTTGTATAAAATGGCAAGCTACTCAGGCTGGTTCAGGCGGACGATTTGGGCAGGCGTATGTCCGACCCACTGCTTGAGCGATCTAGTCAGATGGGGTTGATCGAAATAGCCAACCTCGACCACCGTATCGAGGATCGAAACGCCTTGCTGTAAAAGGGCTTGTGCTTGTCGGGCGCGTTCGATTTGATAAATCTGGTTTTGGGTTAGGCCGGTGGCGTGCAAGAAGCGATGCCGTACCGTGCGAGGTGCTAAATCTTGCGGATGGCCTTCTAGCACCGCCTCTACCATCGGGTCACGCACCAACACATCCTTACGCGCCAGCCTATCTATAAACGTCTCCACATTGTTGTGGTCAGGAAATTGCCAGGCCGACCCATTCAGCCAGAAAGATTTACTCGATGCTTCCGGCAGAGGAGTCTCTTTATCCAACAATTTGCGGGCAGGCAGATGAGGCATAAAGACACCCGGTTTAAACTTGATCCAAACAATCTCAGCCCCTTCGGTCCAGGACACCACGCCAGTCGTCGTCAGCGCTCCGGCGATGATTGCCTGGGCTTTGCCATTGTATCTTACCAGAACCATGTGCCAATGGCTTTCGGCAGGCCGGATCGTAGAACCAGCGCTGGCGGTTCGACCGTGCGTAACGGTTTCTACATAAGGCGAGTCCGACAATCTTTCCTGATAGATAAAGCTCATCCCTTACTCCTTGCAAATAGCATTGGGAAAACCATTGCGGCAAACTTCTACTACAGGCAATTATATACCTGAGCTTGCCTTTAGCAAAATAATCCTAATAGTTTTTTAGCTGAGCCATTTATATTGATCTGTTTCGACAAAACAAAGGCCGATCACGCTGGAATGTAGAAAAACCGCTTTCAGAGGCTATTAAAGAAGGCTGTTTGCAATTGAAACTTGCGGTTTTCTAAACTATAATAGGAAGCACACCTTTCTTGTTCGTAACGCACTAAAACACAGCTTATCTCGGTTTGAGGCAAAGGTTATATTGGCTCCAGTCTATCGGCTAGTTTACTTCGAGTAAACAAGTAGCCCGGCTTGCTCAGGCTGGCGTTTTGCGGATATGGGAATAATCTAAAAATGTTCTGGTAGGTCTTGCCCATATTAGGCTGCTAGTGGCATTTTTAGAGCGATTCTAACGCATCAAATAGAAGTGAAGGACGCTAACCAGTGTTGGAGCGTTTGTCATTAAAAGAAGGAGGAACTTCTGCACTATGAGTACCAGCTTTAAATTCGATTCTACTAGCCGGATTTTAACCGAAGATCGGGTCTTCGTGCCAGGCCAGGATGTCGTAGAAAATTCCAATATTTATGCCTATATGCAAAGCAAAGGTTTTACTGATTACAATCAGTTCTACGAGTGGAGCCTTGCCAACCGCGAAGAATTTTGGGCTGACCAGGCGGCCCAACTACACTGGTTTGAGAAATGGGATAAAGTGCTGGATGATTCCGGCAAGCCCTATTTCAAATGGTTTACCGGCGGCAAATTTAATATTACCTATAACTGCCTTGACCGCTGGTTGGGTACACCGACCGAGCAGAAAGTCGCTTATCATTGGGAAGGCGACGACGGCACCACCCGCACCCTAACCTACAAAGACCTCTATCAGCAGGTAAACCGACTGGCGGCGGGCCTTCGCAAACTGGGGGTTCAGAAGGGCGACCGCATTTCGGTCTACTTGCCAGCCATCCCAGAGCAGATTGTAGCAGTGTTAGCCTGCGCCCGTCTGGGAGCGGTTCATTCGGTCGTCTTTGGTGGTTTCGCCGCCAGTGCCTTGCGCGACCGTATTATCGACTGTCAGGCCAAAGTGCTTATCACTGCCGATGGCAACAAGCGCGGCGGTAAGTTGGTCAACCTCAAGCAGATTGCCGACGAAGCCGTGGCGGAAGCCCCGACCATCGAGCATGTGGTGGTGGCTCGTCGGTTGGGTGGCGATGTAAATATGCAGGCGGGCCGCGATATTTTTTGGGGCGATGCGCTGGCCGGTATCCCAGAAGATGTGGTAGTCGAGGCCGAGCAAATGGACAGCGAGGATATGCTCTATATTCTCTATACCAGTGGCTCGACCGGTAAACCAAAGGGCGTGGTGCATGTCCAGGGCGGCTACGCCGTCGGTGTCTACGCTACCCTCAAATATACCTTTGACATTAAGCCGGACGACATCTTCTGGTGTACGGCGGATGTGGGCTGGGTGACAGGCCACAGCTATGTCATTTATGGCCCTTTGATGAATGGCGTTACTTCGCTCATGTTTGAGGGTATTCCGACCTACCCGGAGCCAGATCGCTGGTGGAGCCTTATCGCCAAGTACAAAGTAACGATCCTCTACACCGCGCCGACCGCTATCCGCGCCCGGATGCGCGAGGGCGAGGAATTTCCAGCCCGTCATGATCTGAGCAGTTTGCGGTTGCTCGGTACAGTTGGCGAACCGATCAACCCGGAAGCCTGGATTTGGTATCGCAAGAATATCGGCGGCGACAAACTTCCGATTATGGATACCTGGTGGCAGACCGAAACTGGCGCATTTATGATTACCCCTACCCCGCTTTTACCGCTCAAACCGGGCAGCGCCAGTCGGCCCTTCCCGACCATCGAGACTGATGTGGTCGATAAAGACGGCAACAGCGTCGGTCACGACAGAGGCGGCTTCTTGATCGTGCGCCAACCCTGGCCTAGCATGATGCGGACGATCTACGGCGACCCAGCCCGTTACGAGTCCTACTGGAACACCATCGAGAATGTTTATTTTGCTGGGGATGCCTCCCACAAAGATGCCGACGGCTATTTCTGGATACAAGGCCGGGTCGATGACGTGATTAAGGTTTCGGGACACCGGCTAGGCTCAATGGAAATCGAGTCCAGTTTGGTCAGTCACCCCGCTGTCGCCGAAGTCGCCGCTATTGGCAAGCCCGACGAGGTGAAAGGCGAACACGTCAAGGTTTTTGTAATCCTCAAATCCGGCTTCGAGGCCAGCCCCGAACTGGAAAAGGAACTCAAGCTGCACGTCCGTACTAACGTCGGCCCAGTCGCCGTCCCAGACGAGTTGGAATTTGTACCCAGTCTGCCCAAGACCCGCTCCGGCAAAATTATGCGCCGGGTAATCCGGGCCAAAGAATTGGGCGAGCCGGTCGGGGATATTAGCACCCTCGACGGTTAAACGCTAAGTTTTAGTCAGCAAAGACGTAGGGTAGCCCAACCGGGTTATCCTGCGTCTTTGTGCTTTAGGGGTTATCTACAAATAGGTTTATTCATAACACGAAAAAGAGCAAGCAATGGATAAAACTGAACTATGCTTTACGCCTGCGACGGAACTGGTCGCCCGGTTGCAAGCCAAAGAAATTTCGCCGGTCGAACTGACCGAAGCCTTTTTGGAGCGGATCGAGCGGCTAAACCCTCGGCTAAATGCCTATTGCACCCTGACCCCGGAACTGGCCCTCGAACAGGCCAAAGCTGCCGAAGCCGCCTTGTTGCGTGGTGGCGAACAAGGCAAGCTGTTGGGCCTGCCCGTCTCGGTCAAAGACCTGATTCTTACAAAAGGAGTACGCACTACTCGCGGGTCTTTACTCTTTGCCGAGGTCGTGCCAACCGAGGATGCCCCGACCGTCGAGCGGCTCAAGGCGGCAGGCGCGATTATTTTGGGTAAGACCAATACGCCTGAACTGGGTTGGCGAGGCAGCACCGATAATAGGCTATTCGGCCCGACCCGTAACCCCTGGAATTTGGAGCGCACCCCCGGCGGTTCAAGTGGGGGGGCCAGCGCCCAGGTTGCGGCAGGGTTGGGGCCGTTGGCGCTCGGCACTGATGGAGGCGGTTCGGTGCGGATTCCGGCCAGCTACACCGGGATTTTTGGTCTCAAGCCGTCGCTTGGGCGCGTACCGATCTACCCGGCTTCGGCTACCGGCGATCTCTCGCACATTGGGCCGATGGCGCGTACCGTGGCGGATGCGGCCCTTTTGTTGAGCGTTTTGGCTGGGCCGGACGAGCGCGACCGTTACTCGCTCCCTGCCGAGAAGCTGGATTACCGAGTGGCCTGCGAACGTGGGGTTCAGGAAGGGCTGCGAGGCTGGCGGATCGCATGGAGTGCCGATCTGGGTTATGCCCCGGTCGAGCCGGAAATACGCGAGATTACCCAACGGGCGGCCCTCCGTTTCGCCGAATTGGGCGCAGAAGTAGTCGAGGCTAACCCTGGCTTCGAGTCGCCTATTGACAGTTTTAACGTCTATTTTTATGGTGGAATTGCCGCCAGCTTGCACGATTATATGGCGGAAAAGGCCGATTTGCTCGACCCCGGCTTGCGTAAAGTGGTTGAGCAGGGAGAGAAATTGAGCGGGCCGGATTGGGGCAAAGCGGCCCTGGCGCGGGTCGGGCTATGGGATATTGTGCGCCGCTTTTTCGAGCGCTACGACCTGTTGCTTACCCCGACCATGCCGCAACCGCCCTTTGAAGTTGGTATCGACGGGCCAGCGACTGTTGCCGGTCAGCCAGTCGATAGGCTGGGCTGGACTCCTTTTACCTATCCTTTCAACCTGACCGGGCAGCCTGCCGCCAGCGTGCCGTGTGGCTTCACCTCCGATGGACTGCCCGTTGGCCTTCAAATCGTTGGTCGGCGTTTTGCAGATGCGGCGGTCTTGCAAGCCTCCGCCGCTTTCGAGGCCCTTCAGCCCTGGGCCGCTTATCGTCCGCCGTTGGATTAGGAGGGGCAGGTGTCAGGTGTCAGGTGTCAGGTGTCAGGTGTCAGGTGTGCGTACTACTTTGGGTTGGACAAAGGCCAAAACAAAAATGGTTATAGCAGTGAGAATTTTGTACAAAAGTTCCACTGCTGTAACCAAATTGTGTGTTAGAACCTATCCGAGAGGTGGAGTAGGGCATTTATTGGCGAAGCAATGTCTTACAAAGAGCCTCTAATTGTAAGACATTGCTCCGTCAATGGATTTTTCGGCTTCTAGCAAAATGCCGAGATACTGAACGATTGTAGGAGCGAGCTTCTGCTCGCGATTGAACACCTAGCCGTATCTTCCAATCGCGAGCAGAAGCTCGCTCCTACAGATAAGTGGTTAGGGTCAATGGTTTTGCATTGTGTTATAAAACCTGATACCTGACACCTAAAACCTGATACCTATCCTCAAACCGAAGCTGCCACATTGAGTTCTGGAACCTGGCTCCATTTGGTCGGTTTGGTGGCACCATCCCACAGGCGTTGCTTGACGTTTTTGACATCTACGCCCTTGCTCAACAATAGAGCGGCGCTGGCGGCGACCAACGGGGCGGCAAAGGAAGTCCCGGCCCAGTAGATATAGCGAGTAGCCCCGCTCGGCGGATTGTCGTCGCCTGTATCCATCAGCAAGTCCATACCGGGAGCCGCCAGATTGCCCTGGTTGCTATACAGCATGTATTCGCCCGGTTTGGCAGTGGCAGCGACCGCGATCACCTGATCGAAAACCGCTTTGTTATCGCAATAATAACCGTAGGCGGCAGGCTCTTCCGGGTTGCGCGGATGCAGGTAATAGCTATCGTTACCGGCGGCGGCGACAACCAAAGCCCCATTCTCGGCGGCCCGTTCGCAGGCTTGTAACATATAGACTACTTCAACATCCTCGTCCAGGCTGCTGGCATAACCCAGGCTCAGATTGAAAACCAGCTTATCCTCGACTACCCGTTTGCCCCCAACCATCGCCTTTTTGTCTTTCAAGAACAAAATGTAGTCCATTGCCTCGGTCAGGTTGCTACCACTGGTCTCACCCCGGTCGTTCAGGACTTCCATCAAGATAATGGTCGCCTGGGGAGCCAGTTCGCGGACGAGGCTGGCGATCAAAAGGCCGTGATAGGGCTGCATTAGATCGTGATCGATGTCGATACCGGCCGGGCGATCCCAATCTACCTTCGGGTCAGGTCTAACCCGGCTGACGCTGTAAAAATCTTTGCGGTTGTAAACGTCTTTCTTAGTCGTATCTGGCAAGGCCAACACCTCTTTCATCGAAATATAGTAATCGACTAGCTTAGGGTTGATCTTGTCCAGGGCCGGAGTGCCATCCTTCGCCGTTGGTGCCGTATCGAAAATCACAACTGTCACGCCCTGGCCTTTGGTCGTAAAGCCTGCTCGTTGCGTTTCGTTCGCTCCAATCGTATTCCAGAACGGCTGGCTCTTAAAGAACTGCTCGGCGGTCTTGTTCTCGACCGGGCTGTAGGGCCGGGCCGGAATATCGGCCGGACTATCCGCAGGTTGGGCGGCGGTATGTGTGAAAATATGGTCGGGCGTAATATCAAACCCGGCGACGGGTGAGGTGCTGGGACTGTTTAGCTTACTGGCTAGGTTTTCGGCGGCAAGATGCTCCTGCGGTTTGTCGGGTTGGCTGGCCTGGGTCGCCTTAGCTTTATCAAATTTATAGCGCCGGGTAAGGTTGCCCTTAGAAGCCAGATAGCTTTGGAAAGTGGTTTGCGCTGCACTTGCGTTGTTAAAATCTACCGAACTGCCCTGGAGCGTAGCCTTGACCCAGGTTGGCTTGCCGGGGACATAGACATCTGGGAGGTAAGGGTGGATTGGGTCAGCTTGCAGATCGGTACCGAGGCTTTGCTTGACTACACTCTTGACCCCTGCTTCACCTTCCAGTTTGTCCAGGTGGCCCGCTTGACTGCTGATAACCACCCGACCAGGGATATGCTGGTTGTGAGACTGCCTGGAAGCTTTTCTTTCCTGTGGTAGCATTTTGTTCTCCTTTCAAAGACACACAGACCAAATAACACAACAAAAGTCGCGCCGCTTAACATTTCCGTTTTTGGTTGAAATTAACCTTAAAACCCTTTGCTTATTACTCTAAATTGTTAGCCACACGAAAAACAAAAACCCGCTCTAAAAATATATAAGCTTATAATATTGTAGCACGGATTTTACTAGATTGTAAGTGTGTTCAGGTAAAAAGGTAAAATTATTAAAAATTAACTGCCTGGTGTTACCGATGCTGCCCTTCTATGGCATATTGCAAGAACATCAAGACGTTTCTGGTAGGGGCGACCCTATGTGGTCGCCCGTGAACACCCTGCCGCGTCTCCGAGGGCGACCACATAGGGTCGCCCCTACTGTGGCCCAAACTCTTTGCAATTTGCTGCGAAGAGGCTGGAACTCTATCAGGCTATAATGATGCTGTATCCCCAATCAGGATAAAGGGAGCCCAGTAGAAAGGATGACGATAAGCCGGATGGTTTAGCAAAGTCAGTTGGGCCTGGCGCAAGGCGGCCGCTTTGCCCTGTCCGCTCAACAAATTGCGATAAAATTCCTGCATTAAAACCGAACCGGCCCGGTCTTCCACCCGCCAGAGCGAAAGGGCTAGACTGGCTGCCCCGGCATATAGGCAAGCCCGGCTTAACCCCAACGCCTCGTCGCCTCCGCCTAGCGCTCCCAGACCCGAATCACAGGCACTAAGTGTAACGAGCGAAGCCTGTAACTCCATATTAAACAATTCGTGGGCGGTCAATTCGCCACCTGCCAGCAGCAGCGATGAAAAGAGGGGTGCGTCATCGCGGTAACGCCCGTGCGCCGCCAGATGAATGATCCGTTTGCTGGGTGCTTCGGCCCGGAAGCGTTCTAGGCTGGCGGCTTCTTCCACCCCTTCTACGCACAATCCGCCTGTTCGCAAAGTCTCGGCGACCAGCCTGGCCTCTTCCACCGTACACGGCAAGGCCGACTGGTTCGAGAAACCAAAGACTAACGCCCCTTCACCTGCCGATTGTCCAGCCCGTTCTCGACAGAAGCGCAGCATACTGGCAGCAGGTAAATAGCTAATTTCCTCGAAACTTTCCAGCAAGTACTTTCCGACCACCGGGTTATACAGGGCGTGAAACGGCAAATAATGGAGCGAACCGTGCGGCACAATTAGCAGTCGTCTGGCATTGCCTATCAGCGGCTCCAACGGCGCAAACAGGGCCAGATAGAGCTTTTGCAAAAGCGCCCGGCTATTGCCGATCAAGCCTTCCATTCTACTGGCAAAGGTTTCGGGAGGTAGTTGGCTACTATCGGCCAGACTCTTAATCGTCCCAGCCAGGTTTAGCCGGAAGAAAGCCAAAATACGATTAAGCTGCGGTAGATTGGTCAACCGCCTCACCACTTGCAACCCATTGCGTCCGACAATATAGGCCAGTACTTCGCCCCGTGCTATATAGTATTCCACCAGCACTTCGTCCGAGCGCAACAACAGGGGGTCGAAAGGTCGGTAAACCGGGGTTAGGGTCGCATCCTCGGCATAGTGAGCATTACGTACCTGAAGCTTTTCGGTCAATTCGGTCAGCTTTTTCTCACATCCGAGGGTTTGCTGCAACCGTTCTTCTTGCTCAGCAGCACTCAGAACCCGCTCCTTTTGACTGGTTGCTTCGGGACTGGCCTGCCATCCGGCTAACTGGCGGGTCAGGTCGTTATGATGGGCGCGAAGTTGCTCGATTTCTTCGACCAACGGTCGATCTTTTTCATCCCGGATGCGTACCCGCACATCGAGTCGGTTGCCGATCAGTTCGACCAACGCCCGTGATTTGACCCGTTCGGACAGATTAAAGGCATCTTCTAGCTGTTCACTTTCAAGGGCCAGGGCTACCGCCGCCTCGTAAACACTCTCTTTGGTTCGTAAGAAAATCGAGCGGGTCTCGCTGGCAATCCGCCCGCGCAAGTGTTCGAGTTGTTGAATGCTCTGGGCCAGATAGACCAAAGCGGTCTGAATATCGCCTTGCTGCTCGTTGATCTCTGCCAGTTGAAAATAGCTCTGATACAGACCCCCCTGTATCCCCTGGGCCTCAAAATTCTCGATAGCCTGCTGCAACAAAGCCTGAGCCGACTTAAAATTGGCTCGGTTTGCCTCGACCCGCGCCAGTAGCAACTGGCACATCGGCAAAAGATGCAGGTCGTCGGTATGTTGCAAAAGCGGTTTTAAGAGGTCTTCGGCTTTATCGGATTGCTGACGGGCCAGATAAAGCTCAGCCAGACGCAGATCGTTGCGCTGTTTGAAATTTGTCGCGCCAATTTGCTCGGCAATCGCCTGGGCCGTCAGCAGGGCCTGTTCAGCTTGATCCAAATCGCTCAAGGCGATCAGAGCGCGGCCCAACGAATGATGGGCCTGGACGTTGTTCCAGGTCACAACCATTTCGCGTTCTAGCAAGAGTTTTATCAAAGCTCTAGCCTGTACAATCGCTTCTTCATAGCGACCCAGTTCCAGGTAGCAATTGCTAATAAAATATTCGCACTCGATCAGGTTGGGGATAAGCTTGTTTTTTAATAAAATTTCGTGGGTAGCGTGCAGAATACGCAGGGCCTTATTATAATCGCCCATCAAGTAATAACAGGTGGCCGCGCTCAACTGATAATTGGCGGCATCTATCGCCAGGTCGTATTCCTGGGCGATTTCACAGGCTTGCAAAGAGTAATTTACCGCTTCGTGGTAGCGCCCCAAATCACGCAAGCTTACCGAGATATTATGGAAAACCAGGCGTAATTGTTTGTGGGCAGTCGGGGTGTTGACCTGTTCCAGGAAAGCCTGGGCCTTTTTTAGAACAACCAGCGCTTTTTGAGGTTGCTCAAGCTGAGTATAGCAACCCCCGGCACTGAGATAAGCCCCGGCAGCCGAAACCAGTTCGCCATAGCTTGCCAATGTCTCGCCGGTTCTAAGGGCGATTACTACAGCTTGCTGGTACTCCCCCAATCGCCACAACGCCCCGATCTTGCCAACTTGCGAACGAGCGGCCTCAACCAGATTATTAGCACTCAAGGCCATTTGCTGGGCCTCATCGTATAGCACGATGGCCTTACGTTGTTCGCCCCGGTGCATCAGCGCATTAGCCTGTACCATCAAGCCGAGCGCCCGGTGAACCGATTTCCCACTCACTTCGGAAGCATAGATAATATTGTCGGCCAGCGCCAGCCCACGCGGCACATCCGAATGCAACAGATCATTGGCGCGGGCCTTCATCCGTTGCACTCGTTCGTCGTTCAATCCGGCGGCCTCCCGCTCGATTAGGCGGCGGCGTTCTGCCGGGTCATCCAACTGTTCTAGCTTTTTTATAAAATCATCGGTAGTGAGCATGCTTGCCTACCAAAAGCCTATCGAAAAGTGGCATAAATAGCCATTGGCAGAGCAATGTCTTACAATTAGGGACTCAAAAATAATAAAATATCCCCATAGGGGCAACCAGCCAGGGTTGCCCTACATTGGGACAATTATTTTTATTTGTTTCCCTTAGACCGTTTTTGTAGGAACTGCTCCGCCCTTGTTTTCGCTTAGGCTACTAATTTAATTTTAGATGAGGTACCAGCACAACTTTGTCTTCCAAAGCTATTTCCAGATCAAACAAGTCGGGGGGCGTAACTTCCGCAAAGACAAAATTGCCCAACTCGTCGATAGTTTCGGTTGCCAAAGTCTGTCCCGACTCGCAAATCCGCACTTCGACCCCCGCAATAGCCTCCATCGTGTGATTATCACGCTGCACGAGGCCCAACACCATCCACTCTTTACTATAAGGTTTTAGAGTTTGGATCGTTACTGTAATAGAAACTTCCTCGGCTTGATAGGTATGCGGTAAGCCCTCGGTTCCACCCCGTACCCCCGCCAGGGCATAATTTGGCCTGCCGGTGGTTTCGCCCACGTTTAATAAAGTCGCGACTACTTTGCGTAACCAACCACCGGGCCGACTTGCGCCTGAACCGGGCTGGGTCAAAGACAGCAGTGGGTCGGCGCTATCGGTCAACCAGCTAGTAAGGTCGCTGACTTCTGCCGAACAAAATTGGCAATGCTTGAGATGTTCATCCACTTTTTTGGTTTCGACCTGGCTTAAAAGCCCCAGAATAAAGTCACCCAGGCGGTGAGCTTCCACACACAAGGCGCGGGCCGGGCCGGTGATAAACCCAAAATGCTGGTGCATCTGCCGGTCGAACATACGATAACTTTCCAGCTCGTTTTGACAAAACTGGCATTGTTCGAGGTGGTAATTAAAATTAGGTCGCGCATCGGCAGCGATAGCGGCCAGATAGTCAGCATCGTCTACCTGGGCCGGATCAATACATTTTAGTAACTCTGTCATGAAATTTAAATCCTCTTGCTCTTAGACAAAAAGTTCTTCTCACCTCTCAATGACCCCTTGCCACTAACTGGATCGTTATTGGTGATCTGTCCACGCAATAAGCTAACCAAAACTGGTTGTAGAGTGGCGAAAACCCTGACCCGACTAAACTGGAACCGACCTAATCTCTACCCATTTAACCACTAAAGGCGCTCTGCAACCACTCCGTTTCTCGTTCGTTATACTTTACGGAGCATCAGTCGCTTGAATTGCGATGACTTTGCAGTATTTCTGATGTAGTAATATTAACGCGCCTGAGTAGGTTTTTTTCTAGTCAGTTTTAGCGGCTTACTTTAGAAAAAGCTAAGTAACAGGACTATTCCGCAAGCGCCAGATCAAGTTTTTATTGCGTCGATATACCTGGTTTACATCTGGAAAGTATTGCGGGTATAACTGGGCAATATCGCGCGGCGGCATATCCTGGACATAGCGCAAATAGACCAGCAAGCGGTCGGCAGGGTCGGGCAATTTTCGCCAGATCTCCCTCCAAAACATCTCGCGGTCGGCCCGTTGCGTAACCGTCTCTTCCAAATCGAAGTCGCTACCCAACCGCTCGGCGTGGCTCAACCCACTTTCGCTTGTTTCGTCCGCACTGCTGCCGATTTCCAAAGAAGTATCGAGGTTACGGGCCTGAAAATCGCGTTGGGCATCCGCCACAATCGTCCCACAACACAGCTTGAGATACTGCAAGACCCCCGCCAGATTGCTAAAACTACTAAATTTATCCGGCCCTACGAACCGAAAAAAGTTGATAAATACACCGTTGACCAAAACTTCTTCTTCAAAGCGCAAAGCCGGTAGCCGCATGAAACGTTGGCTCAACCAGCGCCGCACAAACCCGGCATATTGTTCGATAGTAGCTTCCCAGGCTGCCTCATCACGTTCGACCACCGAGCGTCGCCAGATTTCAAAACAATAACGCGGGTCATACGGTTCACGCCGGACGTATAGTTCGGTCTGGAGGCGACAATCGGCGATTAACTCCATTAATTTGTGTTGTTTTACATCGTCCAATTTATTTACATCACTTTTCAAAATCATGTTGAGCCTATAACGTTAGCTTTAAGAATAACAAATGAACTCAAAGCGACTGTGCCAAGCGAAAGTCCTAAAAATGTAACCGTTCACAGTAGGTTAGGCCCTGGTAAACTGTGCGGCAGGTAAAACCAGTTTCCCACCGAAGAGTCGCGGCTTACAAAGCAGCCCAGCGTAAACGCTTACTTCAAAATAGCACTTGTGGCAGAAGTAGGCACAAAGTTCTACAAATATTTGTCGGTCGCTTCTTATTTCCTAAAGATCACTCAACATTATAGCAGTCACGACAGGTCATTACAATTCATAGGGCTACACAATAACTTAAAAAAAGCTTAAAATTGAGAAATTGGGACATCCCAAAACTGGCGCAAAACCAAATTTAGCTCTTCGGGCTGTTCGAGCATCGGAAAATGACCGCACTTTGAGAAAATTTCATAACGCGACTGAGGGGTAAGCGGTACAAACGGCTTGATATAGGCTAACGGAGCCACCACATCTTTGTCGCAACCGATATAGAGGGTCGGACATTCGATCTGGGGGCAGATAGTTTTGAATTGCACCTCATAACCGGCTAACAAAGTCTGGATGATCGCCCGATTATCCCCGCTCAAGACTTCCTCGATCAAGCGCTCAGTAGTACCTGCGTCGGGCTGACGATAAAAATAGCGCCGAATGGCCCACCGCCGCAACCGGGCCGACCGCCGCAACCAACCTTTGCTAATTATCAATAGCCAGCCGATCAGATAGCTGGCCCATTTGAGGGCCAGATGCAGCCGATTAGCCGGGTCAAAATAGGCCGCGCCGATAGCTACCAGACTTTCGACCTGCTTCGGATAGCGGGCCGCAAATGACATTGCGATTACCCCACCCCAGCTATGCCCGACCAACCGTATTCGGTCGTAACCCTCGGCTTCCAAAATCGCTCGTAAATCCTCTACATAGCGCTCTATCGAAAAGTCGGCCTGCCGCGCCTTCTCGTCCGAAGCGAATTGCGACCCGCCAAAACCGGCGGCATCATAAGCCAGCCCTGCACTATCGTCCAGGTAGGGTTGTAGGGCTTGCCAATCGGCAACCGACCCGGCCCAACCGTGTACTAGCACCAGCGGCAGTGCGTCCGTCTTGCGGCCCCAGACCTGGTAATGCAGCGTGACATCCGGCCTGACCAATTTGCGTTCGGTTTTTTCCAATTGCTTTACCGTTCTTAGGACTTTCACCTGGCACAGTTGCTGTGAGTTCATTTTTGTTTTTAAGATTAACTTTACAGGCTCAAAGCGAAAGTCGTGATTCTGTAACAAAAAAGTCCGGCAGACCCTGGCCTGCCGGACGCTCTTCAAATTTTAATAATGAACATTGACCCGACTGCCCAGGTTTAGCCAATTCCAGGCAAACTCTGACCCTTCAAGGTCCATGTTGACACAACCATGACTGCCAGTTACGCCAAACTGACTGCGCCACCAGGCATAGTGGATCGCGTGACCGGCGGTCGTGAAGTATTGGGTATACAACACGTTGGACAGATCGTAGTAATCTTCCGAACCGATCTCGCCACCCTTCATCCGCTCGTTGGGAACTCGGCTAAGGATATAAAAGGTGCCAGTTGGAGTTTCATGCCCCGGCTTGCCAGTTGTCACCAGATTGTTGCGAACCGGCACATCCCCCTCATAAAAAGTGGAACTCTGGGTGGCAAGGTTCACATCGATCCAATGTTCCCAGGCGTAGGTGCTATAATTCGGGATCGCCTGTTGGCCCGGCAACGGGTCGGGATTGACCTCGACTGCGACATTGACCTTGTTGAAGGCCGCCATCTCGGTGCCAAAGTTCGGGTCAACTATCGGCCCGGTTTCCTGCGACCAGAGCATCCGGCCCTGCTCAAATAGCTGGGCGATATAGCCCTTGCCGTCCTCAGCAGTCATCGAATATTCTTCACTAAGCGGGAAGCCCCAGGTAAAGAGCGCCCCGGTGCGGTTGTAGAGTTCAAAGAACCCGGCGTTCAAAACGTGTCCGGTCTCCTCAAAATAGCGGCGGGTCTTGGTATTGGGAAGGGCCGCCACTCTTGCATAAGGGGCGGCGGTCTTGACGGCGGCGGTCTGGACTTCCACAAAAAACCGCCCAAGCGGGTAGGGCCGGGTTTCCCAGGCGGTGTTCGCCAGTTCGGGATAATAGGCCAGGGCCATTTTCTGGAAATACTGGACAGTATGGCCTTCTTTGTCCATCATCGTGCGAGACATCGGACCACCATACGAGGTGAACCGACCGTTGAGCCGCCAGAAGCGTAAAAGCGGATTGGCAACGAACTGCCCGTAATCCGGGAAATAAACTTTGTTCGGGTTAGCGGAACCGGGCGGTAGCTCAATCTTATCTTCTTTGCGGGAAGAAGGGCTGGCGTTGCCGGTTGAGGCCAGTACGCTATCTAACCCAGTGCTTTGAAAAGCGATCAGCATGACGGTTAGGATCAGCGCGTACTTTAAACCTTGCGGGAGGAGTCTGTTCACCGGGTTCACTCCTTTAATATCCTTTTCTTATATAATCTAAATCGGGCCGACCATATAACTGGTCGGCTTAACAACTATTTCTGTGAGACTAATATTTGCACTACTACACCGATATAATGCTTAAGGTGCCTTAAAAGTTACACCTTTGGTCGAAATATCTAGCAGTTGGCCCGAAAAACTGGCTGCCTTTTGGCCTGCTCCAACCGCAAAACTGCTTCCCTGCTTATGGGCCACAAAAGCCACCCATAGCCAGGTATCATAAGACCGACCGCCCTTGCTCATACCGTCTGCCAGGGTGGGGCTTAGATTGTTATTTGGTTGGAAAAGAGGTTTATTCCGAACCGCTTGGATAAAGCTTTTAGCGTTTGCCTTAGCTTAAATTGTACCTGACAACCCCTATTATACCTGGATTTTCGGTTTTGGGAAGGGGTTTTGTTAAATTTTTACTATTCTTAACCTATAATTAGTAGGTGCTTATTGTTTGCGCTCGAAGCCGGAGTCGCTATCGGTCCCCGCCGACCCGGTTTGAGAACTCCCTAGACCCGTGCTGGTCGGTACACCCGTCTGGCTGCTCGTACCACTGCTATTCATGCCAGTATTGTCGCCCGAATTGCTGGCGGCCCCATAGTTCGGCCCACCATTGCCACTACCGGGCGATCCGCTCAATCCGCCTTTACCGCCCCCCGATAAAGTGGCGGCACTCGAAATTTTCTTCACTACCAGCACATCCCGCCCCAAATTTAGCGCGTCAGCCGTTTTTAACTGATAGCCCAAATCGAGGTCGGGGTCGTAGATGCCCTTAACTGGCTTTTTAGCTTGCTTGTCGTTCTCCGCCACGCCTGGTTCCTCCTAAGTTACTTATCCCTGTTATTATCTTATTGTGTAGGCTTGCCAGTTTATTATACTATTTAAAGCAGCTTGTGTCTTTGCAAAATGGTCAAATCTTCTAAAACCGAGTGGGTCTTACGGATTTTTGCGATAAACCCAATCCATCGGGTTGAGACGCTGCTGCCCCTGGAAGAGTTCGTAATCGAGATGCGGGCCGGTGCTGTTGCCGGTGTTGCCCATAAAGCCGATGGTGTCGCCGCGTTTGACGACTTGACCACTTTGTACCGGTAGGTCGTCGGTCAAGTGGTTATAGTGGGCGGTGAACTGCCCGTTGCTGACGAAAACCCGGTTGCCAAAGAGCGGGTCGTTACGCACGACCGTTACTACTCCACCGATGGTGGTGTGGACTTTAGTGCCGAGAGAGACCGCTAGTGGTCGGGCAATGTCAATTTCGGGGTGCTTGGCACTGTAGCTCTGGCTAATCACCCAATCATCCTCGTAGACCGGGCTACCGACCGGCAATTCGCCGGTTTTGGCTGCCGTCAGGCTATTCTCGCGCTGCCGCAAATTATCGACCCGCTTTTTGACCGCCGCGACATAGGCGGCTTCGTTATTGTTATCGGCCTGGGGTGCATATTTAGGGATAATGTCTTCCAGCGTGACCCGCTTCCATTCGTCTTTGTAAAACTTGAGCAATTTAGCCCAATCGCGCAGCCCATCCGTCCAGGTTTTATAGCGCCGGAAGGAGCCGTTACCTTCGGTCGTAAAGCAATCGTAGCCATCGGTACAGCGAATATTGCCAAGCGATTTGGAGTAAGCCGCTACACCTGACTTGCCGCCGCTCGATTCGTGTTCAAAAAAGGCCACTGCCAGGGCCGGGTCGCAGCCTTCCTCGACGCAAGCCTGATACATTGCATCCGCTTCGGGGGTCGCCGGGCTGCCCATTTCGTTCAAAAAGCCCCGAAAGACTTCTTTAGAAATCGAGACTGGCCCCAGTGGGTTGTAACTGCCGGGCGCGTCTATCACCGGCACATCCTTATAGCCACTGATATTCACTCCCCGGTCAGCGTAAAATTGCTTGAGACGGGCCTCAGCTTGCGATAAACTTTGGGGGATGTTGCCGGAGTTGAAAGCGATCAACCCGCCAAAAATCAGTAAAATTAAAAAGCCTGCCGCCGCCAGCACCACCTTGCGCTGGCGAGGTCGGTCGGCTCGTTCCTGCCGAATGGCGACTTGTTTGGTTTGCCACTGTTGGAGATAGCCCTGTCTGGCTCGTTCGGCGAGGTGATGAAAAGCTTCCTGAAGCGAGATAACTTCGACCGGTTGTTTATCGAGGTTGACCAACTTGCCGCGCACGACCGCCGCGCCACGCACTTCGGCCCGGTAGGGACTACCGACTTCATCAAAATAGATTACTTCGCCGTGTGGGGTCAGCCCAAAACAAGAGAAAAGGCCGTCGCGCTGATCGCCAGCCTCAAGCTCTTTGAGCATATCTATGCTTTTGTCATAATCGCTACGTGCCATAGGTGAATGCAGAGTTAGGAATGCAGAATTAAGAATGCAGAAGTCAGAATAATGAATGCAGAATAAAATTCTTGGGTTGTTGGTAGGGGCGGACTGTCAATTGGTTGGGTGGTCGCCCGGTTCGCAACAGGTCGGGCGACCACCCAACCACTGATCCCCTATTCTGACTTCTGCATTCTTAATTCTGCATTCTCCTTAAACCCTTGAGCCGATTTGCTTTTTCCAATAACGATAGTACCACTGGAGTTCTACCTGATCGAAGACCTCGAAAATGCTCAGGTCGGGTACGCCCTGCGGGAATTTTGAACCATGAACGTGTGGGAAGACGGTGTGAGTCAGATAGGAACCAAACAAGGCCTTTTCGGTGGGGGTCAGGCCAGTAACAAGGCTAGGCCCTGCTGCCACTACCATTTGCTGACTTGTCGCGCCCGCACCCGGCAGGGCCTGGAGCGGTTGCGGGGCAGTCTCCTGGGCCATTGGTGGATTAATCTGAACTTGCGGCTGAGTAACCTGCACCGGTGGATTGTTAAAACCGAGAGCCGAAACCTCAATCGGGCGGCTCAGGAATTTAGGGTGTTCTGGTTCGGTAATATCGACGAAGCGCGGCTTGCCGTAAGTCTCCATATTAAATCCGATCATCTCGGCAATATCGTTGGGAGGAAGCCGCCAGAGCAACTGATTGTCGTCGGCCTCAAAAGGAGTCTTGTGTTCCTTGCCGATCCGATAACGGTTTTGCAAAAGAGCCTGATGTACGTCTGGCGGGACGGCAGCAAAAGTATTGCCGGTGAAGTCGTAGGCCCAACTATCGCCACCAAGTTGGGGGGGGACAAGTTGGGGGTGGTTTCGTGAAATCAGGTTCAAAACCGAGTCGTGGATCGGAATGAAACGCTGCGGGTTGACCGCCAGCTTTTTCCAAACCTGGGCGGCTTTAGCACGGGCGCTATCCCCGGCATCAATCAGGATTTCTTCGGCAATCGCGCTCAAGCGTTCTTCAACCTCGCGCCGAATTTCGTCACTGGTGCTGGTACGCATTACCGCCGCGCACCGCAGCAAGGTCAGGAAATTTAGAATCGACAGCATCAGGATGGTAAAACCGGTCATCTGGTTCTTTAAGACCGATTGCCAGGCTTCGGGAAGATTGGTCTTGCCGGTGATACTCAAAAAGAGCAGCAAAAAGTCGATCACAATCGTCATGATGAGGGCCAGCAGCATAATCCACCACCAGACCGAACCACTCATCAACCGTACTTTGAGCCGGTCGGGATGGCGTAACCAGACTACCTGAGCCATTTCAGCGATAATCAAGCCCTGGATAATAGTAGCCATCACTATCGCCCCGACAGTAGCAAGCACCACCTGAGCATTGTCGGTCGGGGAAATATTGGCAAAAACCGGGATGGTTTTCATACCATTGAGAGCGATAAAGACAGCTACAAACCCCTGGTAGGACAGCGCCAGAAGCAATACCAGGCTGAAGTTGAGACCCAGCTTATGGGTGTACATCCATAAACCACGCCGAATCGTTCCCATGTCGCTGGAGGGTTCCTCGGTTTCCTGCGACTCTTTTGGGATGTAGGTGATGACATTTTGTCGATTGTTCATATTCATTTTTCAACTTCCTCATCGCCCCATAGAGGCTAACCAAATACAAAACAGACTCCTTAGCGAAGATCGCAAAATCCCAAAAAAGGTGCCATCAGGTTCAGCTTAACTTGCCGACCGATCACCTCGCTTAGCGCTATTCCGTACCTGGCTACCCACCGAACAGTGGGGCTTGCTAATACGAGCCTTCTTTCGAGTCTTTTTTCTCTAATGAAGCCAACCAAAACGTTCCTATTTTACCGAATTTACGCGCCGCCCGGACCCGCCTTCTCGCTGGAGACAGATCAAAAGGTTTAGAGGGACAACAATTAGCCCCAATATAGCAAAGTATAACACATTTACATAAGTTTGCAATATCCCTAAAAGGAAATTATGACTGAATTTTGCTATGTTGCAATCTAACTCTCAGGCGACTAGCGGCTTGTCAGACGACCCGCGCTAGATAGCTTGCAGCATAGCCGAATACAAAAAGTGGAGTGGCTTATTATAGCCGCTCCACTCCTATTTACCAAAATTATAGTTCTTATAGACAAATCCGATTGGTCAAGCGACCTCTCGTTCTTTGTCGGGTCTAGGTGGGCTGGTTGTTTCGGGAACGGTTGTTGAAGTAGTTTTCTTTAGCGCGGATAACTGCCGATTAGTTTTTTGCCAAACCCGTGCAGCCGGTGGATAAAGGCCGTTTCGGGTAGGAACATATAAGGGCAGAACCCGGCTACAACACCGATCCCGTTTTGCTGGCAAAAATCGACGGCATTCTGGCTAACCGCGCCGATGCCTGCGCCCCGGTGTAGCCAGACCCGCGAAACTCCGGCTTTCGCACAATCCCGCACGACTTCTTCGCTGGCCTGGGCTGCGGTCATTACCAATACGCCCTCGACTGGCGGCACAATATCCTGCACATGGGCAAAACAAGGCTGGCCCTCGATTTCGGTTGCATTCGGATTGACCGGGACCAAATCGTAACCGCGTTGGCGCAGGTCACGGAAAAGCTGTCTGGTAAAATCCTGGGGATTACGCGAAACGCCCACTACCGCTAATCGCTTGTGTTCCAAGAACTCATCAATTTGTTCACGAGTGGTTATGGTTGCATTCATTACAAGCCTCCTTTAGTGAAGCCTCATCTTAAATTAGAAGGCCCAGCCTGATTTGGGCTGGGCTGTGGTGGCTAGTAGCCATTGGCGGCTTCCCGGAACCGCCTATCTCCATCCACCTCTAATTTTACAAGAACAGGGTCTATATCCTGGTAAATAAGGGTTGCAACCTGGTCAAAAAAACTTCACTTTATTTAACTGTAGCATTATTTATGAGTGCAGGGAATGTTATCGGTTCCGTGATAGCGACAATAAAAATAAAAATCTTTGTAACCTTGCCAGGAGATATACAACTTAGGATCCGTGCTTGACATTTGGGCTAATTCTTCAAGCCTTTTAAATCCAAAGAAAAGGGGTTCTCCACCTTTCCCACCTAAACTTAGCTCGGCACTTATCTTAGGAATATTTTCCCCTTTAGAAAGGTATGCAGTAGTACCAATCTCAAAACCTTGAGATAACCATACAAAATAGATTGAAAAAATATCGGCAGTAGCATCGGCTCTAACATAGCTAGGTGGACCATAACTTTGAATAATCTCTCCTAACTTAATTTGAGCTGTATAATGAGGGTAAATACTAATAACAGGATGTGCCGATATTTTTGCATCATAACTACCAGTACTATTTGTGGTATCATTAACAAATTCCCAGTAAAAATCACCTGTTCTAGGATCAACCTTGGAGGGATTACCAATTTCTATACTACTAAGATTGATTTGCGGATTTTGTTTCAATATCTTAATGGCTTCATCGAGCGTAGTGATCCCAGGCGTAATTCCTTCCCAACATGGGGGTGGACATGGTATTCCTTTAAGCCAGTTATACTGCCATTCTTGTCGCAAGGAAGGTGTCGATGTAATAGTAGGTGCGATTACTTTAGCACTTAAAGTAGTAGTCGAAGGAATATCCGAGCTTTTTACAGCCGCTGATGTAGTGGTATTTGTCGGGCCAGCACTTTGAGATGCTGCGGATGGTGTAACACTAACTACTGCTGGCGCAATTACTGTTACGCCAGTTTGATCTGTACTACAGGCCGATAAAAGCAAATTTGAAAAGCTTAGAACTGTTAATAGCAAGAACGTCTTAAACCTTCTAATTGACATTGTGCTTTCTCCTTTATCGACAACCACTCAAATAAGCACGGTTACTACTCGGCCCGGAGGTCATAACGGGCGATGGTATAGCGGGCCAGGGCCGCTTCGTTGATGGTATAACCGAGACCGGGCGCGTCATTGGGAACCGTGATCCGACCATTATCAGCCAGGATCGGCGGTTGTACGATGTCCTCGGCGTAGTATTTATCGCTACCAGATACATCCCCTGGTATTGAGAAGTTGGGCAGGCTACTAAGGGCGACGTTATGCGCCCGGCCTACCCCGTATTCGTGCATACCGCCGCACCAGACCGGGATACCGTAAGACTGGCAGACCTCGTGAATTTTCTTGGCTTCCAAAAGTCCGCCGACCCGCCCGGCTTTGATATTGATAATCCGGCAACTGCCAAGCTCAATAGCCCGCCGGGCATCCTCCGCCGAATGAATACTTTCGTCCAGGCAGACCGGCGTAGCAAGTTCGCGCTGCAAATGGGCGTGGTCGATAATATCGTCATCCGCAAGTGGTTGCTCGATCATCATAAGGTTGAATTGGTCGAAAGTCTTGAGGTGGTCAATATCGCGCAAAGTATAGGCCGAATTCGCATCCATCATAAGTGGCAAATCGGGGTAACGCTGGCGTACTGCTGCAATAACCTCAAAATCGCGGCCCGGCTTGACCTTTAGCTTGATCCGGCGGTAGCCTTCCGTTAGAAAGCCCGCAATCTTATCGAGCAAAAGGCCGGTATCAGGCTCGATCCCCAGGCTGACCCCGCTCTCGATATATGAGCGTGTACCACCCAGCATGCGGGCCAGAGGTTGTCCGGCGGATTGGGCCAGCAAATCCCAGACCGCCATTTCGAGGCCCGCCTTTGCAAAATTATTGCCGCGTACCCAACCGTAAAACCCGACAAAATCTGCGGCACTCTCGAAAGCGCGGCCCACTACCGCCGGAACCAGATAATCGCGCTGAATATGTAGACAGGTCTGGATCGTTTCGGGGCAGTAGTCGGGTTTGGTTGGGCAGGCCGACTCGCCGTAGCCGATCAGTCCGCCTGCCTCATACACCTTTACAATGACGTGATTTAGTTCGGACTTGCGCCCAAAGCTGGTCTCAAAGGCGTTCTTGAGCGGCATCCGCACGTGCAGTAGCTCAACTCGTTCTAGCTTTAACATGATTTTATTCCCTGACCCGCTTTGCATAATTCAGCCAATCGCCATCCCGGACCCGCTGCGACTCGTCCATACCGCTTATCACCTCCGGCCCGCCGTGATAGACCCAGGCCCGTACTCGGTTCGACTGGCCTGCTTCATCCGTCAGTTCCACTTCGCGCACCACCCGCAAGTACCACCCGCTATCGGTCGCGGCCTCGTAGCCTTCCAATTTGTCGAGGTCTTTTAGCACTGGCCTATAATTTTCTTCTTCGACATAAACCAGTTCACCGATTACCTGACTACCGTCGGTCGCATTCGTAATAAAGGGATACATGTCTACATACATCTTATGGGCGGGCAGTCGGGCCGGAATCTGAGCAATCGTCCGACCTTTAAGATAACGCTCCCAGTTACCCTCCCCGGCTCGCAACGTACCATAAACAAAAAAAGGTAGTCTTTCGGTCTCAAGCATAGGTTCTTCTAATCCTTTTCTAACAGATAATAAGCGCGGGAGCCATTTTCGGCGGGCCGCGTAAAAAAGTCGGCTACATAATAACCGATCCCCAGGTAGTGGGTAAAGAGGGTGCGGGTTTGGTTGCGCCAGTTTTCGCCGACCTGCCGGTCAAATTTTTGAACGAGCTTGTTTTGATAGGGTATTTCCAATTTGAGGCGTGGTTCGGTTCGGTTCAACTCGATAGCTACGACGGCAGGCACGTTCTCGGCCAGCCATGCGGTCTCGACCAGGGCGGGCGCAGTGTCGTATTCGAGGTTGGGTTGAAGCGGTTTTTGACCCTGTTCGGCCTGAGCCAGCCGTTGCGTGACCCGCTGAGTGGGCAGTTCCCAATCCACGATCAAGCGGTCGGTATCAAGCTGCCCAAAAAGCTCGCCCCGTCCGGCCCCGTACATATTGGCAATATATTGGCGGCAGACTCCACCTAGCTTTGCCAGATTAAAATAGGCGTTACGAGCTTCGAGCGGGTCGTAGGCCCAGCGTATCAATTCGTAACCTTGGGCCAGCGCCTCGCGTCGTTGGGCGGTCTTGAGGGCGTAGCCGACCCCTCGGCTTTGCCAATCGGATAGGGTCGCCACGATCTGCGAATAGTGAAAATAGCCCCACCGTTCGTCGCGTCCGATAAAGCCAAGCGCAAAGCCGACCTGTTCTTCCGTCCCGTCTGGCCCCCGCCCGAACGCCCCTAGCACCAGCCCACCGTTCTTTTGCAACGCGACCATCAGCGGCAAATGCATGACCGTATCCTGCGGGCCAAAACCCCAAACCTGCCGTTGGATGCGTTGACAGGTTTGATACTCGGCCAGCGTTTCCACCTGCCGGACGTAAACCGCCGCATTTGGCCTGAATGACGAAAGGTCGGTCATATCTTTCTACCTCTCATGAGGTCTTGCTTTGTCGGGTAGTGGCTACCTTCAGGTTTTGCTGGACGGCAATCATACCCGACTTGCTGTCCAGTTCGCGGAAAAGGGCCAGACTCTCTTCATAAAGCGTAATCGCCTGGGCGTACTCGTCCTGTTCGAGCGCCAAATTGCCCAGACTTTGGAGCGCGACCGCGATTTCGGCTTTATCGCCCAACTCACGCCGCAAGGTCAGACTTTCCTGATAGTGAGCGGTCGCCTTGTCATAATCGCCCTGTTCGAGTGCCACATTGCCGAGGTTCTGGACAACACTGGCAATCCCCGGCTTATCATCCAGTTCGCGTCGCAAAGTCAGGCTGGTATTTAGCAAGGCAGTCGCCCGCTCGTAGTTACCCAGCACCCAGGCCAGATTACCCGCCCCGGTCAAGGCTTTGGCCCGTTCGATGGTCGGGCCACCACTTTTTGCCAGCACGCTATCCAGCCAGCGTTGCCCCTCGCTCAGATAGCTGTTCATTACCCAAAAACGCCACAACGTTCCTACCAGACGCAAAGCGATAGCCTGCCCCTGTTCGCCCGCCTCGATAGCCCAACTCAGGGCCGTTCGCAAATTGTCGTGTTCGGTTTCGAGTAATTTGAGGGCGGCGACCTGTTGCGGGCCGCGCAATTCTTTTTCGGCTTGCTCGGCCAGTTCCAGATAATAATTGGCATGGCTGGCGCGGGCGGCTTCGGTTTCGCCAAATTCGGTCAGCCGTTCCAGCGCATATTCCCGGATCGTTTCAAGCATTACAAAGCGCGGTTCGCCCCCGCTATCAAAATTATTTTCTTGCTGCCGGATCAAACTCTTATCCAATAGCGAACCAATTCCGTCCAGCACGTCCACCGTCGCCGTCTTGCCGCCCATGCCAATCTCACAGACCGCCTCGGCAGCTTCCAGCATCCAACCCCCGTTGAATACTCCTAAGCGGGCCAACAACCGCTTTTCAGCCTCTTCGAGCAGATCGTAGCTCCAATCAATCGCGCCACGTAAAGTCTGCTGACGAGCGGTCAGGTCGCGTGCGCCGCCAGTCAAAAGCTTGAGCCGATTACTAAGCCGGGCCAGCATCGCCTGGGGCGGCAAAAGTTTGGTACGGGCGGCAGCCAGTTCGATAGCTAAGGGCAAGCCGTCCAGCCTTACGCAGATTTCGGCGACCGAGGCGGCATTTTCTTTGGTCAGGTTAAAATCGGCCTTGACCGCCTGGGCGCGTTGGACAAATAAAGCGACTGCCGGGAATTGCTCCAGGGCCGCGACTGTCGGTAGCTGCTTCAAATTTGGCAGGCCCAGCGGCGGCACGGCGTATTCGCGTTCGCCGTATAGCCGCAATGGTATCCGACTGCTGACCAACCCTTTGACCTTTTGGGCTGCTTTTAGCAGATCGCCCACCAGCCCGGCCCCTGCCACGACCTGCTCGAAATTATCCAGCACCAGCAGTAGTTGTTTATCTTTTAGATAAGCCCTAAGTCGGTCGGCAATCGGTAGTTCGCTCTCTTTGACCCCTAACGCCTGGGCGATGGCGGGCAGCAGTAGGGCCGGGTCGTTGATCGGTTCGAGCGGCACGAAAAAAGCGCCATCGGTGTATTGATCGAGCAAATCGGCAGCCACCTGCAAACTCAGGCGGGTCTTGCCGGTTCCACCAGGGCCGAGTAGCGTAACCAAACGTACTTCAGGCTGACCGAGCAGCTTGCCGACCTCTTCGGCTTCTTTCTCCCGTCCGACTAGCAAGGTAGTTTGCGGTGGCAGGTTGGTCGGTCGATTATCCAGCGTCTTGAGCGGTTCAAAATGGGTTGGCAAACCGGGGGCGTTGATCTGGTAAATCTGCTCAGGTTGGATCAAATCTTTAAGGCGGTGTTGGCCCAGGTCAACCAGTTCGTAGCCGTCCTGCCAGGCCAGATCGCGGATCATTTGGTGGGTCGCCGCCGACAGTAAGGTCTGCGCCCCATGTCCCGCCGAAAGCAGACGGGCCACCCGATTGAGGGTCGGGCCAAAATAATCGCCGTTGCGTTCTTCGGCAGTTCCGGTATGCAAAGCCATTCGGACCTTGATCGGGCCAGTCTCGCCCCAGGGTTCCGCCGCCAGAGCGCGTTGTCCGTTCAGGGCCGCCGTTAGCCCGGTCAGGGCCGAGGCAAAAGCGGCGCAAAAGGCATCGCCAACCGTCTTAAAGACAAAGCCGCCTTGCTCGACGATAGCCTGCCGCAAAAGATCGTCGTGCCGGGCCAGCGCAAGCCCCATCGCTTCGGGGTGCTGCTCCCAAAGTTTGGTGCTGCCTTCGATGTCGGTAAAGAGAAAAGTGAGCGTACCACTGGGCGGGATTGGGTCGCTGGCGATAGGATGGGGCGGGGGCGCAACCGGCGTGGTCACGGGCAAGGCTGGTGTAAACGACGAGATGCTATTGGGTAAATTTTGCGGGGCTGCTTTTGTCGCATTGCCCCTTGCTATCGGTAGCACAATGGTCTCTTCGATAAGTGCCTCATGATAGCCCTGGATCGCTTGTCGGTAAGCAGTCAAAAACTCCGTAACCGAGTTATAGCGGTCGGCGGGCTTTTTCGAGAGCGCCCGCAGCACGACCTGGTTTACTTCGGGCGGTATTTTGTCGTTAAGCTCGGACAAGGGCCGGGGCGAATCGGTTGCGTGTTGCAAAATCAACGACGCACTGACCCCGCTAAAAGGGGGCTGCCCGGTCAGCATCTCATAGACAATCGCGCCCAGCGAATATTGGTCGCTCCGTACTTCCGGCTCACCGAGGGCTTGCTCCGGGGCCATATAAGCGGGCGTGCCGAGGGCATAGCCCAGCATAGTCAGTTCGGGGCCGTTGTCGAGGTCTTTGGTTAATCCAAAATCGCTCAGTTTGAGTTGTGGGCCATCCTCGGTCTCGCCATCCACCAGTATATTAGCTGGTTTTACATCGCGGTGAACCAATTCCAGCGCGTGAGCGACTTCCAGAGCCGAGACCAGTTGGGCCAGCATTTTGCCAGTTTGCTCCAGCCCGAAGTGACCGTAGTGTTTGAGCAACTCTTTCAGGCTGGCTCCGTAGGCAGTGCCTTTGACATATTCCATTACAATAAAAGGCATATTGCCGTGCAGCCCCAATTCGTAGACCCGCACAATATGGGGGTGACGATCCAGCCGTAAAGAATTACGCGCTTCACCTTTGATAAAACGCTGGCGCACTGCCGGGTCATCGGTCAGCGCTCCAAGCATAATTTTGATAGCGCGGGGTTCTTCCAATAAGATATGTTCGGCCAGCCAGACTTCGCCCATCCCGCCCCGGCCCAGCGATCTTTCCAGCCGATAAGTCCCGCCAAAGAATTTGCCTGCTTGTAACATAATCCCGGTTCCTTAATTTGAGGGATGAAGGATGAGGGATGAAGAAATTTACGATTTACGATTTACGATTGTAGATACAGAAGTTACATTCTGCATTCTGCATTCTGACTTCTGCATTTCTTCATCCCTCATCCTTACCCTTCTAGGTCTAGTTTGATTGAAATACGAACAGCGTCGCGGCCCAAAATGCTGGCCGTTTCGAGGGTAGCCTGATACTGGTTTACCACTTGCAAGAAGCTCAAGATTGGGCTGATTTCGGTTGTTTTGTGGTTGGCCTGGGTTTGCTGATAAAGGGTTTGCGGGTCGTGTTGCTTAATATCCCGCCCCAGCTTGACATAAATAGCCTTATTCTCGTAATTGGTCGGAAACTCCAACTTGATCCCGGTCAGCTGACCAAGTTTGGCAATCGTAACAACTACCTCACCATTACGTTCGTGGTGCTGAAAGATAGCCTCTAACAGCTGAGTTAAAATAGTGGAAAGGGTAGCGGTAAACTTTTTGGGGTCTTTATGCTTGGAACCGGCAAACATCGCCAGGTAGTTGGCGACCTGTTGGTAATGCGGCCCGTGTGAACCGAAACCCTGGGCCGAGACCCTTATACTGATCAGAAATTGGTCGTGGTTCAGGCTGGCGTTGTCGTAGCTCATCCTCAAGTTCCTGCCTTTTTCATTATAAAAATATTGTGGTTGCGCTCCCCACGTCGCTCATAGTGAAATTGATCGACGCTTTTGATCGCCAGATAGACTCCTAACCCACCGATAGGACGTAATTCGGGGGGCAAAGTCAGGTCGGGGGCGGGAGCCTGACGCGGGTCGTAAGCGATAGCACTGTCCTCCATCGTGAGGGTCAATTGTTGTACCTCGATGACGGCCTTTAGTTGCACCTCGCCCTGTCGCCCGGCTTCTTCGTAGCCATGCAAAATAATATTGGTAGCGATTTCATCGACCGCCAGACAGAGTCGGGTAGTGGCTTTTGGGTCAAGCCCGGCCAATTGAGCGGCGGTTTTTGCATATTGCCGGATTGCTTCCAGCGCATCCAGGTGGCCTGCTACATTTAGAGTTTGCATGTTTATAGGTGTTAGGTGACAAAATTACGATTTACCCTTGAGGAGTAAATCGTAAAGTCTTATTTGCTTATTGCCGTGATGCCTTCGTCAAGGGTTTCGCAAGTGGTAAAGAAATCCATAAAGCCTGTGATAGTCATGGTATCGCGGATTGGTTCGGATAAACCCACCAGGATAATACGCCCGCTTGGTGGAATCTGCCGCCGGACTGCCAATAGTATCCGCAACCCGGCGCTCGACATATAATCTACCCGACTCATATCCAGTATTAACCGACAATCCTCCTTCGCCAGAGGTAAAATCTGTTCCTGGGTGAACGGGGCCGTCTTGCCGTCTATATCGCCACTAAGTTCGACAAGTGTGACTTCTTTGAGTGTTGTAATGTTAAGGCCCATCACTTTTTCCTTTTTTTGTTTAATATTTGCCGCCTCCCTAAACTATATCAAACCTCAACCAAAATTACCAGTGCTATAAATTTATCCGCCTAAAACCCGTCAACTACCATCGACGGGTCTGCGTCAATTTTTGCACGGATTCAAGCTGTACTAACAGGACTGTGAAGACCCCTTCCAAACCACTAAACTATAATCACCTCCCCGGTTTCAGGTGTGATACAGTCTGGCTAGTTTGCAAAAAATTGACGCGCACTCCATCGACAATCAAGGCTTTATTTCTGACAATAATATGCAATAATATGGTAGACTAGACCAAAGGTTAGTCGCAAAATACTTAGCATAAGTGACGCGCATAAGTGATGTAAGGAAATAGCCGTTCGATGCCAAAACGTACTGATAGGATCACCGAGGTATTTGGGGATTACAAAACCACACTACCCCCTAGTCGAGAACACTTGACGATCCTGGTTGCCCCGACCGCCTTTCCGATAGAATGGAGCCTGGGCAGTGTTACGGCTAACTTCCTGGCGAGCTACTTTGATACTTTCTTTCCAACCGCTCAGGCTGGGCCGGACGGTTCAACCAGTCGAGAAGAAGTCTGGGACTCGGTTAGCTACATCTCAAATGAGTTGATCGAGAATTCGATGAAATTTCACCACGATAAAAGAATCGATATGGTGGTGAACATTATGCTCTACCCGGACGAAGTGATTTTTTTGAACACTAACAGCGTTGACCCCGCTACACTGGACAAGTTTTATGCTTTTATCCGCGAACTAACCTCAGAGGACCCGATGGATTTGTATATTCGTCATATGGAGGAAGGTCTCGAAAGCCTGGAAAAAACGACTTCTGGGATCGGTTTTTTGACCATTATGGCTAATTATCATGCTAAAATTGGTTGGAAGTTTGATATTATTAATGCTAGTCCTAAAATAGTAACTGTAAGTACAATGGTACAGTTGCCGATTACAAGATAAAGGAGCCTTATTGTGATGGAGATAGAGACCCCGGATTACAAAGTCTGGTACGAAGAGGCCGAGCATACGGTTCGCTGCAAAGGGTCTTTTCGGTTGAATGGGGTTGACGAATATTCGCCAATTATCCAGTTACTCAACAGTGTCGCCGACCAGCGACCACCTGAAATTACCCTTGATCTGCGCGAATTACAATTTCTCAATAGCTCCGGGATAAATATTCTCTCAAAGTTTGTTATTTCGGTGCGGCAGAAGGCCAACATCGGCTTAAAAGTGCTGGGTTCTAAAAATATTCCCTGGCAGGGCAAATCTTTGCAAAACCTCCAAAAGTTGATGCCGACCTTGAAACTAGAGCTTAGTGATTGATTATGCTCTTAGAAGAGATGACAAAAGAAGAGTTACTCCTGGAGTTACAAAATTTGCGACTGGCGGTCGAGGAGTTGCAACTAGAAAAGAGCGATCTTGAAATTTTGCTCGAAACCACCACCGAACACGCGACCGAGATTGAGAATGAACTCCAGGAGAAGAACGAAGAAGTTCAATCTTATATGCAAGCGCTTCGCAAGGAGTTGCAGGTAGGCCGTCAGATACAGGCCGACTTCTTGCCGGAACGCTTGCCAGAGTTGCCTGGTTGGGAACTGGCGGCCCGCTTTCAACCTGCCCGTGAGGTTGCCGGAGATTTCTACGATGCTTTCGTGCTGCCGGGCAATCAACTTGGCCTGGTGATTGCCGACGTATGTGATAAAGGGGTCGGCGCAGCCCTTTTTATGTCGCTGACCCGCAGCCTAATCCGGGTGCTGGCTCAACAGGCTTACACTCGGCTTCAACATATCGGCCCAAACGCCGAAACCTATTTGGTACAGGTAGCCGACAATACCAAAGGCCAACCCCCCTTGCTCTTACCGGCCTACACCTACGAGATTCTTAATGCCGTCCAACTGGCGAACGACTATATTGCGGTCAATCACAGCCGGGCCAATATGTTTGCTACACTTTTCTTTGGGGTGCTGGATGTTCCAAGCGGGTTGTTTTCCTATGTCAACGGTGGTCACGACGCGCCGATTCATCTCGGTCGAGATACCATCAAAGGTCGGCTGCCCCTGACCGGCCCAGCGGTCGGCATGATGCCGGGTGTCACCTACAAAATGCGCCAGATTCAACTCGAACCCGACGATATTTTGCTGACCTATACCGATGGTGTGCCGGAAGCGCGTAGCCCAAGCGGCACCTTTTTTACCGAAAAGCGACTGTTGGCCCTGGTCGAAGAATGTCGGGCCGCTGGTGTGCTTCTAGCGGCTCACTTGCTAGATCGGATCGAAGCAGAAGTTCATTCCCACGTAGCCGGGGCCGAGCCTTCCGACGACCTGACTATGCTGGCAGTGCGCTATTCCCCCGCCTGAACGTTTGGATAGCTATAGATGTTCATTGATCTAAGTTTTATCAACACAAAACCATATAATCTTTATTCGCTTACTTATCGTTAATCAGGTTGCTTAAAACCGCCGTTTTTTGGTAGGCGGCATAGACCGCTTTGGACAGGATAGTTCGTAACGAGCCTTTTTCGAGTTCGTAAAGGGCTTCGGCGGTCGTACCATTCGGCGAAGTAACCATATTGCGGAGTTCCGCCGGGTGTTTGGGTGACTCGCGGGCCAGCAAGACCGAACCAAGCAGGGTTTGCGTGACCAGTTCGCGGGCATCCTGTCGGCTGAAGCCGAGGTGGACGGCGGCATCGATCAGAGACTCCATTACCAAAAAGACATAGGCCGGGCCAGTCCCGCTCACCGCCGTTGCCATATCGATAAAGCGTTCTTCCTCAAACCACATCTCTTTGCCCAACGCTCCCAACAAAGCCCGCACCTGCTGGCGTTGCCGGTCGGTCACTGCCGGGGTAGTCGTCCAGACCGAGACTCCCTGTCCGACCTGAGCCGGGGTGTTGGGCATTACACGCACCACCGCCGGATGGTCGAGACGTTGAGCCAGGGTCGTCGTAGTCGCGCCCGTAATAATCGAGATGAGCAATTGATGCGGTTGCACCTGTCCGGTCAATTCGGTTAATACCGCATTGAGACGCTGCGGCTTGACGCACAAAATTACAATATCTGCCTCACGAGCCGCTTCCCGATTGGAAGTCGTCGAATGAATACCCAAGTGGGCAGAGAGTTCTTCGGCCCGTTTCGAGCGCGGATGGCTGGCGTAAATCATATTCGGCTCGGCTAACCGCTTTTCCAGCACTCCCGAAATCATTACCTCGGCCATTACGCCGCCCCCGATAAAGGCTAATCGCTGGCCTTGCAAGGCGGTGCGGGCCTCTTGTTCGTGGCTGGCTTGTTCCTCTAAGTCGTGTAAATCCACTGTTGCACTCCTTTATTTTCGTTATAGCCTTGTCGCCCTGACAACACTTCTAATGCTACTTTGCTACTACTTTATTCAGTGCGGGGCGGCCAGGTCAAAGGCTGCCAATCTGAGCCAGCGTAGTCGGGATAATGCCAGTAACGGCGGGGCATTTGGTTTGGGCCGTAATAGAGATAGTTAACCAGCCCTTCGCCCAGGCTAGGTCTAACCATCAAGCCGGGTACGTCCTCGAACGGAACCCAGCGCACCATTTTGACAGCCACATCGTCGCCCGAAGTGACGGCAGGCTCACCCTCGGAGGGGTTCGCCAGCCAGACCTCAAAGACGCAGGTGATAAAATGCCGCCGGTCGTGCGGGTTGCGAGCGTCCATTACAAAAAGCAGATCGCCTGCCACGACTTCCAACCCGGTTTCTTCTCGTACCTCGCGCACAACGGCCTGCGGATGCTGTTCGCCTGGTTCCAGTCGTCCGCCCGGTAGCGACCAGGTTAGGTCTGGCCCACCATAATCGTTGCCGACCAACAACACTTTGCGCTCGTAGACCAATAAGCCTTGCGCTACATTATAATTTGTCCACTTCCCTGGTGGCGACTCTGGAAAATTGCTCATGTTAGATTTACGATTTACGATTTACCCCCCAAGGGGTGAGGCCACGATTAACGATTAACGATTAACGATTAACGATTAACGATTAACGATTAACGATTAACGATTAACGATTAACGATTAACGATTAACGATTAACGATTAACGATTAACGATTACAATACATGCTTCGCGCTTACTTCTCTTCTGCGTTCATTATTCTGCATTCTGCATTCTGCCTTCTGCATTGTTCATCCGTGTTCATCCGTCCTATCGGTGTTCATCTGTGTTATCTCTCCCCTATTCTGCATTCTGCCTTCTGCCTTCTGCATTTATTCATCCTTCATCCTTTCCTCCAGCCCCGCCAGCCTTTGTTCGAGGGCGTACTGCTCGCGGGTCAACTGTTCGAGGTAAGCATTGGTCTGCAAAAGGGCGCGGGTGACAGCCGCATTATAATTATTTTGTTGCTCGACAATCGGGTTGATGTACCAGCGCAGCAAAAGCCGGGTGGCGCGTTTGGCATAGGCAATTGCCCGCCCGACCAATGGAGGGCCACCCCAGGTAATCGGCAGGTGGGCGCTGACATTCCAGCGTTCGTTGACCTGCCGCACCAGCCCCCGTAATTCGCTCAATTCGCTACCGTGCAACTTCTCGCGTCGAGCTTTAACCGCGCTCCGCAATTCCTCTAGCTCTGTTGCAATATTTATTTCGCCGTTTTGGGTCATCTATTCTGCCTATCTCTTCTGCTTTGCTAAATCTCAAATTCGTGCTACTGTGCCAAAAGTATAGCATATCCAATTGGCTCTGAATAGTTGACCATAAGACAGACTAAGGTTGTTGCAAAGTCGTGAGTTTGACAAAATCCAGTAGGGTTGCAATAGACGACAAAAGCAGCCAGTCTAATATAGCGTTAGGGATTGTTTCAAACGCCTTTTTTCTTTGCCAAGCTTTTGACTTTGCAACAGCCTTGT
>JBBQWM010000063.1:0-33563 GCA_038210655.1 Chloroflexia bacterium
TTGCCTATTTTACTGGCCCAACTCAAGCAAATGCAAGTCGGTGGTTTACTCGACCAATATTTCCCGGCCCATGCCAACTGGCAAGGAGCCAGCCTGGGGCAACTCGTCGTCGTCTGGCTTTGTCATATTATTAGTGAAGCTAATCATCGTCTTAACCACGTCCGGCCCTGGGTTAAAGAGCGTCCTCACACATTGCAAAGTGGTTTGGGGGTCGCCCTCACCGAACTGGATTTTACCGATGACCGCTTGGCAAGTGTGCTTGATCGGCTCAGTCAAGATGCCAGGTGGGAGCAATTTGAGCAGGCTTTGGGCCAACACCTGGTGCGAGTTTACGACTTGGGTGCTGGCCCGGTAGGAGTGGATAGCACCGCCGCCAGCGCTTATGCCACCGTTAGCCCAGATGGTTTGTTTCAGTTTGGTCACTCCAAAGACCACCGGCCTGACCTGCCTCAACTCAAAATCCAACTGGCCGTACTTGACCCGTTGGGCTTGCCAGTGAGTAGTACGATTGTCAGTGGCGAACGGGCCGATGACGGTTTGTATATACCAGAGATAAAGAAAGTACAGCAAACCTTGCAGCGCAAAGGGCTGTTGTATGTCGGGGATTGTAAGATGGCGGCCTTGCAAACCAGAGCGTACCTGGCTAAGAGTGAGGATTACTACTTGACACCGCTTTCGGCAGTCCAAATGCCGCCAGAAAAGCTGGCTGAATTGCTTGAGCCAGTCTGGTCGCACAAGCAACCTCTCACCGACCTCTATCAATCGGTAGTTGAGAGCGAGGAGGGGGAAGCCAGTTTGATTGGTCAGGGTTTCAGCCTGTGGCGAAACCAAAGCGCCCTGATCGCGGGGGTGGAACACCACTGGTCGGAACGAATGCTGGTAGTGCGCAGTGCTAAATTGGCCCTGGCCGCAAAGCAAAGTTTGCACAATCGTTTGCTCAAAGCCCAAAGCGAACTGGAAAAGTTGAATGAGCGCAAACGTGGTAAACGACGCTTTGAAAACCTGGCCCAACTGCAAGGGGCCGTCGAGTCGATTATCCAACGCTTTAAGGTGGCGGGTCTTGTGCAAGTAAATTATGTCCAAACCCTTAAGCTTCAAACTCGGAGGCGTTACAAAGAACGGCCCGCCCAGCCCATCGAGAGTTGGGAAGGGCAGGTGGTAGTAAGCCTTGAGCAGGCCGCGATAGAGCGAACTGAACGAGAAATGGGCTGGCGAGTGTACGTGACTAACCAAAGTGAAGCTGAGTTGAGTTTGCAAGCGGCGGTACTGGCCTATCGCAGCAAATATTTGGTAGAACGTAACTTTGGACGATTGAAAGGCCGAGGGTTGAGCTTGCAACCGATGTACTTGGCAGTAGACTCGCGGGTCAAAGGACTGGTGCGGCTGTTGACGATTGGTTTGCGAGTGTTGACTTTGTTGGAGTTCGAGGTGCGCCGTAAGCTGGCTAACCAAAATGAGAAAGTAGCTGGTCTGTACGACGGGCAGCCTAAGCGTAGCACCGCCCGCCCGACGGCCGAGAAAATACTGAGGGCATTTAGTGGAATTAACTTGAGTAATATTGTAATACCTGGACACTCCTACTACCACGTCACACCACTTTCCGTTTTACAAAAACGTCTGCTTGAGTTACTAGGTTTTTCGAGTGAGTTATTCCTATCTTTAACGCTCAATTCTTACCAACCGCTTTTAGAATGAGCGAACCATGAGTTATCATTCTTATTACTTAAAAAGGCGATAGGCCACTCTTTAACGAGCAGTCTATCGCTTTTAGGAGCTATTGATCTGGTTTGGTCGAGGTTAGTATGTGGCGGGTTAGTTGCTGCTTTGTTTGAAATGGCGGTAGGCGGCTTCGACTGCCCGGCGGTCTTCTTCGCTAAGGGGCATTCGAGGTGGGCGGGTATGACCGACTGGCTGACCATCCAGTTCTAGCACATACTTGATAACCTGTACAAAGCGCGGGTTAGAATCCCACCTGAAGAGCGGCAGCAACCGATGATAAAGACTGGTCGCCTCGATTAGTTCTCCGGCAGTGGCCCACTCGAAAAGCTGGACGCTCTCGCGGGGCGAGATATTGGTCAGCCCGGCGATCCAGCCAGTCGCGCCCGCCAGAATACCTTCGAGGGCCAGGTCGTCCGCTCCGGCGATTACTTCCAGCCGAGTTTTCTCCAGGATTTCGGGGATGCGCCGCACGTCGCCCGAAAATTCTTTGACCCCGACCACGTTTGGGACTTCCGCCGCGATCTCGGCTAACAAATCGGGGGTTAGATCGGTCGAAGTATCAAAGGGGTTATTGTAGGCGATGATTGGCAACTCGCCTGTTCCTGCCGCCTTATAATACTCGACCACCTCCCGACGGGACGGGCGGTAGTTGATCGGCGGTAGCAGCATGACCCCGGTGGCTCCGGCTTCTTTAGCATGCTCGATCCAGCCGAGCATCTTGGCGGTCGAAGGAGCCGCCGTCCCAACTACCACCGGCACGCGCCCCCTGGTCGCCTTGATAATTTCTTCGACCACCGAGGCCCGTTCTTTATCGGATAGAGCGGCATATTCGCCACACGACCCGGTCGGGATTAGGCCATGCACCCCGCCCTCCAACAAATAATCGATATGGTCGCGTAGCCGGGGATAATCGATCTCACCATCGGCCTTAAACGGGGTTATAATGGCGACATATACGCCGGGAAATTGCACCTCTGCCATCTAGCTCTCCTCTTAGTTAATGCAGAATTAAGAATGCAGAATGCAGAATAAGAAAGCCGTTTGCAGTGACAGTTCTCGTTCTACGTTATCCATTTAGAAAATGCAGAATAAGAAACCCGTTTGTATCAAAAACTTTCGCTCTGCTCTACGTTATTTCTTATCCTCAATTTTGCATTCTTAATTCTGCATTCTGCATTCTTAATTCTTAATTCTCCTCCCGGCTCCGCCGATACCGCCTTTGCCGGGGTTGAGCTTGCGGGTCGGTAATTGGGTTTCAGAAGACCCGGTCGGGCGTGGATCGGTAAGCGGCGGTTCGGAGTTGCCGCCGCCATCGGCTGCGCCCAACGAATTGGTAATGCGGGTTGGTTCGGGCTTGACCGGCACTAAGGAGGTCGGGACTTCACGGGCGCTGCCGGTCACAATTACTTCTTTTTCGCTGGTGGGGGCCGGTTCTTTCTCCGGGTAGGCGATCCGGGGATGATAAATCCCGTTGAGGCTTTCTACAAATAAATTGCGGATTTCCTCAATATCGCGTAAGGTCAAATCGCACTCGCTCAACTGACCATCCCGAATACGATCATCGACAATTTTATCCACTACGTCCCGGATGGTCAACTGTTTGGGGGTGTGATTATGCTCAGGGTTATGGGCTGCCGGAACCGAAGCGCGAGTCCCGGTCGAGATGCGTCCGCTCTGAACGTTAGCCCGCACCGCCGCCTCGCAACCGTCCGCCAGCATGACAATCGCGGATACTTTGGTTTGAGGTTTTGGGCCGGGATAGCGGAAATCAAGCTCGTCTACCTCCAGACCGAGTTTAACCGCCCTTTGATAAAAATAAGAGATCACACAAGTTCCGTGATGCTGGTGAATAATATCGACCACCCGGCGGGGCAACTTGTGTTTACGAGCCAGGGCAACCCCATCCGAAACATGCTCTTTGATAAGCCGGGCGCTCTCGCGGGGGTCGAGCGTATCGTGGATATTTACACCCCCACCCTGGTTGTCAATATAATAGTTCGGGCGGGTTAGCTTGCCAATATCGTGATAATAAGCTCCGACGCGGGCCAGTAGCGCATTATCGGCAATTCGTTCGGCGGCTTGCTCGGCCAGGTTGCTAACCATAATCGAGTGATGATAAGTGCCGGGAGCCTCGCGGATCAGGCGGCGCAGCAAAGGCTGGTTGGGATGGGCCAGTTCGAGCAGTTGCAAGACGGTCGCCACTCCAAAAAGCTTACCCAAGACGCTAAAACAGAAGAAAGCCAGACTAGCCGAGATCAGGCCATTCAGGATACTAAAGAAGAAAAGCAACGCGACGCTAAAGTTTTCCAGGTTGTGCAAAAGCAAGTTGGCGCATAACCCGACCGCAAATTGAGCCGTCGCGGTCGCAATGGCAGCATAGGCAAAGACGCTGGTATGTTCGGCCTTACGCAGAGAAAGCGCCCCGGCAGCGCTTCCGGCAAAATAGACCACCACTAATTCGGGCGAACCGCTAACCAGACCAGCCAGTACCGCCAGGAGTGCCGCTAGAAACAGGGCCAGATTGACATCAAATAGAGCAGCCAAAACCATCGCAACTGCCGCCAAAGGCAACAGGAATGGACGGCTGCTATCTTTGGTCGCATCTACGATCAAAACCCGCATAGCGACCGCCGAAACTATAATAGCGACCGCAATAAAGAATAGCCAGCGCGGTGTCGTCCAGATTTGTCCAGCCAGCATAATACAGTAAAAAACCAGCAGCAAGATCAGGATCGAAACGACCCCAACCGTTCCGACTATCGAGTTAAAGGTGTAGTTATTGCTGCGTAAGCCTAACTCTCGAAGCTGTTCGATTTGCAAAGCAGTTAGTACATCGCCCCGGCGGACTATCGCGGTTCCCTTGATGACGCTGACTTCGGCAGAGCCAACTTCTTTGCGGGCCTCATCCTGTTTTTTACGGGTAGCGGCTTCGTCCAGGGTATTATTCGCTTTGATAAAAGGTTTGACCAATGCGACCGCTAATTCCCGTTCGGCTTCGCTCAACTGAGCAAAAGAGGCCGAGATGGTATAAGGTGCGTAGACCGCATTTCGCAAGATATTGATAGCGGTGTTGGTGTCGCTGGGCAGAATGTCGCGGCTCATCATAATATTAAAGGTCGAACGGGCTTCCTGATTAACCTGGTTCCAGCTACTTTCCGGCAAATTGAGCAGAGCGGTGATTTGGATGTTATCCAGCCCGGCAAGTGTCAGGGCGGCGTTATTAACACCGGTTGCACCACTGACACGGGCGGTTTCTACCAGATTAAGCGTACCGATCAGCCCATCACGTTGAGTAATGACAATATTTGTATCACGCCGATAGACCCGGTTGACCAGGTTGTTAGCTGCTTGGTCGCCCAATTCTTTAGTTTTGACCGCGCTCACATAAGTCTGAGTGCGGGGAGCCATTACGTCCGCCAGGGCTACTTCGCCTACCGTCTGACGCGAAACCGCATTATCCTCGAATTGCCATAGCAAGGCGAAACTGACCGCTGCTACGCATACAAACGAAAAGAGAGTGACCGCCAGCAGTCTTCGCCAGTTAAGCTCGCTCAACCATTCACGCCAGGCCGCCCGTTTTGTACTGCTTGAAGTTGAAAGATCGGGTGGCTGATTTGGAGTGGTTTGCTGCGGCCCGTTCGGGCTTTGCAGGGTCAGGTGGGTCAAGGACGTTGCTCCCTCAGCTAGTATCTCGGATTGAAGTTCGTTCCCGGTCGGTTTCCTTTTATTTCTCTTAAAAAGAGTCATATTATTCCATCCATTTGGCCTGTTAGTAAGACCGTCTATTGAGTTGCATGCATCTAGTTAATTAGTTCCAGATTTGAGAGTTGGCAAGCTGCCGAGAGGCTAAGTAGCAGTATTACACTGGATTTCAAGTAGCTGTCCGGCTTATAGGGCTGGTTATGACCAGGCAGAGCGGTTAAGAAGGTTGGAAATTTTAGGCTAGAATGGGTCAGTGTAAGCAACACCCTTTTGATTTACCTCGATAGTGCCAAAAGTTTTTTTCAATTACACCAGTTTGTTATTCTGCCAGTCCGCCTTTGATTTTTACGTTTTCTAAAAGTACCTTTGTTTGCTAGAATTGTACCGCATAAGATCGGCTTTCGCAATATAATCTGAAAAAGGGGGTGCGCGTCAATTTTTGCACGGGTTCAAACAGTAATAACATAAAATTGTGAAAATCTAACTTCAAACCACTCAAAAATATATTAGAAAATTTTCGCAGAAATTTTTCTAATATATACTCATCTCCCGTTTTCGGGTCTGGTACAGCCTGGCTAATATGCAAAAAATTGACGCTTACCCTTTTAATTGGATAACGTATCTATCTCTAAGGGTTCAGTTTGGACAGCCTTTTTTGAGTTCAAATTTGAGCTTTCAAAAGTCAACCCTTAGAGATAGATACGTTATCGTTAATTGTAACCTCTATACTTCAAACCGATATACGTGTTATAATAGATTGCCATACAAATACTATGTGCAATAATTAGGGTCGAAACCGAAAGCCAGACCTAAAAGTAGCGTTATATCCTTCAAGGGCCGCTAACCTAATCTCTACGAATGTAACTAATCTCTCACGGCTTGAGATAGAGCGAATCTGAGTCGAGAAATAGTAAGCAGGTTTTAGCTATAGTTTTGGTCTCGGACTCCTCAATCCGGCTGTTATATTAGAATAATTTGAACTTAATTTGAGGCTAGTACTGGCTTATGCGTAAATCATTTTTATCTTCGGATGAGGAGACCCAGGCAGCGGCCTCCTCCGCTATAATCCATCTCCATGGGGAACCGAATGTATCTGCAACTGCGGAAACGCAGGCTCTAGCTACCTCCCAGATGAATCTTGTGGAGCGGGCTATAAATGCCAGCAATAGCAGTATTGTCATTACCGACCCCAACCTGCCCGATAATCCAATCATTTATGCTAGTCCAGGCTTTGAGCGTCAAACTGGCTATGCCTCGGAGGAAGCATTGGGTCGCAATTGTCGTTTTTTGCAAAATGATGATCGTGAGCAAGCCGCGCTAGTTGAGCTACGTGCCGCTATCCGGGAAGTCCGGTCTACAAGCGTCGTCTTGCGTAACTATCGCAAGGACGGCACTCTTTTCTATAACGAATTAAATCTTTCACCAGTGTTCGACCCGACCGGCCATTTGACTAACTTTATCGGTATTCAAACCGATGTAAGCGCCCGCATAGCGGCGGAAGAAGCCCGGCAGCAGAGTGAAGCCCTTTTCCATACGATTGTCCAGAGTTTTCCAAACGGGGCCGTCACCCTCTTTGACCATAATCTACGCTATTTTTTTGCGGAAGGCACTAGTTTTTCAGAGAATTTTAGGCGCGAGGATGTCGAAGGAAAAACCCTTTGGGAGGTTTTCCCACCCGAAAGTTCTGCCGTTTTGGAGCCAAATTTCCGGGCGGCCCTGGAAGGCCAAGCTAATACTTTCGAGCTAAAATTTAGGAATATTTATTTTCTAATACATACCGCCCCGCTCCGAAATTCGCAAAACCAAATCTATGCCGGGATAGTAGTAGTTCAGGATATTAACGATCTAAAACAAGCTCAGGTCGAGAAAGAAGAAGTCCACTCCCAGCTAACCTCTACCCTGGAAAGTATTACGGATGGCTTTTTCATTCTGGATCAGGATTGGTGCTTTAACTATGTGAACCCCGAAGCTGAAAGGATGATAGGTCGTTCCCGTCAGGAGTTATTGGGAAAAAGTATTTGGGAATTCTTGCCAGACTCGAATGGTAATCTTTTCTATGAGATGTATCGCCGGGTTATGAAAGAGAAAATCCCAATCCACTTTGAGGCTTACTCACAGCGGAGTATCTGGCTTGAGGTCAAAGCTTACCCCACTAAAAATAACACCCTTTCAATTTATTTTAGAGAAATCACCGAGCGTAAAAAGGCCGAAGAGCAACTCCGCCATAGTGAGCAACGTTTTAGAGCCTTGATTGAGCATACCGACGAAATGATTACGATGATCGGGGTAAATGGTACGGTGCTTTATCAGAGTCCTTCGGTCGCTACTGTGATGGGCTATACCGAGGAAGAACTGGCCGGGCGCAACAGTTTCGAGTTTGTTCACCCGGATGATATAGTCGGTCTAATAACTCGACATAAATTGTTGCTGACCCGACCGGGCGGGGTGTATCAAAATGAATTTCGCTTTAAGCACAAAGACGGAAGCTGGCATTATATCGAGTCCATCTCTCAAAACCTTTTGGAGGTACCTGGGATTAACGCCATCATAGTCAACGGTCACGATGTTACCGCCCGTAAAAAGATCGAATTGGCTTTGCGGCAGAGCGAAGAGATGTTGAATTTCGCCCTGGATGCGGCCCAAGTAGGCACCTGGGATTATGATATTCCGACTAGGGTACTTTTGAAGCTAATACAGAATTGGCTCATCCCGAAGACCGCGACCATCTGGCTAAAACAGCCCAAGAGGCGATTGATAACAAAACCGATTACCACATCGAATATCGAATTATAAGGCCGGACGGTCAGCTTCAATGGGTAGAAGGTAGAGGACGCGGTTTTTATGACGAGCAGGGCCAGGCTGTACGGTTGAGCGGAATTGTCCAGGATATTACCGGGCGCAAACAAACCGAGGAAGCTTTGGCGGCCAGTCAGCAACAATTCTTGCAATCTCAGAAAATGGAGGCGGTCGGGCGACTGGCGGGCGGAATTGCCCACGACTTTAATAATTTGCTGACTGTCATTACCGGCTATAGTGATTTGATGCTGACCGGCCTGGGAGAGTTTGATCCTCTCCGTGAAGAAGTAAACGAGATTAAGCAGGCTACCGACCGAGCGACGGCCCTTACTCGTCAACTTTTAGCCTTCAGTCGTAATCAGGTCTTGCAACCCAAAGTCCTCAATCTGAATGAGGTAGTGGCTGATGTGAATCGGTTGCTAGGACGTTTGATTGGCGAAGATATTCAAGTGGTAAATATTACTGAGCCAAAATTAGGTTTGATAAAGGCCGACCCCGGTCAGCTCGAACAGGTTATCATTAATCTGGCCGTGAATGCCCGTGATGCCATGCCTGTGGGGGGCAAGTTGGTTCTGAAAACCGCTAATGTCTGGCTGGACGATACTCATACTCAGAATTATCCTGGAGTACAGCCGGGTCCCTACATAAAGCTGGAAGTAAGCGACACCGGGAGCGGGATGGATCGAGCTACTCAGGCCCGCATCTTTGAGCCTTTCTTTACTACCAAAGAAGTAGGTAAGGGAACTGGCCTGGGCCTCTCGACCGTTTATGGTATTGTCAACCAGAGTGGCGGGCATATTGATCTTTACAGCGAGGTAGGAAAGGGCAGCATTTTTAAAGTTTATTTTCCACGCATGGCAGCCTCGGTCGGTTCGGAGCGACGGTTGGTATCAAGCTCTCTTAAAGCTCTACCCGGCGGAACGGAAACCATTCTACTGGTCGAGGATGAAAAAGCAGTCCGTAGCCTGGCTATCCGGTTATTGAGTATGGTCGGTTATAAAGTATTAGCGGCCCAAAATGGGACTGAGGCACTGTTAAGTGAGGAAATACGGCAAGGTCAGATTGATCTACTTATTACCGATATGGTAATGCCTGAAATGAGTGGACGCGAACTGGCCGAGCGGTTGGTGCTTTTGCAACCCGGTCTGAGGGTGGTGTACATGTCGGGTTATACCAACGAATTTGTGGCAAATGAGGGAGTAGTAGCTGAAGGGGTAGCTTTCCTGCAAAAACCTTTTAAGGCCTCCGATTTAGCCTCTAAAGTTAGAGAAGTGCTAGATCGGCCCGCTAAATAGGACCTGGCAAGGGTTTTGGACTGTTCGCATCTTTCAATTTTCAAGATGCTAATTGTCACTATATTCAATTAATCTTCAACCCGCTTGAGGTCATTTCGAGTTCCTAAACCCGCCAAGAACTTAGACAAAGGCTTGACAAAGAATTGCGAAATGATATAATTACTATTAACGAAAAATTTTTATAACTCCAAACCTGGCTGCTGATGGTTATTCCTCACCCTGGATGGGGCATAGTTAAGGAACCATTATGGTAGAGACCACACTCGATTTTGCAATTTACAGTATCAAAGCGGTCGCCCACATGGCGGATGTGACCGAGCCGACTTTGCGAGCCTGGGAAAAACGCTATAGTATTTTGTCGCCGGGCCGTACCGAAAGCGGACATCGACGCTATACCAAGCGGGATATTTACCGAGTGATGTGGCTCAAGCAACGCCTCGAAGAAGGTATGTCGATTAGCCAGGCTTCTACACTCTTGCAGACCCAGCCAGAAGCCGCCTTGCTCGATATGGCTCAGTACGAAAAGGGTGGTCGAAATGGTCGAACCCTGGTTGAAACGAGCGGTTACACCAATAGTATCAAGCGGTTGCCGAATGCCCAGAACGAGGTGCGTTCTCCCAAACTTTTAGCCGACCGATTGTTGGAAGCTTTTTTGGCTTTTGACGAGCAAACTGCCGACCGCCTTTTAGCCGAGGCTGCCAGCGTCTTCGCGCCCGAAACGGTTTGTGTCGATATTATCCAGGGGGTGCTGGTCGAAATCGGCGAGTTGTGGATGAAGAACGAGGTGACAGTTGCTACCGAGCATTTTGCCAGCACGATCTGTCGCGCCCGCCTCAACGCAATGACCGAAGCCCTGCCGATCAAAGAAGATGGCCCACTGGTTTTGACCGCCTGTGGCCCCCAGGAATTCCACGAACTTGGGATTGTTATCACAACTTATTTCCTGCGCCGTTACGGGTGGCGCGTGATCTATTTGGGCCAGAACGTGCCAGCCCTTGATCTCGAAAAAGATTTACGGCGATTGCGCCCGGCCCTGATGGTCTTTAGTTCAGGCCGAACCGAAACGGCAATGTTACTAGCCCGCGAGATTTTGCCGGTAGTGCAGCGAGTGCGCCAGAATTGGTTGCCCGATTTGATTTTTGCCTATGGGGGTAATGCTTTTGTGAATGACCCCGGTTTGCACGATCTTTTCCGGGGTCAGGTCTACTTTGGGGATAACGCTCGCCAGAGCATCAAATTGATCGAAGACATTTTAAGCGACTAGGCTGCCCGCCGCCGTACCAAAGGTGGATGCGGTTGGGTAGCAGCGCTTTTACCCCACTCATCCAGGGTGTTTTCTACTTGGTCGGCTATTTTAGCAGCTAATCCGCTCGGTAATACCGATTTTGAATTAGCAGGCAACTTTTCCAGCAGATCCATTCTTTGCCTTAACTCCCCGAACATTGACCAGACCGGCTTTGTCTGCTCCATATTTTCTATTTTATTTAGCTTATCCATCTTTTCAGCTCTCTTTTATTATCCGCACCTAATTTTAGTTTGGCCCCATTGTCCCGGCCCGGTTCTATCTTTGTATTATGTTATAGCATTTTGTTTGCCACAATACTTTGTATACTAATAATACGCGCCAATCAGGGTTTTGTTATTAGCATTTTGTTTAGTAAACGATGAGACCTTTGACCTATGATCGACCCAGAATAGGTTTAGAAGCTGGGCTAATACAGATTGACATAAATATATCACGTCCCGAAGGGCGTGATATATTAGGAAGCTATTATGCAAATCGAGAGATAAGGGTTAAAGCATTTAGTCTATTCAGAAGCGCTTGCTAACTTGTTTTGATAAAGCCACTTTTTTTATAAGCCTAAAGCTAACTATCGGCTTCTGACCCTTTCAATATAACATAGGCTGGGAGCGGGTAACAGTGAGGAATTATACATTTGATTGGGCGGCTAAACCGAAGCTATAAGCGTGAGGAATTACCTGGTTAATTGACTAGCTAAACCGAATCTGTTAAATTAATCTCAATCAAGTAATACTATCGAAGAAAGAAAACGCATCGCCTGGCTTTTGACAACTAAACTTTGTAGCGGAGCATAGTAGCTTCAACGGGGAGGTTAATTTAGGATGAAAAAAGTCTTTGCGACGGCGGAAGAGGCCGTTGCGGATGTCACGGACGGTGTGGTAACTATGTTTGGTGGGTTTGGGGTGTGCGGCATTCCCGAAAACCTGATTACCGCCCTCCACAAAAACGGTATCAAAGACCTGACCGTCATCAGCAATAACTGTGGGATAGACAATTTTGGGCTGGGGGTTTTACTGCACGACCGCCAAATCAGGAAGATGATCGCCAGCTATGTGGGCGAGAACAAGACTTTCGAGCGGCAGATGCTTTCGGGCGAAATTGAGGTGGAACTGGTTCCACAAGGGACGCTGGCGGAACGGATTCGGGCCGGAGGGGCCGGGATCGAAGGCTTTTACACTCCGACCGGCGTGGGTACGGTGGTTGCCGAGGGCAAAGAAGTGCGCGAGATTGGCGGGAAAATGTGCGTACTGGAAAAACCGCTCAAGGCTGACTTTGCTTTTGTAAAAGCCTGGAAGGGCGATACTACCGGCAATTTGATCTATCGTCTGACGGCCCGCAATTTTAACCCGGTTATGGCGACCGCCGGGAAGATCACGATTGCCGAGGTCGAGGAATTGGTGGAACCGGGCGAACTTGACCCCGATTTAATCGTTACACCGGGTATTTTTGTCCAGAGGATTATCCAGGGCGCTCAGTATAAAAAGCGGATTGAACATCATACCGTCCGTCACCGCGCATAGCATAGACCGAAAAAGGAGCAAAAGAGATGCGATTAAATCGTAATCAGATGGCCCAACGGGTGGCCCAGGAACTCCAGGACGGTTTCTATGTAAACCTGGGGATCGGCTTACCCACTTTGGTTGCCAATTTTATCCCGGAAGGGATGGATGTTTTTTTGCATTCGGAGAACGGCTTGCTTGGTATTGGCCCCTTCCCCTACGAAGGCGAAGAGGATGCCGATTTGATTAACGCTGGTAAGCAGACCGTTACGATGGTCAAAGGCGCGTCGATTTTTTCCAGTTCGGATAGCTTTGGGATGATTCGAGGCGGGCATATCGACCTGGCGATTTTGGGGGCGATGCAAGTAGCCGAGGATGGCAGTTTGGCGAACTGGACTATTCCGGGCCAGATGGTCAAGGGGATGGGCGGTGCGATGGATCTGGCAGTTGGAGCCAAGCGGGTGATCGCTGTGATGGAGCATACCAGCAAGCAGGGGGAACCAAAAATCCTCAAGGAGTGTACGCTGCCTCTGACTGGCAAAAAGGTCATCAATCGCATTATCAGCGATTTGGGGGTCATTGATGTGACCCCAGAGGGGTTGGTACTGGTCGAGATTGCGCCAAACGTGACGGTCGAGGAAATTCATCGGGAGACTGCCGCCCCTTTGCGTATTTCCGAGAACCTAAAAGTGATTAACGTTGACCACGCTCATCATACTTAGGCCGGTTTGAGGTTAGAACCACTATCTTTCAAATAAGACTGTAGGAGAGAATTCTATTCTCGATTTTGTTGATCTTAACATCGAGAATAGAATTCTCTCCTACAATAAGCTGGCTGCGTAGTTAGACCGATTTGTAATGGGTTCAGTTTGTGGGAGTTAAGAATGCGGATTGAAGCGGTAAAATATGAGAAAGCGGAAGCGTTAATACCGGGTTTGGTCGAAGCTCTGGTAGATGCTGTAAATGGAGGTAATTCGGTAAGTTTTTACGCGCCTTTAGACCCAAAACGAGCCGAAAAGTTCTGGCGTGACAAAATTGCCGATTTAGCTAACGGCAAGCGTATTTTGCTGGTAGCAAAAGATGCAGACCGGGTAGCAGGTACGGTGATGGTGGAATTTATGACCACCGATAATCAACCCCATCGGGGTGAGGTACAAAAACTATTAGTGCATAGTGATTTTCGCCGTCAAGGGATCGCGACTGCTCTAATGGCCGAAATCGAAAAAGCCGCACTTGCCGCCGGACGAACTTTATTAGTCCTGGATACCCAGAAGGGTTGGCCTGCCGAACAGCTTTATCGTGAGCTTGGTTGGCAAGAAGTCGGCGAAATACCTTACTTTGTGCGTACTGTGGAGGGCCTTTACGAAAGTACCATAGTTTTTTATAAAAACTTGCTGACTGATAGCAAATTATCGGCTAATAGTCGATAAGAATAGAGCCGTTGCGTTTAGGCGTGATTGTGAAGGCTCTCCATCTCGCATCGAGAGCATTGTCGCCAAACACGAGCGGCTTCAACACCTTATCAAGAATAAGTGGATTGCCCTAGTCGCCTACGATGCAGCCACAAACACTTTCCAGCAATATGGCGGGGATGAAGTATGGGTCGAGTTCGCCCTCGATAAAGAGAGGGCGGTAGCTAAGTAAAACCTTCCCTCAAACCTGGGAGTTAGCTTATAAGTCACTTCGGGCAATCAACTGATTAGAGGGAATTAGTCTATGCCTGAGCAGGAATTTGAAAAATATCTCCAAAAATGGGAACCGCTTCTTGCCAAAATCAATACCCGAATTGCTTTGAGGGAAATGCCAGAAATAGATATTATGGACCCTGATTGGTTAACTAAGATGGCCCAGGTTCCTACACTTATGCAAAGTGATAAAAATTTCGGAGCGGAGTTTAACGCTTTAACCACCGAAATTGCAGAAGTTTATCTTACCTCTGCTCCCCAACAGTGCGAGAAGATACGACAAGTTTTATCAAAGTATGAGTCAGTGTTGCATTTTTTAGGTATTTCTGTACCTTTGGAAAGAATTAAGTCAAAGGAAGATTTGCCACTATTTCGCCAGATGCTTGCCTTTGAGAGTATAAGAGATCAAGGACATGATACTAGAGATTTACTTGTAAGTCTCGGAGAAATCTATAAGTGTGGCAAAGATGCCGGAATTGACGTGGTTTCTTGCGTAAAAGAGATTCAGAAAATTTCTAGTTCCGTTGATAAATTTGGCTGGGGATCGATGCAAGCTATCTTAGGTGGTCAAAGCGGAACCAGCCCGGTAAAAGAAAGTCCTTCCCGTTCCTGAAAAGTTAAGTATAAATTAAAATAATAATCTTCTTATGGTTGCGAAAAAGAATGGGATTAGCTGATGAAGGTGCTTTTTCTAGTTAGCTCAAAATGCTTGCGTATCGCTAGAGTAAAGCCGTGGAGTACCCGATCGCCCTCCAATATATCATCAATGCCCAACAGGTCGGTAGCTCTCCCATCCTTATCTCAAATTAACAGGGATAGACAGGCTTAAGCTGTCTCGTCGGCTTCGACTATCTCGCGGGGCCAGAACAAGAGGGGGGCCAGAGTGACGGCGATGCCGCCCAGAAAGCCGGTCGGGTACATTAGCCAGTAATCGGTCTGCCAGTTCCAGAGTTCAAGGCGTTGTACGCCGCTATCGAGCAGCCAGGGGATGAAAAGGGCCGCGATCAGGACGGCTAGATATAACCTGCGTTGGGGTAGGCGGGTACGTAGCAAGGGCGTATAGAGGTAGAGCAGGCCGGTTGCCAAAATGCCACTGGCGACCCCGAAACATCGGCTGCACACCATCATCGGTAGTCCGCCGATCTCGAAGCTTTTGACGGTGTAAGTACAGAAGCTACGTCCGAAATCCCAGCCAAAGGCGGCGATATTCTGGAAGAGGGGTACACCGCTCAACCACAGGAGCGGCACCAAAATCGGCCCTAAAAAGACGAAAACGCAAATGACTTTGCCGAGCAGGGCCAGGTTGAAATCCTCGCGCCGGATAGTTAGCGCCCTGGGCCACTTCGAGGTCTTTTTGAGTTGTTTTAAGCCGTTCGGACGTTCCGCTAAATTTATCATTCTTCTGCCAGTTTTCTTTTTACCATCGCTTCAAAGCTATTTTACCTCTGGATTATACCACTTAATTGCAATCGGTTGTGCGGTTGGGGTGAAGATTTGGTTAGATTTTAGATGGGGTATAAAAAGATAATAGCGGCCTTGTGAGGGCCGCTTAGGCTTGTAGGCTTGTGGCCTGGCATGCGGGATGGTAGAAGTTCTATCAGGTAGGCACTGGTCTGTTTGTGGTGGCCCTGTGCTTACCTGGCCCTATATTAACAGCCCAAGATGAACCTAAATTGAAGCGTAGCTTAAGGGAAGATTAATAGGAGGGATGAGGGATGAAGAAATGCAGAATGCAGAGTGCAGAATGCAGAATGAGGTGGGAAGGCCCGCCCGGTGGTTTGGTGCCGGGCGGGTAGGTTGGGATAGCTTTAGGCGGCGATTATCGTGTTAACGGCCCGTAAGGGGGTGTGTATCCCTGTTAGGGACTCAAACATAATAAAACATTCCAGTAGGGGCAACCCTGTGTGGTTGCCCTTGTTAACCGCCTACGGTATTCACGGGCAACCACACAGGGTTGCCCCTACGTTGGGACGATTATTTTTATTTGCTTCCCTTAATTCTTTACTTCCATTTGGAGGCATCGTTCAGACGGGAGATTTGATCTTCGGAGAGTTTTAGATCGATTGAGGCGAGGCTGCCGCGCAACTGCTCAACCGAGTTGGCTCCGATGATGGGGGCGCTTATCACTTTTTGGGCCAGAAGCCAGGCCAGCGAGACGGCGGTGGGGGTGCTGCTGGCTTCTTCTGCTACGCTGCGGACGACTTCCAGGGTGCGCCAGCCGACTTCGGTCGCAAACGAGCTTTTAACGCCATCGGCTCGCTTGCTGTCGGTCAGGCGGTCGCGTTCGTATTTGCCGGTTAGGAAGCCTGCTGCCAGAGGGCTATAGGGGATTACCCCAATCTGATATTTTTCGCAGACGGTCTTCAGTTCGCGCTCGAACTCGCTGCGCGTGACCATGTTGTACTTGGGTTGTAAGGAGTCGTAGCGGACGGTGTTATTTTTGTCGGCGCTCCAGAGCGACTCCATCAATTGCCAGGCGGTATAGTTGGAGGCTCCGACATAGCGGACTTTGCCGGCCCGTTGCAAGTCGTCGAGCGCCCGCAAAGTCTCGTCAATCGGGGTCTCGTCGTCGGCGTAGTGGGTTTGGTAGAGATCGATGTAGTCGGTTTGGAGACGGCGCAACGACGCATCTGCCGCTTCGATGATGTGCTTGCGAGAAAGCCCCTGGTCGTTGGGGTGATCGCCCATCGGCCCGCGCAACTTGGTCGCCAGGATGATTTGCTGACGGTTGCCCCGCGCTTTCATCCAGCGTCCGATGATTTCTTCGGAGACTCCGCCAGGGTTGCCTTCGGCCCAGCGCGAATAGATGTCGGCAGTATCCAGGAAATTGCAGCCTGCTTTGGTAAAGGCATCCATCACTTCAAAGGCGGCGGCTTCGTCGGCTGTCCAACCCCACTGCATTGTACCGAGGCAGAGGGCTGAGACTTTTAGGCCGGTGCGCCCTAACTTGCGATATTCCATCTTCTAACCAATTCCTTTCTTATAAGAAGTCACAGTTAAAGAAACCAGATTTTGCTGAGTAAATCTGCCTGATTGTAGGCAAAGAGACGCGATCAAGCAAGTAGAACGCGAACACTAGACAATGTTTATAATAGGTCTGATTTATTGAGGCCAAAACGGTTTGACAAAGCGGGGGCCGAGTGTTATAATGCCGTTTGCAATCGAGCGAGGCCCGGTTGACGAAAACTGAGGTGAAGCGAGCCAGTTTGCTACAGCCGAGGGAAGAGTGTCCCGTGTGGGGCCGAGGCCAGAACCGGGGCGAGGTAGCTCAGTGGTAGAGCAGGGGACTCATAAGCCCTTGGTCGAGAGTTCAAATCTCTCCCTCGCCACCTTAAAAAGCACTTTGTAAATCGAAAGTAAACCAGCGTTCGTATGGTATATTAGCGTCGGATAACGTCGCGGAGTGGAGCAGTGGCAGCTCGTCGGGCTCATAACCCGAAGGTCGTAGGTTCGAATCCTGCCTCCGCAACCAATTTTCAGCCCGGCGCAAGCCCGATAAGTCGGGGCGATTAGCTCAGCTGGTTAGAGCGCAGCGTTGACATCGCTGAGGTCACTGGTTCGAGCCCAGTATCGCCCACCACGTTTACGAGTACCGAGGGTCACAGGTCTGACCTGGGAAGCTCAAAGCTTGTTTTCAGAACCCGGCCTGGGGAATGAAGGGGTGTAGCTCAGCTGGTAGAGCAGCCGTCTCCAAAACGGCCGGTCGGGGGTTCAAATCCTCTCGCCCCTGCCACTTTTTCCGGGACAGGCCAGAGGCGCTGGATACGGCGACGTAGCCAAGTGGTAAGGCAGCGGTCTGCAAAACCGCCACTCAGCGGTTCGAATCCGCTCGTCGCCTCCAAAGTTTTGCCAGGGTCTTTTCAAGTTTGGTGGTAAGATAGGTCTTGGGTCTAGCCGGAAGGCAACCACAAGGGATTGCCTCTACAACTTGAGGAAATAGCTTTACAATTTAATAGGTTTACAATCGCGTATTCTTGAAAAGGGGCGTGTAGCTCAGCTGGTTAGAGCACATTCCTGATAAGAATGAGGCCACTGGTTCGAGTCCAGTCACGCCCACCATATTTAAGAAGCAGATTGTACAACCAACACGCGGGAGTGGTGGAACTGGTAGACACACAGTCTTGAGGGGGCTGCGCTTCACGGCGTGAGGGTTCGAGTCCCTCCTTCCGCACCATCTTGGGTAATCCTCTTCTTTGTTTTACGCGCAAGTGGCGGAACGGCAGACGCGCTACGTTCAGGGCGTAGTACTCGTAAGGGTGTGAGAGTTCAAATCTCTCCTTGCGCACCATCCCTGGCTTTTCTTTTTTATGGCGCATTCGTCTAGCGGCCTAGGACGCATCCCTCTCAAGGATGAGATCACGGGTTCGAATCCCGTATGCGCTACTTTTCCTCCTCTCTCCCTTTTCAACTGGCAGCGTTAATTATCTACAAATTTGAGGCGAGATTATATAAATAGATTTCTCTCAAGAAGGACATATCTTTTTGAAAAAAGATATTGCTGCCATAAAGGTAATAAAGCGTCTTTTGCCTCATTTAGTTCCGATTGTGAAACGCGAGCAAATTCCCCTTCTTCTATAATTGCGATGAAAACGCGAGAAATTAGATCAGCATTTGAAGTTTTTTCATACAAAGCTTGACTTATTCTCTTTGTGTGCTTACGCAAGCTATTTATAATATAATCATAAGTTTCCTCACTTGTTGGTTCTTCACCAAATATCATTTGATTTACATGTTGGAGTTTTCCTGATGTATAATCTATATTGACACTTGATGGGTCTGCTTTAGTAGCGAGTTGTGTAAAAGCTTTATAATAAGAGCGTAGTAGAGATGCTGAAATATTGTGTGCAGGATATAAATGTAGCCAAAGTTGTACATCCCCCAAATACGTAGCCAAGTCTTTAGGCTGAACTATTTTAGATAAAGGGGATAAAGGAACCAAGTCTTCTTCATAACGATATTTTATTTCATCTATCCGGCTGTTTCGCTTTATTTCCTTTTTATACAAAGAAGTGACCTGTGGAATAAATTTGGTAAGTAACCACTCTTTTGTATATTTAGCTGTCCAAAATCCGTTAGAACCGACGGATTGTTTCCAAGATTTTTTTGACCACTCTTCAAAAAACTCAAAATTTAATGTATCGACTATAAAGTATAGATCAATATAATCAGGTGGAGGTGAGTCCGTATCTACGTTTGGAGAAATGTAAGCGTGGAAATAGCCTCTGGGCATAATTTTAATACCACCCTTATCAAAAATAAGCTGGGATGGTTGCTTATAATTTGCTCCTTCTTTCAAATGTTGCTTGAATTTAGATAAAAATTTTGAAAAGTAAGTAGGTTGATAGTCCTTTTCAAAACTACTAAAAAAGCTGGAAGGTGCATCAAAAAGGTGCCACTCTGATTTGCCACGTTCGTAATCAAACTCCTTTGAGAATTTACGCATCAGTTTCCACAACTCAAGTCTTACTGAAAAAAGATAAAAGGCACGAGTGTTCTCAGTTGGGGTAAACTGAAAATCCCAGGTTTCTAGAAGAGTTTCTGCCTGTGAAATAGTGTTCTTATATTCAACGAAAGCAATATCTACACATTTACAAAGATCTTCTATTTCTCTTTGAGATAACTCAGTTACTCTAATTCGGGGTTTAGTTAGCCCCGTCAAGGATGAAATTAGTAATGAAACACAAGGTATAAGCCAGGATGCGGGTAGCTACCCGCACTATCAAGCCATCGCTGCTGCGCGAGCCAACCTGTTCGATCTTGAAAACTGTACTTAGCACGCTCAAGCTGGTTTCCACTCTGCGGCGCAGCTTCAAGACCACCTGCTTAAATTCGCTCGGCCAGGGTTGCCTACTATCCCGACGCGGGGGAGCATAGACTTTAATGTCGCGCTTGAGGGCTAAACGGCTGTATTCGATAGGGCTGATATAGGCTCCGTCACCCAGCAGGACTAACTGACCTTGCTCGTCAAACAAAGGCCACATTAGTTGACTATCGTGATAGGCTGCCGGAGCTAAAAGCCAATTGCCGACCACTTGCTCAGCCGTTACACTCAAGTGCAAGCGAAAGCCGAACAGCCGGGCCGCTCGGGTGTACATCTTGCCAAAATACTCCGGCCCGCTAAAATTAGCGTTTTGACGCGCCCGCTTGTAAGTGCAAACTGGCACTGGCGCACTATCGACCAGTCGTAGCTCATCGTCGGGACTGATTAGTCCCCAACTAAAGGTCAGCAACCGTCGAATTTGCTCGATGATCGGGCCGAGTAAGCGACGACGGTAGTTAAACTGACCGTTGGGCAAGAGCTTTGGGAATAGGTAGTGCTGAAACTGACGGATAAAGCTCAAACCTTTTTCTTCGTGTCCATCGAAGAAAGTATCAATCAACAGGCTGACCGTGATAACCTCGCTATCGCTAAAATCAGGCTGGGGGCCACGTTTACGCCATTTACCGAAATGCTTTTCGAGGCTTCGGTATCCATCGTCTACCAAAACGTACCAAATCGTCGCTATATCAGACCAATGTTCTTTTGTGATAAAATCAGTTAGACCGATCATTATGTTGCTCCTTTCGTCTTTTTCAACTAAAGGATACCACTCTCACCGTCCTTTTGCAGCTTTCTTAAACCCCGAATTACGGTAGTTATGACTTGACCTAATTCAACACGATACAATTCATCTTCCACAGATTTGATAAAAAATCGGGCCGACCATTTCGGATCTGTACCCAATCCTAATAAAAAATTACGTAAAATATCCTCGTGTGTTAGAGCTATATCTAAACCTTTGCGCTTAATATCACTAAATTTAATAATACAACTGCCTTTATCCAGAACTAATGGTAATTCGCATATTATTTTTACTTTAGGGCTTGATACTGTTAACTGGTTTCCTTTTCTTACGGGGGGCATAGATGGAAAATCACCCTCATCTAGCAAGGCTTGTATTTCAGGGTATTTATTGAGAGCTTGGTCTAATTTTACCTGTTGATTATATTTCAACTTATTAAGGCTATCTGATTTTATTTGTTTTACTGTTCTGAAATTTAACAAATCATATAAACGTTTAGCTTCTTCGGGCTGCCTTAAATCCTCAATTTTCTTTATATGGAGAACCAGGTCTTCCTTTTTTAGAGGCTCTCGTGTGAGAACTTTCAATTCTTTTCCATTAGTTAAAACCAATAAAATAGACTTCAAGGCATCCCCGTACGACTTAGCTTGTTTTAAGACATTCTCATCTATTTCTTTATAATGTATCTTTTTTGCTTCCACAATAATTAGACAACTATCTTCATCGTGTTTAGTAGTATCTGTTTCACTGTAGTATGTTTGATCTGCTTCTTGTGGTCTGCCGACTTTGGGTGCGCCGTAAGTTCTTATAGGTTGTTTATCGAAACGGCTACCTTCAGGATAACCAAGATGTTGAAATAACGGATGTACAAATTTCGTTTCGACCTCGGCCTCATTTCGTAAAATATTATAATCATAGTTTTGAAGCCAATTTATAAGGTTATCAACTTGATTTTGTTCGGACATTGCCACCTCGTTCTATATTGTTTTTGCTATATTCACATAAATGTTTTCAAACTTAAAACGTATCGTTGCTTCTAGCTGCCAGTATTCTTCTGCGCTACTATAATTCTTTGCGAATTGGGGTGTAGTTGACCGCTCATTGTTAATCCTCTTTGGCGGTGGTTGGTTGTAGGTTACTGTTGTAATAGTACTATAATTTGCTGATAAAGAGCAAGGGGCCGTCCATTGGCGGAGCAATGTCGAACAAGGGGAATGGGGTGGGGAAAAGGGGTAGGTAGATTAGACAACAAAATGTTTACATCTTAAAAACATCTTATTAAAAGATCATTAATCAGTTTGAGGCATTATTAAACCTAGAACTATCTTTGCTGGAAACCTTTAAAAATAGCAACAGGAAGTAGAACGTTGAATAGAAAAGATTTTATCAAAGTAGTCGCGGTGGCTACTGCTGGTCTGGCTTTGCCTGCCGTTAGTTTGGCTGAGGCTCAGGCTGCCGAGGATGACTTTACGGTTAATTCGTCCAACTCGGCGAGTTTGCGCTTTCCACAGGGGATTTTATCGGGCGATCCCAAGCCGCATAGTGTGGTGCTTTGGACGCGGGTAGAGGAAAGCGGGCCGAGCGCCAACGTTGCTTTCCAGGTTTCGCGCTCCCGGTCGTTCCGGGCTGGTTCGATTCTGGCGCAAGGTACTTATACGACCGATGCCAGCGTCGATTATACGGTGCGGGTCAAGCTGACCGAGTTGGAACCCGGTACGCGCTATTATTATCGCTTTATCTACAAGCAGACGGTCAGCCCGGTCGGGCGGACTTTGACTGCGCCGGAACTCGATAGCGACGAGGAAATAAAGTTTGGCTATATTAGCTGTCAGGATTATACGAACGGTTATTATAGCGCCCTGAATGCGATGTCCAAAGAAGACCTCGATTTTATGGTTCATCTGGGCGATTATATTTATGAGACGGTGGGCGAAAACTTCCAGGGAACCGTCCGCACGATTAATTTGCCGAACGGCACGCTTTTGCCGAGCGGTGGGAAGTACGCCACGACGCTAGAGGACTACCGCACGATTTATCGGACTTATCGCTCCGACCCACAGATGCAGAGCCTTAATACTCGTTTTCCTCTGATCGCGATTTGGGATGACCACGAGTTTAGCGACGATTGTTGGGGGGCGACTTCGACTTACTTTAATGAGAGCCAGCCCGAATTTACGCCCGACCGCCGGAAGATTGCTAACAAGGTTTGGTATGAGTATATGCCGGTGGATATTCCGGCCTTTGACCCGGCTAAACCTTATGATACGAGCCTGAAGATTTATCGTTCTTTTAGGTTTGGCAAGTTGCTTGAGCTTATTATGACGGACGAGCGGCTTTATCGCTCCGATCATCTGATCCCGGAAGGCCCGGCTATTCCTGGCTTTAAGGCTCCCAATAGCAGCATTGGGTCGCGCTATTTTGTGCCTAAAGCTTATTTTGACTTCCAGGAGGCGGTTAAAACGCCGCCGATTTCGATGTTGGGGGCTAGTCAGAAGCAGTGGTTTAAGGATAAGCTGAAGCAGTCGGAGGCGGCCTGGAAGATTTGGGGGAGTGAGGTTTCGTTGCAGCGTATGTTGCTCGATCTTACGCCTTATGGGGCGACCAAGTTTTATTTTGATCTTGACCAGTGGGACGGCTATAACCGCGAACGGGCCGAGCTTATGCAGTTTATCAAGGCTAACAAGGTCAAAAATGTGGTGGGCATTTCGGGTGATATTCACGGTTTCTTTGCGGGTAAGGTCTACGAGAATTATGATAATCAAACCGTGCCGCCTGCGATGGTGGACTTTACTGGGGCGGGGGTTAGTTCTTCGTATTTTTACAATGCGATCTATGGTGGGGTTGCCGACCCGTCGTCGCCTTTTCACGCTCTGGAACCGCTTTTACGCTACAACCCGGCGACCGATACCAATGGGGTGGATACCTTCTTGCTGACGGCTAATCCGCACCTTAAACATGTGCGTACTCGCGCTTATGGCTACTCGACGGTCAAAATTACGGCTAAAAGTTTGGTGGTTACGTTTAACGAGATGGCGGGGGTGGATAGTCCGACCCAGCCGATCAAGCGCAAATATAAGTTTGCGGTCAAAGCTGGAACGCCTGACATTTTGGCTCTGCCGGTTGGTAAAGACGACGAGGATGACCACGAGGACGACGATTAATATTTCCACTCCCACTATCCCTATTCTTTTAAACCGAGCAACTTCCCCTGCTCGGTTTTTATTTTGCCCGGTAATAGCTAGTATAAAAATGGCAGCACCAGCGTAGCCCATGATAAAACAGCCTCATTTCAGCCTGATTAGAATTGAAGTTGAGCGGGTCAACCGGGTTATTTTCCTAATCACCCAATGCCGGGCTTTTTTGGCCCTGGATTTAGCTTTTGGCGCTCTTGAGCCTCTAGCGCTGCGATAGGTGGTGCGGCGGCTGGTAAATCTTCCGGCAATTGGTTGCCTACCTCGGCAATGGCCCGGCGTACTATCTGACCAACTTCATGGTGCGCTTCGCTGGCTGCTTCGGTTCCCTGAATCTGGTCGCGTCTCAATTTATCGGCGGTCTGAGTAGCTCTGAATAAATTCGCAGCAAGCTCGGCATATCCAACATGGTCAAGCAGTTCGGCGGCTGGCTCTATGGTCTTTTTCTCTTTGATGGCCTGTCGGTCGAGGCCACCGTAAAGCCCCTTGTACCCGGCATCTTGAAATTGGTCATGGTCTGCCGGGGTAATCACGCCTGCCTCGGTGGCAGCCTGAGTTAGCCTGGTATCTTGTGAGCGTAGTTCGCCCCGTAGTAACAAGCGCTGCCGGTCGGCGGGCAAGCTGGCGAACGCTTCGGCATCGGCTAGTTCCTGGCGGCGGGTCTGTTCGGCAAAGTAGGTTTGAGCCTGGGCCACAATCTCTTTATTTGGGTCGGCGTTCATCACTACAAGGTACGCACCATAGCGAGTTAGATGCACGTCTTGAGCCTTTCGCTTGGCTCCCTTACCGACTTCGATCATATCGCTCACATGGGCGAAATGATCGGCGGTTGATAAGCTGCTACCCTCGGCGGCTTGCTCTGCTTTCTTAATGGTATTGCGAAATTTACCGTACTCCGTGTAACCCAATATTTTAGATAGATCGCGGGCGCTCCAATACTCACCGCCATCTTCATCGGTGCGTCTGATTGCGTCAAAGGGTGAGGTAGGTTGCTGTTCGCTCATTGGGTTGGCTCCCTTTCTGTGTACCCGGAACTTTCGGGCAAGGTGTTAAATTCTGCTGGCGTAATAAGCCAATAATATCACAATTTGTTGACAAATATCAACGGATTTGCCCTAGACGTTATTGATAAGTAACGTAACTACTCAGGCCATGTCATTCTGAGGCGGGAAATAACCGGGATTTTTCCAAAGATAGCTCCCCGCCGAAGAATCTAGACCCTTCGCTGCGGCTCAGGGTGACACTCCAGACATCCGGCCCGCCCCCACCCGCCACAATCAAGAATCTAGACCCTTCGCTGCGGCTCAGGGTGACACGGCTGCGTAGTTACTAAGTAACAACACTTTACCAGCCCGCTCTATCGGGGAGGGCGTGGGCTTGACGGGGTTGCCAGTCTTGTTGGTCGAGGAGGGCGACGAGGGCGGCGGACATTACGAGGTCGTCATGTAGGGTGGGGTCGGGGACTGACCAGCGCATGAGTTGACCGGGGCCGGGCCGGATTTCGTATTCGACGGCGGCGAGTTGTCGCCACCACCAGTCGGTATCGGGTGCGCCGTCGGGGGCGTAGTCTTTGAAGCGTCCGCTATCGATGAGGCCGCAGAAGTTCCAGCCGAGGTCGCTTTTGCTTTTGGCGCTAAAGACGAAGGGCAACACTCGTTTTTCGCCCAATGCTCCGCTCAGGAAGGCGGCGAGGGTTGCGCCGAGGCCGGTGGCATCGACTACGACGTAGCGGGCTTGCCAGGTGTCGCGGGCGAGGCCGACTAGTCGGGGGTAGAGGTCGGTGTGTTTGACCCCTTGCCAGACGTAGCGCTGGACGACGCGATAGCTCGGTTGGGGATGGTGGGGCAGGGGCGGCTTGATCTGGACGACGGTGACGGCGGTGCTGTCCTGGCGAGGGTTGGGTTGGTGGGTGGGTTGGCCTTCACCGGCGAGGTCGATGAGTAGGGCGTAGAGGTTGCCATTTTGGGCGTGTAGCTGGCGGGGATGGCTGCCGACCATGAGAGCGCGACGGTCGGGGCCGAATAATCCGCCATTGCCGTCTAGCTCTTTGAGGAAGTATTCGGTTTGGATGAAGGGGTGGGTCGGGCCGAATTGGGCGATGCGGGCCTGGACGCGCTGTCCGTAGGCCGGGACGTGTTGGGCGACGGTTTGCCAATCGACCAAAAAGACCCGGCGTTGTCCGTCGTGTTGTTCGAGTTGGCGCATCTGGCGGGCCAGGAGGGTTGTGCTGCTCCAGACGGTTCCCATAAAGACGGTCGGCGCGTTGGTGCTGGCAGCCATTGGGTCGAAGACGGCATCCCAGCGTTCGGGCTGGATGTCTTGGGCTTCGTTGGCGATGAGCAACAGGCTGGCGGTTTCGCCTCGGACGTTGGCGGTGGGGGCGGCGGAGAGGTAGCGGGCGCTGGCCTGACCGAGTTGGACGATATAACCGTCGCGGCTTTTGACTTGCTGGCGGTTGAGGGGGTTGTCGAGCCGGGCCAACAGGCGGTCGCGGCTGATGCTGGCTTGTCGGTCGGTCGGGGCAGCGACGATGATTTGTCCGCCGTAGTTTTGGTAGCGGTTGAGCAGGTAGGCGACCAGTTGGGCGGTCATCTCGTCTTTGCCTGCTTGCCGCGAGAAGACGATGGCGTATTGGTTGGTTGCGGGTGATTTTTTGATATTTGATAGCCCGGCCTGGGTTTTGTGGACCGCTTCTGCCAGCCTGCGGGCCGGTTCGATTTGATAGGGCCGTAATGGGTAGCGCGACCATAACCCACGCGAAAATATCTCCACATCACTATAAAACTCACGCAAATAGTCTTGTGACGACGGGCCTAGAATAAAAGGCCGGGACATATCCCCCCCAACTTTGTTTTCTCGAACTACTTTTTCTCTATCCATATTTACCTTTCAAAGACCAATATCAAATTATCAGGTTTACAGGTATGTATTTACCTTTTATGAATAAGGACTTTCGCTTGGCCCAGTCGCTTGAGTTTATTTTTTACTCTTGAGGCTAACGTTATAGGCTCAGAGCGAAAGTCGTGATGAACTAGGTAAAATCACCTACTCTTGTTTTGTGTGAGTAAAGTAAATTCCATTCATATAGTTAATCATACAGCCAAAAATATACTAATCTAATGATGTCCGCCTTGTGAAGTTGGGTTAGAATAGTTCTGACGGTCAGACCGATGCTAAAAGGTCGCGCCGCCACAATCGAACATCAAATTATTGTTTTGAGAATATTCTCAGAAAGTGAAGTACCGAACTCATGAATAGTTTGAATAATTATTACTCACCAAGAACTCAGCATCAGCGTTATAACGAATTTACGGGTCAGGTGGAACATACTCGCGTCCTGAGTGAAATTAAAGCCAAACATCCCCGTCCATCAAAACAGTGGCTTTTCTCTAAAAAAGGCCAGACCAACCCCAAGCAAACAAATCGAAAGGAAGGTCTGGAATGGAATTATTAATCGGTTTTGTGATAATAGTAGCCTTGCTAATCTTATTAGACCTGGCGGCGTTACGCTGGGGTGTCAATAGTCGCCACTCGACTAGCGATTGGAAGTCTCGTTCCGACCCTGATTATTATCAATCGTCCGGGCCGGGGTTGAGCTAACCCCTTGTCTGTAGGAGGGAGCTTCTGCTCGCGATTGAATTGGCATCTGGGTGTTCAATCGCGAACAGAAGCTCACTCCTACAAATCATACTCTTTGCAATTTGCTGTAATACCCGATGTTTGGTTTATGATGGCGCATTCCGTAAAATTTGTTCTAGCCCTAGCTGTACCCTGCACCTTGTTCATAATGCAATGTTTTGACTAATATTTTGGAAACAATGGAAATATTTAATGAACCCGAAAGGAAAACTTAACATGAAACCTCGCTATGCCTCTACCTTATCGCTAATTTTTGCTTTCCTGATAGGCGGCTTCTTCAGCCTCCTGCCGTCCAGCACTCCAGCCCTTAGCTCTAACCTGCCCGCCGGGGTAATTCTTGACCAGCCAGCCAGCCTCAACCTCACCCCCAATAGTCTGGTGCGCTACTCTCATACCCTGTTGGTCAGTTCTAACGGCTCTCCAACCCAGAACGGTACGGCCCTCTTATCCGCCAGGGACATTATCTCCAATTCCAACCCATCCGCTCTCAACCCCTACTTGCTCAAACTCGAACCCGGTCAGTACGACCTGGGCAACCAAAGCCTGGTCCTTTTACCCTTCGTAGACCTCGAAGGCTCTGGCGAGGATATGACCGTAATCTCTTCTACAATAGGTAGTGATTTTTTTTCACCTGGCAACGGCACTCTTATAGTAGTTTCTAATAGCGAAACCCGTTTTATTAAAATAACTAATTCCGGCGCTGCTCCCAACCAGATAGCGGTTTACGTTCTTCCTAACGCGACCAACAACGTCCATTTTACCCACCTCACTACTAGCGTCACCGGTGGTGTCAATAACTTTGGCCTCGGCAACAACAATGGCAACCTCACTTTGACAAATAGCACTCTGAATGCTACGGGCGCTACCAACACCAGCGTCGGCCTCGGCAATATCCATAACGGCAAGGTCCTAGTCCAGAACAGCACCCTGACCGCCACCAATGGCACTGAAAACTTCGGTCTTGCTAACAGCCTTTCCAACTCCGATAATCTGGTTATAGTCCAGAACAGCAACCTGAGCGCTACCGGTGGTACTACCAACTTCGGTCTGTTCAACACTGTCAACGGCAAGGTTATAGTCCAGAACAGCAACCTGAGCGCTACCGGCGGCACTACTAGCTATGGCCTTTCTAGTAATGGGAAAGTTACGGTGCAAAACAGTATCCTCACCGCGACCGCTGGCATTACCGACAATTATGGTCTCTCCAACGGTGATACGGCTACCGTCCAGAACAGCACCCTGACTGCCACCGGTGGCACTACTAGCTATGGCCTTAAAGACGTAGCCGGGCAGGCTCAGGTTGGAGCTTCCCAACTCTCCGGCTCAACTGCCGCCTCTTTTGGCCTTACTAAGTGTCCGGCCTCCTACAATGGCCTGACCTTTGTGCTACTTAATGCTTCCTGCGTCTAAAAGGGAGATTAGAGATTAGAAATTAGAGATTAGAGATTGGATAAAACGTCCCGGTCTATGGGCAGAGCCATATTAAGGGATGAGGGATGAAGGATGAGGGATGAGGGATGAAGGGGGAACGTCCATTGGCGGAGCAATGTCTCACAAGGAACCGGGAGTATTTTGTTAGATATGGCTCCGCCCATAGACGTTCCCACCCATAGACGGCCCCCCTTCATCCCCCATTCTGCACTCTGCACTCTGCATTTCTTCATCCCTCATCCTTCATCCCTCATCCCTTCCCTCACCCCCCGCTTCCACTCAACCCCTGCACCAATGCACCGCTTAGATGGATGGCTGGGCGGATGCCGGGCGGTTGGGAGGTATGGCCTTTGCCGGGGACGGAAGCTCCCTGACCGAGCGCCTCCCATTCGGCCCGGATAAGATCGTTCTCAAGGTCGGGTTGCTCGTCGCCCAGAGTACGGCGGGCGGTATCGAGCGAGTGGATATTGCTGGCGACCAAACCGACCTCCTGCGTCACCAGGGCCGCTCTATCGCGGGGCAGAATGTCGGGCCAGATAAAGCGAGAGCGGAAGTCGGGCAGACCCGCCAGCCGTAGCATCAGGCGGTTGCGGCGGTCGAGGGCCGTCTCCCACAGGCGACGTTTACGGTTAACCCGTTGGACGACCGGATGAAGCAACTGTTCGAGGGCCACGCCGCTACTGACCTGCCCGGCCCCGTCGCGCCCAAACCCGGCCCCCGGTAGCTCCGCCAGGTCGTGCATCATACGGTAGAGCAATTCGATATACTTGATGTGCAGATCAACCCCGCCGTCCTTGATAAGTTCGAGCAAGCTGGCCTGCGCGTTGTCGGGTAACGTCCAGACCGCCCCAGGGCCGACCCGCAAGCCGTTAGCACTATCAACCCCTTGCAGCACCAGAACCGGGTTGCCGCTCATCTGTAAAAGTTGGGACAAAATGCTGACCCGCACGTTGAACTCGCTGTTGAGCGGCATCAAGTCTTCCAGGTCGGAAAGGCCCCAAAACTGACGCGGCCTCGCCAAATTCGGAAAGATCACATATGGGATGAAGCCGTAAGGGTTTGGCCCCTCCCGCACCACCACCCCATCGACCTCGATAGAGAAAAGCTGCTCCGACCACCGTTCGCGCACCACATGACGGCTCTCGCCCCCATAATCCAGCGTCGCCCCCGGCCCAACCAACTCCGCCAACTCCGCCCCACTCAGCCGATAATCTTCGCAGACCCACAACAGCTTACGCACATCATCACCCCGCCACCCCGCCGAAAGCCCCATCACATCGACCGCCCGGACGGTGACGGAGGAGGGATGAGGGAGGAGGGATGAAGGATGAAATAAATCCGAATTTACTTCATCCTTCTGCATCGTCACCTTGAAGGCCGCATCGCCCAAAATGCTGGCATCCAGGGCCGTATCGTAGTCCAGTTGCGCCAAATCATTATCGTGCCACAGCGCGGTCAAGAATTGCTCGGCCTGTTGCGCCTCCTGCTCGGCCTGCTGGCCCATGCCGTTCGGGACAAGCTCGAAGCGCACCGGCTTGCCAAAAAGATAACTCGCCCCCTTGTGAACCAATGTCCGGGCATAATTGACCGTCAACCGCCGCTCCCCCGGCTTGCGCGGCTCCTGCCATTGCGCCCCATTATAGAAATCCAAATACGCCTGATACCGTCCCTGCCGCGCCGTATCCGTATCCAGCAACAAACTGTCCGGCAACGTAAACGGCGGCATCAAATAACTATCACTTCCCCAACTCATGCGAACCCTCCCTCTTGAAAGGGATGAAGGATGAGGGATGAGGGATGAAAGGGAACATCTATGGGTATCCGACAGGAGACTCGACCGCCTTCTACAGCGATACGTAACCCCTGTCATTCTGAGCCGCAGCCCCAGAGGGGGTGAGGCCACGAATGCAAGAAGATTCTTCGCTGCGGCTCAGAATGACAACACGCAATTCATGTTACCCCTGTCATTCTGAGCGAAGCGAAGAATCTAAGGTCTAGCCGTGTAGATAGATGGGTAGGGGAGCCGATATTCTTCGTGGCCTCACCCCTCTGGGGGCTGCGGCTCAGAATGACAATGTTTAAGCCCTATCCAACTAGGTCGGCCCCCTTGTAAGCCATTGCTCTGCCAATGGACGTTCCCCTTTCATCCCTCATCCTTCATCCCTCATCCCTCATTCTGTCACCTCAACCAACCTCACACTCGCCGACCAACCTTGCGCCAGATTCGGCATGACCCCTGGTACGACCCGCTTTTGTTCGAGGCCCACCACCTTCACCTTATAGGTCGTTGCCGCATCCAGATCGGTAAAATTCACCGTATTAGCGTTCTTCCAGAGCGTCCACAACCGGCCTAGCTTCGTCAGAGCCGCCTCATTGTCCACCGCACCATCCAGCCCAATAATCGGCTCAGTCAAATTAAGCTCAAAATCCCACCCCAGCCCACTCGTCGGCAACACCTCCACCGGCTTATAATCGAGCCAGACCCGCCTGAGTAACGGCATAATCGTCCCCTCCCACGTAATCCGAACCAGCCAACCAGGGTCAGCCACCGCCGCCCCCGAAAACCCCGGCGAGGCCGGATATTGCGCTCCCGCCTGTCCCACCGCGACCGGGAACTCAAATCGGCTGGCCCGAAAATCCGCCGCCCCCGGCGCATAAAAATTAGAACTGTTCGCCGGATTGATTAGATACGTCCAGCTATTCCCCCCATCCAAACTCACCTCGATTTGCACCTTACAAGCCGCCGTCGAACTCGCGTCAATCGTCGGCCACCACACCCCACCATCAATCGTCTGCCACTCTACCCCGACCCGCAAAAGCTGCACCGACCCAACCGACCCGCCCAGCCCCTCAAAATCCTCCGGCATCACCAAAGGCAACGTCACCTTCCCGCTCACCGTCGTTCGCGCCCGCCCATAATTGTCGTACCGAAAGCCCAGTGGTGAAGTCGGGTCGAGCAGCCAGCGCGTAAAATTATGGCTCGTCGTAATCCCATACTGAAAAGCGTTAACCTGCCCCTGTGAATAACTCGCGTTCCCAAACGGATAACACCACGTCCCCCCATCATCCAACTTCCACCAGACCGCCTGCCCCTCGCCCGCCGTCCCATCATTGACCCAAACCGTCGAAGCGTTCGCGTTAAACACGTTGCGCGTCACCACCACCAGCGACCTACCACAAACCGCCAGCCCCAAACTGGCCCCCTGTACCGCCTGAAGCTCAATCGCCAGATGTCCACCGCTAGGAGTAGCCTTCATAAGCTGGTTCCCCGCAAAAAACCACAACGCCCCTCGCCACCCCGTCATCTTCACAAAAGGCCGCTCCGTCCAAAAACTAAACGGAGTCAAATACCCCACCTTCCAAATCAACTCAAAGCTAAAGTCAAACTGGTTCAACGTACCCGGAGCCGTCGCCGGACTACCCGCCTTCAACGTCCCCTGCAGCCGGTATAAATTCCCGTTGTACGTCCCGATATAAAGCGACCCCTCAAGCTCTTCCAAAGCCACAACCTGACTATCCAAAATAATCCCCGTCGCCCAGGCCCCCACCGCCGCGATATACCACGTCAACCGAGCGCCTTGCGAGATCACCAACATATTCTGATAGCCCGTCACCAAATCCGCCGCGATAGGCACCCCAAACGTCGCCAACGCCCCGGTCGTCGGGTCAAAGCTCCTGATACTCGCCCCATCCCCCACATAGATCGTCCCGTTCCAAACCCCCATCCCCGTAATAACCGTCGTACTGGTCGCCTTCAGCACCAGACCACTACTATTCGTCCCAGGGTTCGCCCCCGTAAACAACAGCTTATCCACGCTCACCACCTGGATGCCATACCAATTCGTCGAATACATCTGAGATAAGCCCGGAGCCGTCGCGTCCGCCTGAGCGCTCACCCCCTGTGGAGCCAGCGCCAGCGCCGCCCCACCCAACGCCGGAGCCAGCCTAAGTTGGTCGTTGACCCGGCCCACCTTCGCACTCGCCCCCCAGCCCTCCGCAAACTTCTGACCCACCCCCCGCCAACTCCCCCAAAACTGTCGCTTAAAAGGTCGCGCCTGATTACCCGCCACCGTCCCCAACAACGCCTCCGCGTCCGTCGTATTAACCGAGCGCATCCCCAACTGGCCCGCCCCCGTCTTCGACCCCTTCTGATAACCAACCGACCCGGCCCGCCCCGTCGCCAACATATACCCAGCATTATCCAGCACCACATCATGCGTCGTCCCCGCCACCGCCATCCCGCTACCTCCTAACTCCCCATCAGCTTCAACAAATTATTCACCACATCCCACCCCAACGACGGAACCAACAACCCCAACACCGCCGCACTCGTCCGCCACACCACCTTGCCCATCACCCGATAATGCTCCTCCAAAAGCTTCACCCGCTCGTTAAGCTCCCACAACAGTCGCGTATCAGGATTACTCCCCTCCATAAAGCTCGGTATCGCCGGTGGCGGCGGCAACCTCAACCCACGCTGCCAACGCCCGACCGCCCCCTTCAAAGCCCCCTCAACCCCCTTATCCATCGTCAACTCCTTTCATTAAAAGACATCAGAAATTAGAAATTAGAAATTAGAAATTAGAAATTAGAAATTAGACTTACAGTGTACAAAGTTTGTGGAATCGCAGTGTATAGGTCGCTAATTTTTTGCAAGGCTAAATGTAGCTCTAAAACTCTTAAATCACTCAATTCAAAGCCGCTTTTTACTTCAAACTTGCCTGAAAGATGTTTGAAAAA
>JBBQWM010000064.1:0-31863 GCA_038210655.1 Chloroflexia bacterium
AAGGGTTAAGTCCAGCAGAATTAGCTGGCGCTGAACTGGACGGGCGGCCCTGGTTACAATTCGTGATGATTAAATTGTCAAAGGTGCAATGGTTAAAACCGTTGTCGCTAATGTTTACACAAACTTAGGTGACTGTGTGTAGGAAAATAACTTAAAGACCTCACCCTGCCTTAAAAATGGATCAAGAATTTCGTAACAACCGACGATTTGGTGCGTTGTACCATTAAGGAAACTATACAATCTCTTATACGCAACCGGAAAGGAAGCACCCATGACTGGTATTCGCTCACCCCTGCGTATTTTGCTGGTCGCGCTGGCACTCGGCTGGCTGGCGGACATTTTGTTCTATGGCAATAACCTTGGTATTTCAGTTCTGTTTTTCGTGTTGCTGGTGTTGGGGGGCCTCCTGATGCTTGGCTGGGCGGAAGGAGTTGGGATGAGTTGGCGCAATCTGTGGCTGATTCCACCCTTGCTCTTTTTTGCCACGATGGTTTTTGTACGGGCCAACGACTTTTTGACTTTTCTTAACATAGTAGCCGTTATCAGTCTGGTTTGTCTGCTGCTATTTTTCTATGCTGCCGACCGCTTTGAGCGGCTTGGGGTGTTTGGCTATCCGGCAGTCATTGGCCTCGCGCTTCAAAATATGCTGGTCAAGCCGCTCCCGGTCGTTAATAGCGGTGTGCAAACCGTCTTAACCCACAAGCGGCGGTTTCGCTTAGCAATCCCAGTGGCACGCGGCATAATCATCGCGATCCCCATTTTGCTAGTCTTTACGGTCTTGCTTGCCTCCGCCGACCAGAAATTTGCCAATTATATCGACAAAATCATCCAGTTTAAGTTTTTTAACACTTTACCCGATTTGTTATGGCAACTGGTTTTGATCCTGTCGGTAGCCTGGCTGGTGGCGGGCAGCTATTTTTACGCTTATAGTCGTCCGCGTGGGTTAGCCCCGGACAAGTCGCCCCGTGAGAATTTGCCCGGTACGATGGTTCCCGGTCGGGTGATCGGCTTTGTGGAAGGCACGACCGTGCTAGTGCTGGTCGATTTGCTCTTTCTGGCCTTTGCCTGGGTTCAAGTAACCTATCTATTTAGCGGTGAGGCCCAACGCACTCTCAAATTTGAGGCTTACCGCGACTATGTGCGGCGCGGCTTTATGGAACTACTGATCGCTTCGATACTGACCATGATCTTGATTTTGGGGTTGCGTTGGGCTGCCCGGCACGACAAAAAATCCCACGAACGTATCTTTCTGGGCCTTAGCAGCCTGATGATCGTTCTGGCGATGCTTATGCTAGTTTCGGCTTTCCAGCGCATGCTGGTCTGGGAGAGCATCGACTATTATATCAACACCGAAGTACGGCTGTATGTACGGGCTTTTATCATTTGGCTGGGGTTGACTTTTGTCTGGCTGTTTTTCACAATGTGGCTAAACCAGCAAAGGTTCGCAATCGGACTTTTTGTAGCTGCAATCGGTTTTTTGGTCACGATCAATCTAATGAACCCCGATTACGATGTAGCCGAATATAACCTGGGCCGTAAAGATGATCTGTCGGTTCGTTATCTGTACAACCTGTCGGATGATGCTGTCCCGGCGTTGGTCGCTGGTTTCGATCAGACCTCCGGCCAGATCAAAGAACGTTTGCGTAGCGATCTTTCCCGCCGTCTTAAACTTATGGAGGCCGAAAAGAGCCGCCTAAATTGGCCCTCTTTTCATCTGGCTCGCTGGCAAGCCTATGATTTGCTGACCACCTTGCGTCGGGATGGGAAAATAACCTGAAATCGGCCTTGACAACCGGGATTATATATAGTATAAACAAGTAAGGAGTCAGACAGGTATAGTCAGGTTCAAACGATAGCAGGTACAGGTAGACCGCAAAGTCGCCTGTAAAATGGGTAGCCTGACGGTGCGCCCCTGTCCGCTTCTGGGCAAGTCAAAGTAGGCTTTGCCACTGAAAAAGTATACCCGGAGTGTCCTGTAGAAAGGAGGCGTGCCAATGTACACGTTAAAGGCGAGGCTTATCGGACTGTTTAGCAATAGCGAGGTAGAGCCGCGCTAGGGTGCGTCCTCAACTGGAAAACGGATAGCAATATCGGTTGACCGGGGCGTAGCCTGCCCCCTGACCGCCTAACTTATGACGGTTGGGGGGCCACTCGCCCCTTTTCAAAATTTTAGTAGTACCCTTTGCTGTTGTAACATTTAGCTGATTGCCCCGGTTAAGACCGGCGGCTTTTTTATTTGCGGCTATTTTCTATCGCGCTGCCGATTTACAAACGGGGCTGGCTAGACTATAGTTAGCAGGAAAAGAGACATTGCGAATAGCTGGTTCAGGAGGGATAAGCACAGTCATTTTAATCCTGTGCAGCCTATCTATCCCGGTTAATTTTAGAGGATTAAAAGATGAGCATCAACGAACGAACTACTAAAAACGGTAAGGTTGAGACAAAAGGCCAGTCTGTCGATAAAGGCAAGGCTAATAACCTGGGTAGCAAAGGTAGCATCCTCTCGATAGGGAGCGTCGGGAGTATTCTTTCTATCGGTAGTACTGGCAGTATCCTCTCGATTGGGAGTACCGGCAGTATTCTTTGTATTGGGAGTGCCGGCAGTATTCTTTCGATTTTCAGTGCCTTGAGCGTCGCCAGCATGTTTAGTTTTGGGAGCGTGGCAAGTATGTCTAGCTTCTTCAAAATGGCGAACAAGCCTTTCTCTGATCGTAAGCAAATCGAACTTTATAACCCATATGCAAAGGTTAAAGAAGCGGTGAAAGCGTAATGGGGCTGATTTTGATTGAACGGGATGGCGAAGAGGCTTTTTTAAGGGAGGTCTGGTCATCCCTGAGCAGTGGGGAAGTGATCCGCCCTCGTGCTATCTTTGTGAGCGGCCCGGAAGGGCGAGGTCGTAGCAGCCTATTAAAATGGGCGCAGGAGTTGACCAGCGAGGCCCGGTTAATCGCTCAAAATTGGCCGCAAGGGGGAGCGGGGCCAGAGGCTTTGCGCTCGATTTTACCTGCCGCCGTTTTTACAGCCTATGATGATTTGGGCCGACAGTTGAGCATCTTAGAAAGTCGGGTCGAAGCGGCCCAACTTGGGCTTGGCTTGCCTTTACCGGGCGAGACTACCGACGAGCCACGTTTGCGGGCGGTTCAGGCGATCCCCCCCTCGGCCCTGCATTTCCTGATCCGCCGCCTCTACACGATCTATACCCCGGAGCAGATGAGCGATCAGGCGGCAGCCTTTGTCAAGACCGGCCTCGAACATATTATCACCCTGACTGCCGCCAATTTGAGCCAGTTGCGGGCTTTTGTGGATGACTTGAAGCTCAAGTTGACTGCCACAGAGTGGGAATTTTATCTACGCCCGGAGGAAGTTTTGGCTGGGGCTTTGGGGCGAGGGGTGGCGGCTATCGGCGAGGATAAGCCGTTCTTGATAACGCTAGACGATTATGCGCTGGCCGAGGGTAGTAGCGACCGTTGGCTACGGCTAGTAGTCGAGGAAAGCGGACGCACCCTGTGGTTATTTAGCGCCACGACTGCACCCGGTTGGGCCGAAGAACTCAAACCGGCCCCCCTTTCAGCCTCCGGGGTGGCGGCTTATTTCGAGGCGAAACACGGACGCAGCCTGAGCCAGGAAGAAACGGTCTGGCTGTCCGACCTATCAGACGGCGAACCACTGGCGCTGGCGATTGCCGCTGAGCTTTATGCCGGAGGCGCTTCTGCCTCCGAACTGGATGCCGCTCGTTCGCGTACTCCCGCCGACCGTTTGGAAGGGCTATTTCTTTATTTTGTGGAAGAAAGCGGGCAACTGAGCCAGCAAGAGCATGCGGCCCTTTATTATCAGGCTGTACTCCATGAACCGACCCCCGCCTTTCTAAGCGCCTTTCGTCCGCTAGTCGAGCAGGCTGGTTATTCCTACGATCCGGCCTGGTGGGAAGTACTTCGTGTTAAATATGGCTGGCTTTTTGGCGTGGGTGACTTACATCCGGCCCTGAAACGCCGTCTGCGGGATTACTTGCTGTTGGAGCGGCGGCGCTTTTCGCAGGTGGTACAGGAAGCGATTATCGAACCGGCCCGCACGCTGGCCGTCGCCCGTCTGGTGGCCTGCGAAGGTGCATTGATAGCCGACCCAACCCTCAAAGGTAGTCTGCCGGCCCGCGCCCGCGATGCGGAATGGGGCGCATTGGTAGCCGATCTTGCCTATTATCGGTTTTGGCTGGACGAAGCGGTTGGTTGGTTTTTTCTCTTGCCGCGCTGGTTGATTACGCTGGCTTACAATGAAGGGCTGGCCCGCCGTCTGCTGGCTCTAGCCGAAAGCATGAGTCGCACGTTTTACGCCGAGGGGCAGGAGATTCTGCCCTGTATGCGGGCTTTGCTGGTTCCTAGCTATAGCGGTGGGCGGACGCGGTTGGATGAAAAGCTGCGAGCGTTGGAAAAGCTGGAAGAACTCGGTACCTCGGCGCGAGGGCGCTGGTATCGAGCCGAGAATCTGGGCCAACGTCCCGAAAGTGGTGGCAGTCCCGAAGCTGAATTGCGTGGCCTTTTGAAGTGGTTCCAGGCCCGCTTGCTGGAAGAGGCCGGGCAGTTCGAGCGCACCGCCCCGCTTTACGAAAGCGTGCTGGCAACCAACGTCGCTATGCCGGATATGGAACGGGCCGCAGCACGGGCCGCCCTCTATCTAGCTACTCGCTACCGGCTCAAAGGGGCCGCCGAGAGTGCTTATGGTTCGTTTAGCCGGGCGGTCGAGTTGGACGGACAACAGCCCGAAGCACAACGCGCCCTCTTTTATCAGGCTGTCCGTACCCAATATTACCAGACCGCGCTCAAAGCGGCAGATGCGTTGGCAGGTCTGGCGGGGTATGAGGCACAAGGGGCGCTCTATACGATCTTTGCGCTCTACGTGTTGGAAAGACGGCCCGAAACCCAGACCGAGTTGCGAAGTTTCCTGGCCCGGCCTCCTTCCGAGACGGCCCAGGCCCGCCCGACTTTTCAGACCCTGGCAAATCTGGCAAAGCTACCGCCGGATGCGCCAGACCTGGCCGGAATTTTGGCCCAGTTGCCGGAGTAAGCCTGGATGCGTCTTTATTTTATTCGACACGGCGAGAACCCGGCCAATATCGACCACATTATGTCCTACAAAATAGTCGATTTTCCGCTTACTCCGCTCGGTCTGCAACAGGCCAACGCGCTGGCGGAGTGGCTTTCCGAACGCCAGATCGCAAAGGTTTATAGCAGTCCTTTGCTTCGGGCGCTCCAAACCGCCCAGGCTATCGAGCGTCGGATGGCCCTCGCTTCGGTTACGGTGTTAGAGGATTTGCGCGAATTAAATGTGGGCGTGCTGGACGGCAGCGCCGAATTATCGGATTGGGAAATTCACGACGATATTATCCAGCGTTGGAATGCCGGAGAGAGTGCGCTGGCTTTTGAGCAAGGTGAAGACCATTTTAGCGTCCAGCGGCGATTGCGGCAGGCGGTCAAGCAGATTGTGAGCGAAAATGCTACGCTTGGTGAGCGCGAAGGGGTGGCGGTCGTGGCTCACGGTGGGGTACTGGTTTATGGGTTGCCTTATATCTGCGATAATTTGAGCCTCGTACAGGCCCGGCAAGGTCTTAAGAATACGGCAGTTACGGTTGTCGAGACTGATGGTCGCCGCTTTAGTTGCTTGCAATGGGGTCTGCTAGACCATTTGCCCCCGGCCTAATAAAAAGCAACAATGGCCCGATACCCAAAGTATCGGGCCATTGTTGTAAAATACAATCTGATGGGATTTACCCCTGATCTAGTTTCCGACCGCTACCTTGCTCTTAGCCTCGTCGCCCAATGAGCTAAACTCGACACTTGTCTCGGCGACTTGCTTGGAATTGGGCAATAAGGCCCAGGCGATAAACTGACCCAGGAACAGCACTAGCCCGATAATCAATAATATGTCCATCTCGTCTAAATCCTCCTTAACTAACTGCTTGGTTTCTGAGGGCAACCATCACGGTCGCCCCTAAAAATTAGGTTCACTCTCAAACGAACTAAGCTTAGGACTGGTAGGCGTTTTCGCCGTGCATCGAACTGTCCAAACCGGCCAGTTCGTCTTTGTTATCCACTCGCAAACCGATCACCACATCGATGAGCTTGAGAATGATAAAGGTCATGACCCCACTCCATGCGACGGTAGCGCCGACCCCGGCCAGTTGAACCAGCACTTGTCCAGGGTTGCCATAGAATAGGCCGTCGTTACCGGCAGCGTTGACTGTCTTGGTAGCGAAAAGGCCGGTAGCAATTGCACCCCAGATGCCGCCCATACCGTGTACCGCGAAGACATCCAGCGCATCGTCGAAGCCAAGTTTGGTCTTGAGCAGGACGCTGAAATAGCAGATTGTGCCTGCTCCAAACCCGATGATAAGGGCGGCCTGCGGATTGACATACCCACTGGCAGGGGTGATCGCGACCAAACCGGCGACCGCACCCGCTGCTGCACCCAGGACGCTCGGCGCACCCTGGCGAATCCAACTCAAGGTGGCCCAGGTGATTGCGCCCATCGCCGCCGAAAGGTGGGTGACGGTAAAGGCGCTGACGGCTAGTTCGTTGGCTTGCAGGGCGCTACCGGCATTGAAGCCGAACCAACCGAACCAGAGCAGACCCGCTCCTAGCACAACCATCGGTACATCGTGGGCTTCCATTTCCTCTTTGCCATAGCCGAGGCGTTTGCCCAAAACCAGGGCGGCAACCAGAGCGGCTACGCCGGAAGCGATGTGGACGACCGTACCACCAGCGAAGTCCAAAGCGCCGAGGCTCTTGAGCCAGCCGACCGTGCCTTGTGCGCCCCAAACCCAGTGAGCGATAGGCGAGTAAACAAAAGTCACCCACAAGACAATAAAGATTGCGAAAGCCTTAAACCGTTTGCGTTCCGCGAAAGCGCCTGTAATCAGGGCTGGCGTTATAACCGCAAACATCATCTGGAACATCATGAAAAGCTGATGAGGAATGGTCGGAGCATAATTAGTATTGATGCCGGTAACGTTGTTTAGCCCGGCCCAATCCAGGCTCCCGATCACACCGATCCCACCGGCATCCGGGCCGAAGGCCAGTGTATACCCCCACAGCATCCACACGACGCTGACTACAGCGAGGGTAAAGAAGCTGTGCATTATAGTCGAAAGGACGTTTTTGCGGCGAACAAGACCACCGTAGAAAAAGCCTAGTGCCGGGGTCATGAGCATAACCAGCGCGGTCGAGATCAAAACCCAGCTTGTATCGCCAAAGTCGATCTTAGGGGGAGCGGGGGGCGTTGTTTGAAACAACACGGAAGCATAAAACATCTCTTCTCAATCCTCCTTGTTTAAATGTAACAACTTAATCTGTTGGAGCTTGTGTCTTTGACACAGGTTGTTTTGCTTATTCACTATCATAAGGAGATTTTGAACGGGATGCTACATCAGCAAGTACAAAAATCTAAAGGGTTTATTGTACAAAATGCACAGCTTAACCGTTATTGGGCCAAAAACAGCCTCGAATCCTAAAAACCCCCGCTAGATAAGATTTTGCGGATTTTGTTAAATAGAAAGCGAAATTGGAAAGAATTGGAGAAGATATAGGGTAATTTTGCTAAAACCTTTTGTGCAGACTGTCTATACTACTCGGCTCTAGTTGTCCTTAGTTTCAATTCTTACAAATCCGGCTTTTATTGACAAAGTTAGTAAACATTACTATAATTGGCTTATCTAATCAGCTTTGTCGAGAATTGGTAGTGGCGAAACGAGGCCCCAAAGTTGATGGAAGCAAAGAAGATAATTCAGGAGAACAAAGACCTATGATAACTTCAACAGAAGGCAAAGCCGCCCAGGAGCGACGGCATTTCCGGCCCAAAATTGCTCAGAACGCGATTGAATTAATGGGCAATACCCCGTTGGTGCGTTTGAACAAGGTCACGGAAGGCGCAGTTGGCAATGTCATCGCCAAGTTAGAGTCGTACAACCCTGGTTTTTGCGTCAAGTGCCGGATTGGGGTTGGTATGATCGAAGATGCCGAACGGCGCGGCGTATTGAGTTCGGACACGATTATTATCGAGCCGACCAGTGGCAACACCGGGATTGCACTGGCCTGGGTTTCGGCGGTGCGGGGTTATCATCTCAAATTGGTTATGCCGGATACCATGAGCATCGAGCGGCGGATGTTGCTCAAGGGCTATGGAGCCGACCTGGTGCTAACCCCTGGCTCCGAAGGGATGCCCGGCGCAATCCGCAAAGCCGAGGAATTGTTAGCTGAAACGCCCAATGCCTGGATGCCCCAGCAATTCAAAAACCCGGCTAACCCTGAAATTCATCGCAACACGACTGCTCTTGAAATTTGGGATGATACCGATGGCGAAGTAGACATCTTGGTCGGCGGGGTTGGAACCGGCGGCACGATTACCGGGGTGGCCCAGGTCATTAAACCACTCAAGCCGACCTTCAAGGTCGTGGCAGTCGAGCCAACCGCCAGTCCGGTTTTGAGCGGCGGCAAGCCTTCTCCTCACAAAATTCAGGGGATTGGGGCCGGTTTCGTGCCGGATGTGTTGGATACCGGGCTGATCGACGAGATTTTCCAGGTCACAAACGATCAGGCGATTGAGACGGCCCGCGCGATTATGCGGCAGGAAGGCTTGTTGGTGGGGATTAGTTGTGGTGCGGCGGCTTACGCTGCAATCCAGGTCGCCAAGCGGCCTGAGAACGCCGGGAAGAATATTGTGGTGGTGCTGCCCGATACCGGCGAACGCTATCTCAGTACGGCCCTTTTTGCCGATATTCGAGAACAACTTCAACTGACTTAAACTTATAGCAGGTGTCAGGTAGGAGACAAGGCGGTTTTTTACCTGACACGCTATATTTTCTATAACGAGCAAACCTATAACGAGCAAAAAATGAAAATATCCAGCAAAGGCGAATATGGATTGCGGGCGCTACTCGATCTGTCTCAGCATTATGAGCAAAGCCCCCGGCGTAGTCGGGAGATCGGTGAGGCTCAGAGCGTGCCGGAAGATTATCTGAACCAGTTGTTGATAACTCTGCGTAAAGCAGGGTTAATTCGGAGTTTGCGCGGCCCGCAGGGGGGTCACGTACTGGCCCGCCATCCTCGACAGATCAGCCTTTACGAAGTAGTCCACGTTTTGGAAGGTGAAATTTCCCCGATAGCCCACGATGTCGCCCTGGCCCCGATAGACCTGGTCTTGAACGAGGTCTGGGCCGATGTTGAGCTAGAGACTACCCGTATCCTACAGGCGACCACTCTGGAAAATCTGTGTGAGCGGTTCGCCGAAAAACAAGCTCAACTCGATAAACAAGCCCACATGATGTATTACATTTAGAGTGAAAATCCACTGGTGGAACCAGGGATGAAGGATGAATGAGAACGTCCACTGGCGGAGCAGTGTTACACCAGGACCTTTAATTGGGGGAGATAGCTCCCTCAATCGATAGTTCCGGCTTTTGGGCCACCGAGTGAAGCAGGTTAGAGGCTGCGTTGAGGCGGACGACGGTATCGCTGTTGGCTCTGGTAGTGTCTTTGAAGATTTTGCCGACCGCCGTAATATCGCGCAATCTTTCGAGAACCTGGGCAATCGCAGCGGCCTGTTGCTGGACGGCTTCCCCAATTTGGTTTATCAAACTATTGGCGCTGCTGACGGTCTGAACGATTTCCTGGATCGACAGGCTGGTATCCTGCGAGGCTTGCCCCAAAATCTGAATTTCAAATTGACCGCGTCTGGTTAGATCGACGCACAGGGCCACTGCTTCTTCGACCCTGGCAATGACCGCCCGAACCGTCGCGCTGGCGGCTCTAGCGCGGCCTGCCAAACGTTGTACCTCACTGGCGACGGCGGCAAACCGTTTTCCGGCATCGCGGGCTTGGGAAGCTTCGACCGTCGCATTGAGGGCCAGCAAATCAGTTTCTTCCGCCACATCGATAATCAGGTCAAAAGTTTGCTCAATCTCGCTGGCCTGCATCTGAAGGTTGGCGCTGTTGGCGCTAATCAACGTAATGCGGTACTCGAACTCCTCGATAATTTGCAAGCCTTCTTCCATCGTAGCCGCTCCTTTTGAAGCGTGTTCTTTGGCTTCTCCGGCGGCCTGACTGATTTCTTTGGTCGAAGCGACCAGCGTGCGTGCGTCGCGCTCCAAATTTTCAATTCGTCTGGTAATCTCCTGGATCGCCTGAAGCTGAGTGCTGGCTAATTGGGCCTGCTGCTCGAACGAGTGGGACAGTTCGCCGGTCAGATTGTTGATTAGCAAACTTAGCTCGATTTCCTGGCGTTCTTTGAGCAAAAGCTCGCGGTTGTCTGCCGTCAAACGTTGGTTTTGGTGTTCAAGCTGTTCGTTCAGGCGGCTAATATTATTGTGCAGGAAAGCGGCCAGAAAGCCCAGTGAAATCAACAAAAGAGTCGGGTAGGCTAACAAAGGTAACATATCGATAAAAGACCGTTCGACCCGTTGGAAAGCGTAAAGAATAGTTAACAAGATCGCCAGCCCGGTCGTCCAAATAATCGAACGCAATCCGGCAATTATGACGGCTACCATGATAATCAGGCCGAGGGTGCTAGAGCCAGTTTTGATGTAATCGATAATATCAAACGGCTTAGTGATAAGCTGAATATAGGCCGAAAAGCTGCCCAGGGCTGACCCAAAAAAACAAAATAAAGCCATTACGTAATAGCCTAGTTTATTGAGAACGTAGGTGACGATCACCCCGACCAGCAAAAAACTAAGCGAGACCAATAATGCCTGGCGGGGACTAAGCAACTGTTGGGCCGGAATGTAAAAGATCAGGAAAAAGCTAAAACACAGGCAAAGGGTATTTAGTAGTCGCGAACGCCTCCGCAGGTGGTGTGGAATCTGGTGGCTGGCCGCGTTCATCCCGACCCAGAACCTGCGCCAGTTGATATTCCAATTGATACTACGTTGCGAGTAGATTGGCAAAAAATTGCGCCACCCGCTCTCTTCCGCCTCTGTTTTTTCGGCAGGCGGTGCGCTCAAGAGAATTTCGGAACCCTGGCTCAAATTGTAGACGGCCTGTTCGAGATCATGGAGTGCCTGAAGCAACCGGTGGGTGGAAACCCGAATTTCGGCGCTTTTGGTTGAAATCGAAGGCATCAAGTCCATAATGCCAATTGCAGCCGCTTGTTGGCCCTGAACACTCCCCAGGATTTGCTGACCGAGACGGGCCGAGCTTCCGACCGATTTTACAATTTCATCGACCGTTGTGGCGGAAGATCGGCTGCTTTGGGATAAAATGACCGCTCTTTCCCGACTCTCAATGCTGCTTTCGGCCAGCATAGCTACGCTTTCCTCGATTTGCCCGGCGACCCGCCGCACTTCGTCGGCAGCATCGCGCGAACGCTGAGCCAGACGTTGGACTTCCCCGGCGACAGTCGTAAAACGTCGCCCGTGTTCGCGGTTTCCGGCGGCTTCAATCGAGGCATTAAGCGCCAGCAAGTTAGTTTCTTCGGCTACTTCGCTGATTGACCCGACCGCCTGATCGATATGGCGGGCTTCGACGGTCAATTCTTCGATGCTATGGTTAATCAAGTCCAAATGTTGTTGCAACCGCCCGTAAGCCGCTCCGTTGGTCATGATGACATCGGCCTCGCGGGTAGCCACGGCGACCGCGTTTTGGGCGACCTGACTGGCTTGTCCGGCCAGACTATCGATCCGGCGAGCGACCCGCCCTAACTCTTCCAGGGCCGCCCCTACATCTACAATTGCTTTTTGCTGTTCCTCGGAGCTATATAACTGTTCTTCAAAACTGCTTTTAAGCTTGACCACGATAGTTTGCAATTCGCCGGCTACTTGTTCTAATTGCTGCCTTTTGAAGGCCAGCCGTTCGGTATTTTCTTGTAGGCTTTTATTGCGCCGGGTTAGTCGGTCGAAAAGACCAAAAATATTACGCTCGAAGATAACCGAAAGAAAGCAAGCCATAACTAAAAAGGAGAGGGGAGTTAGAAATAACAAAATATAGAAACTCAGGCCAGTTTGGGGTAAAATATTCTCGTTGGATATTTCGACTACTCCAATTACGATAAAAATTAGTAGACTCAGCCCGGTCAAGGCTATGCAAGCTCTGGCCCCGGCTACTACCCCAGTTATGATAATCGGCAGGGCTAATAACATCACGCTGGAGCGAAAATCATAATAGATGGTTACAGGAGTGGTTCTAGGTGTACTAATAATATAGTAAGAGAGGGCGACTAGCGAACCGAGGCCGTTGGCCCAGGCTGCCAAATCGACTTGCCCGGCTTTGCCCAAAACATAAGCTACCACTACCCCAACCAGGAAAATCAGCACTCCTAACAAAATGCGTTGCGAATTACGGTTGATGATTGCCAGGGGGGTGGCTAGTAGTAAGAGGCTTAGCTCGGTCAGCAAGAAAGTATTAAAGAGCCGGGAACGGCGCATTCGGTCGGGCGGTAGATTAACCGACGGTTTAACCAGCCAGTTACCAAACTGGTTTAGCCAGGGAATAGCTCTGTTTGATTGTAGAGGGCGTTCATTCAACATGGCAACATGGAAATGTGTGAGCGATCTAGTTCGTCAATAGTATAAAGCTTAGTTAGCCCGGACCAAAAAAGGCAATTGGAGCGTTTCTGTTAATGTCACCCGAAGCCGCTCAAAATGTGGGTCTATTATAGCACATTACTGGTTTTTGAACACAAGTATATGAGGCATCCCGCATTTTAGCGGGATGCCTCATATATGGAGAGTATGGAGAAATGTTTTGGAGAGATGTTTAATTGCTTGCAAAAAATGTGTCAGGACGAGACTAAGCCGCGAGACGGCCTGATGTGTAGAGCCAGCGCACGAAGCTAAGATGTTGTTGTTCGGTGGCGGACAGGGTTACTTTTGGTTCGGACTGCTGAGTTAAAGTATCGTTGTCGCGGCTGTAGAGCGCCCGTTGGCGGGCCATGCGTGCGATCTGCGCTTCCGTCCAACCGGCGGCGATCAGATTAGCCAGGTCATTCGTGATGTCGGGCGCTTGCTCCGTACAAGAAGTCTCTTCGGTTTCCATTATTTTCTCCTAGATTAAAAAATTTTATAATTGCTTGGATAGTCCCAGGTGTCCCAAATTAATTTAGTTATTACGACGAACCGGGTGCAAGTACATTTTTCTTAAGAGGCATTTGGCAATTTTAGATTTTTATTTTTATTTATTTTTTAATTTTGCGCCTTGTGCCTCTCACACTTATATTATTATATAGGTCGCCAGTCTTGTCACGCTGCAAATGTCGGATTTTCTATAGTCTTTTGGCTCAATTCGGTCTAGGTCTTTAGGAGTAGAGGCACGTACTATTGGAGTGGGTGGGGTAACGGGGCCACTGAATGGGTGCGCCTCAGATTTTGCATTAGATTCAAACAATAAGAATGAGCAACCCCGCTTTAGGGCGTAGTATAACCCGCTTTATCCTGTCTACGCCCGTCGTAAGGGTCTGGCTATCCCTGTTAATTTTGACCGAGATTACTTTTGCTCTAGCTGAATTTGTTCCGAGAGGTCGGCTTCATCGGTTGGGGTGAGCATAGGCGGGTGGGCTGCCAAGACCGCGTTGACCCAGAAGGCAGTCAAAAGCAGCACGCCACCGGTCAATAAAAAGACGGCGCGAGTATTGATAAGGGCGGCGATGCCTGCTCCGGTCAGTGGGCCAAGCGCAAAGCCGAGCGAGGCAAAACTGCTGACCATGCCATAGGCCGCCCCTTTGCGTCCTTCCGGGATAAGTTGGGCGATCAGGGCGTTGGCAGATGGCACAATGCCACCAAAAAAGATACCCATCGCCCCCCGCAAAATTAATAACTGCCATATATTGCTGACAAACGCTTGCGGGATATAAAGCAGCCCTGCCGCGACAGCGCTAATAACCAGGACGCGGCGATGCCCGAAGCGGTCGCTCAATTGCCCGGCGGCAACGGCGGAAAGGGCGCTGGTAAACCCGGTGATGCCGAGTTCTAGCCCGGCCAGGGTAGCAGCGCCTTCGTCGGTTCCGTTTAGCACTTTGATAAAGAGGGCCAGTACCGGAGCGACCACGCTATTACCAAACTGCACCAGTGCCAAAATAATCAGCATCGCCACGAATTCTTTTTGACCGAAAGCCAGCTTGAACCGTTCGCTCCAGCCGAGTTTGCGGGCCTGCGGGTCGGGCTTGACCGGCTTGAAATCTTCGTGGACAAAGACGGCGATGATGATGGCAGCCAGGCCCAGCGCGATAGAAGTTACTACGAAGGTAAAGCGATAGTCGGTCAGGTCAGCCAGTGTACCACCGATGAGCGGGCCGATGCTGGCCCCGGAAAAGACCGCCGTCTGGATCAGACCGAGCGCAAAACCCAACCGCCGCTTGGGTGTCACCGAAGCAACTAGCGCGATATTGGCCGGAACCGTCCCGGTCAGCGCTCCCTGGACGATCCGCAGTCCCAGCAGCATCCAGACATTTGAACTGACCGACATCAGCGCGATCAGGATAGAACCGCCGATCATCGCCCGCAGCACCATACTTTTACGCCCGTAACGGTCGGCTAGACTACCCCAGATCGGCGCGAACCCGGCCATCACCAGTGAACTGATCCCGGCCATCGCTCCGGCCCACAGCCCGGCCTCCTGGACACTGGCGATATGCAAATCTTTGACCAGAAAAAGCGGCACAAAAGGTAGCGACGCGCTAAACCCAATAATGCTCAATACCTGAGCGATAAAAGAGGCCCATAGAATTACCTGCCAATCCTTGCGGCCATCCTCGACTATGTTATTTTCGGTTAACATCTAAGCAGTTCCTATTGCTGATCTATCGCAACTCTCCTGTATATAGCAATTTGCAGACTGATTGACCCCCTCCTACAGATAATTGGATAGTTCAAATATTTTGCATTCTGCTATAAGAGCCTCTATTTCTAACCGTCAGCGCTATTATAATACTTTTTGCTGGCTTATTTTTTGTAACTACTCAGCCTACCCCATTTGGGCGACCACATAGGGTCGCCCCTACCCCAAATCGGTTGTAGGGTGCGACCCTATGTGGTCGCCCGGCCTGTGTAATTACTAAATTTCAGTTTTTCTCTGCGCTCTCTGCGTCTCTGCGGTGAGTAGTTACTATTTTTTTATAAAATAAAGGCGGCGCTGTTTAACTGCTAACAGCGCCGCCTCTAATCCTGATGACTCTTTGCGAACTACACTATGCGAAGAACAGCAGGCAGGCAAAACTAAAGAGAGTTGCCACTCTCGTGTCGGGAGGGAGGCAAAAGATAAAGTTCATATAAAGCTTGGGTAGTGCCGAAAACTATCGAAGGGTTAAAGTTATTTTGACCAGTAATCGCCGACTTTGGCATCAGCCACTATCGGCACCTCTTTTAAGACTTCTTTAGCGGCCCGGATCATTTCGTGTTCGACCAATTTGCAGACTTCCTCGGCTTGATCCTCACGCACTTCGACCACGATTTCATCATGCACCGTGTTGACTAGCCGCGCATCGAAGCGCTTGAGGTTTTCGCGTAAGAAAACCAGCGCCATTTTGGTCATATCCGCATTGGCCCCCTGGATCGGCGCATTTTTGCCCTGCCGCTCGATTTCGGCGACTTTGCGGCGATACTCCGGGTCGTCCTGGTCGGGACGGTGGTAGTAGCGTTTGCGACCGAGCGGGGTTGGGCTATAGAGATTTCTAAGCGAGTCTTTACCGGCCTTATCAAGCCATTTTTGGACCCCGCTAAAGGCTTTGAAATAGGCGTTAATCAGGTCGCGCGATTCTTCGACCGTCTTATCGATCCGGACTGCCAAACCTTGCGCTCCCATCCCATAGGCCAACCCGAAGTTGATCGCTTTGGCCTGCCCGCGCTGAACCTTTGTGACTTGTTCGGGCGGGATATTGTACATTTGGCTGGCGGCCAGGATGTGTAAATCGCCGCCCGACTTGAAGGCGGTCAGGAAGGCTTCATCCTGGGATAGTTCAGCCAAAATTCTTAGTTCAGCCTGCGAATAGTCGCTTGTCACCAGCTTATAACCCTCGGCAGGGATAAAACAGGCTCGGAAGTCAGAAGTGGCCGGAATTTGCTGGACGTTCGGGTTGGAGCAAGAGAAGCGCCCAGTATCGGCCCCGTACTGCTGAAAGTCAGGGTGAATGCGCCCGGTGCGTTTGTGGATCAAGGCCAGCAGACTCTCACCAAACGAACCGAGCGTTTTTTCGTGGCTACGATATTCGAGTAACTTTTTAACCGCCGGGTGGTTGTGCTTGTTAAGGGTCGCTTCTGAGGTATCTTCCAGTTCGATCCCCAACTTATGAAACTCGGCAATAATTTGCTGACCACTGTTCAGGTTGATGGTATATTCATCGTTGCCAAACATCGAGGCCTGGCGGGTTGCGCCACTGGGCAGTATTTTCATCAACTCTTCGCGGGTCAAATCGCGTTTGGTCTCGACATTACTCAGAATTTGCCGCCACTTGACCGTATCGAGCTTGCAGCCCGCCAACTCCATGTCCCCGACCGCCGCTACGCACTTAAATTCCAAATCGGCGACCCCTAGCAACTGCTCGGCTTTTAGTTTTACCAATTGCTGATTATAGATTGGGAAAAGGGTCATAACGTCCCTGGCGGCATACTCAAGTTGTTGCTCGGACATATAGCTGTTGGCGGAGGACGCGCCATAAAAGGTTTTTCGCACCGACTTGTCCATCGTGATGTCGAGGTAGCGCTTGGTCAGTTCGGCCAGACCGACCTTCATGCCCAGTCCGGCGGTCAAAAGCCGTTCTGCCAGCATTGTATCGTAGATGTTATCAAGCTCGATCCCGGCCTGTTGCTTGAGCATTTCATAGTCGAACTTGGCGTTTTGCAAAAGCTTGAGGCTACCCGGATTTTCCAAAAGGCGCTTGAGCGGTTCGAGCGGCACTTTCTGGGCATCGATGATATAACACTTTTCCAGCGAGGCGACCTGCACCAGGAGCAACTTCGAGTCAAACGGGTCGAGGCCATTGGTCTCGGTATCGACCGATAATATACGCTCTCCCAAAAGGGCGTTGACCGCTTTTTCCAGCCCTTCGCTATCGCGGACTACTTCGTAATGTATTTCTGGCAACCCCGAAACTGCAATGGGCAGGAAATAATCGCCCTTGAAGTGGTCACTGATAATCAGGCCACTTTTGGGGCGGTTGGGTTTGACGCTGGTTTTGCCATTGCTTTCGGTCGGGGCGGGTACGGTTCGGGGCGGCGGCGGGGCGGGCGCAACTGGTCGCACGACCTGGGCCTGAGCGCGGGCGCGGGCCTGGGCTTCACGCTCGGCTTGCCGTTCGGTCTGGTAGACTTTGTATAATTCCAGATAGGTTTCGTCCGATAGGAAATCCGGCCCGGCGTTGGCCCCGGCCTTTAGCGGTTCCGGCCCGGTATTTATTTCCAGGTCGTCCAATTCAATCGGAGCGAGGTCGCTTTGCGCCTCATCCCAATCTGAATCCCAACTACCGTTGAGATAATTATGAGCGCTTGTACGTTCTTTGAGTTCCATCCGCCTTCACGTTCGTATTCTTAACAAACCCTAGAAAATTTAGAACAATTTTACTGTTTAGATTCTACCTGAAAAAGCGCTTTCTGTCACCCCCCTTTTCCACTACTTTTTCCACGACTTATCCCGATCCTTCCACATTTTCCACAAAAGGCTTCTATTGACAGAGGGATGGGGATGAGGGATGAAGGGGAACGTCCATTGGCGGAGCAATGTCTTTACAAGTAAGGGGCTGCAACTTATGGCATGGAATTTGCGTAGATTTAGCCGGAATGTAGTTGAGAGGGTGCTTTTGAAACAAAAGTTGAAACCGACTGTCTAATTAAGTAGCCCGGAAAGGCCGGGCCAAACAGGAAAACCGAAATAGGAGCTAAGAGTGTTAAAATTACAGCAGCATTTATTTTTACTTTTGGTGGGTACAACCTTTAGTAGCGCGGATGATGATAGTGATAGTATTGGTAGCGAAAGTATGGGTAGTGGTATAAGTGATGAAAGTAGTGGAACGAGCGATGAATCTTCTTCGGTTGCCAGCGCCTATAGTTCAATCGAGTCGAGTTCGGGCGGCAATAACCGTCGGGGCTACCGCCGGGGCTACCGTGATGCACAACGTTATGGCCCACCCGATTATCGCCAGATTCCGCCGCGTGGTCGTCGCCGCTGGTAAATCCGACCGGGGCGCACCTCGTATTCGCTTCTGGCTGATTTTGGTCTGGCAAACCCTGACCGGGCGCGACATTAGGCCGCTAAGTCGGGAGATGCACGACGATTATGTGACGGAAGGGCTGGAATATTTGCCGCAAGAGGGTGTTTTTGCTCTGGCGGTCAACCATACCATGCGACGCTGGACACCCCATGTGCTGGCAAGTATTCATCATGCTACCCTCGAAAAGCGGCCCGACTTGGCGCGGGATTGGCTGGTGATTGTCGGCTATCGCGAGGCGAAACTGGAAGGCCGTTCCGAGTGGGTAAAATGGATTGTGCGACAGATTCGCAAGGGGCATACCTGGGTCTACCGACGTTGGAGTTATAACGCTTTGCGTTTGACGATGGCGAACGACCGCAGTTCGAGCGTCCAGGCTCTGCGGGAGTGGAAAACTCGCGCCCGCCGTCAGCCCTCGATAGTCTTCCCGGAAGGTCACGGCTACCCGACCTTTGGAGAAGTGCGACCCGGTGCGGGGCGTTGGCTGGCAAACCTGGGTGTGCCGACCCTGCCCGCTTCGATTTGGTGGGAGGAAGAAGTGGCACGCTGGCGGATCGTTTTTGGCCCGCCGATAGAGTGGAGCGCCGAACCGCACCTGCACGACCTTCAGGTCGGCCTCGAAATCGCCTACGGCTTACCATCCGCCCAGGCCCCCGACTGGCAGGCTGCCCTGATCGATTGGCAGCAGGCCCACGAAGAGGTTCATAAGGAAGTTATTGAAAAGGTAATCGAAGAAGTAGTTGAGACGCAAGAGGCGGGCGAATTAGTAGAAGCCCGCTCTTAAGCCCCCATATGTGAATGTTACATTAATCGGGCTATCCACATATCTGTAGGAGCGGGCTTCCGCCCGCGATTGAACACCCAGCCGTCGTGTTCAATCGCGGGCAGAAGCTCGCTCCTACAAGGGTTCTATACTTTTGCATTTTGCTTTTAGGGACTCACAAATAATAAAACATTTTGGTAGGGGCAACCCTGGGTGGTTGCCCATGAACATCCGGCACGGTCAACGAGGGCAACCACCCAGGGTTGCCCCTACATTGGAACGATTATTTTATTTGCTTCCCTTAAAGCCCGGTAGCGGTCTCGGTGGCCCAGTCGGTCAGGGTTGCGGCCCAGTGGGGTGTTACACTCCGCATGATAGCCCAATGGACGATAGCCAGCCCTTCGCCTACGCCCGGCTCATGTAGTTCGCGCTCCATATCGCGGGCGGCGTACCAGCCCATCAAGAACCGAATCATCGGGCCTAGCATGCGTCTTTCCAACTCCGCAAGCGTTCGTTCTTGCTGATAATTATGTAGCAAAGCTCGGCAATATTCTTCATCAAAGCTATAAAATTCGGCTGGTTGAGCAGGCTCCAAATCGACGTTGTTAACGGGCCGGGTGCAAAGCCAGCCCAGCACCAACCCCAGGTCAATAATCGCCTCGCCTAACCCGGCCAACTCCCAATCTAAAATATAGAGTTGGCCCTCTGAGGTTCGTATAAGGTTCTCTTCATGCACATCGGTATGTAGCAGGGCATAGGGTAGAGCTTTTAATTCTGCCATAGGTAGGGTACTCAAATTCTGGGCGACTTCGGCAGCCTGACGAGACCAGACCGAGGTTGCCGCCATGCGTTCGGCCCGTTGGATTGATAACGACCAATCTTCGAGCCAGTCGATTGCTACCGGGTAATCCTCCAGCGAGGTCGCCATTTTGTGCAAGCGCCCCAGCATTCGGCCTACTTCTGCCATCGTTTTCAAATCCAGCAAAGGGCCTGCTTCGGTTGGTGTTTCTGGCTTTACAAAGGGCAGTTCCCCCTCAATGTACTCTTGAGCGTAAGCCCAAGCGCCCGGTTGCCACTCGAAAAGCGGCTCACCTTCCAACGTCATTCGCAAGTGGGGGGCCGGAAAGTCGGTCTGGCCCAGAAAGACCAATATTTGAGTGCCGCCCAGCACCTTATCACGCGCCAGACCAGCCTTACACAGGCGCACCGTTAGTGCTTCTCCGCTACTCAGCCGGGCCTTAAAGACCCGTTGACCGCTTTGTCCGTGCAATAATTGGGGTTCGCCACTGAGGGTTACGCCGTAGTGTTGTTTGAGCAAAGGCCCTAAAAAGCTGCTAGAAATCTGTTCAGTCATATCTGTATCGGTCATCCTCTTTTTACAAACTCGACCACAGGAATCGCCTGTTTAATCTATCCTAACAATCCCTGTCAATATCAGCAGATCGACCTACCTTTCAAGCGGATGAGCGTCGGTTTATGGCACGAATTCAAACAATAAGAACGGGCGACCGCAAAAATCCCAGCCAATTCACTCAAAAATATAATCAACCCCTGTTTCGGGTATAGTCTAGTCTGGCTAATCTGCAAACTCTGAGGCGCACCCCTTCAAGCATAACAGATTAGACCGAGACACCTAAATGTGCTAAATTAAGCATTGAGAAACGCTCTTGCAAAAATCAGCCTGAAAACGACGCAACTAATACAAAGAGCAGAGCGCAGATGCGCCAACGAAATTAGCCAATTCACTAAGAATAGGAAAGTCTTTTTTAATCCTGTCTACGCCCGTATGGGTGTGTCTATCCCTGTTAATTTTATAAGGAGAGGTAAGCGATTTGTTCTGGCCTATCAAAGTTAAGAAGCAAGGAAAGCACAGTGAGGGTTGGCTGGTGTTGCTATGGCTGGGTTTGTTACTGGCGGCCTGTAGTGATGGCACACCCGGTACAGCCCAGCCTTCGGCTTCCCCGGCTTCTAGCAAACCGAGTCTGGGAATATTGATGCCCCGTCCAACCCCCGACACGACTGACCCGCTGGTAGCAGAACAAATCAAACGGATACAGAACGGCCTGAGCCAGCCTGTGCCGGTCTTGCCACTAAAGGCGACCCTAGACGTAAACCAGCAGACGGCCCAGGAAGTAGCGATCCAGAACACCCAATTCCAGCAATATATGTTCGCAACTAACCCGCCTACTCCCACGCGCACCGAAATTTTCGGGGTCTATCCCTGGCGGGCGAGCGACCTGACCGCCGCTACTACTGGTTGCCCACAGACCAGTTGTTATCGGGTCGAGATGTATAACTATGCCTTTAACCTGACTGTAGCGGCAGTTGTAGATGTAAAGGCGCGTAAAGTTCTGGCGATCAATACGATTACCAATACCCAACCAGATATTCCCGATTATTTGAAGCAACTGGCAATTAGCATTGCTACCAACGCGCCCCAGGTCAAACAGGCACTTGGTTTTAAGCCGGGCCAGGAGCAGGCGTTGATGGCGAACACCAAAACGGCCCTCAACAATACTTATTGCGAACGTTCTTTACATCTGTGCGTGGCTCCCACTTTTGTCCAGGGCGAAGACGCGCTGTGGGCGATTGTGGATTTGACCGACCTGACCCTGGTGGGAGTACAGTGGACTAAAGTAGGCCAGTCCAACCGCCTACCTATCACTGAAAAGAACCTACAAGATCGGGCCGTTACCGCCAGCTTTTGTGAGAAAAATACCGCCCTGAACCGTAGCAGTTGGCAAATGAACTATATTTTGACCAGTTCGGACGGCTTGCGAATATCGGAAGTGACTTTCAACGGACAGCCGATCATAGTCAATGCCAAACTGGTCGATTGGCACGTCAGTTATTCGCGCCAGCAGGGTTTTGGCTACAGCGATGCAGTCGGCTGTCCGGTGTTTAGCCAGGCGGCGGTAGTCGCGGTTGGTGGGCCACAAGTCCAACCCATTGTGCCGACCGATAGCCAGAGCGAAACGGGATTTGCCCTGGTTCAAGATTTTTGGAGCATTGGCTGGCCCTCTCCCTGTAATTATTATTACCGACAACGCTATGAATTTTACAACGATGGTCGTTTCCGGGTCGGGGTCGCCAATATCGGGCGTGGCTGTGGCAACGATGGCACTTACCGGCCTGTCACACGCATTCGGTTGGCAGGCGACCAAAACAACTTTGCCGAATGGGGTGGTAGCGATTGGAACAACTGGCCGACCGAAAAATGGCAACTTCAAACCGCTCAGACTGCCTATACCAGCCAGGGTTATCAGTATCGAGTGACCGACCCGGCAGGCAAAGGTTACTATATTGTGCCGGGACAAGGGCAGTTTGGGGATGGCGGTCGGGGCGACAATGCCTATGTTTTTGCTACCCGCTATCATCCTGATCTGGATGAGGGCGAGTCCGATTTGGTGACATTAGGGCCGTGCTGCAACCTTGACTATCATCAAGGGCCGGAAAAGTTTATCGAGCCAAATCCCGAACCGATCAGCAACACTGGCCTGGTGTTGTGGTACGTCGCTCAGCTTAAAAACGAGGATACCGCCGGTCGGCAATATTGTTGGGCGCAATCGGTGGTCGAAAACGGGCTATTAAAAGTCAACCAGTACCCCTGCTATTCGGGGCCAATGCTTGTGCCGATAAAATAGAGGGTGAGGGTAGCGATTGAGCAGCAAGCATAAACGTCGCTCCGGCGGCAGGCAGCACCCCCAACCTGCCTCTACCGCCGAGACACCTGAAGCAAAACCTTCGTTGGTCTTGCCAGCTTTTCGCCGTCCTCCGCTCTGGTTGATAGCGGGCGTGCTAATTCTGATGGTCGGGTTGGCCGCTTTTTTAGTGCTGGGGTCGCCCCTCTCATCTAAATCCCCGACCGCCAGTCGTGCCTACACCTCCGGCGGTGTAACTTACTGCCGGGAAACGCCCAAATTCGTTCAAGACTTAAACGTTGGTAACAATACCGCCTTTAGCACCTCGGAACGCGAACTAAGAGGGCTGGTTCTGATTATACCGCCTACCACGACAGGCGGGCAGCGCCGTTTGTACCGACTACCCTCGTGGAGTAACGCAGGCAATTTGGGGCCGGTTGAACTAAGCCGAGGCGGTAATTTGTTTGCGGCTCCGGCCCCCTCGATCAACGTACTGTACAACCCGCCCGACGAGCAGAACCAGGTCTATCAGGTCATTAGCAGTACGGGAGTGCTGTCGCCTTTTATGAGCTTGCCGAGGGCCGGGCCAGCCAGCCCGGAAAATCCTTTTGGGGTTTTGGGGTTGGGTTTTGATTGCGATACCAACAAGCTATATGTTTCTTCGGTGGCTGGCTCGACCCGTGAGCGCGAAATCGGTCGTATCTACACGGTAGATGTAGACAAGAAAACGGCAGTCGCTCAACTGGATAATATAGACCCGTTGGGGCTGGCGGTTTATAATAGCGCCAAGAGCAAACGTCTTTATTACGGTTTGGCCCGCTGGCCCGAAGTTTGGTCAATCGAATTGGACGACAAGGGCAATTTTCAAGGACAACCTCGTCTGGAATTTTCGCTGGCGAATTTAGGGCCACGTGGTAGCGACAAGGCCCGCAAGCTTGAGTTTGCGCTGGACAACCAGTTGGTAGTACACGGGATCGAGTTCAGCTTTAATTTGATTGCCCCGACCGAAAAGCAAGAAACGCTCTATTATTATAAATACGACCCGACCACCGATAAGTGGTTGTTGCAATCCGACCCGCCAAAGTAAGAAGGAGTTTTTGTGGTAAATCGGCGTACCGCCCTAAAAACAATCGGGCTGGCGACCGCCTCAGCCGTTGCCGGAGCGGTCGCCGTTGGTGTCTCCCACGATGAGAGCGAAGCCGACTCGGTTTCTGCCACCAACACCGAATTATATCCGTTTTGGGGTCGGCATCAGGCCGGGATTATCACGCCCCAACCACCCGCCGTCTTGCTGGTGTCTTTGGAGGTGCTTTCGAGTGACCGCTCCCAATTGATCGCCCTTTTCAAAACTTTGAGCGGACGGGTGCAGACCCTGATGGCGGGACAGTTTGGAAGCGCAGGCGATACCAACGAAAACTTCCCGCCTCAAAATAGCGGCGAATTGGGTTTTGGTGAGTTCAAGACCGGTCAGCTTTCGATAATGACGGGCCTCGGTGCGTCGCTATTTACGACCGAAAGCGGTCAGAACCGCTTCGGGCTGGCAGCTTATAAACCGATAGCCCTTAAACCGATGCCGACCGACTTGGTTGGAGACCGGCTAGACCCGAATTGGCTGGGTGGCGACCTCTTTTTGCAAATTAGTAGCGACGACCCCCTGATAAATCTGCATGTTTTGCGTGACATTTTGCGGTTTACCAAAGGCCAACTAAAACCGTTGTGGGCGCAACCGGGGTTTCAACGCTTTGTGACCGAGCCAGCGGGGGAAGCCACTGCGCGTGGTTTGTTTGGCTTTAAGGATGGCACATCTAATCTTGATCCAGCCAACCCCGAACTGCTGACCCAATTGGTCTGGACGGGTGCAGAAGAACCCGACTGGGCGCGGGGCGGTACGTATCTAGCGGTGCGGATCATACGAGAACAGCTTGAACGGTGGGATTTGTTGTCGTTGGCTCAGCAAGAAGCTTCGATTGGGCGACGCAAGCAAAGCGGCGCGGTTTTGGGCGGCACGACATCAACCCAATCCCCCAATTACACCCTTGACCCGGACGGTCGGCAAGTGCCGCTCGACTCGCATATCCGCAAGGCTAACCCGCGCCTGGGGGCTGAAAGCGATAAACATCGGATCCTACGCCGGGGTTATCTTTATTTTAACGGGATAGACAAAAATGGATTGCTCGATGCCGGTTTTCTGTTTATGGGCTTTTGTCGCAATCTTGAAGCCCAGTTTGAGTACGTCAAACGCCAATACATGAATAACCGCGACTTCCCAAAACCTGAGACAGGTCGGCCTAGCCTCGATCAGCACATGACTGCTATCGGCGGCGGTTATTTCTTTGTCTTACCAGGTGTGCCGGGTGAGGGCCGCTTTTTGGGTGATAGTCTGCTGCTGGGCTAACCCTAACCACTGTAGAAGTTTAGCTTTGTATGTTATAGTCTATGATACGCATTTTGAAATTTCTATCCCGAATTAAATGTGAGTAAATTCTTTTATGTCGAAGCTTGTGTTAAAAGAGAAGTCGGAGACCGCCCTTTTACAACCGACTCCCCCTGTTCGGCGAGAGCAAATACTACGGCTATCGCTGGTTGTAGGAGCCTATTTGGGGCTGGCATTGCTCCTGACCTGGCCGTTGGTGTTGCATCTGGGCGACAGTGTGCCGGGAACGCCTTACCAGGATCAGGATCAAAATTTGTGGAACTTGTGGTGGACGCGCTTTAGCCTGTTCGAATTGCACAAAAACCCTTTTCGGACTGGCTATCTTTTCTACCCCTATGGGGCCGATCTTTATTTGCATACCCTCAATTTGTCAACCACGCTCCTGAGTTTGCCTTTTCAAATCTTTGGTCTGGTCACGACCTATAACCTGATCTGGCTCTTGACGTTGGCCTTTACCGGGCTGGCGATTTATTTACTGGCAGTACAGGCTTTTGGCGCTGGCAATTGGTTGAATACGGGTGCATTCGTGGCGGGCGGCTTTATGACCTTTGCGCCGATCCATTTGCACTATATCAATAGTGGCGAGTATGTCGAGCATATCGACGTGATGTGGTTGCTTTTCTACGCCTGGCTGCTCTTCAAAATGCCTTCGGCTCGTTTTGGCTGGCGCTATCCGCTGGGAGGCGGTCTGTTGCTGGCGATGATCGGCTATACTGGGAGCTATTACCAGCTTATTTCAGCCGGAGTGGTCGGGCTGTTTGGGTTAGGGTGGTGCTGGCGGCAAAACCGGGCCAATTTCAAAGCCTTTGGGCTTAACTGGCTGGGTATTTGGTTTAGCTTTGCCCTGTTGTGCAGTCCAGTACTGTTCGGCTTTTTGCGCCAGTTGGGACAAAGCGCAGTCCGGGCCGAAGGGTTACTCGACCGAATCGCCGGGAGCGGGGTTGATCTGCTCTCGTTTTTTAACTCGCACGATACGACCACCCTGCTAGGCCGTTTGATCGGCAACGAAAGCCGCTATTATTATCCCTGGAACAACTTTTTTACGACCTATGGATTGCTGGCCTTTGTGGGGGTCGGCTTGTTCTTCTACTTCCGGCAGGGTCGTCGTCCGGCTCTGCTTGGTTTGTGGGCCATAATCGGGGTGGTGTTTGGGTTATTGGCACTAGGGCCGGAACTGATCGTAAACGGAGAGCGTACCGGCCTACCGCTCCCCTACCGTTTGCTAGTAGAATTACCCTTTGGCAAAATCGCCCGCAATCCATCCCGGTTTGCGCCTTTGCTGTTGCTAGGGTTAGCTTTGTTGGGCGGGTTTGGGGTGCAGCAACTTTTGAGGCGGATACCCACCTTCGGGCGGGTCGGGCTGGCGGCGGTGGGGACGCTCTTGTTTGCCTTTGAAGCCTGGCTGTTGCCCTACCCGATGACCGCTATTGATATTCCGGCAGGCTACTCCTGGTTGCCCGGTTCGGGGGCGGTGCTGGATTTGCCCTTTAACCGCCGCATCTACGATTATTCTAAAGCTATGCTCTATCAGACGGTGCATCAGCGTCCCATTTTGCAAGCCTATCTATCCCGCGATGTCGAAACTCCTTACGCCCGTAAAGACTCGCCTCTGGCTCCTTTCCGTGACTTCAAGGCCGAGACCGACATTTTCGAGCCGGGCGTAGCCGACCGCTTGCCCGATTTGCTCCAAATGCAAGGGGTCGGTATTATCGTGCTGCACCGCGACGCGCTGGGCAATCAGGCTGATGTAGCCGAGCAGTTTCTTACAAAGGCCCTCGGCGCTCCCTATCTCAAGGAGGCCGATGAGCGCGTGTATTATCAGGTCTCGCCCATAACGGCTCGTCCGGTGCTACAGGTCGGCCCTGGCTGGCTCGGTCTCGAACGTGGCCCGAACAATAGTCGCGCCCGCTGGATACCCGATGAAGCCAGCTTTAGTATCGTCGTACCCCAGGCCACCACCGTCTCGCTCGAACTGGAAGCGGTCGCCTTCGCTCAGGAGCGTCATCTAAAAGTTATCGTCGAAAACCAGCCTCTCGAAAGCCTGACCATCTCACAGTTGCCCGGCAAGTATATAATAAAAGATGTAAAGCTCAAGGCCGGGATCACTCAGGTAAGGTTGGTGGCCCAGGAACCGCCCACCTCCCCCCAATCGCTCGGCCTTGGCAACGACCCGCGCCTCCTGAGCGTTCAGGTGCGGCGAGTTTCTTTAATGATTATATAAATCCAACTTGGAAGCTGAGAGAGTTTTAATGGATCAGCAAGAGCTAACCCACTTTATCAAAGAAGCCGCGCTAGGGCTGGGGTTCGATCTGGTCGGGATCGCGGCGGCAGGACCGTTCGAGGAGACCGAGGCCCGGTTGCTCGATCATATCGAGCAAGGTCGGATCGCGGGATTGGCCTGGTTTACGCCCGAACGCGCCCGCTTTTCGAGCGATCCGGCTAACTTGCTGCCCGGCGTGCGTTCGATTATTTCGCTTGGTATGTCCTACCTGACTGAGGGTTCTTCTGCTGTCCAAGACGAAACAATTGGGGCGGTTAATCCATCTTATAAGCAGGACGGGCCGATACTTCGAGGTAAGGTAGCCCGCTATGCCTGGGGCGAAGATTATCACGACGTATTAAAGGGCAAGATGCAGGCGTTGTTCGAGCAGATCAAGCTACGGACGGGGGCTGACGAGGCGCGTCTGCTGGTCGATACGGCCCGGATTGTAGATCGGTCGGTTGGGCAACGGGCCGGGCTGGGGTTTTTTGGCAAGAACACCAACTTGATAAACAAGCGGTTCGGCTCCTACTTCTTTCTAGCCGAAATTTTGACCGATCTGGAACTGAACTACGACCCGCCTGCCTGGGGAACCTGCGGACGGTGTACCCGTTGTATCGATGCTTGCCCGACCCAGGCGATTGTCGAACCCTGGGCCGTCCAGAACGACCGTTGTATCTCGTATTTGACGATTGAACTCAAAGGCTCGATCCCGCAGGAACTGCGGCCTGGGATGGGCGAGTGGGTCTTTGGCTGTGACATTTGCCAGGAGGTCTGTCCCTATAATAAAAAGGCGATCCCCGGCAATCATGCCGAGTTTGCGCCCCACGAGGCGGGCGACGACGCGCCCGATCTGCTGACATGGCTGCGCCTGACCGAAAGCGAGGAAGCCTTCCGAGCCAAGTTTCGAGGCACGCCGCTCTTACGGCCCAAACGGGTCGGGCTGCGGCGTAATCTGGCGGTGGCGCTCGGCAACCAGGCCGACCCTGCTGCGCTACCCGCGCTCCGGCAGGCTCTCGCAACCGAGACCGACCGGGTGGTCAGGGAGCATCTGGAATGGGCGATCAAAGCGATAGGCCAGGAAGTATGAGCGAATACAGAATTGAAAAGCGGAGGTGTGGGTGTGAGTGTAGGAGCGTGGTTGGCAGTCGGGCTGGTCGCCGGGTTTTTAGCCAATCTAGTGGTAGGACGGGCCGGGGATCGGCAGGGCTGCCTTACTTCGATTGTAACCGGGATGATCGGGGCGCTGCTGGGCGGGGTCGTGATGGCGCTGGTCACAAATAAGAATTACCGCGACTTTATTAACGGGTTCAATTTGGAAACGGTGCTGGTTGCCAGCCTGGGCGCAATTATTTTGATTGTGCTGGTTCGCGCTTTGAGCGGCTCGGCCCGGCGACGTTAAAATCCGCCCTAAGCTTACCTGCAAGCCCGGTTGATCGCGTTCCCGGCTTTAAGCCGAACCTGTTCTACTTTTCAGGCTCAAAATAGAACAGAGTGATCTTGCTAATGAGGCATAAATATGATATATTTAGGTGGGAAAGTAGAGGGCAATCCCACTTTTCCGCTTGAATATATTTGTTATACTTAAATGGTTTCGGTAAAGCATCTGGCTAGGCCCACGAACCACTACTTGCGGGGCGGTCGCAAGCCTGGTTCGCCTCTCCGTATCCCCTCAAATACACCTTATCTACAGGGTCGGGGTAGCCTGGTAATTAGCGTAGTGTTGGCAAAGCGGTAGCGTAAGTAAATCCTTTATTTTTGAACTCAGACTATCACAAAAAAGACTAAAACAAGGATAAATGCTTTTCGTTTAGCTCCACTCGCTACCAGGGTTGGGGCTTTAAACCTTTTGACAAAAACCGTCAAAACCTATCTTTAAGGGATTAAGTTAATGTCTGCATTTGAGAAACGTCAAAAGCAAATTGTAGAACTGTTAGAAGAAACTTATGACCTTAAAGCTGAAATCGAAAAGTTTTTGCTTACTGCCGGTGATCCGCTAGAAATTCGCCGGTTAAAACAAGAGTTAGAACGCTCTGACAAAAAGATTGAGCAATGGCAAACCGAACTAACTGCACTTAGCAATCAAACTTTGCCGGTGCAATCAGTCAGCCCGACTCAAAGCTTGCCAGAAGCTACTACTGAGAACAAATTAAAGATTGCCGCTTTGTGTTTTGTATCAGGCAGTAAAGACAAATATTTGGAGTATGCAAATTTGCTTGGTCTACCCGGCTTAAAATGGTCAAATAGAAGTATCGAAGAACCTCAAAATCTTGACATTACTTTTTTGATCCACGAGAAGGTGAAAGTTATCAAACCTCAACTTCTCGATACGCCATTTTTTGTAGAACATACTAGCCTGGAGATTGCTGCCTGGAACGGTTTGCCGGGAGGTTTAACCAGTCAATTCATGTCTACCGTCGGTAATGACGGTATTTGCAAGATGTTGCAAGGTTACAAAGGCTTAGATCGTCATGCCAGTGCTAAAGTTGTAATTGGTTATTATAATAATGACGATCTGCGGCCCCGCACTTTTGAAGGCGAGATTAGCGGAATAATTGCCGAAAAGCCGCGCGGTAAACCCAATTTTGATTGGGACGCGATTTTTATACCGGATGGCGATGAACGAACCTATGCTGAAATGAGTTTGGACGATAAGAACCGCACTTCGATGCGAAAGAAAGCCGCCGATAAATTCAAACTCTACCTGAAGCGTAATTTTGAGTTTGATTAAGAAAAAGAAGCTTAACGCTTAGCTAGTTTACAGACCGCTCTGGTTTGACTTGATTTTGACTTATTGAAAGGAGTTTTACTATTAGCAAGAACCTTCGTGTCAACGAACGTATTCGCGTACCAGAAGTGCGCGTGATCGATGAGAATGGCGAGCAACAGGGCGTAATGAAGACCCGCGATGCGCTGGCCCTGGCTCGTGGCTTGAACCTTGATCTGGTGGAAGTGGCCCCCAACGCCAGTCCGCCAGTCTGCCGTCTGCTCGATTATGGTAAATATCGTTACGAGCAGGGCAAGAAAGAGAAAGAGGCTCGTAAGAGCCAAAAAGTTATTGTGGTTAAAGAAGTCCGCTTGCGACCTAAAATCGACGATCACGATCTGGAAACTAAAGGTAAGCAGGCGCGGGGCTTTTTGGAAGACGGCCACAAGGTTAAGATGACTGTCTTGTTCCGAGGACGTGAAATGGCCCACCAGGATATTGGTCGGGAAGTCCTCAACCAGATGATCGATATGCTGCGGGATGTCGCTACTATCGAACAAACCCCCCGGGTGGAAGGCCGCAATATGACGATGCTATTGAGCAAGGCCGCCGCCAAATCGACCGAGCCAAAACCGCCCCGCCCGCCCGCCCGCCCGGAGCAATCGCCAGAAACCGAATAGCTTTTAGCTTTGACCTGCTCTTATACCAAGTCCGGTTAGGTAGATGTCATTCTGAACGAAGTGAAGAATCTTTTTCCTGTACCTAGCTCTAGCCCACGAACCGAGACCCTTCACTTCGTTCAGGGTGACATGAGTTTACTACTTAGCAGGACTTGGTATTAAATTTCTCAAGTTTCAACCAAAACAAAGAGGCCAACCCGATACAGGGTTGGCCTCTTTGACTAGATTTATCAGGCGGTCGCCATTGCCGGGTTGTTACGTCGAGCTTTAGCGGCCTCTACCAGAGCTTTGAATAGGCTGGCGGCTTCGGTTTGGGTGCGCCAGAGTTCTTCGGGATGCCACTGGACGGAGAGAACCCACTGATTTTGAGTGCCTTCGAGGACTTCCACCAGGCCATCCGGGGATACCCCGGTTGCTTTTAGCCCAGCCCCAACCGCTTTTACCCCCTGATGATGTAAGGAATTGACCGTCAGTTCCTCAACTCTGAAAAGCGCCGCCGCTTTGCAACCAGGCTCCAACTTGACGGTATGGGTCAAGAGGCTCCGGTCGAGGGTGTAGGTGCTACCCCGGTGGTCGGTCGTGCTGGACGGCAAATCGCTGGGAATATCTTGCCAGAGGCTACCCCCGGTCGCTACATTTAGCACCTGATGGCCTCGGCAGATGCCCAGGATCGGTAGATCATCAGCCAACGCCCAACGGGTCAACATTAGCTCGGTGCTATCGCGGTTGGGGTCGATGCTGTCGGCCTCGGTTCCGGTTACGCTTTCGCCATAGTAGCCAGGGGCCACATCCCCACCCCCCGACAACAACAGCCCATCCAGGCAACGATAGAGCGCGTAAGCCGTCGCTTCATCCCCGTTCGAGGGGATCAAGAGCGGTGCGCCTCCGGCAGCTACGACGGCTGAAACATAGCTATCGCGCAACCAATGCCGTAACGCGCCATCTCTCACAATACTATCGGTTGGAATCCCTATTACGGGGCGGGTTTCAGACCCCAAAGCAATCTCACTCATCGGTTTACTTTTTATTTCCCTTCATCATATAGGTCACAAGTCTTAAAATTAAGCACACAGTCACCTAAGTTTGTGTAAACATTAGCGACAACGGTTTTAACCATTGCACCTTTGACAATTTAATCATCACGAATTGTAACCAGGGCCGCCCGTCCAGTTCAGCGCCAGCTAATTCTGCTGGACTTAACCCT
>JBBQWM010000065.1:0-31284 GCA_038210655.1 Chloroflexia bacterium
TTCAAACATCTTTCAGGCAAGTTTGAAGTAAAAAGCGGCTTTGAATTGAGTGATTTAAGAGTTTTAGAGCTACATTTAGCCTTGCAAAAAATTAGCGACCTATACACTGCGATTCCACAAACTTTGTACACTGTAAGCTAACCAACTATTAAAAACAAAAACGACCTACCGGCGCTGGTAAGTCGTTTTTGAGGTGTTTTCGAGGTGCGACGCTGCTCCTCGGTTAGCGGGAATAGTCGTAAAAGCCCCGGCCCGTCTTGCGGCCCAATCGCCCTTCCTTGACCATTTCGTCCAGGAAGGTGGGCGGTTTGTCGCGGGGGTCGCCGGTTTCCAGGTAACGCTGCTGTTTGACGAAGTGAACTACGTCTACGCCACTGAAGTCGGCCAATTCAAATGGCCCCATCGGATGGTTCAGCCCCAGCCTCATGGCCTTGTCAATATCCTCAACCGAGGCATAGCCGCCTTCATACAAACTCATGGCGGCATCCATCTCGTGAAAGAGAATATTATTGACGATAAAGCCAAAGATTTCTTTTTGCATCACGACCACTTCTTTACCAAAGCGGCGACCAAGTTCGGCGGCAACTTCGACTGTCTCGTCGCTGGTGTCCGGGCTACGCACGACCTCAACCAGTTGCATAACCAGGGCCGGGTGGAAGAAATGCATGTTACAAGCTTTATCTTTGCGGACAATATCGGCGGCGATCTTCGAGATAACAAAGCTAGAGGAATTGGAAGCCAGGATCGTATGCTCCGGGCAAATAGCGTCCAGGCGATGAAAGATGTCTTGCTTTACAGCCAGGTCTTCGTAGACGGCTTCGATTACGAAATCGGCCCGACCTGCCGCTTCTTCCAAAGAAGTCATAGGCCGGACACGCTCAAAAGCAGCATCGGCTTGCTGTTGAGTTAATTTACCTTTTCTTACTCGATTTTGGAGTTGATTGTGGTTGTTTTCGATACCCCGCTCCAGCGCGGTCTGGTTCGCATCGGTTAAATTGACGTTATAGCCACCTAGTGCAGCTACCTGGGCGATTTGCGCCCCCATCGTGCCGGCCCCAATGACACAGATTTGCTTGACCCCATCGATTGTCAGGTTGCGTTCTCCTGCACCTGGGTTGTTCGTCATCCTTGACTTCTCCTATTTTAGCCCGGTGGCTATTTAATGAGTTGGTTAAATTGGTCACATCCTCGCTGATTTGGTTTGGTCTTCACAGTATAAACCCGAAATCTTAATTGGTCAATATATAAACGACGAATCTGTAATTAAAATATTTATATTTTAGATCAAAAGAATATGAAATGGTTCGGGCCGCTATGCTCGCCAGCTGCGGCCCGATGGTTGGTTTCGTTAGTGTTAGTAGGAGGAGATTTGAGAGGATTAAAAAATTTGGGTCTTAAAAATCTTTCGGCAAGACACCGAATGATTGCTATAAGCTTGTCCGAGGCTGCTATTTAGCGGCGCTCTTTCTTACTTACAAGTGAATTATAGCAACGAAAATCACAATGTCTATTAGACCATAGACCTATTCAAGCCATAGACCATTAGGCCAAAAGGCTTATTCGCGGTTTGATTCACTATCTCAGGTTCATATTCAACTTACCCGCCCAAAATCTATAACAAAGCCTTGCAATGGGCTAAATATTTTTAATAATCCAGGTGTAGGAGAATTTCTAGTTTCGTAGGTTAAATTCTGCCTTCTCTATTCTGCATTGTTTATCTGTGTTATAAACCTGCTTACCCATCAGTTATTATTGTGAGGCCCTAGATGGTCAGCGGGATTGGCGCGGGGTGAGGCGGATTATGTTTTGCTGGCAGGTCTGGATCAGCAAGGCCACTGGAAAGCCTTCGATAATCTCTTCTGAGTTTTTTTGTTGTAAAACGCTTTGAGCCTGTTTGTACTCACGCAAAGCTTCGCGTTGGCGACCGGTACGCTGGTAAATATCAGCCAGATGCATATGAGCAATTACCGAGTCAAGATTAATATAGATGGCTCGTTTAAATTCCTCTATCGCTTTTTCGGTCTGGCCTGCTTTCTGGTGGAGTAGGGCCAGCATCAAGTGAGCCGGTTCTGCCAGACTATCAATCTGGATCGCCCGTTGACACAACTGGGTAGCGGTCTTGTAATCGCCCAAATTGCCCTTGAGTTCGGCCATCGTACACAAGACCTCGACCTGCTGCGGCCCGACCGCTAGGGCTAGTTCCAGGGTTGCCAAAGCCTTATCAAAATCGTGTTCGGCCATTTTCTGACGGCCCTCCGTCAGGAGTTCCTGCCAGGTTTTCAACGGGAGCTCTGGACGACTCGGTTTGTTTATTTCCTGAGTTTTACGCGGCGCGGTCGGCGGCACATAATTATAATTGGGCCGGGTATAACGGGTCTGAACGCCTTCGGGTGGCTCTTTAGCGGGCAGATTGCGCTCGGCCCGCCGCATGTCTGGGAGTGGGTCGGTTTTGCCAACCCGGTCGGGAACTGACTTGGTTGGCAACTGATCGGTCGTACTCGGTTTGATTGTCTGGGACGAAAGCGGCCCGGTCGTGGGGGCATGGCGGACATACAGGCGGGGGTCTTCATTTGGGAAAGGCTTTTGGTAATAAAAAGTATCCTGGGTATTAATCAACTTAAAGCGGTCGGAAACTTGCCAGAGTGTCTCGCTATAGCCGATAAAAAGAAAAGCCCCCTCGTTCATGACCGCCCCGATTTTATGGATCACCTGACGGGTGATTTCCGGCGTAAAATAGATCGTAACGTTTTCGCATAATACCAGATCAAAATTATTGAATTTGTCGGGAGGGTAGTTTGGGTTGACCAGGTTCAAAAAGTGAAACTTAACCATGTCGCGTACCTGGGGGCTGACTTCAAAAGCGGCCTGGGGACGATGCCGGATCAGATGAGCGCGATCCGGCCCAAAAATATCGGAGGGGTCGAGCGGAGCGGTTGTAACCGAAGCCGCCGACAATGGGCGAAAAAAGCGGGCGATCTGTTCTGGGGCGAGGCCGCGCATATCCTCGCTGCGATAACGTCCAGCGTGCGCCACTCGCAAAGCTCGTTCGCTAATATCGCTGGCGACTATCTCGATTTTCCAATTTGCAATATCGTGGCCCATTTGGGCTAATGTTTCCAGCACAGCCATAGCCAGGGTGTAAGGCTCCTGTCCAGTCGAACACCCGGCGCTCCAGATACGCAATTTGCGGTCAAGCGTATGACGGCGGATCAGGCGGGGCAAAACTTCCTCTTTGATCGCCCGGTAATGTTCTTTGTTACGAAAAAAAGAGGTTTCGTTAACAGCCAGACTTTCGACCAACCGGCGCATTTCCCGGCTCAAAGCCCGTTGGCCGGTTGGGGGTTGGTTGAGTTCGAGTTTTTGGGTATGCGAAGTTTCTAGCAGCAACCGATAATAAGCATCATAATCGGTCAGGTTGTGAGCCGCCAATCGATCCTGGATTACGCTACGCATCACGCCTAGTTTGCTGCTATCGAAATACATCCCGCACTTTTCTTGCAAAAGTAGCCGGAAGCGTTCAAATTGTTCAGTTGTAAATTCGGGCCATTCTTTGGTCGGGGGAAGTGCCATACTTAGCCTTTCCCATCTCTTGAAGTAGTGGCAAACCGATCACCGGGTTGGGCCGGTAGTTGCAAAAGGTTTATCAAGCGGTCCGGCATGTCGTTCAAGGGCAAAACCTGGCGTACTCCCCCTAGTTCAAAAGCAGCGCGGGGCATTCCATAGATCAGGCTGCTTGCTTCGTCCTGCCCGATAGTATAGGCTCCGACCGTATACATCTCTTTAAGACCTTTCGCGCCATCGTTGCCCATCCCGGTCAGTATCAGTCCAATCGCCTGGGAACCATAAACACGAGCGACCGAATGCATCAAAGCATCGGCATTGGGGCGCAAGGCACTATAGCCCTCGGCGGTGGTATATATGCTAAAATCGCTTTTTATTTCCATATCGCGTTTGTCGGGGGCCAGCAATACCTCACCTGGACGAGGTATTTCGCCATCGCGGGCGATTTTGAGCCGGAGTGGGGTTTCGCGCTGTAACCACTCGACTAACCCTTGCGTAAAACCTTCCGAAATATGCTGCACGATCAGGATCGGGCTTGGCAGGTTAGGCGGTAGCTTTTGGAGGATACGTAGCAGGGCGGTTGGCCCACCAGTCGAACTAGCAATCGCCACCACCCGATAATGTGGAAGATTCGGGAATAGGTAGCGAGAAGTCGAGGGCGGTTGGGTCGGGCGTGAGGCTGGTAACGGGTTAGGGGTTTCTTTGGCTCGTTCGACCTCTTTGAGAAGTTCGGGCGGTTTCGGTTTAGGAAGGGTTGGGGTTGCTGACTTCGTTTCGGTTGAGACTAATCGCTTGAATTCCGGGTTGGTTTTACCGCGCACGTGGGTGATAACCCGCACGCTTGAGAGCAACTTGATTTTGTTAATCAGTTCAGTCTGGCGGAGTTGCCATTGCTTTTCGTCGTTGAGCGAAGGTTTTTCGATGACATCTAACGCCCCGGCGGCCAACATTCGGAGCGAGATTTCGACATCCTGTTTGAGTTTGCTGCTGGTAATCACCAGGATCGGGGTCGGTTTGTTCGCCATAATCCATTCGACCGTATCGAACCCGTCCATCACAGGCATCCAGACATCCATCGTCACCAAATCGGGCGAGAGTTTTGGTAGCATTTCAATCGCTTCCCGTCCGTTGGAGGCGACTCCTACCACTCGTACCCGTTTGTCGCTTTCTAAGGCCTGGGTTAGGACTTCTGCGACCAATCCGCTATCTTCAACTATGAGAACTTTGATTGCAGCCATAAAAAATATCCAGGAGTGCTGGTGAGTAAGCCACCTGCCGGGAGAAGCGGTGTGGCTTGTTAAATCTCGCTAATTAGTTGACGTTAATTGGGTGGACGAATCAAACGGTGGCTTGCTAACTCAAAGCCGGGGCCGAGGAAGCCGTGCCATTGCCGCTACCGGGTGCTTCTTCGTCCAAACCACGTAAGCGGAACACCAACTTGACCCGGTAAGGCAAATCTAGTAGATCAAATTCTTTGACCAGATAATCATCGGCTCCGACCCGGAACCCGGCCAATTTCTCTTTGATATTGCCCCGCGAGCTTAACATAACTATGGGTAGGGATTGCGTTTCGGTTTTCTCGCGCAAACGGCGGCAAACCTCGAAGCCGTCGATACCAGGCATATAGACATCCAATATCATCAGATCAGGTACAGCTTGAGCGACTTTTTCCAGGGCTTCTTCCCCGCTATAAGCCAGTTGGACATCGTAATTATTGGCTTCCAGTTTGGCTTTTACAGCTTCGGCTACCAGAGCGCTATCATCCACCACTAGAATTTTTCGCTTAGACATTAGAATTCTCCTGCTAATTCCTTTTGACATAGACCTATGCTGAGTGTTTAGCCGTTCCTTACACGATCTTAAACCCGGCGCAAATATTAAATTAATAACTATAATTTCAAGCCCGTTCAATCCTGGCGAGCCTTAGCAATTTACCTCTTATAATATACTATACCAGACCAAAATATGCCAGATACCGCCCCGTTCTAAACCACTGCCGGGCCGGAAAAATCACTCTTTGGAGTGACTTAAAACCGCTTCCAATCGGTTAATGGTCGCCTGGCGTGGCCCGGTTCGGGCGACCCTGAAAAATGCCCCGACTGAGCTAGGCTCTTAGCTGGTTAAATATTCGATAGTAGTGAGCAAATTGGCCTGCTCAAAATCGCCTTTAGTGATGTAGGCGTTGGCTCCAGCCTCAATTCCCTGCCGTTTATGCTCGTCATTATTAAGCGATGTAACAATAATGACGGGCAAATGGCGCAAGGATGGACCGCTTCTGATCCGGCTAGTCAACTCGAAACCATTCATATTGGGCATTTCGACATCGCTGATGACCAGATCGTAAGTGTTATCGTGGTTGAGCATATCGAGCGCGACCGTGCCATCGTCGGCCAGTTCGACCGTATAACCCTGGGCTTCCAAAATACTGCGTTCCAGTTCACGAGTTGTAATACTATCGTCAACGACCAAAATACGCTTACTACGGGTTTGTTTGTCGCGCTGCTTGCGAATAACGGCCCGATTGACGTGGCGGGCTGCCGAGATCAGGTTCGGTACATCCAAAATCATAACGATCTGTCCATTACCCATAATTGTCGCGCTGCTGACATGGGTGGCCCGGATCAAAAGCGGGCTGAGGCTCTTGACTACAATCTCGGTTTCATCGACCAATTCATCAATCACAAAGCAAACCCGTCGGTCGCTGCTGCCGACCACTACAGCGGGCAATCGCTCGGAAGAGGCCTGCCGGGCGGCGTGGTCGCGTTGATTGGCGACCATCTCACGCACGAGCGAGTTGGCCCGTGGGTCGGCCAAAGTCAGCCCCACAAAGCCATCGCCGATTGCTGTCTCTCGACTATGGTTGCCGTTACCATTGCTATAGGCATAACTACCGTTATTGCCATCGACACTAAGGCGATAGCCACTGCCGACTGCGTTTGCCAGAGCTAATCGCTCGCTATTCTCCAGTTGGTAGCGGAAAATAGGATGTTCCATCCGCCGGTTGCTGCCCAGCAAATCTTCTAGTTTGACCAATGGAACCAGCGATTTGCGGTAAACCGTCACATCGCGCCCTTCCCGGCTGAAAATATCTTCCGGCATCAAATAAAGCATGGCTTCGATAGAGGGAGCTAGAATCGCATAGAGATTTCCGGCTACTCGCACCAATAGCGCCCGACTGGTTGCCAGCGTAACCGGCACTCGCAAGGTGACGGTTGTACCGACTTTGACCTGGCTGGTAACGTTGACCTGCCCGCCTAGCCGTTCCAGATTGGTCTTGGCAATTTCCATGCCGACCCCCCGCCCGGAGAGATCAGTAATAATCGGGGCAGTACTAAAGCCCGGCTCGTAAATCAGATTTATAATATCTTCGTCCGACATCGCAATCGCGCTGACCTCGGTTAAGAAGCGTTTTTTGATCCCTTCTTCGCGTAGTTTGATCGGGTCGATCCCCATCCCGTCATCCGTCACCTGGATCGAGACATATCCCCCATCCTGGCTGGCACTCATCATTAACCGTCCGGCGCGTGGTTTGCCGAACGCCAGCCGTTCCTGGGGGGTTTTGATACCGTGATCGAGCGCGTTCTTCAAAATCTGGATCAAGGGGTCTTTAATCCCTTCCAGCACCTTTTTGTCCAGTTCGATCTCGCCCCCAACCTGCTTGAATTCGGCTATTTCCCGACCAAGCGATTTGGCGATGCTTCGCACGAACAGCGGGAAATCTTGATAGATCGTCTCTATCGGCAGCATCCGCACGCTTTTGACGTTGTTTTCCAGTTCGTCTACGCGGTTGACCAATTGGCTGGTATGTTCCTCGTAATCGCGCAACATATTTTTGACCAACATTTCAACTTGCTGATCGATCCGGCTTAGTTCGACCAAAGACTGGTGGACTTCGTTCCAGTTGCTAATTTCGGTTGGGTCGCGGTTAGTATTGGCAAGCAAGTTGCGGACCGGGTTGTGGATACGTTGGCGGCTTCGCAAAAGTTCTTGCAAAGAGCGTAATTCGTTGAGGGTTGTTTCAGCTTGCATCTTGCCCAGAACCAGTTCGCCCGTAATATTCATCAATTCATCGAGCTTACCGACATCGACCCGAATGACGTTATCACTCAAAGCGCCGACTGTTCGTAAGACTGGTTGATGAGTCGGATCGGCAATTTCGAGAATTTTCTCGGCGAGTGGTTTTTCTTCGGCGAGGCGCTGTTCGGGTGTTTTAACCTCAAGCGGTTTTTCGGAGGATGGTTGGGCGGCAGGGATTTCACTTTCGACCTTGAGGATCGCCGCCAACCGTTTGTTGAGGCCCAGCACATCCAGTGAAACAGTTTTCTCGCCCCGTATAGCCGCTTCGATCATAGTATTAATCGTATCGACCGCTTCAAAGAGTAAGTCGTTGGTTTCAGGTTGGAGTTGTAGCCGCCCCTCGCGCATCTCGGCAAAAATGTTTTCCATCTCGTGTGCGATACTGCTGATTTCCAGAAAATTCATCAGCCGGGCGCTACCCTTGATCGTATGGGCGGCCCGAAAGACCTCCCGCAAATACTCGTTATTTTGGGGGTCGAGTTCCAAATCGACCAGACGGCGTTGGAGGCTCAAGAGGTGAATATCAGCCTCTTCTTTAAATTTGTTGAGTAGCTTCTTTCGAGTTTCTTCGAGACTCATTTTATCTCAATTCTTCCTGGGTGGTCGCTAACTGGCTCTCTAGTTGGGCCAGACAGGTTTCTACTTTGCGGATGACCGTATCGTCCAGATTGATTTCCTGGTCGCGTAAACTAAGCAAAACCGCTTCCAGGTCGCTGGCAGGTGCGTGCAAGTCAAAAAGCTCTAAGTCTAGCAATTGCATCATACCGAGGTTGCCTTTGATCGTATGGGCTGCCAAAAACATTGTTCGGATTACTTCTCTGGTTTCCAGTTCGTGCAGGCGCGTCAAGTTGTGCCTTAAGGCATTCAGGTTTCGGTAGGTTTCTTCCCAAAACTTTTGAATTAGACGTAGCCTGGTTTCTTCGGATGAAAACATAACGCCCTAAGTCCCTTTTAAGCTATTTAGTAGCTGACCGCTATTCGGCGCTGTTAAGCGCGTTTACCAGCCTGGCTAAATCGGCGGTGATAGCAGTAGCTCTCATTTGTAATTCCGGGCTAAGCCGGGTCGGTTCGTAATAGACTTCATTCCAGAGCGCTTCCAATTCGGCAGCTTGCGAGGCGATCTCCATCAGTCCTAGCATGCCTGCCGTACCTTTGATCGAGTGCGCTCGTATAAAGAGTTGGCGAAGTTTCTCGCTATTAGGCTTAACCTGTTCGGAGCCAGGTGGTTCCTCGCCAAGAGTATTAAGTAGTAGTGTCATCTCATCGAGATGGACGGTGGATTCAGCCCTAAACCGTTTGAACCATTCGGGTTTAACCTTCATTTTGCTACTATTACTCTGCTTTATAAGCGATATTTTTCAAAACATCCAAATCAAGTAAGATTACCGGACGGTATTGGGTATCAGCTACCCTGGGCTTATCCTTTAGGTCGCTCTCAGGCATATTGGACAAGCCCGACAAGCGCTCGTTCTCGATTGCTGGCAATAGCGTGCGTGGTTCAGCCCAGTCGGTGGGTTCCTTTTCAAAACCAACCCCGGCCTGGATAAAAGCTGTAACCTGTAAGGGTACGAGCAACCCTTCCGAATGTAGCTGATTGAGCGAACTTTGTTGGGCCAATGCTTCCCGTTCGACCAGCGCCACCCCCCAGACCAGTTTGCCCAGTCGTTTTTGACACAACCAGCCTGGTAGCAACCTCAATTGATCCAGCCCGACTTGTTGTACACTCAAAATATCATCTACTGCCAGGCCAAATTGTTGCTCAATAGTGCCATTTTGTTGCAACTTGCCGGTCAAGAGGATTTTGCTGCGGTCAATCGGCTCGACCAAAGGCATTAACAACATGCGGGCCAGTTCCAAGACCCGTAAGCGCCCGCTCTGATATTCGATCTCACCCCAAAAGCGCCCTTTAGCCGCATTGGGCTGCCGTAAGATCTGGACACCGGCCCCTTGGGGTCTGACGATATTGTAAACCTGGTTCATCAGCAATCCGAACGGTTGATGGGCGGCCATCACGATGATTACCTCGATTTGCTGGCCTTTGTCTTTTTTTGGTTCGGCTTGCCATTCCAGCCGATCCGCCCCATTAAAGAGCCGCGAAGGTTGGACAGCCCGTGTCCGGCTCATTTGTTCCGGCTCATTAAGCCAATTTTCAGTTCGTTCTTTGCTGCTCATTTTCGATAAATATTCTCGTAAAGGTATCGGGTATCAGGTGTCAGGTGTCTGACCTGTCAACTGAGCCATGTATACCTGTGGCTATCCCGTCAATCAATTCGTCTGTAAGATAACTAGCTCAAACCTGATACCTAATGTTCCAATCAAGCCCGGATAGCACTTTCACTGTCTGCCCCTTCTACTACTGTACCCAAGATCGCGTCCAAATTGACCAATCCTAGCAAGCGATTATCGACGGTTAGTTCGCTGCTAATGTAGTTAGACATGTCTTTATTGATCCGGACGCGCTGTTCCAGTTCCCGCGCCTTAACCTCGCGCACCTCGGTCATATTATCGACCAACATGGCAAAGCTATATTTATCGTGCTGGACGATCACGAAACGGGCCGAGCGGGTCGGCATTTGGGTCTCGAGATTTAACAATTCGTGAATATCGAGTAAAGGATAAATCGCGCTTTTGTGGTTGATAACTCCCAGGACATAACGGCTAGTGCCGGGAACTGGGGTAACATCCAGCAGACGCGAAACCACTTTGATTTTGTCGAGTGGCAAAGCGAACCACTCATTACTCAGATTAAAAGTTAGTAGCGAAACGAGCGGTTCCTCATCCTGCTCATTTTGCAAAGCCGCTGCCCGGCGTTCCAATTCGAGGATCAGCCGTTCGGCTTCGGAATGTGGTTCTGGTATAGAGGGTAGCGATAGGTCACTCATAAGATGTAGACTCTAACTGTATTCAATAAATAAATGGTCAAAATTGGTCAATCATGCTCGAAGTTGGCCTGAATAGTCAAAGACAACCTTAGTTAAAGGTTGTCTTATTTTAGTATTATAACATTGTGTTTTACTGAACTCAATATTAAGAAGAAATATTGTTGTCCGAATTAATTCTTGCTCAGTTCACTGCTACCCCGGACGGCAGGCAAAGCGTTAAACCCCGCCTGACTGCCCAGCGTACTTGTTCCATTCGACCGCATAGCATTGCCGTTACTGTTACCCTCGGCGTGCTTGCCCAGGTGCTTGAGAAGCGGCCCTTCTGCGTCAGTCTCAATACTGGTCGCGTTAGCCAGGGCTTTACCGGCATTGGTATTGAGGGGGCTACGTAGCGAGGGGGCCGGACGTTTGATGATTTGCACCCCCTTGAGTTGCTCGTATTCGCGGATATGGGCCAACCCATCGTTAGCATTGCCCACCCGCAGGTAGGTTGCGCCCAGGTGGAAATGAGCCATATAGTGTTCGGGTCTGGCCCGGATCACTTTTTCGAGCAACTGGGTAGTTTCGTCCAGCCGTCCAGTTTCTTTATAGGCAACTGCCAAAAAGTAGGCCGTTTCGACATCTTCGGGCTGGCTCTTGTAGACCGCTTCAAAAGCGACTGCTGCCTCATAGTAGCGTCCGCGTTTGAGATAAAGAATACCCAGATCGTAGCGAGCGGCTTGCCACTGCTCGTCCAACTCGACCGCCTTTTGCCAGGCCACCATCGCCCGCGATTCGTAACCGGCACTGATAAGGGCGCGGCCCAGACGGTAATGTACTTGCGGTTCACCCGGTAGCAACCTAGCCGCCCGCTCGAAAGCTTTGATCGAGAGCAAAAGCTGACCCAGATCGGTCAGGACGATCCCCAGGCTCAAGAATACTACGCCATCGTTTGGTTGAAGCCGGGCGCATTGTACCAGGGTATGATAGCTTTCTTTGAGGCGCTGTAAGGCCCGGTACGCCAACCCTAGCTTGTAGCGGGCCGCAATAAATTGTGGGTCGTCGCGCAGCACCCACTTGTATTCGGCGATAGCGCGTTCCCACTCACGTTGGCGGGCCAGGATATTTGCCATAAAGTAACGGGCGCGGGTTTCTTCGGGTCGCGCTTGCAAGAGGGCCTGATAAGCCCGCAAGGCCCCGACTACGTTACCCTGGGCTTTGAGTTCTTCGGCCAGCCGATAGTACCAACCTGGATCGTGTTCGGCGGCGGCAAATTCGGGGTCTTCGGTCGCATCCACCAGACTGTTGTTGTGCATGTATTCGGGTTCGACCTGCAAAGCTTCCGCAAAACACTTGGCGGCTTGCTTCATTTCGCCGTGAGCCTGATGCAAAAGACCCTGGTAGTAGATCGGTTCGGCGGCATTTGTCCGCAACTGACGGGCCAGCGTGTAGGAGATATAGGCGTGGGCATAGTCGCCCAGTTCGTGATAGCAGCGGCCCAATGCAAAACGGGCTTCGTACAAATCACCGTTGTACTGCAAAGCGACCTTAAAGGCGGCTACCGCCTCGTAGAGCTTGCTCAAGGCCCGGAAAGCGACCCCCAGATTATAGTGACCCTCAGCCAATTGAGTGTCAATCTGGACGGCATTCATGTATTCGTTAAGGGCTTCGTTCCAACTATCCTGATAGGCGAAAGCGTTGCCCAAATAGAGGTGGATGATGGCACGTTCTCGGTCCCAAATCTGGGCGTATTCATCGCCTTCGACATAGGCCGCAATTAGAGCCGTCTTATATTCGGCGACCGCATCTCCATAACGACCGTCCAAATAGGCTCGCATGCCGGTCGAAAAGGCTGCTCCCAGGCTCGTTCCACTCATAAAGCGTTCACTGCCGCTAAAAGTGTCGAGGTCTAATATTAGGAGCTTATCGTCCATCTTCTGCGAAATGGTTTTGGCTGACGGTATATTCATCGCACTGCTTGGTCCCCTCAGTCCGTTAGAACTGCTACCTAATCTATAATTATTGCCAGAGGCTCCTACGTCCTCGCTAAAGCCGGGCGGTTGTTGCCCTCCACTAAAATGACCCTCACCCATCCCCTTACGCCTTTCAACTCAGCTGACCCATTTGCACCCGCTCGGATTCCCGTCCTTAGCCTGTTCGGTGCTTTCCTACCTACTTAATTCCCTTTAACCTATATTTGTTATTATACTACTATATTACCTATTTAACTACATCTTAATACTTTTTACCAGCGTACTTTAGTCCATAGTTTTTTAGCTATAAGCTATAGCATAATGAGTTCTAACCAAATCTTCCAATACTATACGTTATCCGCACCACGATGTTACAGACTTAGAATTTCAGCTTTTTACAAAGCTAACCTCTTCGGTTGGCAACTCAAGGTTCTCCACCCCCCAACCACTATCTAGCCAGGCAAAAGCATGGATGTGGCTAGTATTGTCTGATTTGTCGAGCCACCAGGCTGTGTATTGCCTGGCAGAAGGGGGCAATCTGTCGTTAATGATCTCCTCTATTTTTGAAAAGCTGAGTTGTAAGCGCGTTTTACTCTCAGGCACTTGCAAGAACCATTGACGGAGCGGGTCATATTTGCCGGGGGAGCCTGCCTCATCACTTGAGCTTGAGGTGGTTTTGTGTTCAACCGCTTTGAGGCTAGACCAATTTTTGCCTCGCAGTTTCTGGGCCAATTCTCCGGCACTATCTACCTCCTGATTGGTAACATCAAAATACTGGGTACTGCCAACCATGCCTCCCCTGCCATCCCGACGAAAATCGGTAGCCTGGGGATAGCCCAGGATTAATACTCGGACTGGAAATTCATTTTTAGGCCGCAATCGTTTGGCAAACTCGATAGCTCTACGCCGATAATTATCCTGGGTATCTAATCCACTAATCCAGCGGACAGTGACACTTTCATCCGCGTTTACATCTATCGCTGCTTCGATATTAGCAACGGTTGAAACGCTTTTATTGTGGTACACCCCAAAATAGCGACTGGGTCGATGATTGTAAGGGCCAGACTGGGCCGGACAAATATAAGCTCTTTCGCGCTCTACTTCCTCCCAGGTCTGGGTGCAATTCACCACAAGCAAGATTTGATTATCTTTGGGGAGTTTTTCGATCATGCACTTATTCCTTAATCACCATTTTAGCTTTATTGCGCCGAGACAATCAGGCAGCTTAGTTCTACAAAGCCAATGTCTTTGCAAAATAGCACTAGAACTACCTGCCAAATATAGGTTCGACCTCAAAAGGTTCCTATAAGGTAAAACGTAGCACCGACGATAAGGTTCCGCTAACTTTTGGGGTAAGTTGTTGACTGTGTAGGAGGTAGAAGCGGTTTTCTTAAATTGTAGACCCAGTCCCGCATCCCTGACCCGCTAGTTATGATCGAACCCCTTTAGTTTGTAAATTGACTAAAAGCCGAAGCGCTTTTTTTAACTACTAATTAGATCCAATTTACGCCGTCATCGCCAGTCTCTAATCCCAAACTACCTTTACGGCTGTCGCCAAAATCGGCTGCAACCCCCACCGGTTCACCCTGTTTGGGTGTTTCGTCCGCCTCGGCTGGTTGTGGATGATATTGCAATACCAGGACTGTAATGTCATCACTTTGCGGGGCGCTTTTGGTAAAGTTGGCAATCTCGGCCAGAATTTTATCAACCATATCGACTGGCCCCAAATTCTGGTTAGCCTGCACCGCTTCTTTAAGACGTTCAAAAGAAAATAGATTATCTTCATTATCCATTGCTTCGACCACGCCGTCAGTGTAAAAGATCACACTTGTCCCAGGTGTGATTTTTATAACCTTTTCCTCGTAATCGATCCCATCGTCGATCCCTAGCGGCAGCCCCGGCATTTTTACCTCTTCTAATAATGTGCCGTTGAGCAAGAGTGGGTAGTTATGCCCGGCGTTGGCAAGGTGGAGCGTGTTGCTGTTGATGTCGATGAAGGCGTAAAGCATCGTCACCATCCCAAACGAACGTTCTGCTTGCAAGGCGACGTTGACCGACATAAGGGTCTCACCCGGAAAAATACGACGACGCGCCTCGATCCGAAAGAGGGTTCTTACAACCGCCATTTGTAAAGCGGCTGGAATACCCTTGCCTGCCACATCCCCAATCGCGATCCCGCTGATCGTATTATCGAGGTGGGGGTGCTGGACATATTCGTAGAAGTCCCCGCCGACATCTCTAGCCGGGAGCGACCGGGCAGCCAACGTCCAATTGCCACTGGTAAACATCGGCGGCGGCATCAAGCTGGTCTGAATTTCGTGGGCGACTTCCATTTCACTGGCTTTGGTAGCAGCCTCGTCCTGATATTCTTCGACCTCGCTCTGGTAGCGGCGCATAAAAGTTGCCAGCGAGAGGGTAATGGCGGCGACGGCTGTTAGCGAAGTAGCGGCGCTGCTGACGTGGTTGCTGTTTTGGCCCAATATCGCAAAGACGATCACTTCTAGCGCGATCAAAACGACTGCGCCCAGTCCTAGTCCGATCAAAAGGCGCTGATTTTCGCGGCGGTGGGCGATCCCAACCAGGAGCGGCGCGAGCATTATATTAAAAAATTCCCCGGTAAACAACCCGGTAACAATGACTAGCCCAGCACAAATAATCGCTCCCCGTTGCCAGGTTTGAGGTGTCATTTGGCCTTTGGCGGTTTGCATGTCGCCGTAAACACTGAAGGCAAAAACCAGGCTACCAGCTACAAACTGGGCTATAACTACGCCTTGCCGGTCGGTTGGGCCACTTAACAGCCCTAGAACCAGGGCGAGGGCCATTACAAAAAGGGCTAGACCTACCCCGCCGAGGTAGAGCCGTTGTTCAGACTGGTTTGCCCATCTCCAGAGCTTGGCCTTGGCGCTATTGTACGACCGTTGCCCGCTTTCGAGAATCATTAGCTATCCTACTCTTTAGTATCTATAGTGCGACGCTGGTTCGATTAAGCTTTGATTAGTGGTAACAAATCTTCCATTTTGGCAATCGGCATATAACGCAACATATCGACCATCTCAAAGACTTTGCGATGATGGGCGGTGACATTTACGGCATAGAGCTTTTTGCCCTGTTTGCGAGCTTCGATGACCAGCTTGAGGAGGGCCGAAATACCCGCCGAGTTGATAAACATTACCGAGCCAAAATCCAGAATGGTATTACCCTTCATTTGGTCACTGGCTCCGGCGATCTCACGAGCCGAAACGGCATCTACACTGTCATTTTGGATATGAATGATGGTAACATCGTTACCTTGTTCAATTTTGAGGGCCATATCTTAATTAATCCTCCCTTAAAGTAAATAATATCTTCGCACCGCGACGGTAGCTCAGGTTAAGTAATTTCAACCCGCTATTTTGTCCGGCCCTTCCAGCTCTATGTTGAAGTGGGCAGGATTGTTTGGCCCCTGTGATAAATTGAACCACATTGTAAACTCGGTTCCCTGATCGTTGCTTCGTACATCCACATTATCGACCAGCCGCTGGATCAAAAAGATGCCCATCCCACGAGTCAAGTCGTGTTCCAGGCGGTCTTCCATATCCAGGCTGTCCGGTGTATCATCCACAGTCGATTCGGCGGCGTTCCACTTGCCCTGATCGTTTACCTGGACTGCCAGCCGGTCACTGTGAACATAGAACCTGACTCCTACTTTGATGTTGATGTCGCACTTGTTGCCGTGTTCGATAGCGTTGGTTACGGCTTCGCTAACGGCCAACTGTAAATCAGCGACTCGGTCCTCGTTGAAACCCAGGTACTTGGCGACCACTACGGCGCTTTCGCGCACGACGCGCTCGAAGACCAGGTCGCTTGGAATATTGATCTCAATGTCGTTAAATGCTGGTGGACTCACCGCTTCCTCCAGATGAACTGTCATCAACTCTTGCCGCCTTTCAGAACAATTAAGAAATTATTATGACGTTGCTACAACTGTTTACTACCCAAAAGTTTCTAGAACCTGCTTATTTTGGATAGAAATAGAAAAGAACAAAACTAAAATTCAGGTGGAGTGCTTGCCGATAAGGGCAAGCAGATATAAACTAGGTTCGCTGGACTCTCGATCATTAGTGTCGGGCCTGGCAAGAGGGGTTATTATTTCGCCTTTACAAGGTCTGAAATAATCGTTGCAGAGTCCGCTTACATCCCTAAATCTTTCTTCTTCCTAATTATAGCCTCTCTCAACAAACTGTCAATGACCGCAACCAACCACCCTCTAAACTGGCTGGCGGTTGCTATGATCCTGCTTGCTTAAGATATCTTTATTTTAGCCTGTCAACCTTACAAAGAACCTTACTTTTGTAGTTTAGCAGGAAGGAATAACCAGAGGCCAGCAAACCAAGTCTAAAGCCAAGCCGGGTAGGGGCGACTATAAAGGTCGCCCAGTTTGGGCCAGGCCGGGCGACCCCTACAACCAGTTGACAGTCCGCCCTTACCAGCAACCGATTGGGATCGGTTCTTAATTCAAAAGGTAAATCCCCTAGCCGGTTTCTATTCCTCATCCAAAAAGGGTGGAACTTCGGCTTCCTCTCGGAAGGGGGGGATTTCACTCCCCGGTAAGTGAGCAGGTAGGCGGATTAAAAAGACCGAGCCTTTGCCTAATTCGCTTTTGACCGTAATGTTGCCGCCCATCATCTGGCTGAAGCGTTGACTGATGACCAGACCGAGGCCAGTTCCACCATATTTGCGGGTGGTCGATGGGTCAGCTTGCGAAAATTCTTTGAAGAGCTTTTTCAATTGCTCCGCCGACATGCCGATGCCGGTATCGGTTACTCTAAAGTTGATCCAATCCCCGCCATTAATAGTTTGACGGCTGACTTCCAGTTTGATCTGACCCTTTTCGGTAAACTTGCAGGCGTTACTAAGCAAATTAAACAAGACCTGGCGTACTTTGGTCATATCGGCCCACATCAGGCCGAGGTTATCGGCGTATAATACCTGAAGGGCGTTAGAGTTCTTCTCGATGAGCGGGCTACTGGTGTTAACCACCTCGTCCACCATGTTGCTGATCTTGAAATTTTCCGGGTAAAGCTGCATCTTACCGGCCTCGATCTTCGATAGATCGAGTATATCGCTGATAAGGTTGAGCAGGTGCTTGCCCGCTGAATGAATTTTTTGGAGGGGCGGCACAAAATCGGGTTGGTTCAAGTCCTGGGCTTCATCTTGCAAAAGCTCGCTATAGCCTAAAATAGCATTGAGCGGCGTTCGCAATTCGTGGCTCATATTGGCAAGAAAGACGCTCTTGGCGCGACTGGCTTCGTTTGCCAGATCGCGGGCGGTTTTCAGCTTTTCATTGGCGGTTCGCAAATCGGTCGTGCGGACGGCCACTTCGGCTTCCAGGTTGGAAGCATAATTTTGGACCTGTTCAAATAAGCGCATATTGTAGATGGCAGTACCGACCAAATTAGCAATCGTGTTTAGGCAGGCTTTTGTTTCGAGCGTAAAGCTGCTCGCATCCTGGCTGAAGAAAGTCAGCACCCCCACCAATTGTTGTTGGGCCATCAAGGGGATATTAAGCACATAAGGCAGCTTATAGCGTTCGGCGTGGTGTTGGAGTAAGCCAGTCAGATCGTGGATCAAACTGGTCTGGTCGGCTTTGGCCCCAATCGGTTCGTGCAGAGCGGCCTCCGAATCGGCTAGTTCCTGAATAAGACTATCAGGTAAACCGTGATAATTGCGCGGTCGCAGTTGCATCGCTCGACTATCCCACAGCCAGATCGCGCTGTGACGTAAATTTAGCGCAGCGTAAGTTTCCACTAGCGTGGTGTTTAAGATGCGGTTAAGGTCGGTTGAGCGATTGATAACCGCCGTAATCGTGTTTATGGCAAGCAGTTGTCTTTCAAAGCGACTTACTTCTGAACCCATCTGCGTATATCTTTCGCTGGTTTCCCGGTTATTGCTTATTGTGTCTACAATCATGGTAATAGCCTTTGTGTTGATGCTTGGGAAAGTTCATTCCCGTTTAGCTTCGTATAGCCGTATAATATCACTTTAACATTACGATTCATATTACAGCCTATATCAATATTTTAAGGTGAATAATTTTCGGCAAACTGACCGAAGTCTGTTATTATAGATTAACGCCTTTTTGGGTTATTTTAGATGAAAATTGGTTAAAAGTCTGGATGGAGCGAAAAAATATGACCAAAGTACTAATCGATTGCCTTTTGACCGGCGGCACCATTGTAGTGATGGATGCGGCCCGCACTTTGATCGAGCAAGGCGCGGTGGCGATTGCCGGGGATAAAATTGTGGCAATCGGTCAAGCCGAAGCACTGCTGGAGCAATATGAGGCCACCGAAGTAATCGACTGTACCGGTAAGGCGGTTATGCCCGGTCTGGTCAACTCGCACACCCATGTCCCGATGACCTTATTGCGTGGGTTAGCCGATGATTTGCGGCTGGATGTCTGGTTGATGGGTTATATGATGCCGGTCGAGCGCGAGTTTGTCAGCCCGGAATTTGTCCAGCTTGGCACGCTAATCGCCTGTGCGGAGATGATTAGAAGCGGTACGACCTGTTTTGCCGATATGTATTATTTTGAAGAGGAAATTGCCAAAGCGACCGCCGAAGCCGGACTGCGGGCGGTTCTGGCCGAAACAATTTTGAAATTCCCGACCCCCGACGCGCCCTCTTACGAGGATGGGCTGGCCTATGCCCGCGATTTCATCAGCCGCTGGAAGGGCCACCCCTTGATTGTACCGGCTATCGGCCCCCACGCGCCCTATACTTGCCCGCCCGAAATCTTACACGCCTGTTCAGCCCTGGCCGTCGAGTTCGATGTACCGCTCCATATTCATATTTCAGAGACGGCCCTTGAAGTTGAAAACAGCCGCAAGGAACACAATATGCCGGTGGTTCCCTGGGTTAAAAAGCAAAATATTTTGGAAGCAAAGGTTATCGCGGCCCACTGCGTCCATATCGACGAGGGTGAGATGCGTACTTTGCAGCATGCCGGGGCCGGGGTCGCCCATAATCCGACCAGTAATTTGAAGTTAGCCAGTGGGTTTGCCCCGATCTCGCAGATGCTGGCGGCTGGCTTGAACGTCGGGATCGGGACGGACGGCCCGGCCAGCAACAACGACCTCGACATGTTCGAGGAAACCCGGTTGGCGGCTTTGTTGGCAAAAGGTATCTCGAATGACCCCACCGCGCTCCCGGCCCGTGAAGCCCTGGCGATGGCGACGATTGGCGGCGCGAAAGCGCTTCATCTGGGCGATCTGACCGGGTCGTTGGAAGTGGGCAAGCGGGCTGATTTGCTGGTGGTCGATATGACCCCGCTCCACAATACACCCCGCTTCCACCGCGACCCGGAGGCGATCTATTCCCAACTGGTCTATGTTTCTAAAGGCACCGATGTCCGCCATTTGATGTGTAATGGGCGCTGGTTGATGCGGGATCGCCAGCTTTTGACGCTCGACGAGGCGACCCTCTCCCGGCAGGCGGCGCAGTTGGCAACTAAGATCGACGCTTTCTTGATCGCCCGTGAAGGCGATGTGGTTCGCAAGCTTCTGGCGCTGGGTGGCTTATATCAGGAGGAAAGCTTTGAGGTACAGGTCAAGGCCCAGTTAGACGATCTAGCGGCGGTGGATCGCGCTTTGTTTGACCCGCTGTTGCTGACGATTACCAAATCGTCCCGCTATCGCCAGTACGATACCTATTTTTCGTTTGCTACGCCGGAGCAAAATCATCTCAGGTTGCGCGAGGATATTTATCTGGACCCAAACAACCGGCCTACTCCGCGCAGTCGTTCCCGCCTGACCTTGATTGGTCAATCCTCGGAGCGCGAATTTCCACGCTCGGTGGTTCTCAATCGCTCTCGGTTTACGGCTTCTGCCGATCAATCGGTACGGTTCTACCGTGAATATTTGCTGCCATCGGAGGAGCGCGAGTTGGTCAAGTTGCGCCGCCGTTATCATATTCTTTATCGCAATACCGAATTTGCGATCAATATCGATCAGACCCTTGTACCGGCTCAACCGGGCTATTTCGTGGAAATCAAGAGCCGCACCTGGTCGAAAAACGATGCCGAACAGAAGGCCGAGTTGATTGCTGAATTGCTTGGCTTGCTGGCTATCGACGACTCGCAATTGGTCAAAGAAGATTATCGTACGCTTTTGACTCGGTAGCTTATGTTTGAGCCACTTCTGACAAAGCTAAATTTCCCACAGGTGAGCGCCGTCCAGGTCCCGCGTTTAGATTTGCTAAACCAACTTACCCAGGGGGTTCGGACGGCTCGCCTGACTTTGATTTCGGCTCAGGCCGGCGCGGGCAAAACGACCCTGCTAGGGCAATGGATCGCTTCTTCCCCCGGTCTGGAAATTATCTGGCTCTCTTTGGATAGTGCTGACAACGACCCGACCCGCTTTTGGAGTTATGTTGTAACGGCCTTTAGTGCCAAGCTGCCCGCTCTTAGCGAGATCGGGCCGCAGCTACTCGGCATGCTGCAAACTCCACAACTGGTTTCGCAACCCCTTCCGGTCGAGAGTATTCTGACCGAGTTAATAAATGCCATTCTCCGGCAGCCTGCTTCAGTTTCCAAAGATATTTGTTTGATCTTGGACGATTATCATCTGGTGGAAAATCGGACTATTCATCAGGCCCTGGCCGGGCTGCTGGATTTCTCACCACCCAACCTGCATCTGCTGATTGCCAGTCGTAGCGACCCGGAATTGCCGCTGGCTCGGTTGCGGGTGCGTGGACAATTACTGGAATTGCGGCCCGAAGTTTTACGGTTTAATTCGGCGGAAGCGACTACCTTTTACAACACAACCATGCACCTGGGCTTATCGGCAGCCCAAATAGCAGCCCTGGAAAAGCGAACCGAAGGTTGGGCTGCCGGTATGCAGTTGTTAGCCCTGAGTTTACAACCGCTGAATGGCCCGAAGCGTGAGGAATTTATTCGCTCGTTTAGCGGAACTAACCGCTATATTATTGATTATCTGGTGCAAGAGATTGTCGAAAACTTACCCGAAGCGGTTCAAAAGTTTTTGCTGCAAACTTCGATCCTGGAAAGGTTGAACGGTGAGCTATGTGCGGCGGTTTTGAGGCCGGAAGCAAGCTTAACCGAGTCGGACGGGGAAGCCGGGGAGAGCCAGAGTAGTCAGGCTATGCTTGAAAGCCTGGCCTCGGAAAACCTGTTTGTCAGCCGGCTGGACGAGCAGGGGGAGTGGTTTCGCTATCACCAGCTTTTTGCTGCCGTCCTCCAAAACCGACTCAACCGTACCTATCCACTCAGTCTACGCCAGACTTTGCATCGGCGGGCCGCCAACTGGTTTGCCAGCCAGGGCCGACCCGAAGAGGCAGTAAAACATTACTTTGCCACCCAGGATTATCAGGATTATATTCAGGCGGCTGAATTGCTGGTCGGTTCATTAAGTGCCTGGTGGCAACGCGGCGAACTGTTGAGCCTGGTAAGTTGGATCGAAAAGCTGCCGGAGCAGGTGCGCCAAAAATACCCGGTACTGGAGCTAACCAGGGCCTGGCCGGTAGTTTTAACCGGGCAACTAGAGCGCGTGCTGGAGATTTTGCAGGGGCTGGAAGGTCAGCCGACAACTTTTGAGCCGGGGCCGGGCGAGCTTTCTAGTGCCGAAGCTGCAAAAATTGGGGCCGTTCTCCCGACCGTGCCTCAGTTTAGCCCCGATCTACAGGCCCAGGTTGATTTCCTTAAAGGTTATCTAGCCGTCGCCAGTAGCAGATGGGCCGAGGCGATCCGCTATTTCGAGGTGGCCCTGTCCGATCTGGCGACGAAAATCGAGCCGGGCCGATCTTTGCCCTGGTGGTTGTTGGCCCTAACTAGCCTGGGTTGGGCTTACCGTTTTATAGGCCAACCCGCTCAGGCCAGGGCTGTTTATGACCGGGCTATCGCGCTTTGCCGGGCAAACCGAGATTTTCTGGCTCTGGTAGCAACGCTTAGTTATCGTACCGAACTGGATGAGGAGGCCGGGCAGTTGCGCGAGGCGGGGCGGGTTTACCAGGGCATTATCCAAGAAGGCGAAGAAAAGCTGGGGGCCAGTTTACCCCGCTTATATATGAGCGGTTTGTATGCCGGGTTGGGACGGGTTTGCTACAGTTGCAACGAACTAGAGGAGGCTGAAAGCTGTTTTAAGCAGGCCCTATATTATAGTCGATTGGATCAAAACCTGCCGGTCATAGTCCAGGCGCTAGAAGGCTTGGCCCGGATTGCACTGGCTCAAAACGAGACCGGGCGGGCTTTTGGCCTGCTGGACGAATTGCAAGAGGAAGCTCGCGCCGAGCATCTGGACGAATTGCGGCAGCACTTTGGGGCGCTTCGAGCGCAATTTCAGCTAAGGCAAGGCCAATTGACCGAGGCGACTACCTGGGCCGAGACTTTGCTCCGCCGCTATCCCGATTACCTTATCCTACCGCCCGTCCATCTGCGGGAAATACGGGTGCTTACTCTGGCAAGAGTATGGCTGGCCCTGGGCCAGACCGCACGGGTGCAGCCTTTGTTAGCCTGGCAACTTGAAGTTGCGCTTGCCGCTAATCAACAGAGTAAAGTGCTGGAAATCTACCTGCTTCAAGCCCTGGCCTATTATCCCCAGCCCGAAGCTTATACCCACTTGGAAAAGGCCCTCGCCCTAGCTGTGCCTGAAAACTGTTTGCGTATTTTCCTCGATGAAGGGCGACCAGCTTTGAAGCTGCTTCAAGGAGCCTCGGCCCAACTCAAAAAAACCGAATTTGTAAATAAGCTTCTAGCTGCCTTTGCCGATCTTGACCCCGCACCGACCGTGCAAACCCCAAATCAAATTAAGCCCGCGACCCCAACCTTGATCCAGGGACAATTCGAGCCTTTGAGCGAACGCGAAAAAGAAGTCTTGAACGGGTTGGCGGCAGGTTTATCCAACCGGGCGCTGGCCGATAAGCTGATTGTGACGGAAAACACGGTCAAAGTCCATGTCCGCAATATTTTCGCCAAGCTGGATGTAAACAGCCGCACCCAAGCCTTACTCCGCGCCAAAGAACTCGGCCTGTTGTAAAGCTAGGAATCAGGTATTAGGTGTCAGGTGTCAGGTATCAGGTCTGGGATAGTTACCTGATACCTGACACCTGACACCTAATACCTGATTCCTAATACCTGATTCCTACATTCTGCCTTCTGCACTCTGAATTCTGCATTGTTAAATACTACTTTGAAACCAGTTTGAATAACTATTTTTAGGTATGCCGGATTGCGTTTGGTCTGGCACAATTAGTCCTGGAAGGGAAAGTCACCGATTAGCGCAGAACAGGTAAGCTAAGGCAATGGAACATTATGAAATTAGGCTAAGGGGTCACCTGGATAGTAGCTGGTCAGACTGGTTTGAAGGTTTAGCAATTATTAACGAGGCCGACCAGACGGTATTGCGGGGCCTATTACGCGATCAGGCCGCCCTGTATGGCATTTTACTTAAAATCCGCGATCTGGGACTGGAATTGCTTTCGCTAAACCCCACGACTTTTAGCAGGCCGGGGTCTAGCCTTTCCGAAGAGAAATCTAAATTTTTCTAAATATTATTGAAGCTTTTACAGAAAGGATAAAATCATGCCTAAAGTGTTAGACAAAGTTAAGGAGATTACTCAGAATCTAGGACAGTTTAAGGGCCAACTCGAATTCGTCAGGACTTTCTTTGCTGCCGCCGCCGACCCAGTCAATACTGAGAAAGTCTTTGAGTTTAGCCATGTTATGACCAGTAAGGCCAGTCCCGAACAACGCCGGGAGGTGAGCGAGTTATTAAACCAGCATCCCGACTCGCGCCAAATGCTCAAAGAACGCTACCTTGCGCCCCACTACACTACCGAAGACCTGGCCCATTATCAGCCCGGTACGCTGGGTTACGCTTATTATCGTCACCTCCACGATAACGGCTTTGATCCCAACTTCGCCCCGCCAGTGGAGGTAAAGGATGATTTAACTTATTTCGCGGCCCGCCAATCGCAGTTACACGACATCTGGCATGTGCTGGCTGGTTTCAGCCCTAATATGGCCCACGAGACCGGGTTGCAAGCCTTTACAGTGGCCCAGATGCCCGCCCAGGCTTTTACTGCCAGTCTGGTCTCAGCCGGCATACTTTATACCGTCCTTAAGGATCGTAGCTTAGTCAATCCCACTATGGAAGCGGTTTCGACCGGTTGGTGCAACGGTAAAGCGGCCCGCCCGATGTTGTCAACCAAATGGGAGGAGTTGTGGGATCACTCTTTAGAAGAATTGCGGCGCGAGTACAACATTACTCCTTACAGCGCTCTTTACAATTTCGAGCCGCAACTGGCCGAGGTTGGTGCCTAAAAATCCCGACCGAACCAAATGTCAGGCCGTTTAACACCTTTGCCAAAAGGGTCTTAGCACTATAAAGGAGGTACTATGAAACGTTCCGTTTACTACCGGCCCCTGACTATTGCGGTATTATTCGGGCTGGCGATCACACTGATTGCCAGCCCGGTCGTCTATGGGGATAGCGTGGCGCTCTGCCAGGGCAGTGGTAGCAGCAGCACCAGCGTGATATTAGGCGGTCGGGTCATCACCCCTTCAATGATACTCCGCACCGCGAATGGTCAGCCTTGTGCGGCAAACGAGAGCGGGTTAAACATACTCAGCCTGACACGCACGGTAGTGGTCAGTCCTAACGGCACAGCTACCCAGAACGGTACGGCCCTTTTATCGGCTATGACGACTATTTCTAACTCTAACCCTTCTGCTTCCAATCCCTGGCTTTTGAAGTTAGAGCCGGGTAGTTATGACCTGGGCAGTAGCGCTTTGATGCTAAAATCCTACGTTGACCTGGAAGGCTCAGGCGAAGGTACCACCATTATTTCTTCGACGGTTGGTACTAGCAACGGACCACCTACTCTTGGGACTGTTATCGCTGCTTCCAACACCGAAATTCGTTTCCTAAAAATTGCCAACGCCGGCTCCCTTCAATATCAGGCCGCCGTAAACATCCCATCAAGCGCCAGTAATGTTCGGCTTACCCATCTTACCGCCGTTAGTTCGAGTGGCTCTGGCTTTACCTATGGCCTTTTCAACGCTGGAAATCCAACTACAGTCCAAAACAGTACCTTCATCGCTTCGGGTGGTTCGAGCAACTTTAGTGTCAGCAACTACAATGGTGGTATTACAATCCAAAACAGTACCATCACCGCATCGGGTGGCTCATATAACGAGGGCATGGCTAATCTCGGCCTCGCTAAGGTGCAAAACAGCACCTTTACTGTTTCGGGTGGCACCAATAGCTATGGTATCTATAACCTCGGTACTCTTACAGTACAAAACACTATCCTGTCCGCTTCGGGTAGCCCTTCCAGCTATGGCTTGTACGCATCTGCTAATGGTGTGTCGGTCCAGGTAGGCGCCTCTCAAATCTCAGGTTCTAGCGGTTCAGTAACTGGCACAGTGACCTGTGTGGCTTCCTACAACGCCAACTTTGTAGCCCTCAACGCTAGTTGCGTCTGATTAGCAGTATTGCAAATCGCAAAGAGATTGGGTTGTTAGGGGCGACCCTGCTGGTCGCCCTCGGAGAGCATGCAAAGTGTTCATGGGCGACCACCAGGGTCGCCCCTACAAAAAACGGCTCAATAATTCTGTAACTTGCTGTAAGTCAGGCCAATCCGTTTTGCTAAATCGGGCTAATAGTTGTATTTTATCTACTATAGCATATTGCACAGTTATTGACCCCTGTAGGAGCGAGCTTCTGCTCGCGATTGAACACCCCGCTGCCAATTCATCGCGAGCAGAAGCTCGCTCCTACAAACAATGGTATAACGCAATTGCTTTGCAATCTGCTATAGAAATTCTATTAGCCAGGTTTAGCAAGGAGGTTAGTTTAATTGAAGGGCAAAGTTTGTCTTATTACGGGCGCTAATGGCGGTCTTGGTCAGGCTACCGCCCTGGAACTGGCCCGGTTAAATGCTACTGTGGTACTGGCTTGTCGGGATCGCACTCGTGGAGAAACGGCCCTGACTGCTATTAGAACCGCGACTGGCAACCCTTCGGTCGCGCTTTTGCTGGTCGATCTATCCAGCCAAAAATCGGTACGGACGCTGGTGAACGAGTTTAACCAGAAGTATGACAAGTTGGATGTCTTGATAAATAACGCCGCCGTTTTTACCAGCAAGCGGCAAGTTAGTGCCGATGGGTTGGAGATGATGTTCGCTACCAACCATCTGGGGCCGTTTTTATTGACCAGCTTGCTTTTGGATAAATTAAAAGCCAGCCCGGCAGCCCGAGTCCTTAACATTACGGCTCCTTCTACTAGCGAGCTTGATTTTAGCGATTTACAGGGGGAGCGAAAATTTAGCGCACTTGGAGCTTTTGGCATCTCGAAGATGTGCAATCTACTTTTTACTTATGACTTGGCCCGGCAGCTTAACGGCACAAGTGTCAGTGTTAACGCGGTTCATCCGGGTCTGGTAAAGTCGAATCTTCTCAACCAGGCCCCCTGGCTAATACGGACTATCACAAAGCTGATCTCGGTCGCGCCCGAAAAAGCCGCACCCGGCCCAGCTTATCTTGCCTCATCTCCCCAAATTGAGGGCGTATCAGGCAAATTTTTCAAAGGCCAAAAAATTATCCAGTCCAATACATATTCGCAAGATCGGCAAATCCAGCAGCAACTTTGGGATATTAGCCTCGATTTGACCAAAAATGTCGCCTCGACCTTGTAGCTAAGTCGGTCTGGTAAAGCGAGCGTCCAGCTTATAGGCGCTCGCTTTGCTTAATTCAGCATCAGGTTTTGCTAAAGCTGACGCATTTTAGGTTATTACCCCCTCCACCAGGGCCGGTCTTGACCTGGGAACCGCCAAAATTCCTGACCCGCAATCCCTGAAGCCAGTTGCCGATGCTAAGGGTTAGACCGTCGCCGGGGGTCGCGTTGCCGTTGATCGTCAGGCTCGGCCCACCGCCCAGACAGGGCGCGGTTACTTTCATCCCGTTCGGCAGGGGCGCGGTCAAGGCCCCGGTCGTGATGGTTATCGTATTGGGCAGCGAGAAGGCGAAGGTTATTTCCGGGTTGGGCGTGAAGACCGCCAGCGCCGCCCGCAACGTACCGCACGACCCATCATCGCTAGTCTTGGTAACGACCAATGGGTCGCACCCAGCCGTTATAGTAAAAGTCTGAGCATTAGAGGTACCGCCGCCCGGTGGAGCATTGGTAAAGACTGTGATGGGAACCGTTCCGGCGGAAGTGACCAGGCCCGCCGGGACTTCTATCGAGAGTTGAGTGCTATTGAGAAAGCTGGTAGTTTGAGGGTTGCCGTTCCAGCCCACTACCGAAGCGGGCATAAAGCCGGTTCCGTAGACCGTCAGGGTAAAGCCCGGCCCCGCCGCTTTGGTCGAAGCCGGTAATAGCCGGGTAATCGAGGGGGCCGGATTGCTGTTGACGAGGTTACAGCTATAAGTGGCAGGCTGGATCGTCAGGCTGAAACCTAGCAACTGTCCGCTATCGCCGCTTACATCGTCAAAAATCCTTAACTTCCAGGTTCCGCTAATCGGTAGCCCATCCAGGTTTGAGAGGGGTTGTTCAGGTCGGTAGCTGCCGGTAAAGGGGGCGAACCTGCTCCCGACTTCGGTCGCGGCCTCATCGTCCAGGACAGTCCCGGTGAAGTTGCTGCCACCACTGCCACGCTTATTAACTAGCAACACCGTTTGACCGTTAGGCGCGACCAGTATAAGCCGCAAATCGGCATCCCAGGTGTGGCTGATATTAAGGCTCAGATTGATGTCCCCGATCTGACCGGGGGCGTTGATACTCAGGGGGACTTCGACTCCAGCGGCGTTGCCGTCCGGGATAGGGATTGCTCCGCCGCTATAAGTGTAGTTAACCGCCGCCCCCAGTTGGGAAGCGCCTACCACTATCGAGAAATCGTAAGTATAGGTTTGCGAGCCGTTGTAGCTGACGGTCTGGCGCAGATAAATCTTTTCACCGCAGACCGCCGAAGGGTTAATTGTCAGGCTATAGCTCTGGCTATTGGCGGCGCTCCCACCGTAAGCGGTCAAGTTTGGGTAGGGTGAGTTAGGGTTGGTCAGGCTGGCGTTACCGGCGGTAATAACGACCGTACTGCTAATGGCAGTCGCCACCTGGGGGCCATCGTTGCGAAGGGTAATTTGGAGCGTGATAACCTCGCCGGGGTCGGCTGCGCCGTTGCTATTACCGAGGCTATCGCTGATCGCCAGCGAAGCCGTTTTGAGCGACGGCACATTGCCGGGTATATCCGATTTGTACATGCCGCGCCCGTGCGTGACCGCAACCAGGGTAGTGGTATTAGTCCAGAATAGTTGGTAGACCGGGACATTAGCCGGGCCATCGTTGGGGCCGGTCTTCCAGGTAACTCCGCCGTCCTCGCTGGTGAAGATGCCGAGATCGGTACCGGCATAGAGCCAATTCGCCTGGGTCGGATGCACCGCAACGGCATAGACCGGGACGTTTGGCAAAGCGGTCGCGCCCGCACCACTGGCATTAGTCCAGGCTCCCCCGCCGTTTGTGGTGCGCCACAAGTTGCCCGCCGAATAGCCGCTCAAGCCGACATAGACATTGTTAGAATTAGCCGGGTCAAGCGTGAGGTTGTTAATCATGCGGTTGGGTAGCGGGTTGGTGGCGCTATTGTCATCAACGGTCGTCCAACTTGGGCTGGCGGCCTGCCCGTTGGCAGTGCGGTAAAGTTGCCCGCCGTTATGTCCCAGCCAAATAATATTCGAGTTGCCGGGTGCGACCGTGACTGCGCTGATATTGGTACCGATAGACCCCTTGATCGAAGTCCAGGTCGGCAATCCGGCTTTCAGATTGGTAGTCCGCCACAAATCGCGTCCACCTGCCAGCATGGTAGTCGGGTTGTTGGGGTCGAGCGTAATAGGGGCAATATAGTTGACGTTGCCGCTCAGGGCATCGGTAAGGCCGGTAAAAATATAATCGGAGGTGGCCCCGCCGTTGGCACTGCGGTAGATCGCCATTTGGACATTCTCGCCATAAAGGTAGTTCGGGTCGGTCGGGTCAACCGCGACATAGCCGTTGTCGCCGACCGTGCCGCTTCCGCTCAATCGGCTCCAGTTCTGAGGGTCGCCATCGAAGCGCAAGCCGCCGCTACCCTGACTACCGCCGATAATCAACCCATTAGTCGGATGACCGGCCCCACCGTAAAACTGAGTAATCCCCAAAGTGTTGTTTAGTTCCTGCCAGCCACTGGTCGGCGTAACAGTGCTGACATCCGCCGCTTTATAAATGCCGCCGTCGTTGGTAAAAAAGACCGTCCGATTGGTCGTGCCGTTGTAGCCGGGCTGTTCCACGAGGGCGTGCTGGAAATATTGGGGGGTAGCCGAGCCGTTAAAGCCCTGGCTGATAAGGCTCAATATGACCGTCCCACCACTATACACACCGCGCCACAAGTTAGGCCCGCCGACGATCAACTTGTTCGGGTCGGTCGGGTCTACCCAAAGGGCGTTACTATACTGGCCTTGCGTCTCCAAAAACACATCGCCGGTGTTGACCAGCGTATAGCTTGCGCCGCCGTCGTTGCTGCGCCAGATTTCGCCGTTATATTGCCGGAACCCGTTTTTATCCTGATTGACCGAAGCGTAGACGATGCTGGGCTGGCTTCTGGCGTAGGCCAGTTCGAGCCGCACTTTGGAATTGGTATTGATGCCACTGGTATTGGCGGCAGTCCAAGTTGCGCCGATATCAATTGAATACCAGGCTTTGCCCGTATTACCACCCGCGACGGCTTTGGTAGGGTCTTGCGGGTTAAAATTAACATCCATCACGCTCACGGCGGCGGAGTTGAGCGGTTGAGTCCAGGTCGCCCCACCATCGGTCGAGCGGAAGATACCGAGGCGGGTTGCCGCCAGCAGATTGGTACTACTCGCGCCGGTCGAAGCGATTGCCAATCGGTTGACATAAAGATAATTTGAACTAACCGAGGGCGCGGTCTGGGCTAGTTGCGTCCAATTGGTTCCGCCGTTAATACTCTTAAAAATACCCGCGCCCTGGATTGCATCGCCATTAAAGAAGCCTTCGCCGGTTCCAGCATAGAGCGTGTTGGGGTCGTTCGGGTCGATCACCAGACTCGAAACGGCCAGATTGGGCAGAAAATCGTCCAGTGGAGTCCAACTTGTCCCGCCATTAATAGTCTTCCAGATACCACCCGCCGCCGTCCCGACCCACATAATATTCGGATTGGTCGGGTGGATCACCAGGGCGCGGATACGTCCGCCAATATTACCCGGCCCCAACCAGGTCCACCCGCCCGGATAGACCCCGGCGTTTTTGGGGCCTGCCCCGCCTTTTGGCCCGGCTTTGGGCATATTTTTGACGTGTTCGATGGCAATCGCCTTTCCATCGGCGGGAATCTGCCCGTTTTCGTCACGCTGGCGGGCCAACTGCCAGTCCAGGGCGGCTTGCGGGTCACGCGCCGGGATAATCACCCCGGACGGCCCGGTCCCAATTGGCGCGGCTGCCCCGGTCGAGCTTAGACCAATTATCAGCAGGCCCAAAGCGGTATAAGCATACACAAAACGACGGCGCAAGAAACTAAGCATGATGTATCTCCGATGAAGTGGTTGATTAATGCAGAATTCAGAATGCAGAATTCAGAATGTAAAATACAAATTCGCTTCTGCAATCGTAAAACCTTAGCCGCTAAGAACCAATCCCAGTAGGGGCGACCCGGGTGGTGGCCCGGGTTTGGACACACGCCGGGGGGCCACCACGGGCGCCCCGACCACCAACCTATTTGGGTGTGGGCTTAGTTTTTATTGCCATGTCACAACATATTTTATTTCCGCCGCCTGACCCGGG
>JBBQWM010000066.1:0-31193 GCA_038210655.1 Chloroflexia bacterium
AGGCACAATAGGGATTAGAGCAATATTGCTCACTAGCGTTCATTTGGTTTGGTTGTATTTTTCTCATAACCAAATTGTGCCAGATGAACGCCTCTTTTTCAACTTCCCTCCGAACTTTCACCGTTTAATGTAGTGCTACCCGAGGTTTTGGTCGCGGTGAAATTGGCGGCTGAGTGTTCAATCGCGAGCGGAAGCTCGCTCCTACAGGTAATCGTAATAGAGGGTGGTAGTTATTTTTTGCTGTTTTTATCGTCGCCGGGTTGGAGGAGTTGCGATAGGGCGGCCCAGCGTTTGTCGATGATGGGAGAGGGGTCGTCGGTTTCTTCTTCGGCCTCGTCGGGGAGGTCGGGGAGAGTGGTGTGGCTGTTGATAAGATCGAGTTGGGATTGGTAGCCGGGGCAGTCGTCGCCACAGACCGGGTTGAGCGGTACGCTGACCAGGATTTGCTGGCGGATCGCTTCGCCCAGGTTGAGCAGGTGGTTGGCATCTAGCTTGAGATCGTCTTCTTCGGTGGGGAGGTCGGTTTTGACGGGTAGCCCAGTGAGCAAGTCTATCGAAGGGTGGTAAAGTTCTTCCAGTTCGACCTCGACATGGTAAGGGGTATCGCTGAGGCAACGGACACACTCCAGTACTACGTCGGCTTCGGCCTGGCCCTGGACGAGAATGTCGTGGCGGATGTGGGTGAGGCGGACGTGGCCTTTGATGTTGGTGGCTTCGTCGGGGCGGTCGCCTTCTTCCTGAGCGAGGGCCAGCCGATCCTGTTCAAAGTCGTAATCGCGGTGGGAGCCTTCCGGGTCGCGCAGCAAGGTTGAGACGTTAAAGATTAGGGGGCCGGTTTTTTCGGTATGAAGCTGGCGGCGACCGCCAAGATGGGGTTGGCTGATGGCTTTTGGTTTCGGTTCCGGGTCGCGGGCGAGGTGGCGATGTTCGGCGGGCAGGTCGAATTGAGGACGGGGGTTGCTATTAAAGTTGAAGCGGGAGCGGCGGGCCGCAGAGCCGGGCGTTTTGGGTTTATTTTGATCGTCGTTTGTCATGGTTTTCTCAAAAAGGTTTATAAGAGTATATAATATGCCGCTAAATTTTACAGGATGTGTCAAGTGGCAAGCAAGTTTAAGCGACTTATCCCCTAGCTAAAAGCCGAACAATTTGGCTTTTTTGGTCATAAAATCCTTTCGGTAATCGTTCACAGCTGTGTAATGACTCGAATTGAGATTCGAGTTATCTTTGGCAAAATCGAGCTAATCTCCCGCCTCAGAATGACACATCGTGAACGGTTACTCCTTTCGAGATAATCAGACCCAGTGGGTTATTGACCTGAACTTAAATAGCTAAATCGGGTATTCTATCGCGACTAGAAGGTCGCTCCTACAAATTTGGTTAATTTTGCTCAGGTCAATAGATTAGAAAGGTGGGCGGGTAGGCGGCACATCGCGGCGGGGTGCGTTGTTGGGCGGGGCCGTGCGGTCGTCCTCGGACGGTTCTTCGTAGTCGTCGAAGGGGTCTTCGCTATCGGTTGAGCGATTTTGAGGTTTGGGAACAGGCCGGAGCGGGTTGGGGGTGACGAGGTTAAGGCGACCGGCGGAGGTGCGATTTTCGATGGGGGTGGGCGCAGCCGGACGGTTGGGCGTGGTGGGCGGGAGCGGGTTAGGGCGTGATTGAGTTGAGGCGGCGGGTGTAGTCGGGCGGTTGTTGGGCGCGGTGGGTCGCTCGATTGGACGCTCAACGGGCCGTTCTCTTTCGATAGCACGCTCGGCAGGTCGTTCGGGGGAACGGGTTTGGGCGGTTGGGGCCGGGCGCTGCTGGGCAGCCGAATTGTTGGACGAGGTTGCCGGAGTTTGGGTGGTTGGGCGCGGACGAGCGGCAGGCGGTGGTGTCGCGCCGTTGGTGGCGGGTCGGGCCGGGACGTTTGCCAGTTCGGATTTGGTGGGGGCGTATTGAGGGCGATACTGGCGCTGGTACTCGTCGATTTGCTGCTGGTATTGCTGGGACTGCTGGACAAAGTTTTGGAGGCCATTGCGGACGACGGTAAGGTGTTTGTCGAGTAAATTGTCGAGTTCCTGGAGGACTTGCATGGCGTACTGATTAGCGCCGTCGCGCATTTCCTGGGTTTGGGAGACGGCCTCATCGTAGAGGGTTTGGGCGTGATTGCGGATTTCAAAAGCTTCCTGAGCGGCTTCGCTGAGGATGATGTCGCGTTGACGTTCGGCTTCAACGAGTAGACCTTCTTCGGCGATCATCATGCGGCGTTCTTGTTCGGCCTGTTCGAGGGTCTGACGGGCGGAGTCGTCGGCCTCGTCGAGGATACGCTCGCGGTCGTTGAGGGTGCGTTTGGCGGCTTTGATTTCTTCGGGTACAACGGCCCGCATTTGGTCGATCAGGGCATAACATTCCTGCTCGTCAACCATCACTTTGTTGGAGAGAGGAACGCGCTTGCCAGTTTGTATGAAGGCTTCGAGCCGGTCGATTAAGTAATCAATATCCATAAATAGCTTCTTGAGTGCTGAGTGCTGAGTTGAGAACCGTAGGTTGGTAGAAGCTTGTCAGGCTTTTACGGTTGGCTGGTGGCACTCAGGATTATAAATATTAAGTGTCAGTGCGTCCAAACCGGCGAAAAAGCTGGTTTTGAACGTGAGGCGGAACCATTTGGCTAACATCGCCGCCCCATTTGGCGATTTCTTTGACCATACTGCTACTCATGAAGGAGTAGTTTTGGCTAGTCATCAGGCAGGCGATTTCGAGTTCGGGTGCCAGATGGCGGTAGTTTTGGGCCAATTGAAGTTCCCACTCGAAGTCGCTAACGGTACGCAAGCCACGTACAATGACTTTGGCTCCAATTTCCATGGCGTGATAGGCGGTCAGGCCGGTGTAGCTTTCGACCCGGATGTTGGGGAGGTCGTGTAAGCTTTCTTTGAGCATTGCAACGCGCTCTTCGGTGGTAAAGAGTAGATTTTTGCTGGGAGCGTCGAAAGCGGCGACGACGAGTTCATCAAACAGGCGCGAAGCCCGTCGAGCTACGTCGAGGTGACCGTTGGTAACAGGGTCAAAGCTTGCCGGATAAAGCGCCAGGATCACGTCCCTTTCTCCTCTCCATTGATTCGATTTGATGCCGATAGGCCGGGCGCTTTATTCGGAGCGCCTTTGCAGATTTTACGGATAGGCATTGGCAGCGTTAGGGCTGCTCCTCAAGTTGTGTATCTTCAAGATCGGTAGCGGCCAATTGAGTATCGGACTGGGGAGCGAAGCCGTAGAAGGCCAGGTCGCCCGCCAGAAAGATTGTGAAGGCCGAGTCGCCGTGACGACGGTGGCGCAATAGCTGTAAAAACTGGCTGCCCACTTCGCCATCGCCATAAGAAGTTTGGAGGGTAACACGGGGTGAGTGGCCGATAACCACCAGCCCGCCTGGTTTGACGAGGCCACTGCGGGCGACGTGAGCCAGGGTGTTGTTGATCTTAGGGTCGGCGTAGGGTGGATCGAGGAATATTATATCATATTGTTGCTCATTATGTATAGTGTTGTTGTCCGATTCAGGGGCAGATGGAGTTTCAGCCGCATCGGGAAGCGGGTCTTTGGGGAGGGGGTCGCCCCCTTTGCGGCGGTGGAGTCCACCGTAGGCGCGTTTGGGGTGCGATGTGCCGGGCGCGGGTGGGGGCGAGTTGAGGAAGGCGTGGACGGCGCGGTGGTTGACGCGAGCTTTGGAGTCCATTTTGGTATGGGCGAGGTTGTCGCTAATGATGCGGCAGACTCCGGCGTTGATTTCGACAAAATCGGCCCATTCTGCGCCACGCGAAAGGCTTTCGATGCCGATAGAGCCAGTTCCGGCGTAGAGGTCGAGGATACGGCCCCATTCGCGGTCGGTTTGGGATAGGAGGTTGGAGAGCATCGAGAAGACGGCTCCTTTGATTTTGTCGGCCATGGGCCGGGTGGTCATGCCTTTGGGAGCTTTGAGAGTATGTCCACGTGCTTCGCCACTGATTACCCGCATTTTGTGCTTTCTTTTTTGGTAGGAGCGACCCCTTGTAGTCGCTCTCGGAGACCCGGCCCGGTGTTCACGGGCGACCACAAGGGTCGCCCCTACCAGGTCAATTTCTTTGCAATCTGCTGTAATTGAAACAGCTAAGAGGAGATTATACCATTTCTATATGAAATGGTTTTGGAATAGTGGGGGCAACTTATTGCTATTGGGGAGGGGGTTTTGATATAGTTGGTTTAGAGGGACGCAATCCGTTAGTGTTAGGAAGTGAGGCCGATAGATGGCTAAAAAAGAAGATGGGCTGATGTTGTGGGGAGCAGTTGTCCGGGAGATCGAGATGAAGGCTCCGGCGGCGGAGATTTTTAGCTATTTGGCGGAGACTGGGACGCTGGTAAGTCGGGTTCCGCTGGCGGATCGGATTGTGTTGTCGCCAGACGGTCAGCGTGGGCAGGTTTTCTTTACGGTGCGGGGGTTGGGTAAGACGCTAAAGGTGACGCTATCGGTAGCGTCGGACGCGGCGACCGATCAGGCGCGGGGGTTGGTGAAGATTAGCCCGGCAGCGACGATGCTGGTGGAGCCAGAGGCTGAGACGTTGGTAGGGCGTTATACGGCCTGGTTGCGAGTGTTGCCGACGCGGGAGAATCTGACGCGGGTATTGTGCAAGATCGAGATCGGGGTAGATTTGAGTCCGTTGAAGTGGGTACATCTGGTTCCGCGTCCGCTATTGGCGGGGCCGGTACATCTGATTTTTCAGCAACGGATGGAAGGTATTTTTGACCAGCATTTGCAGGGGTTGCAACGATATTTCCCGAAGTGGCAGGCGTTGAGCTTGAATAAGGCAAAGTAGGTTTTGGGAAGCACAGATATAGAAGCATCCGATACAGATACAGTACGAGTATTCAATTGTAGAATAATTAGGAGCTAAATGGTAAGCCGGGGTGAAGCCTTGAGCGTAGTGTAATCAGGCGCTCAAGGTTTTATTCTTTCGGGTCGGTTTGGGTTGCAGTAGGGTCAGCCGATTCAGGTTCGGGGGTGGTGTCGAAGAGGGAGAGTTGGGGAGGGGGTAGGTTCTTTTTGGTTTTGGTCGGCTTGAGGTCAAGGTGATTTTCGGGATGGACGAGGGATTCGCCGAGGTCTTCTTCGATGATGCGGCGGGCTTTTCCGGCGGTGACACCGGCATCGCGGGCATCTTTTTTGAGGGCTGGAAAACCCTGGCTGTCGCGGTTGCGATGGTAGAGGGTGGCGGTAGCTTCACCGAGGGAGCAGAGGACGAGTTCCATTGTGGTCATGTGGTCGCGAAGGTTGGCTTTGGGTGGTAGGAGTTTGTATTGTTTGTAGGCTTGGATCGAGAGATCGAAAGTGCCTGCGCTGATTTCGTTAGTAAGGATGGCATATTCGAGGCCTTCTTTTGCGCCGCGTTCGTGCCACTCGTCGGTTAGTTCATTGCGGACGAGATCGTTTTTGATGCGCTCTTCGATCCAGGCGGCATCATAGCCTTTGGCGCGATAGATGGCGCGGACGCGATCAAGGGCGGCTTCGGGGTTTTCGATTTCTTCGAGACGTTCTTCACCGACCTGGGCCAGCCAGAGGCGGAAAGGTTCGGCTTTGGGTGAGGGGATGGATTGGATAATGCGAAGGACGGTTTGACGGTTGGCAGTGTCGGTCAGGCGAAACTTGCCATCGGCGGACTTGAGTTTGAGAGGTTCGATCTGGGTGAGGGCTTCGTCAAAGCCTTCGGAGGTGGCGCGGGTTTTGAGTTTGTTCCAGTAACTGCGAGGGTTGGTGGAATCGGCGAGAATGGCAATAACATCTACGATACTGTAGTACCATTCGTTTTTGTGCCAAACCCGGCGGATGGTTGGATTGAAGGATGAAAGCGCTTGATTATCTTTTGTAGCCATAAAAACCTCTGTGTAGTTCAGGTATCTCAGTCCAACTGCTGACAAATTGTTAACGGTTGCACTCGTTCGTTGGAATTTTATAATTAAGGATCGAAACGTGGACAAAATGTCTACGGTTCAAATTAGCCCTACCTGGTCAGGAAAACCGTCGAAGCTTATGTAAAACTATTTTGCCGACCGATTCGTCAAGTGTGGACATTTTGTCCACGGTTGAAAACGGTTGATGTGACATAGAAAAGGACAGGTTAGATTATTGCTGGGTTAATCATAACGGGTTTGGAGCAAAATGTCCAGGGGTTTGGCGTACATTAGAGCTAGTTGGGGGTCAGTAAAAAGCTAAAGGCAGGCTAGATTCAAAGAATCTAGGCAAGAGATTTTGAGAGAAAAGAGTTTGAAGAGGCGCGAAAGGCCCGAATCGGCTTGACGGGGTAGATCAGGAAGGGTATAATAAGTGGCAAGTTAATGAAGATGCACCAGTAGCTCAGCGGATAGAGCGTCTGCCTCCGGAGCAGAAGGTCACAGGTTCGAGTCCTGTCTGGTGTACCATTTTAGGGAGCGGCTGAGAAGCCGTTTTTTGTTGCCTTTTATCTTTCACGAAGCAGGAAGATTAGATGAAGAATGAGGAAGAGGGCAGGTCGGGCCAAGCAGGACTAAAGCCGAGCGTAACCGGGATCGGTTGTATGGGTCTGGCGGTGGTGGTGGGGTTTGCGTTGGGGTTTAATGCAGGCGGGTCGGTACTTCCGGCGGGGTTGAACTGGTTGTTTGGAGGGCTATTCGGGCTGTTTTTTGGGACGCTGGCGTTTGTCTTTACGGGGATGGGGATGCGGCGTGATCGGGGGGTGGTAACGGAAACGATTATGGCGATACCGGGCGAGTTAGTGGTATCGCTGAGGCTGGCAATCGAGCAGGCTAACCCGGTGGCTCAATTGGATACGGTGCGAGTAGGTAGGTTGGATGCGACATTGGCAGAATTGGACGAGTTAGCTCGATTGTTGCTAAGACAGCCAAGAGCGGGGACGAATCCGCTGGTTAAGGCCAGGCTGGAAGAACTAGCAAAAGAATGGTTGGATGAGCGGGCCTTGCAGGAGTGGTTGGAATCAGTCGAGCCGTAAAAAGCGGACGGTTTATCTCTATAACAAATGTTATAAACAGCTTTAGGCTAATTATATATAACGATAGTTATAATATTTTGAAAAGAGAAAGTGCTAGATTCAAAGTATATAGGGTGGGAATAGGTTAGATTTGGGCGCTGGTGTTGACAACGCGGAGGGTGGTATGCAGAAATTCGAGGAGGGTTTCGGTAGACTGGTCTGGGGCATTGGCGGTCAGTGAATTAAAGGGGGAGTGGGGATAGGAAGTAAGGAGGGTAAGCAGGTAATGGGAAAGGAATACTGGGTTAGAAGCCTGGACTTGACCAGCACGGCGGGCTTCGCGAAGCACGTGTTCGAGGGCGCGGGGCCAGACCTGGTTGACGTAGAGGTAGGCGCGACGGGCTTCCGAGAGGGCGATGCCCTGGTCGGGATGGTGGTTGTTGAGGTGGACACGCTGCTGGAGGTCTTGAAAGAGGAGGGCGAGATTGGGGGCGGGGCGGGTGGTGAAAGTCTGGGCCAGGGCTTTTAGCTGAGTAGGGAAGTCGGTCTGACGGACGGCCTGGTTAAAAGCGCGGTCGATTTCCTCAAGCAAATCGAGCATAGCTTCCAAAAAAAGGCCGTCTTTGTTTTGAAAGTAGTAGTAGATGGTGGGTTGGGTAACATCGGCGGCAAGCATTATTTCGCGGATGTTGACTCCGTGAAAGGTTTTTTGCTGGAAGAGTTCGCGGGCGCAGACGATTAGTTTTTCGCGTGGTTCAAGATCGGCGAGTTTGGGGTCGGTTTGATGGGATGAATTTTGACGCAGTCGAGCCATAGTGAGCCTTTGTATCTAACTATCGTTAGAGCTTTATAATACTTGAAGTTTGGCTTGGAAGCGGGATTTGTCAAAAATTGGGGTAAGCTGCCGCTTTAGAATCAGATTGCGAACGGTTAGGGTGAAGTAGCTTTTGGTTGGTTGAGAGCTACTTCACCACGAAATGTACGAAAGATTGTAACTACTCAGGCCGGGCGACCACATAGGGTCGCACCCTACAACAGATTTTGGTAGGGGCGACCCTATGTGGTCGCCCAAAGGATGAGGCTGTGTAGTTACGAAAGATTTACTAAAATCGGTAAGTCCGGTCACATCATGCGATTGCCACAGTTGGGACAGAATTTGGTACCGGGCGCGACCTGATTTTGGCAAGCGGGACAAGTGGTCGGTTGTGGGACGAGGTTGAGGCCGCAGTTAGGGCAGAATTTGGCTCCGCCGGTCGCAGAATTGCAGCGTGGGCAGGTGATGACTTGTTTTCTGGAGAGATCGACATCGCCGACCATGTTGGTATTCAGGGCCTTTTCCTGAACTTGTTGAATAAAGGCGTTGGATTTGGCGGCTTCGATTTCGCCTTCGCGTTTGGGAGCGCAGTTGGCGCACATCCCGGCCTCGTAATTGAAGCAAACATCTTTGCAAACCCAGGTTCCGCAACGTTGGCATTGCATAAAAAGGGGTTTGAGTTCGGTGATGGCCTGGGCGAAAGCGTCGTCGTGGGCCTTGCCGCGCGTCAGGCGATCCAGTTCGTAGGAGCCAGAACTGGCTCTGCCGAGGATGCCGCCAAAGATGTTGCCAAGACCACGCGCGGCCTCACCGACCATGCCAAGTCGGTTGGGCTGAAATTGGCTCATAAAACCGTTGCCGCACCGGTCGCAAAAGAATTCAAATTGAAAGCCCATGTCGGTGCTATGATCGGTATGATTGCGCGTAAACTGGATGTAGGCCATATTAGTTCTCCCTTATGCCGGTTACAAAAGTTTTCGGTAAGCCAAAAACGGCCCGAAAGCATCGCTTCAAGATTATATTGTTTTTATGATGATAACACCCTTGATCGAAATTGACAAGAGTAGGCAGTTGGGTTATGTAAAAGTTTTCAGGTGGTAAACAGAACGATTTTGACCATTTTCCGATTTCAAATAGTGCTAGATACTTTGAATCTAGCACTATTTAGAGCGGAGCAAGGTGGAGATGGGTAAGGGCGAAGGCAAGGATATTCCACAGGATAAAATATAGTTTGCCGTACCTCTCTGGGTACTGACTAATTTTATTGGCTCAACTGCGCTCTACGTACCATATCTACTAGATAAATGTCCAGGATTACATGCGTTCGACTGCTTTTATGCCCAGCAGGTGCAAGCCGTTGCGTAGTCCCTGGGCAACCGCCTGCACCAGACCAAGCCGCGCAACTCGTAGTTCGGGGCTGGAAGCTTCCAACACTTGATGTTCGTGGTAGAAGTGGGCGAACTCACGGGCCAGGCTGTAAGTCCAGTCGGCGATCAGGGCGGGCAAAAATTCTTCCCCGGCCCGTTGGACGGTTTGGGGTAGGCGGGCCAGTTGCTTGACTATCGCTTGTTCTTCGGGGGTTGCCAGCAAGCCAAAATCGGCGGTCGAAAGGGCGGACAGGTCGCCAGCTTTGCGTAAGATTGAGCAGCAACGGGCGTGGGTATACTGGATGTAAGGGGCGCTGTTGCCATCGAAGGCGAGCATTTTGTCCCAGTCAAAGCGAATACCGCGACCGGGGTCTTGATAAAGATCGTTGTAGATCACTGCGCCGATCCCAATCGCTTGACTAACGGCTTCCTGGTCGTCTAGCGAGAGTTCGGTTTTGCCCTGGGCGATTTTTTCGGCCAGCACCGCACGGGCGCGGGTGAGAGCCTCGTCGAGTACTTCGTCCAGGAAGATGGCAGTGCCTTTTCGCATCGAGAAACGCTGTCCTTGCGCGTCGGTTACGGGGCCGAATGAGATGTGTACGGAGCGGTCGGCGATTTCGGTATAGCCTAGCCGCCGGGTGGTCTCGAAGACTTGCTGGAAGTGGAGCTTTTGTTCCTGCCCGACCACGTAAATGTTGCGGGATGGTGCGTAATTTTGCCAGCGATAGATACAGGTCGCTACATCGCGGGTCTGGTAGAGGGTTGCGCCGTCGCGCTTGCGTAGTAACCAACTGGGCAATTTGTCGTCAAAGCTGACCGAGACGGCTCCATCGGCTTCGACTTTTGCTACGCCTTTGTCGAGGGCTTCCTGGATTACGCCCACCAGCATAGGTTCGTAAAAGCTTTCGCCGTGTTGTAGATCGAATTTTACGCCCAGTCGTTCGTAGGTGCGGGCGAATTCTTCGAGGCTGATGTTGACGATCCATTGCCAATTGGTGCGGGCCTGCTCGTCGCCTTCTTCGAGTCGCCGGAACCAGTCTCGCGCCATATCGCGCAGGGTCGGGTCGGCTTCGGCGGCTTGATGAAATTTGGCGTAGATTTGGACTAAGCCTTCGATAGGGTCGGCTTCCATTTCAGGGGGCCAGCCCCATAGTTCGTGGGCGGCCAGGAGGGTGCCGAATTGGGTTCCCCAATCGCCCAAATGGTTATCGCTGATGACGTGATAGCCGAGGGCTTTCATTATAAGGTGGATCGAATTGCCGATGACGGTCGAGCGCAAATGACCAACGTGCATCTTGCGGGCAATGTTGGGCGACGAAAATTCGACGATTAGTAGCCGGTCTGCCCCTATTTCCTGCTTACCGTATTCTGGACCCATTGCTAATACTTCGTTCAAGACGGCCTGAGCGAAACGGGAGGGAGCAGCGCTGATATTTACAAATGGCCCGGTGGCTTCGATCTTGCCGACCAACGAGTCGTCATTGAGTTCTACGGCCTGAGTCAGTTTTTTGGCGAACTCTGCCGGGTTGCCTGCTCCGGCGGCGCGAGCGGCCTGGAAGGTTGGGAAGGCGAGGTCTGCCGGGATATTTGGCTTTGGGTCGGTCAGGGTGATGGCTTCGGTTGCGACCAGTCCGGTTTGGGTTAGTAGGGCCGTAGTTTGCGCTCTAAGGCGCTCAAAAGCATATTTCATTTATATTCTTTCTAATTATCCTCATCATAACGTCTGTATTATAACAAAGCCTGAGCGTGCTGTCTTGGGAGGGTAGAAATTAGAGATTAGAAATTAGAAATTAGCCAAGTACAAATGTTTTTATGCTATACTTTAGCCATGAAAACAAGCAGGAAAATGAGCCAAGAGTCCACTAGCCAAACCAGGGCCTGGCGTGTGCCGGGGCTGGTAGGGCTGGAGTGTTTTCAGGCTACCAATTTGGTCGAGTCCTATGGCAAGCACAGCCACGCCGCTTATTCTATCGGCCTTATTGACCGGGGCGTATGTGTTAGCCAGTTTGGAGGCGACCTCGAACATTGCCCATCGGATAGCCTGTGCGTGATTAATCCCGAACAAATTCACGCCGGTCATGTCACCAAAAATCTGCCCCTTAGTTATCGTATGCTATACATTGACCCGGTTTTGTGGCAAGAGTGCCTGCCCGCCGAGGCCACGCTGCCCTATTTTCGGCAATATACCATTTTTGATAGCTGGTGGTTCGCCCGGTTAAACAGTTTGTACCAAACTCTGGTCGGCGAGGATAACCGGCTTGCCCAGGAAAGCTGCCTGGTGGAGGTGTTGAGCGACTTTACCCATTCCTATGGGGCTGGGTCGCTTTCGCTGCTGGCAGGGGCCGAACCGGTAGCGGTGCGGCAGATCAGAGACTATTTGCAGGCCCATTACCGCGAAAATGTTAGTATCCAGCAACTAACTGGCCTGACCCACCTCAACCGGGCTTATCTTATCCGCAGCTTTCAAAAGGCAGTCGGCTTACCACCTTATGCTTACCTGCTGCAAGTACGAGTTGAGCAGGCCAAAAAATTGCTCTGGCAAGGTATGTCTCCCGCCCAGGTAGCGGCTGAAGTAGGCTTTACTGACCAGAGCCATTTAACCCGTCATTTTAAAGCCATTACGGGCCTCACTCCCGGACGCTACGCAACAGGTCACTATCGTACAAGAAAGTAAGCCCGGCTGTGATAAGCTACATTTTGCAAACTAATTAACTGAGGCTTTATCACAACCAGAAAGGCTTAATAATGGCAGCAAACGAATATCACCTAGCTCAAATTAATATTGGTCGGATACGTGCGCCCCTCGATCACCCTATTATGGCCGGTTTCATAGCTCAGCTTGACACAATCAATGCGCTGGCGGAGCAAAGTCCCGGCTTTGTCTGGCGGCTGCAAACCGAAGAAGGCAACGCTACTGCGATCAACGCCTACCCCGACCCACTACTCCTTCTCAATATCACAGTTTGGGAGACGGTAGAAGACCTATTTGAGTTTGTTTACCGCAGTACTCATAACGCAGCCTTGAAGGATCGTAAAGAATGGTTCGAGCCATATAACGGCCCTTACACAGCCCTATGGTGGATAAGAGTCGGACATCTTCCCACGATAGAAGAAGCCAAAGCAAAGCTGGAACTTTTAACTCGCGAAGGTCCCACCCCGGAAGCCTTTACCTTTAAGACGCGCTTCCCGGCCCCTGGCAATAACGGTAGTCTATAGCAGGTTGTAAAGTAATCGAGCTACCCACTTATTTGTAGGAGCGAGCTTCTGCTCGCTCCTACAAGCGTTTAATAACTGTGTAAGTTGTTGTAAATGAGGTTGTTAGGCGGCAGATATTCAGGCGCGGAGTGTTCATAGCTTGAAGTTTTTTGATGAAGGCTGAATTTGTTGGAAAGAGGTAGATACCCCATCTCACCCTATTTTGGAGGGTGAGGTGGTGTGAATGGATTATATAGGTGCTTTATCTATGCTTCTAAATTTCCCATTCGATTTTTCTGGCTCGTAAACCCAGGAAAAGGGGGATTTCGTGGTCGGCTGGTTCGTCTGTTTTTGACATAGGGTTGATTGTAATGGATTTAGGTCTTGAATACTCAGTAAAAAAACAACTGCGTCAAAATCGCCCTCCTTGAGTTCTGCGATCTCTTTTAGCTTCCGAATGTGGCCCAGGATAAACTTCCCGTGCTGCTGACGGGCGAAGCGTAACAGTTTCTCCTGAAATAAAGGTTGTTCGATAAGTTCAAATGTAAGTCCAATACGCTTAGCTCGATTTACTATACTAGCTATAACAAGGATTTTTGGCAGTGTCAATTATTGGCAGGTGGAGGGATCGAAATTTAACAGGGATAGACAGGGTGAACGGGATAAATATAGTTTTGGGTAGCGCTGGTCAATGGTTAATTTTATACGCCGCACGTAGCGTGTGCCTTCTATATAAAGGGTGGGTAGTGGGTAGGGCGATCAGGTTTTGGGGGTAGCGGCGCGGCGCTGGCGGAGGGCTTCGTAAAGGGCGATGGAACCGGCGACGGCGGCATTGAGGGAGGCGATTTGGCCTAGCATGGGTAGGATTATGAAGTAGTCGCATTTCTCACGGACGAGCCGACCGAGGCCCGCGCCTTCGTTGCCGACGACCAGGGCTAAGCGTCCGGTGAAGTTGGCCCGGTCGTAGGGGATTGCGCCGGTTTCATCTTCTAGCCCGGCGACCCAGACCTCGGCCTCTTTTAGCTGTTCGAGGGCGCGGGCGAGGTTGACGACCTGGGCGATTTGAAGATGCTCGACTGCGCCACTGCTGGCATTCCGCACGGCAGGGGTTACGCCGACAGCCCGGCGTTCGGGCAAGATTACGCCGGTTACGCCGACCGCTTCGGCAGTGCGAAAGAGGGTTCCCAGGTTTTGGGGGTCTTGAAGCGAGTCTAAGACTAAAAAGAGCGCGTCGGGATTAGCCTGACTGTCGCGCAAGATTTGGTCGAGGTTGGTGTAAACATAGGGCGGGACTTCGGCGGCGACCCCTTGATGGTTGGCTTGATTGGTCAGGCGGTCGAGTTCGTAGCGGGGAACTTTTTTGATTGGGACGGGCGGTTGGCTTTCGGAGGCCAGTTTTTGGAGCAACACAACCGGGCCGCTGGCTTTGTCTTCGACTCCTTCGGCTAGTAGCAAGCGGTGGACTTTTGCGCCGGGGCGCTGACTTTTGAGGGCTTCGCTGACGGCGTTACGTCCGTAGATGATTTCCATAGTTTATGATTTACCAGAGGGTTTGCCCGCTATTTCCGCTTCGGGTGGTAGGGGTGTCGCCGGTTCTATCGGTTTGACTTTGTCGCCTAGCCTGCGCTCGGTGCCTTTGAGCAGGCGCTGGATATTATCGAGATGCGAGATAAGGATGTAGGACGGCATTATGATACCCCATAGCATATAACGCGGGTCCAGGTTGGTGATCCAGATGTTGCAAAATAAGAAGAATTCGGCTAAAAGACAGCCGATCACCGAAGCCAGCGAGACATAGCGGGTGAAAACCAGTATCCAGACATCGACCAGCGAGACCATTAGCATGGTCAGGGGCGAGACGACCCAGACCTGGCCCATGCCGCAGGAAACACCCCGCCCGCCTTTGAAGCCAATAAAAATCGAGTGGTTGTGTCCAATGACCGAGGCTAGACCGCAAGATAGGACGGCCCAGGGGGTGTTATCCTGCCCGTTTTCTTTGAAGAAGAGGCCACTCAACAAAAGCGGTAGCCCGACCGAGAGCGCTCCTTTGCTCATATCGGTCAGAAAGACTAGCAAGGAGACTTGCCAGCCGAGCGTCCGCAAGGAATTGGTCGCGCCGGTTTTACCGCTCCCAAACTGGCGCACGTCCACGCCTTTTAGTAGCCGCCCCAGGATAACTCCACTTGGGAAGGCTCCTAAAAAGTAAGCGACTACGGTTAAGATTACCAGCGCCAGCCAGTTCATGAATTAACTCCTTAGCGGATGTTCAGGAGAGCAGGGGTTATTTATCCTCAGCCTCGCGTCCTCGGAAGAACATTCGGATCGGCGTGCCTTCAAAACCAAAGGCAGTTCGCAGCTTGTTTTCCAGGTAGCGTTCGTAGGAAAAATGGATCGCTTTTGCGTCGTTGACCGAGAAGATAAAGGTCGGTGGGTTGATGTCGGCCTGGGTCGCATAGAGAATTTTGAGCCACTTGCCCGGTTTGGAAGGCGGGGCGTGTTCGGCGACCGCTTCGCGGATAAGCTTGTTCAGAACGGAAGTCGAGACCCGCTTGCGACGTTCGTCGGCGACCTGCAAGGCCAGATCAAGCACTTTGTTGACCCGCTGCCCGAATTTAGCAGAGATAAAAACCAATGGAACCCAGCTCATAAAATCAAATTCCTGCCGGACTTTGGCGGTGTATTCGTTCATGGTATAAGTGTCTTTTTCGATTTTATCCCACTTATTGACTACTAGCACGATTCCTTTAGCCTGATCGAGGGCGTACCCGGCGATGTGGGTATCCTGGGCGGTCACGCCTTCGCTGGCATCTACCACCAGTAGTACCACATTTGAGCGATTGATCGCCCGTAGGGTTCGCATCACACTATATTTCTCGATACCCTGGTCGATATGACCGCGCCGTCGGATACCGGCAGTATCGATCAGGGTTAGGTCGCGTTCGCCGACCACGATTTCGGTATCAATCGCATCGCGGGTCGTCCCTGGTACATCCGAAACGATCACGCGCTCTTGCCCCAAAAGAGCGTTGAGCAAGCGGCTTTTGCCGACGTTGGGCCGCCCGATAATGGCGATTCGTACCGAAGTATCTTCGACTTCTTCGGGTTGTTCGGGCAGATGCTCGGCGATTTTATCCAGCAAATCGCCGGTGTTGGTGCCGTGATAAGACGAAACGGGGATCGGGTCGCCAATACCCAATTCGTAAAACTCGACCGAATTTAGGCGACGCTCTTCGCTATCGGCCCGGTTAGCAGCCAGTACGACCGGCTTATGGGCCTGTCGGAGCAGGTCGGCAATTTCCCGGTCGCTATTGGTGATGCCGGTTTTGGCATCGACCATAAAGACGATTACATCGGCTTCTTGGATTGCAGCATTAGCCTGAGCGCGGGTCTGGCGGGCGATTTCGCTGATCGGATTTTCGTCCTGACTAGCATGTTCGCTGGTTTCAAATTCAAGGCCGCCGGTGTCGATCAGTGTAAAGTGTCGCCCGTTCCATTCGCCGTCGCCATAGAGACGGTCGCGGGTAGTGCCTGGCAAGTCTTCCACAATTGCCAGTTTCTCGCCGATTACCCGGTTAAAAAAAGTTGATTTGCCAACGTTTGGTCGGCCTACAATAGCCACGAGCGGTTTAGCCAACGAAAATACTCCCTCCGTGCAACGATCTATAAAAATGGTCACAGGGTTTTATGTGCAACTACCCAGCCTAAAGAGATAATTTGCTCAATCCAGCTAAGAGTATTCAATTTAACTCACGGTTGGGCCTAGCCTGTCACAAGGGCCTGCTGTGCCGGAGTAGTTGCGTTTATTTTATAGGTAAAGATTAAAGCGGTCTGTTTCGACGTGATCCCAGCTATACCTGAGCCGCTAAGGGTCGCGACGTGTTTCGCGCCGGTTGCGGGCAGGGTTGTTTCCATTTGAACCACACTACTGATTATAATCCGCGCCAATGGTGGACTAGCTTTGGGAGGCGTTGTTAAAAGATGTGTTGCCAGTCTGACACCGCGCCCTATTATCTATGTTAAGCCTGGATAAGTCAAGTGAAAAACCTATCTGGGCTGAACGTCAATTTTTTGCACGGATTCAACCAATAAAAATAGGCGACCGTGAGAATCTCGTCCAAACTATTCTGATTTTGGCGGCGACCAGCGAAGGAATCGCAAGGCGGTTTTGATTAAATAATAACCGGCCTTAATTGTACCCTTGAAAGTACCGCTGACTTTGGATTGCCCCCCGCCCCGTCGCCGGTAATCGACCGGGACTTCGACGATTTTAGATTTGGTTCGGGCGGCTTTGACCAGCATTTCAACTGTCCAGCCATAGGTCAGTTCTTGCATACCAAAGGAAGCCAGGGTCTCGCGTCGGATCGCTTTGAAGGAGGGCAGGTCACTAAAAGTCTGACCGTAAAGCCGTCCGATCATCCAGGCCACCAGGCGGTTGCCCCAGATGGCATGGAGAGGTAAAGCTCCCTTTTCAAACCGTCCCAGGCGGCGAGAACCTAGCACTAAATCAGCCTGTTCGGTCAACATTTTATCCAGCAAAACGGGGAGCGCGGCGGGTGGGTCACTGTAATCTCCATCCAAAAAGACCAGTATGGCGGCCTCGGAAGCTTCCTCGAACCCGGTAAAACAGGCTGCGCCGTAGCCACGTCCGCGTTGTCGTACTACCCGCACCCCCAACCGGGCCGCTTCTTCTACCGTCCCGTCCTGGCTACCACCATCGACCACCAGCACCTCAAGGCGATAGGTTTGGGCTGGTGGCACACTCTTAAGCTCTTGAAGCACGCGCCCAATATTGGCGACCTCGTTATAGACCGGGATAATGGCGCAGACCAGGAGTTTAGCCGTCGCTGGCTTACTCGTAGCGGGAAAGTTTAAATCTTCATTTTCAAAAGTCTTGGTCGGATGGGTCATAAGTCTATTTTAGAAAACCTCGTTATTTGGACTAAATCGTTTCAAACTTTACCCTAGCTGCTCGTCAGAAAGCGAAGCGAGGGCCTGACGAGTATACATTGCCTCGTCTACTTCGGCAGTAGCGATCTCCTGTACAAAGCGATCAAGCTCCTGGATGGTATCCAGGTCGTACCAGGCAGGCAGGATTTGGACCCGCAGTTTAAGTTGCTCGGCCCGCGTCATTGTTTCAGCTAAGACCTTATCGGTACTCCAAATCATTTCCTGGAATAAAAAAGGGTAAACCTGTTTAGCCCCAATCAGGTAATACCCGCCATCTTCGGTTGGCCCCAATGCCAATTCGTTAGCTTCGAGAACGTTCAGCGCTTTTTCCAGATACTGCACCGGCAAGGTCGGGTTATCGCTGCTGATGCACAGCACTTTGGAATAGCCCAAAGCCAGCCCAACCTCGAAAGCTTCGGTAAGCGCGGCGCTAAGACCGGCTTCGCGTTGCACGATATAGCCTACCGACTCCGGCAGCAAGTTTCGCAATTCGGCGGCATCCTGGCTGGAAGGACAGACTGCTTTTACCTCGACCTCCGGCACTTGCAAGGCCAGTGCGACCGTATCGAGCAAAAAGCCGGTATAAAGCAGGGCCGCCTGAGCCGGAGTCAGGGGCGGACACAAGCGGGTCTTGACCTTGCCGACCTGCGGCGCTTTGGCAACCACCACAATCAGGTTTATTTTACCCATTGCTCATTCTCTCTAGCCAATATATGAGGTTCAGCCAGAAGCAAAGCGTAAGCGCTCTGGCCTTCGGCAACTTCGCCCCGCCGGGCCATTGCCAGCACTTCGCGGGCCGGTAGAACCAGACGCTGCAAAAGTTCGGTTTCTTCCAGCTGCTGCTCCCCCAAAGTTACCCCGGTCGCCAAAAACACGTCGCAGGAGAGTGTAATATGGGCCGAACTGCTGTAAAAGCGGGCCAGATAGATCAATTCCTGACAGTCGCCACCGACTTCCTCGCGTAATTCGTGCCGCGCCCGGAGCGCCGGGTCTTCGTCCGGGCTTTCCAGCGACCCGGCCGGGACTTCCAGCACCCAGTCGCGTATGGGGTAGCGATACTGGCGGATCAGGGCAATTTGCCCATCTTCGGTTAGCGGTACGACATAGGCCGCGTTTGGGACTTCGGCGTAGCTGTAGGTTATTTCCCGACCCTGCCCGATGTCCACCCGGTCTTCCCTAAAACTGCGCCACTGGGTTTTCAACACATAGCGGGTCTCCAGAGTGCGGTACGGCTGGTCCTCTTTATCCTGGCTCATTTAGTTTCTCCCTGTTAAGCCTTGTTTATTTAGGGTAGTTTTATCCGGCTGTAATGTTGCGGTTTGGAGCCAAATTTGTCAAACGCTCCATTTTGCGCCACAACCTTCACAGCATTGAGGGGGCTGCCGGGTCAGAAAGGCCCGTCGGAATTCTTGATAGCGGGGGCCTTGCCAGATTTGTGCGACCGGTTGCTCGAAGACATTACCCAGGATTGGCCCACCATCTTTGCCGGTGAAAGGCGCAAAACAGCACGGCGATACATCGCCATTGGCCTGGACATACATCAGTCGCCAGGGTCGGGTGCAGGCTTGCCAGGGATATTCTTCATCGAGGTTTTCCAGCCCACTGAGGCTACCTTCGGGGGTTACTTGTTCGCCACCACTGGCTGCCAGGGCAATCCCGTGTTGGCGGCAAATTTGGGCCGTTTCCGCCAGAGCAATCTTTTCCTCTTCCAACATTTTATGATAGAGCGATTGGGCTTCTACTGCCAATCCTTCCCCATAATAGACCAGCCGTTGGACGTAGACCTCGCCGATGCCGACTTCGCCGGCAAATTGGGCCACACCGGGCAATTCGCTAATATTTTCGTGCATGGTAGTAAACCAGAGGCTTAGTTTGGGGCCATGCCCGGTGGCTTGCATGAGGGCGGTGAGCGCCCGCAGATTGCGCTTGACTTTAGCTAGACCGGCTATGCCCCGGATGCGCTTGTAAGTTTCGGGCTGGGCAGCATCAAAGGAGATTCGGTACTCGTCCAGGCCACACTCGACCAACTCTTTGCGCCGCCGCTCGTTCAGGGCCAGGGCATTGGAGTTGAAAAGCACGTAGACTCCACGCGCTTTAAGATAACGTACCATCTCGAACAACTGCGGGTTTAGCAAAGGTTCGCCCAGGCCGTGCAGTACCGCCCGTTGCAAGCCAGGAGCCTGTTCTACGATATGAGTAAAATGCTCGAAAGAGAGATTGTCCCGGCGGTCAGGCCAGTGATAAGTGCGCGGACACATGGTGCAGAGTTCGTTGCAGTTTTTAGTAACTTCGATATAGAGGCTAGTGGGATGGTGGCTCAAAGGCCGGTTGGCAAGGGCCAGGGCCGGTCGGCTCGTTTGCATGAGTTAAAAGTCCTTTCGTTCAGCCAGGTAAAGCAGCATCGGACGCGCCCCGCTGACTGGATATTGCTGGGGTAGGTTGAAGTCGGCTTCCAAAAGCCAACCCCCCAACTCAGTCGGCGTAAACAGACCGCCCTCGGCGTACATTAAGGCCAGGGTAAGATTTTGAAAGACATTTTCGGCAGGGGCGCTCCGATCATCTTCCAACCGGGTATCATAAATTGCGACGATCCCGCCGACCCGCAAGGCCCGCCCAGCCTTTTGCAAAAGTTCTCGAATGGTTGGGGGCGACTCGGTGCGTAAGACCTGAAAGAAAAGTATGAGATCATATTCGGCTTGCCCAAGTTCCTCGCGGCGATAGTCGGCGGCGCGAAAATGAAGTCGAGCCAGGGCCGGGCTATCGGCGGTTACTTCGCGGGCAATTTCCAGTACCCCCTTTTGATCGAGCAAAGTCACTTCCAGAGCCGGGTAAGTTTCGGCGAAAGCCACCGCAAAGGTCCCGACCCCACTACCCACGTCCAACAACTTGCGGGCTTTTTCCAGGTAAGGCTCAAGGGGCGGCTTAATTTGGGGCAGGATCGCGTGTCCGGCCTGATCCAAACCCAATAACAACTGCCGCAGGGCTGGGTCGTCCTGAGTATCGTTATGCAAGCTTGGCAGTACCTGCTGCCCTTCGCGCACCGCCTGGGGCAGGTTGGCCCAGCCCCGATACTGGTCAAAGTAGCCTTTGAATTGCTGCCCCAAATACTTTGGCTCACCCTTCACCAGGTAATCCCGAGTGGTAGTGGTATTAAAATAACGACCTTCATTTGCGCCAAGTAAGCCCAGCGCCACCGCCGCATCCAGCACCGCCGCCAAGGGCCGCGCCTCTAAACCGAATTTCTGGGCCAGGGCTTGTGGGGTTGCGCCCGCCGGATATTCTTGCAAAGCACTACAAATCTCTAGCTCTGCCAGTGTCAGCACCAAAGCCGATTTTTGGTAGGCTCTGGCTATTTCAAAGAGTTCGCTTCGATCCATCCCAATAAGGCTCCCTAGCGTTAAGCAGCTTGCGCGATCTTATAGCAGCTTGCAAAGACATTGGGCCAGCCGATTATCTGTAGAAGGGCTGCAATTTGCTATAGAGTTTAGATTAGCCGGTGGCCCGCACCATAAAAGTACAGGCGTTGCCCGCTTTGGGCATATCTTTGAAGCTGGCGACTTTCCACAACTGAGTAGAAAGGCGTTCCAGCAGGGCCGCATCTTTGCGAATAATCGGGCAGAATTCGTCGGGCTGGTCAACGTTTCCGCGCAACAACCGACGGCTGGCACACCCACCCCCACATTTTTCTAGCAAAGGGCAATCCTGACAGGCTTCGGGGGTTTGGCGGGCCTCTTGAAAAGCGGGGGCTTGCATTACGGCTGACCCTTCCCGGTACAGGTCGTTTAGCTTACGGTCTGGCATAGGCCAATAGGTGCAGGGCGAAACCAGACCACTGGGCAGAACTCGTAGGCTGGTTTTACCACAGGGCGACCCCTGAGTGGCTTTTGGCAGGCCCAACAGAGCGTTTACTAGCGGTTCACTGACGGTGATGATTTCCGTCCGTTCAAAAATATCGAGCAGCCCCTCCCAAAATTGCTCGTAGCTAAGGCTAAATTTATCGCCTGTTACGGGCTGGTAAATATTAAAGCGGAAATCCGCCCCGTGAGCCGCCGCTACCTCGGCCAGTTCGCCCAGCCGATTGTAGTTAGTACTTATCATTACGGCCATTACCGCAGTTTGGACCCCCAGGCGCTGACACCGGGCGATCCCATCCCAGCACTTGCGCCAGTTTCCCAGACTACGCCAGCTATCTTGTTCTTCTTCGCTTGGAAAGTCAATCGAGAATTCGACACTGTGCAACCAGGCTAATTCTTCATCCGAAAGCACTTCAGCGCTGTAGCCATTGGAGGTAAGCGCAATCCGAATATTTTGAGAGTGAAGCCATTCCAAAATCTGGTGATATTGGGGATGCAAGCCGTTTTCGCCGACTCCCAGGCTAACCGAGCTAACTGACAGACTGCCGCAGATACGCTTGACCTCGGCCAGATTCAAACGATCAAGTTTTAATTGGGAGCGGTAGCAATGAGCGCAACTTAGATCACACTCGTTGGTCAGACCAATACCCACCGCATAACCCGCGTTTGGAGCGGACGGCGATAGCGGCTTTGATTGGTCGGTTAATTGCGTCATGTTAAACTACTTTCCATGTTATTAGTTGTCCCATAAGTTCTATAGCAGCTTGCAAAGCACTTGAGCTACTCGCTCCTACAGGGGCCGATATCTTTGCAACTTGCTGTAAGCGAAGTAAATAAAAATAATTGTTCCAATGTAGGGGCAATCCTGTGTGGTTGCCTTTCCTGCCTCAGCGGGAAGTTTACGGGCAACCACATAGGGTTGCCCCTACCGGGATATTTTATTATTTTGAGTTACTAAATTACCCCGGCACTGCCCGGACGAGCGCCCGTAACCAGCTTTAAAAGCTTACCGACCGGGTTGTTCCCACTGGCCCATTTTTCGTAGCGAGTGGCTAATAAAGCATCTACCGAAAATTGATTTCTGGCCCCGATAATCGCAAAAATGGCCGGGGGAATGATAAACGGTAGATAAGTAAAGACGCTTTCACCGGGAACGTTTACCAGCCCGATTAACAGGCTCAAACCCCACAAAGCACCGACAAGACCGCCCAACCGGGTCAAAAAGCCCAGGATCAAGCTGACGGTGATAAAGGTTTCGGTGAAAATTGTTAGCCAGGCGAAAAGATCAAAATTGGCAATCACCACATTTTTTACAAAGTCGCCATATAACCCGATGGCTGGATGGGCCGCCTCGCGTTGCATCCAGTCGCAAAGGCCATGCAATTCTTGACCGCTCGGTGGCTGGAAGCGATAGGCATCGCAGCCGAACCCACCGCTATTTAACCAGGGCGCTTTCCAACCAAGCTCGGTAGACCACATATAGCCTGCCCAGAGCCGAAACAGGGTTAATACCACCGCGATGCCAATCGTTGTCCAGGAACGGGCTGTCCGCCCGGAGTTAGTAGTCTCCATTATCGGTAAAACCTTTCTTTACTATAATTTGGTTCTTTGATATTTGTTTTGCTTTCCACCAGCTAAATACATTCCAACCGATCAGCAAATGGAGCGGCCAGTATTCTAAGGGCCTGATCCAGCCGTAGAGGGCCATATTACCGTTATAAGTGAGATAAGGCAACTCTAGCAGGGCGGCAGCCAGTAGCCAGCCGTGATCCCACCCTCTAAACTTTTTGCTGCCATAAACCAATGGCATAAACACGATCACCCAGCAGACGTACCAGGTATGGACTGTCGAAGCCACCAGCAGGGTAATCCCAAAGGTCAGCATCAGGCGGCGTGGCAGGCTCAGTTCGAGGGCCAGACGCGGGTGAAACGAAAGCAACCCGACTGCCGTTCCCAAGATGCTAACGCTCAGGAGTTTGGCCGGAAGCGCTCCTACAAACTGGTTTACTACCTGATAAAGCAACGCTTCGTTGTCCAGCCAGCTACCGGTGTACTCAAAAATGCTGCCAATCGACCCCCGGCCTAGTATCAAAAACGGTATGTATCCGGCTATTACCACCCCCAGGGTCAAAAGCGGGTAGCGCCAGTTGATCGGACGGAACGCTTCGCGCCAGTTCCAATTTGCCTCTGGCTCTTTGGGGCTGCGCCAGACTACCATAAAAAGCGGTAGGCCAAAGAGCGGAGTGAATTTCGCCAGACACGCCAGCCCTAGCACAAAAGCCGAAAACGCCGGACGCTTCTGGGTCGCCAGCCCAACCGCGACTAGCAGCAGAAAAAGCATGGCTGCATCGTTATGACCGCTCTGACCGAACTCGATAATCGGCAGAGGACACCAGGCGTAAAGGATCACCCTGCGCCGATCTAATCGGTAAAGCGTTAAAAGCCACAGCAAAGCCAGACAGGTTAGCAGATCGAAAAGGATCGCCGCCACTTTCGGCCCCAGTAAGCTATCGCCAAATAGCTCATATTCAGCCGCGCCGATAAGCTGGGAAAGCGGCGGGTAGGGTGAAGGCGTGGCCCGTTGCTGGACTAGGGGCCAGATTGGGCTATGGTAGGTCGCCAGGGCCGGGTCGTCCGGGGCGTATTGGTAAGGACTAACACCGAGCGTGACCAACCGCCCTTCCCAGGTGTAACGGAACTGATCGGTCGAAAGGGTCGGCGCGATTGCCAGGGTGGTTAGCCGGAATAGTACCGCGAAAAAAATTATAACCGGCCAACTTGGGTCGAAAAGGGGCTTTGAGGGCCGAACCGTCGCGTGGTCTGATCGAGAAGATGAGAGATAGGCCAGAACCAGTGCCGAGGCTAACCAGAAAAACCCAAACATAGCCCAAATGACTACGATATAGGCTCCCACTTGGGCGGTCAGGTGGCCCAGACCGATCAAGAGGAGTAAGCCACTCTCTATGATAACTCCGAGCAGAACCAGCAGATAACCGCGCCGACGTTTGAGCCAGCCTGACCAGCGCTCCCCATCAAATTTCCAGGACATCTTCTTCCGTTCCAGCCATAAGCCATACCCATAACCATTTGATTATACCACGCTGGTTTAGAACAAGTCCTTACGAAAGTGTGACATTTGTGAAAAAACTGTAACTGTTGGTTTATCGAGCAAGTTTTGTTCCTGATTTTCCCAACCGGTCATCTTCTTACAAAAAATTTACTTATTGGCGCTTTCAATACGGTAATTTTGGGGTAAAATAAGGTAACTACTCACCGCAGAGGCAGAGACGCAGAGAACGCAGAGAAAAACTGAAATTTAGTACTTACACCGGCAGGGCGACCACATAGGGTCGCACCCTACAACGGATTGTGGGTAGGGGCGACCCTATGTGGTCGCCCAAATGGGGTAGGCTGAGTAGTTACAAAATAAGTGAGTAACTAAAAGATATTGGGAGAGATGGTTTAATATGCAGAGTTTTATTGGGCGGCGGTGGGTCTGGATTATAGGATTTGGGGCGTTAATCGCTTTTCTTGTTGTAATAAGCCTCGTTATTCTCACGAATTCTAATAATAACCCGGTTAGCGCCGGAGCAAGCCAACCCGCTTCAACCAAAAGTGTTGGCCCAGAACCAGCTACTAACGGACGAGTGGGGGAAGAATACCTGGCTTTGGGCGACTCGGTCGCCTATGGGGTGGGAGCTTCTTCGCCGCAGGAGTTGGGCTACCCGGTGGTTTTTTACCAGGAATATCTCAAGCGGTCGCGGCCTAATATTTTATCGTACAAGAATTTGGCCCTGGCAGGTGAAACGAGCGGCAGCTTTATTAGCCGCCCTAAAAGTAAAAGCCAGCTAGAACGAGCTATCGAGGAACTGGATGCTGCTCAAAAAGCCGGTCAGCCAGTTAGTCTTATCACCCTTACGATAGGTGGGAATGATTTGTTAGCCGCCCGCAATAGATCACAGGCCGAAAAGACGGCGGTTCTGGCCCAGACCGATGCCAATTTGCAAAATATTCTGGCCCAACTTGTCCAGCATAACGCAAGCGGCAAAACCGATCTAATTGTCACTACTTATTACAACCCTTATCCGGCGGATAGCCCAGGGGCCACCGAAGACGGAAGCTGGTTGGAGCGCTTTAATGAGATCGTCAAAAAAAGAGCGGCTGAATATAAAGTAAAGGTGGCTGATTTTTTTGAGCCGGTGGTGGGCAAGGAGAAAAGCTTGACCTGGATCGCACGGGGCGATATTCATCCTAATACTGCCGGTCACGCCGCTTTGGGGTTGGCGATCTGGAAAGCCACCGGCTATACTACTGCGCCTGGGGCAAGTAAACTGCAACAGTATTCCTCGAATTAGCCTGAACCGACTAGACCCTTCTTTTCCCAGGGCGATAACAAAGTCTGTAGGAGCGGGCTTCCGCCCGCGATACGTGACCTTGACCCTGGCGCTTGATCGCGGGCAGAAGCCCGCTCCTACAGGTGAAATTGGAACATTGGTAGCGCCCTGGGAAAAGAAGGGTCTAGCCTGACATCAACCATTATTTGGAAGTGATGCGTCCGATTTTGTCGTCAAAGATAGTAAACCAGATATTGCCGTCCGGCCCCGCCGTGATGCCTTGCGGATAATCACCAGCGGGAAACTCGGTTACTACTCCGGCGGGGGTAATTCGCCCAACTGAATTACCATGACCACCCGCAAACCAGAGGTTACCGTCCGGGCCAGCGGTGATACCTTCAGGATAACTATCATTGGTAGGGGGCTTGAACTTGACGACAGTGCCAGTAGGGGTAATCCGGCCTATTTGATTTCCAGTTGGTTCGGTAAACCAGAGATTGCCGTCCGGCCCAGCGGTGATACCGCGAGGTTCGCGGGATTGATTAACCGCAGCAGTAGTTGTCCTTGCCGGGGTTAGGGCTGTAGTTGGTGCCAGGGTTTTGGTTGCTGCTGCCTGGGTAGTGGCCGGGATGGGAGTACTAGCAGCAGCAACTACTGTTGTAGGGGCTGAGGTAGTAGTTATAGCCACAGTGGTAAAAACGGTAGCGGTTAGGGCCGGGCTACTCGTATTGTCGCCGCACGCAACCAGAGCGGTCATTAGTAGTAGCCAAAGTACACCTGACAACCTGAAGTAGTATAACTTTTTCAAAAAGAATTCTCCTTCTACTGTAGTTGGTATCATTGTACAAATAGTGAGTTAAGATGGATTTGGGCTAACCTGTTTCTAATGATTAACCAGACTATATTATAATATAGTTAATACATCCGTTTCGTTTATTATATCAGGCCATAGCTTATCTTAGCTTGCACAAACCTTGCAAGTTGCTGGTAATATAACGGTTTAGGGCTTTGTCCTGTTATATCTTTCAGTCGGTAATTGCTAACAGCGATGAGGAATATTCTGCTAGAATTATAAGAGCGAAAAAGCTGCTATTAGGGGCGATCTCAGGCTGGTTAAATAGTCACTAGAGAAGAAAAAACTTGAAGAAATTTCCTTTTTACTTAAAATACGCCTGGCGCTCGGTTATACGAAGCCGCCAGCTTTCTTTCTTTGCTATTCTGTGTGTAATGGTCGGAGTAGGTACGCTGGTAGCACTTCAATCCCTGACCGTTAGCATCCGGGATACGTTGGTGGGCGATATTCAAACCCGGGCCGGGGGCGATATTGTAGCAAATGTTAATTTTAGCAGTTACTACCAATCCAGCCTTTCTCCCAAAGCCCAACAACTTATGGATAAATTTAAGGCCGACGGGCAGGTAGTAGACTGGACTGGCTACAACAGCCACACGATCCAGATTACCGGCTACTTCAACGTCCCTCCTACGGTCTATATTCTAAACCCGGCCCATTTCCCGCTTTACGGCAAGATTAATATCCTGGAACCGAGCGGGGCCGATTTCCAGCAGCTACTTTCCCAGCCTAATAGTATTATCGTTAGCAAATCGCTCTGGAAAGCTAATCATTACCAGCTAGGTCAGGAAATCGAGGTTAGCGGCTTGCAGGATTTTACCAAACCGGGTGAGAATGCCGCCAGCCTAAAAATTGTCGGGGTGATTGACCCGGTGATACCGGGGATAAACTTCGATACCGGCCTTTTCGTGGGATTTGGAATTATCTCACCCCAAACTGCCAGTGGTTTCTTGCAACAGAGCGAGGTAACGCCGACTACTTTTTATCTCAAAACTGCGCCCGGCGCGGATAGTCAGGCGATTATAGCCGCGCTCAAAAACTTTAACCAGAACACGCCCGGCTCGTTCCCATTTTTCGCGCAAACCCGTACTGCCGTCGAAGTTCTGGGGGATAGCAGTCACAATCTGGAGACGGCCCAGGAGATTTTGTTATACATTGGGCTGGTGGCGATCTTGATCGGTGGCTTGGGTTGCGTCAATACCATGCTGGTGGTGGTCGGGCAGCGTACCACCGAGATTGCTACGATTAAGGCGTTGGGTCTTAAATCTCGCCAGACTTTGTTTATCTTTACCCTCGAAGTTATTATGCTAGGCGGGATCGGTAGTTTGTTAGGCTTAGGGCTGGGGGTTGGGCTAAGTTTTGGGATGAAAACTCTGGTCGAGAATCTTTTTTCGCGGCCACTGGAATGGGGTTTGTATCCTGGCCCACTCTTTACCGGGCTGGTAGTCGGGATGGTGGTTTCAGGTGTGTTCGGGTTTTTGCCGGCCTACGCTGCCGGAAGGGTCCGGCCTGCCGTAGTGCTACGCCAGCAAAACAGCGGCTTACTTCCCCGGATCGGTAATTTGCCTACGATGTTGATTATCGCCAGTATGACACTGGTGCTGGGTTTGATGGCCGGGGTACTGCTGGGCAAACTATTAATAGGCGTTTTAATTGCTTTTCTTACTCTACTGGTGAGTTTGCTTTTGGTAGGCTTGATGTACGGGTTGGTTTATCTTACCGGCAAGCTACCGGCCCCGCTTGGGCCAAATTTCAAGATGGCATTGCGTGGCTTTAACCGCCACCGTACCCGGACGGCCACTACTTTGTTGGTCATAACCGTCAGTATTTTCTTTATCAGCCTGATAAGTATTATTTCGGATAGTATCCAGACCACTCTCAAAGAAACTTTCGATTTCAATTTGGGCTTTAATGCCGGAGCGGTGAACGTCTACAGCAACCAGGACGAGCAGTTACAGGCGACTTTCGAGCGGGAAGTGCCGGGCTTGCAAAGAATTTTCGTAAGCAACGACGTGGGCGCAATGCTGCTTACGGTCAACGGGCAGAACCTCAACTCGGAAGCGGCCCTCAAAAATCCGCAGTGCGGTTCCTATATTACCGATAGTCGGTTTGGAAATCCGCGTCTGAGGTCTTTTATTCAGGTGAGCGGTCGGAGCCTGTCGCAGGGCGAAAGTATCAGCCCTAACGGGCCTCAAAAAGTGCTGGCAGGCCGCAATTTTACTCCGGCAGATATGAGCCAGCGCGTAATGCTGGTCTCTCAGGAAGAGGCCCAATGTTACGCGATCAACGTGGGCGATAAAGTGAGCATGCGTTTGCGCTCGAACAATCTTGGTGGTGGTAGCCGGACGAATGCTCCGATTGATTTAGAGGTGATTGGGATTGTCAGCAAAGGGACTGCCGGTACCAATTTCGAGCAGGGTTTTGTGACACCTTTCCAGGTAGTAAATGCGGCTGGGGCGCAATTTAGCATCTTCTTTATGCAAATCGACCCGCCCCAACTCAAGGCCGCTTTGACCAAAATTCAAAACTATTTGTACAGCAATTTTGTGTTTGACCTAAGCGATTTGATTGATACTTTTACCAATCTGGTAAATCAAGTACTGGCTTTTCCATTACTACTCAGCCTCTTGACCCTCTTGAGCGGTTCGATCCTGATTGCCAATAATGTGGCGCTGGCCGTGTTGGAACGGAGAACCGAGGTCGGGATTCTAAAGGCGTTGGGAGCCAGACGAGGGCGGGTCTTACGTATTTTGTTATGGGAGAGTAGCTTGTTAGGATTGTTGGGAGGGCTGATTGGGGTAGGCAGCAGTTTGCTGGTGGCCTTGCTAATCCCAGGTGTGGTAAGAGCGACTAACCGCAATTTGAACCTACAAATTAGCTGGTCGCCCTTGAATACTGGGCTGTTGGTGGCGCTTGGGATTGGGCTGGCAATTGCGGCGACGACCTTTAGTGCGTGGCGGGCGATCCAGGAGAAGCCGCTGGTTGTTTTGCGCTACGAATGAGAGGCTATAGGGTCGGGTGCGCGTCAGATTTGTATTTCATTCTAAACCGGGTTTGAGTATATCCAGGGCCTTGTGCTAGATCAGAACAAAAAAACATGTTGACAAAGCCGGAGCCGGATGCTAAAATAACTCTGTCGGGAGGAGGGCAGTCAGTGTATCTACGGGTACCTGTTCTGCTCTTCTTTATTTTTGTTTCTCATTTTTTTGTTTCTACCCCATTTAAGGTTTTAGGCCCAGAGCTTGAGCAATACTCCAACCACACTGGCAACCACCAGGGTTAAAATCGGGTTCCATTTTAGCAGGTAAGTCAGGCCGAGGGCTACCAAAAAGACGACCCAGGCAATCAGGCTGGTGAGCGAGCTTTTGCCGATTTGTAAGGTAGCGGCAAAGATGAGGCCGACCGAGGTAGTGGTCAGGCCACGTGTAAAGCTTTTGACTTGTTGGTTGTTCTTAAAATGCTCGAAGCCTTTGAGCAGGGGGATCATCAAATAGCCCGGTAGGGTGATCGCCAGTACGCACAAAATAGCTCCGACCCAGCCGTATAACATATAACCGATAGCAGCCACGTACATATTGGCCTGACCGGGTGTCACGCGGGCAATCGCAAAAGAGTACAATAGCTGATCGACCGTCAAAACAGCTTGCTCTTCGACTAAATTCTTTTGCAAGAGCGGGATCATCACCGGGCCGTTACCAAAGGTCATTACGTTAAAGAGAAAGATCATACCGACTAGCAGGGGGAGGCTCATTGGGCGGCTCCTTCCGGCTTTTTACGACCAAAAATAAAAATGCCTATAATGCCACCCACGATTAATAGTAGTGCTGGGTTGAGGCCAAATACGAAAGCTCCTACAAAAGCACTGGCCGCCAGCACAAAATCCAGCGAAGGCTTGAATACATCTTTACCTAGTTTGACGGCTGCCGCTACAATAAAGGCCAGGGCTGCCGGTAAGACTGTTATCGGCAACCAATCGAGGAGTGGCCCTTGCTTGAGATAGCCATAGGCGATGGTCAGGGCGATAGTAATAACGAAGGCCGGTAGCACCAACCCGATTAGGGCGATTACTGTTCCAAGCCAGCCGCCAAAACGGTAGCCGAACCCGACCGCCAGGGCCGTCATTGTTCCACTTGGCACGACCCGCCCTAGTGCGTAATCGGCCAGAAATTCCTCTTTGCTTACCAGCTTGCGTTTGCTAACAAATTCGTCTTCGAGGACTGCTAGAATCCCCAGACCACCCCCAAACGCTAGTCCGGCTGTGATAAAAATCATGAAAAGTTCGCGGTAAGAAAGTTTTGGTGCAGGCTGCGCTGTCCCATTTTCCTGGTCTTTTTGCTCTGCTTGTTCGGCTTTTTCTTCCATAATAAATACGCTCTCGCCGCAGTCCTGGGACGTTAGCAAAAGCGCAACTCTCCTTTCTCTCTACAGCCAATCGCTGATTTGGGCTTACTCCGGTTGGTCTTGAGTAGGACGTTCGGTCTGGCGGCGCATTTCCTCCAACTGGCGTTGCATTTCGGCAAGTTGGCGTTCCACTTCTTGCCGGGCAAGTTCCTGGGTAGCGGCGCGTTGCTCGGCTTCCTGCCGGGCAAGTTCTTGGGTGGCAGCACGTTGCTCAGCCTCTTGACGGCCTAACGCCTCTTGAATAGCGCGTTGCTCGGCTTGTTGGCGGGCTAAGGTCTCGTGCTGTCGAGCGGCGCTTTCTTGTGCCGCCCATCGCTCGGCTTCTTGGCGGGCTAAACTCTCCTGTGCCAACCGCTCTTCCGCCGCTTGCCGGCCTACCAAAGCGGCTTCCTCCTGGCTTAAACGCTTGCGCCCTTCCCGGTCGTTTAGCCTTAGCTCGTAACCGTTCGGCTCAAGATAGCTTTCTAGC
>JBBQWM010000067.1:0-31013 GCA_038210655.1 Chloroflexia bacterium
AGGCACAATAGGGATTAGAGCAATATTGCTCACTAGCGTTCATTTGGTTTGGTTGTATTTTTCTCATAACCAAATTGTGCCAGATGAACGCCTCTTTTTCAACTTCCCTCCGAACTTTCACCGTTTAATGTAGTGCTACCCTTCCAATAACATCGCTGTTAAAATCATAATAATTTCTCCTTTACCAAAATATTACCCCACTACCGCTACTTGCCTATTTCACAAATTTGTTTTAGGTAAGTGCTGTTTCCCTTCCGTTATTATACTTGTGAATTTTTTTGGGCAATCTAGGGAACCCTATAGATATAAGCCGGTTGTGACTTCTCGCACAGTTTTGTAAAAGAGAAGATTTTGACTTATTTTCATAAAGGTTTAGGTGCAAATGTAGTTAGAGAGAATTTGCTTGCGCCGACCTGTACTAGGCAAGCGTAACCGGCATACCCATAAACCGGCTGTAATCTTCCGCCGCAATCGTTAAAGCGGCTTGCTCGGCTTCATTAAGGGGGACTAAAAAATTGGTGGTTATCTCAATTTTGTTCTTCTGGATAGTGCGTCGCCAGCCACCAATTACCTGCCCATTTAACGTGATTACTTGGTTGAGCAAGGCTTCATTGGTTGGAGCTAAATCTGTGAGGACGGCAGCATCAAACGAGCCACGATGATCTTTGTAGGCTACAAAAAGTTCGTCGTAGTTGGGCAATAGATGGATGGTGGGGTCTTTTATTTTGACGGGCGTTGCCACTGGAGCAAACCAATAGGTCTTCTCACTTATCGTTTCACTCGTAAAATCAGACTTAATCATTTCGAGGCCAGTTTTGGCTTCGATCATACTTAGCCCCGACCACCAGACATAGTCTGCCAGAGTTGCCGGGCCATGACTGGTAAAGTAGCGGCGAGTAAGTTCCGCCAGAGCCTCATCTGGTTCTAGCTCTTTAGTCGGGGGAACGCGCTCCTCCAACAGGGCATAGGTAAACTGCTTGCCACGCAATGCGCCGCTACAGATAACCCCGTCCAACTCGGCCCACATAATGATATAGGCCAGCCGTAAACCGCTCGAAACGATACCGTTCTCTTGTAGGGCCTGGGCTAATTCTGTCCGAGTTAATTGCGTACCACCTTGCAGTCCTTTGGTCATTATTTCAGCGCTGCGTTTAAAAACGGCTTCGTCCAGCTCGGATTTTCGGTAATAATAGGCGTTTACAGCATGGACACGTGGGCCAGTGAGTTTGAGCAGCCAACGAATATCGGACGGTAACACAAAATGCCAGGTTGGTCGCATTACGTGGGTACGTAAAATAGCACCATCGGCAAATAGTCGGTCAAGCAGGGCATTGGTAGGGTTGGTGGTGCGCTGGGCGATGGCCCATTTAGCCCCAGCATAATCCTGGGATTGTACTGCACCAAGCCAGCGCACCACCTCTTCCGGCTTTTCAAACACATTCCCGGCTAAACGCTGGTTATGTAGCCGTAGCCGGGCAATATCCAAATTGGTCATTACCTGGTTCTCTGTTCCAGCAAGGCGCTCAATTTCGGCCTCGACAGCCAACCTGCGAGGCCATTGCAATTTGCGCTAAAGAAGCCGAGGGGCTTAACTCCTGATATAGTCTCCGTGAGCTTCTAGCAGATCGTCCACCAGATGCCAGATTTGATCCAGATCGAGTTCGGCGGCGGTGTGAGGGTCGAGCATAGCGGCGTGGTAGATATATTCGCGCTTGCCGGTTAGACAGGCTTCGACCGTCAGGGACTGGACGTTGACATTGGTCTGCATCAGGGCGGCCAGTTGGGGCGGCAGCATTCCGATCCGGGTCGGCTGTACGCCGTTTTTATCAACCAAGCAGGGAACCTCAACCGTACAACCTTGCGGCAAATTGTCGATCAACCCGGCGTTTGCCACATTGCCATAAACTATACGGGGCTGATCGGTTTCCATACTGTGGATAATCAAAGAGCCGTATTCCGAACTACGCTCGATCTCGACCGTGTCATTCCCCTCGTACTTGACCCGCAAAGCCTCCCAACCTGCAATCTGGTCCTTGCAGCGCCGGATATATTCATCCAACGGAATGTTGAACTGCTCGATCAGGTCAGGGCGGTCGCGTTTGATAAACCAGGGAACGTATTCGCTGAAGTGTTCGCTCGACTCGGTTACAAAATAGCCCAGGCGTTTGAACATTTCGTAGCGCACCCGGTTCCAATCCGGCACGCGCCCTTCCTGCTCCACTTGCCGGATTAGCGGGTATAAGTCCTCGCCATTGCGCTCGAACCGCAGATAAAAAGCCATGTGGTTGATCCCGGCAGCCAGATAGTTGATCTCCTCGAAGGGAACCCCAATATCTTCGGATAATTGCCAGGCCGTACCCTGCACACTATGGCACAACCCAACCGTCTTAATTCGGCTGCCCCGATTGATCGCCCAACAATTCATCGCCATCGGATTGGCATAATTGAGAAAGGTAACATCCGGGCATAGTTCTTCCATATCGCGGGTTATATCGAGCAGCACCGGGATCGTCCGTAGCCCGCGCATAATCCCGCCGATCCCCAGTGTATCGGCAATCGTCTGGCGTAATCCGTATTTCTTGGGTATTTCAAAGTCGATCACAGTTCCCGGTTTGTAGCCGCCCACCTGGATCATACAAATCGCATAATCGGCCCCATCCAGGGCTTTGCGGCGGTCGGTCGTGGCCTCAATTACCGGGTTAGACCCCAAAGCCTGGGCCACTTTGTGCGCCACAATTTCGGAAGTTCGCAAGCGTTCCGGGTCAATATCAAACAGGCTGATCGTAGCCCCGGCTAATTCCGGGAAACCCAAAATATCGCCGAGCAGATTTTTGGCAAAAACCGTACTACCGGCCCCAATAAAAGTAATTTTTGGCATTGTTTTCTCCTGGTTTTGGTCCTTCTATTTTGGCTATTATCGACCGCCCAGACTTGAAAGTCAAGCCGGATTATTCGGTTATTCGAGCGATTTAGCCGATTATAGAGCTTAAGACTCAGATTTGTTGTCAGCCGGGTATGCGTCAATTTTTTGCAAACTAGCCAGACTATACCACTGCCAAACTGGGATGGTGAGCTATATAAGAAAAATTTCCGCCGGAAATTTTTCTTATATAGCTCAGCCTTCTAACCCTATTACAACACGTAAGTCATGACACCCATGTCATTCTGAGCCGCAGCGAAGAATCTGGTGGCAAAAGCTGGCTCTCGCCCACTAGGACGAGATTTTTCGCTGCGGCTCAGAATGACAAAGCTGAGTAGTTACGTTTTATTTATGGTAATATGATACTTACAAAGCTAAAGTTCGCCAGCCAAATATTGTGTGTTAATAAAGCATGCGAAATCCGACCGCTTCTGCAACAATCGAGTTTGCCGAAACTAGCCTATCGATTAGGGGCAAGGTTGCCGACCCTGAATCGTCCGAAGCTGAACAGCTTGAGATTTCAGTGATGGTCGGGGTTGGAACCGGGTTAGCCTATCACCTGATAGTCAACGAGAGCGATGAGGTGGAGGAAGAAGCCTTCCTGGGATATGTAGTGACACAAACTAAGTCTGGCCTGAGCCTGGGCCGACAGACGGTTGAAACGGCGCGGCAAGCCCGCAAATGGGTTGAGCTTCTGGCTGGGGTGCTGGACTGGAACAAAGATTTGAGCGAACTGGCCGCCCGCCCTGCCGAAATCAAAGCTTTAGCGGCTAAGGTGGAACAGGCCCGGCAACAGGCTATCGAACTGTGCGTATACGTCGAGATTGAGCGAGATTAACAGGGATTGATAAAACTGGTAAATCCTAATTGGCAGAGAAAGGTTGGCGGTCATGGCTCTTTTTAAGCGGATAAGCTGGTTATTACTGGTTGTTATAGTGCTGAGTGGAGTGCCGAGGGCCTACGCCAGTGCCGACCCGACCGAAAGCCAACCACCAACTGCCTTTTCCGGTTTGAATATTTATTTCCCCGAAACCGGCCATTACCTGAACGACCTGTTCCGACCCTACTGGCTCAGGTATGGCGGACTAGCCCAGTTCGGCTTTCCACTGACCGAAGCCTTTGAGGAGCGCAATCAGGCCGATAACAAAATTTACACTGTCCAATACTTTGAACGCGCCCGCTTTGAATACCACCCCGAATTAAAAAATACCAGCTATGAGATCCAACTTGGTCTGCTGGGTTCGCAATATACCACCGGACGGCAATTCGCCGAGAGTGCGCCTTTTATCTCGACTGCCCAGCGTTACTACTTTCCCGAAACGCGCCATTCGCTCGGCGGTAGCTTCAAACGCTATTGGGATAAAAACGGTGGACTGGCCCTTTACGGCTACCCGATTAGCGACGAATTTGCCGAAAATGGCTACACCGTCCAATATTTCGAGCGCAACCGCTTCGAGTATCACCCCGAACTAAGCGGTACACCTTTTGAGGTACAACTTGGCTTGCTCGGTACAATTATTTTGGAAGGCCAGGGGCATCGGTTGCCCCAGGTCTACCGGGTCACGCCCGAAGCGGGAACGGTCGTGCAAGGCCGCAGCCTGTCCGTGACGGTTTTCGCCCCCGGTCTCAAACCGAGCCAGATTAGTAGCACTTTGGAAGGCCAGCCGCTTTATTTTAGCTCAAGCGATGGCGGCAAACTGGTCGCGGTTGCGCCCGTGCCAAGCGATGCGCCCCTCAAGCCGCGCCTGCTCCGCACCGATTTAACCGATCCGACCGGGGTTTTGCGCCGTTTCGAGCAAGCGATCCTTATCAAGGCGGGCCAGTTCGAGCAACAAACTATCGAGCTTGACCCTGCCGTCGAAGCCAGCCTGGGTACGCCCGAAGAAGGTCAGCGCGAACGAGAACGGGTCTACAGCTTTTATAATCAGGTGACACCCGACCGGCTATGGGAAGGCCGGTTTAGCTGGCCCTGCTTTGGGCCGATCAGCACTCAATTTGGCACACGCCGCAATTATGTCGGAGGTGGCTTTGAAATTCACGACGGCATCGACATCGGCGTAAGTCAGGAAACCTCAATCCGAGCGCCCCAACGCGGGCGGGTCGTACTGGCGGAGTTTGGCAAAGTGCGCGGTAACACGATTATCCTCGATCACGGGCTGGGGTTGCATAGCGGCTATTTTCACCAATCTCGGCTACTGGTCAAGGTCGGGGATGTAGTAAACCAGGGCGATATTATTGGACTGGTTGGTACGACCGGGCTATCGACCGGGCCGCATCTGCACTGGGAAATGCGGATTGGCAGCACCGGGATCGACCCACAAGAATGGATTAACCACCAGTTCTAGCAAGTCGGGTGGCCTGCTCTTTCCAGGCTCAAAGTAAGATTGAGGTAAACTCATAGGCCCTGCTTCAAAGCTCTGGTACGTCGTGGTCATCGTAATCCTGTGCCTCAAGGTCGCGGCTGCCGTGTAGCACACGGATTACCCTTATACCGTCTTCTAGGGGGCGATAAAAGACGATGTAGCGATAGACGAGAAAGCTCCGCATCCCCTGTTTTAACGAATGACGCTGCTGGCCGCTTAAAGGCAGGGTAGCGTGAAGTCGAATTTTTTTCAGCGATCTTACGCAACACCGCTTCGGCGCGGTCTTCGTCGGCCTCGGCTGCAATGTAGTCCCCAATTTCGTCAAGGTCGGCTTCGGCCCGCTCGGTAATAACAACACGGGGTTGTTTAGACATGCCTGCCTCGCGGCTGGTTCTTGGCGCGACGCTCACGCCCTCTGGAGATGATTTTTTCAATATCGAATGGCACATCCGGGCTGTTATCGCCTTCATCGAGGGCAGCACCAAGATCACGCAGTTTTGCCGCGTGCAATTGCTGACGTTCTTCCAGCAGACGCAAAGCATCGCGGACTACCTCGCTGGCGTTGGTATAACGCCCTTCTGCAATCTGCGTTTGGACGAATTCTTCAAAGTGGCTGGTTAAATTTACATTCATTACCCTATCTCCTTTCTGGCTCTATCATATAATAGTTGTCAAGTTTTGACAACTGGCTTTTCAAAGCTAGAGGATGGCTACGTTTAGGTCAGAGTCAAAAGTCTTTTAATGGACTTTCTAGCCTCACTCCCAAATCAATAGGCGCAAAGTAAGATTGAGGTAAACTCATAGGCCCTGATTACTAACCGAACGGGCTATGCCTTTGGCCCATTTACAGCTTATAATGATTTAGTGAAAATGTGCTTTGACCCTCAGTTTAGGCCCACAAGGGCAGGTTTATTTTGTTCAGCCCTATTAATCTTCAAGGAGACAACTAAGGTATGATCCGAAACGAAGCGGAACCGACCGGGGATAGTAAGGAAACAACTCGGCTCGAAGCTTTTAGTGATGGAGTATTTGCTATTGCAATTACTCTTTTAATACTGGAAATAAAAGTGCCACACGAGTTAGGAGAAGGCAAAAGCCTTTTCGATGCTCTACTCAAGACCTGGCCTAGCTTTCTGGCCTTTACCGCCAGCTTCCTAACTATATTGGTAATGTGGATCAACCACCACCGGCTTTTTACCCATATCAGGCGCTCCAACACTTTGCTCATGTTCTTCAATGGCTTGCTATTGCTGTCAGTGACATTCGTACCCTATCCTACTTCGATAGTAGCCGAGTATGTTCAGGACAAAGAACAAAACACCGCCGTTATGTTTTATTGTGCTACGTTTGTCCTGATTTCAATATTTTTCAACCTGTTATGGCGCTATGCTTCCTACAAAAACAAATTACTGGATAGAAACGCCAATCCTATCGCCGTTCGCGCTATTACACAAGCTTACAATGTAGGGCCGCTACTTTATCTGGTCGCCTTTGCACTCGCGGCTGTTAGCGCTCTTGCCAGCTTGATTTTGACGGTAGTGCTGGCGGTCTTTTTTGCCCTGCCCGATAAGAGCGAACGCGAGGTAGATCAATCCTAAATACCTCGCTTAACTTGAATTTAGCTAAACTTCCTCGATCTTTAAAAATATTGTCTCAAAATATAAGGGTAGCCCTGGCTGACTACCCAACAATCAGTTGACGGGCGATCACGTATGGATCGCCGCTACCCCTTATTTTTGAAAGCATACCAATAAAAACTACTGCTTGCTCTCGTAATCGTCGATCACCTCACGGACGATGACCATTGCTTGCCAGGCTGCCGGGAAACTGGCGTAAATCATCAGTTGAATAATAGTCTCGGTAACTTCGGTTGGTGTTGCGCCGCTATGCAACGCCCCGTGAGTGTGCAGCCTAATTTGGCCTTCACGTTCAAGCGCGACTGCCGCCGCCAGACTAATCAGGCTGCGCGTCTTGAGGTCAAGGCCGGGCCGCGACCAGACTTCGCCCAGCGCGAACCCTGTAACATAACGTTCCACATCGCTATTGGCAGCGCTCCAGGTCGCCCGCATCTGGTCGGTCAGCTTCTCGCCCCACAACTGGTGCATGGTTTCGATACCCCTCTGGTAATCTCCAATCGAGTTATGTTGAGACTTCTCCATATTCTTCTCCTTTATCTGCTTAAAGTGGTTCAAAGGTGTTAACCTAGTATATAATAGCAGTCGATACAATATGGCCCCAAAAACTAAATCAAACTCTTTATCTTGATCTATTTGTGAGAAATATCACTGTGTTAAATTGTGAAATTTTCTACAATACAACGGAGAAAGTGCAGTAGGGAACTATGTAACCCCTGGAGTAGTAAGCGATAGGAGTAGTATCGATAATGTTCAATTTTCTAAATAGAGTGGACAAAGCAGTAGCGGAACCAAAGGCGCAGACCGAAGCTAAATCTGGTTCAAAAGATGGTGTAGCGGAAAGCAAACCATTACAGTTGGCCCGTTCACGGGTTATACCACGAGTGGTGGTAGTCGGGGCCGGATTTGGCGGACTGAATGTAGCGCGGGCGCTGGCAAATACCGAGGTGGAAGTCCTGGTGATAGATCGGAGCAACTATCATGGCTTCTGGCCCCTGCTTTATCAAGTTGCAACCGCCGGTCTCGAACCAGACTCGATTGCCTACCCGGTACGAGCTATTTTACGCAAGCACAAAAATATTGACTTCCAGTTAGCCGAGGTCAGTCGGGTCGATTTCGATAACCGTGTGATCTACAACAACGGCGAACCGATTACCTATGATTATTTGGTACTGTCCGGTGGTAGCACCAATAACTTTTTTGGGAATGATAACCTGGCAACCAGCACTTACGGTCTCAAAGACCTGGAAGAGGCGGTACGATTACGTAACCATCTTTTGTCAGCTTTTGAGCAGGCGGTGCGCGAAAAAGACCCGGCCCGACGTGCCGCCCTGTTAAATTTTGTGATCGTGGGTGGCGGCCCAACCGGGGTCGAAGTGTCAGGAGCCTTCGCCGAACTGATCCGTGAAGTGCTACGCAAAGATTACCCGATGCTAGATGTATCAGAAGCCCATATTTTGCTGGTGGAAGCCAGTGCTTCGCTACTCGCGCCTTTCCCGGCTTCTTTGCAACGCAAAGCCAAGCAGCAATTGGAACGCATGGGCGTAGAGGTAAAGACGGGGATGGCCCTTTCTACCGTCGAGGGTGATATGGTTACGTTTAAGGATGGGTCGCAGATACGGGCCGAGACGGTTGTCTGGGCTGCCGGAGTGCGGGGAGCGATGCTGGGCGACCATTTAGGGGTGGAGTTGGGACGAGGCGCACGGGTTCGGGTAGAACCAACTCTGCATCTGCCGAACCGCCCAGAGGTTTTTGTAATCGGTGATATGGCCTATCTGGAAGACAAGAAGGGTCAAGCCTACCCAATGGTAGCGCAGGTTGCGATCCAGCAGGGCAAACAGTCTGCTAAGAACATTCTAGCCCAAATCCGGCGTGAAAAAATGCACCCTTTCCGTTATTTTGACAAAGGCAGTATGGCGACCATCGGACGGAAATCGGCGGTGCTGAATGCTTTTGGAATACAGTTGAGCGGCTTTCTAGCCTGGGTCGCCTGGCTAGTCGTTCACCTGACCTTTCTGATCGGCTTCCGAAATCGGCTGGTGGTTTTGATAAATTGGGCTTACAGCTATTTTACCTATGATCGGGGAGCGCGACTGATTACCGGGCAGAAACGACCGTAAGCTACTAGCCACGAACCAGCCTTGCAGTAAGCCTCAATTCATACATCAACTGAGGTTTATATAATTATATAGTAAAGTTCGGATAGTTATCCAGATTATGCTAATTAAGAACTATTGTTCGGCAAATATTGGGGAAGCATAGTTCGGGTTAATCTGATATAATCAAGGTAAGCTTGTCTATAGCAATTATTAAGAGGGGGTCTTGATGGCGAAAAAGATGGTACGGGGTCAAACGCTGGGTTTGAGCAACCAGAAAGGCGGGGCCGCCAAAACTACCACTGCCGCTGCGCTGGCCGCGATTTTTGGCGCACGGGGTTACAAAGTGCTGGGCATCGATAGCGACCCGCAGGCGCATCTTAGCTTACAACTGGGGGTCGATTTCCTACGCGAGGAAGGCTTACCCGGCACGGTATCCGATCTCTATCTTGGTCGGGCCAGCGTGCAAGAAGTGGTAATTTCGACCCGCTTTGCCGGGGTAGACCTTGTACCGGCCTCGGTTGATCTGGCGGCAGTCGAGATCAATCTGCCTGGAATGACCGGGGCGGACTTGAGGCTACGCCGCGCCCTGGAAGCGGCCCGCCCAAATTACGATCTTATTATCCTCGATAGTCCCCCCAACCTGGGTAAGTTCGCCGTGAATGTGCTGAATGCTTCCGATTTTTTTCTGGTTCCGGTCGATGGCCCCTGGGCCTTGCGCTCGGTTGATACGCTTTTGACCCTGGCGCAGGATAACGCCGCGATCTATAATCTGCCAACCGCATTTTTAGGGGTTTTTATTACGATGGGCGACCGCACCAAGATCATGCAAGGAGTACGCGAAGAAGCCGAACAACGCTTTCCCCAATACGTCTTCAAAACCGAGATTCGACGCTCTACCCTGGCCCGTGAAGCGGCAGCGCTCGAAACACCTGTACCGCTCTATGCCGCCGATAGCGCCCTGGCGGCCGATTATAGAATGTTGGCGGATGAAGTAGCCAGCCGAATTGGACTTGAACCAGCCAAATAGAGGTAAATTGCGAAATGCCACCAAAAGATTTTAAGAGCGCCATGAACAAACAGCGCAATTCTTCTGCCGCAATGGGAACTGGACAGGGTCGGCTTGGGGTAGTGGGTGACATTCCCAACCCAATCCGAGAAGAACTTGAACGCACCAGCGAACAGCTGCCCATCAAAGAAATTGCGATTGACAGCTTGCGTGATAATCCTTTTCAGCATCTAGCCCGCCCTGTAATAGACGAAGCCAGTTTGCAAGAGTTAGCCGACTCTATCAACAACAACGGCTTTTATGGCGCATTGCTGGCCCGACGCAAGCGCAACACTACCGACCAGTACGAATTAGCCTATGGACATCGCCGAAGGGAAGCGGCACGCCGGGCCGGGCTGAAAGAATTGCCGGTCAAGGTTTTGGAATTATCCGATATGCAAATGGCCCGGATAATGGCAAGCGAGAATTTTTCGCGGGAAGATTTAACCCCACTAGGTGAAGCGAACGTTATTGGCTACTTAAAAACTTCTCAAAACCTCTCAACCGAGCAAGTCGCCGAGATAATAGGCAAGAAACGAGGCTGGGTGCAGCCCCGTTTGATGCTGTATGAGGCTCCCCAGGACATTAAGGATTTGGTCGAGCAAAAGCCCGAAGCGCTCAGTCATGTGCGCTTATTGGGTCAGATCAATGATCCGGCGCAGCGTACACCTCTCATCCGAGAGATTTTGCAAAATAATCTGACTTTCGAGCAGTTGCGTAGCCATCTGGATACGCTCAAACAGGCGGCTGCCGACCAGCTAGAGATTGATAAAAATATCACAACTTACAGCAATGCTGCAACTGGTGACAAAAATCACAATGTTTCACGTGAAAATTCGTCCGAATACCCCGGCGAAGAAGTAACTTTCTCTCGAACTAGCTTACAACGGTCGGACGCTCTAAAAAAACTAGACAAAGCCGCCGCCAAATTTGAAAAGCTCATTAGCGAGAATGAGTACAAAATAGCCCAGGATGAAAAAGACCACCTAACCGAAATAGTCGAACGCCTTAGCGCCCTTCTTGAAGATTAGCTTAAAGAAAGGTAACTATTCAACCTTGTCATTCTGAGCGCAGCGAAGAATCTAGATTCTTCGCTGCGCTCAGAATGACAAGGTTGAGGCTGGCTGAATAGTTAGAAAGAAAGTTGGTAGCTTTCAAAATTATAGGGATAAGACCGATTTTATGCCTAAAGAGGAGGTTTCTATGAGTTCAAAGAAAGATACCTAGAACTTCGCCACGAACGGCAAGAGGAAGGGATTCACGGACGAGGAACGTGCCGCGATGAAGGAGCGGGCTCAGGAGTTGAAGGCGGAAGCGAGCAAGGCAGAAGGGGAAAACGCCGTACTCGCGAAGATTGCCGAGATGACGGAATCGGATCGCGCCATCGGCGAACGGCTCCACGCTATCATCAAAGCCAGCGCACCAGACCTCTCGCCGAAACTCTGGTACGGGATGCCCGCGTATGCCAGGGATGGCAAGATCGTCTGCTTCTTCCAGTGCGCGCAGAAGTTCAACACCAGGTACGCGACTTTGGGCTTCAACGACACGGCGAAACTCGACGAAGGCAATCTGTGGCCTGTCGCCTTCGCACTGACCGAATTGACTGCCGCCGAAGAAGCAAAGATTAGCATCCTTGTGAAAAAAGCGATGGCTGAGGACTAAGCTCACCATACCCAAGCACGTCTGATGTGGGGAATTAGAGCCACGCAAAGACCAACTGCTGACCAACTTAAAGTTCCCTTCTTACTTACTCCCTGATTAAATGAGTAAAAGTAAACAGGCTTTCTAAATAATCTGCTCCGTGATACAATATGACAAAGTTCTAGTCTGGGTTAAATTACTCAAACTCTGAGTAACAGCCGCGTTTCCATGAAATTTCCCACTAAATTTTCCACTTGTGCTATAAAACGGCTCAAAAACTATTGACTCAATCGCTTATAATCTAAGTAACCATTATTATGTAATGCCAGAGTAGCTTTAGTAGAGGAGTCGGTTCAAGTATGTCTAATTCGGTTAAAAAACTTAGCCAGTCAGTACCCTTCGCGGCCCCGGCCAAACAGGATTACCTCGATAGATTGGGGCAGGAATATTATGTCAACTTCTATGGGCTGTTTGAACCACCCTTTCAAGTAACCGGCACCGACCCGCGTTTTGTATACTTGAGCGAGCAGTACAAAAAAGTCATCTCGATTTGTCTACAGGCGGTGCGCGACCGGATGGGTCTGGCGATGGTCTTGGGGGCGGTCGGTACTGGCAAAAGCTCGATTTGCAGCATTATCCGCAGTCGGTTGGCGGCACGTACCGATTACCGGGTTGCGTATCTGGATGACCTAGCAGCTACTCCCTCACAGCTAATGATAAATATTTTGCACGAATTCGGACAAGCACCCATCTCTCGGCAAGTAGAAACACTCAAACGCCAATTCAAAGGCTTACTGGTCGAAGAAACCCAGAAGGCCGGTAACTCGCTGGTGATCCTGGTGGATGAAGCCCAGACTGCTACCAAGTATAACCTTGAGCTATTACGGCAGTTGCTCAACTTCGAGACCGGCAACGAGAAGTTAGTCCAAATCATTTTGTTTGGTCAGGAAGAACTGGCCCGTAAAGTAGCCGCCCGCCCCAACTTTCTTAGTCGAGTCGTTTCGCAGGTCAGGCTAGAAAACCTGAGCCGGGAAGAAACGGCCCGCCTGGTAAATTACCGACTGAGTGTAGCCGGAGCCGAATACGATGTTTTTGGACAGGCGGCCCTGTCGCTACTGGCGGCCTACAGCAAAGGTATTCCGCGCGAAGTTTGCAAAATCGGTTATCACTCGCTGTTGCTGGGAGCCAGCCGAGCCGAGCGATTTATCTCGACTTCTACGGTCGAAGAAGCTTGTCTGCTGGCCCAGGGCAATCTCGGCCCGACCGTATATCGTAAAGCGGCTATCGAAGAGCAATCATAATGGCAACTCGACGCGACCTGTTTGAAATAGAAGAGCAAGTGCCACGCGGTACGCTGGTCTATTTATCGCCCGACCGAATTGAGCCAAATCCACGTCAGCCTCGACAGCATGTGAGTCGGGCCGGATTGGAAGAGCTAAAGGCCAGTATTGCAGCACGCGGTATTCTGCATGCTTTGCTAGGCACGCGCGGAGCGGGTGGACGGGTGACGTTGGTGGCGGGACATCGTCGCTGGCAAGCCGCCAAAGAATTAAAGCTGGCGCGGGTTCCGATTATCCTGGTGGAAAACCGGGGCAGCGGAACCGACCCGATTATCGATGCCATCATTGAAAATGTGCAGCGCGAAAACCTGGCTCCCTGGGAAGAGGGCGAGAGCTATCGCCAACTGGCAAGCGAGTTTGGTTGGGATCATAAACAAATCGCTGCGACTATCGGTAAATCGCGACCCTACGTTACCCAGCGCATCCGAGCGGCTGAAAATCTAGCTTCGGTCGTAAAAGAGTTTTTCTTGACCGGCGATGAGTATGTCCTGAATCTTGACCAGAATGGGGTTGAAAAGGCTCGAATCAAATCAGAAAATGTTACGGCTGTAACCCCAGGTGAAGAAAATCACAATGACGGGGTTATATCGACGGAAAATAATCTGGCGGCCTTCCTTAATAATGTAGAACTGGTACGCCGTTTGACGGCGCTGACTCCAGCCTTACAAATAGCCGCCGTAAAGGAGGGCGTACAACTAGCCCGGCAGCAAGATCGTACCTTGAGCCTGACCGATCTGACTAATATCTTAAAGAATTACCGTGACCAGACCCCCAGCCCAAAAGCACGTTCTAAGTTGAAGCAAACGGCAGGGGAAAGCGAGCAGGATTACCAGCAACTCAAATTGGATTTCGATCTAAGCGAGTTGCAAGTGGTACGCTGGTCGGTGCAGGAGAAAAAACCTGACTGGCAAGCCGAGGAAGTGGATCGGCTAATTGCACGTTATGAGGACGATTTGGAGCGGTTGCGGCGCTGGCGAGATCAGCGAGTAGGGGAGATACGACCAGGCCGGAATTAAATCGGCTGATCGAAAACAAAAAAAGAACAACTCAGGTTGGTAGCCAGGGAGTTGCTCTCGAAAGTCTATATGTTCCGGGCATCTTGATTTATTGGATGCATGGTTTTTGTTACCTTAATTATAGCGCGATTGAGCCAATCGTCAAGACCTTGAACTTATTTTCTAGGCGATTTCGCGGGCAAAATCAAAAATGGATGGACTAAATGTCAGTAGCCATGAGCAAAAGCTCTTTGCTTTACATAACTATATTATCGTTTAAAGCAATAAACTTGAGCAGGGGAGATAACAGCGATGCCTAGAAAGCGGGAGAACAATAGCCTTCCTCTACCCGGCTTTGATATTTTCGAGCGGACTTTGCCGCAGACTGACCGGGGACTACTGCTCAGACCACATTATCGGCGCAAACAGTTGGCCGGTTTTGTGCCGCTCTGGAATGAATTCTTTCGCTGCTATCATCTGGCAGGGGTTGAACCGACTGCTGCCTATCTGTGGGCCTATTTGCGCCAGTACGAACACGAGCGGCGCGAATGGAATGCTGTCTCCGATATATCGTGGCCCGGACGACGTGATTTAGCCGAGGCACTAGGGGTTAGTATCTCGCACTTGCCAAACCTATTAAACCAGTTGCGACAGGCCGGATTGCTTAGTTTTCAGGGGGTGTTGCCCGGCTTTGAGGATTTAGCCGAAGCTTTGACTTCGACCACCGAAGTGGTACGCGACCGCGCCGCCGAGTATGGGGTCACTCCCAAGATAGACGCTACCCTCTACCGCACTTCTGATCCTTTTACCAAAACCGAGTTTGCGACTATGACCAAACTAAAGTTTTGCAAAGGCTGTAAAATTTATCGTTATTGCGAAGGAGCCAGAGAAGCTAACGCCCGTCTTGCTAACAACCGAGAAACTCAAGCCGTAGCAACCCGCCCGACTCCGGCTATAACCCGACAGGTGAAAAAACCTCTGTTGGACGCGCCTGCGCTAGAACGTCAATTTGAACTTGAGTCGTCGCAAAGAATCGAAGGCAATATAGAGCGTACTGTAGAAGAAACACCGGGTGTATCTAAGAAAGTACAGCCACCGATACTAAATAGAGTCGGCGGGCGACTCCCCGATGATTCGCATGGTGTATCTAAGGAAGTACGGCCTGTGAATCTAAGTAGAATCAAAACCAATAAACATGAACCAACTGGCTTAAACCAACCTGAAATAACCACTACCATGTCTTCTATTTCTACCCTGCCAAAAAGATCGATCAATCCAAAAGCTTTACAAAGGCAATCGGAAAAAGAACTGGTGGTGGATATGTCAGGAAGAGAAAAGGTTGAGCAAGGCTTGGAATACATATCCCCAGAACCTGGGTTGGCTGGACTGACCTTGCTTTTGCAATTTGGTTTTGATCGACACACCGCGACCCAACTTTTGCAAAAGGCCACCGACTACGACAAAGAACCGGGTTACATTCAGCGTATCTTGCGCTATGCCGCCGAAAGTGCCAGACAAAATCCGCAAGGAATGGCCCGCCGCTTGATCGAACGAGGCGAAGAACGTTTGAGTCGGGCTGATCGCTGGCAACAGCAAATCCTGTTTGAGGTGGGTGGGTCGGAAACCGTTGATGATACCCATCCCACTTCTTCTCAATCGGTAGAGGCAGATATTGGGCCTAACGAGGTGGACGACCGCCAGGGGTCGCCCCTACAGACTGATAATATAGGTCTACCTGATTTTGAAGCTGAAAAAAGTCCGCCGCAACCAGCTTTGAGCATCGAGGCTGCCAATAGTTCGCTTTCCCACTCTCAAACTCAAATCGCTCAGGCTTACAACTTTTCGCGCGAAGAAGTAGAATGGTGGAATGGCGTAGTAGAAGGTTTGGCGCTTAGTGGCTCTCAGGTGGCTTCAAGTTTTTTCCGGGGTGGAGTAGGTGTCCGATTTGGGGCAGGCCGTCTGGTAGTGGTACTGCGTAATCTATTCGACCAACGCCGGGCTGCCGTTTATAGTAGCCAACTGGAACGGGCGATTGTTGATTATAGTGGACAATTATTACGCCTGGAATTTATTAGTTTCGGTCAATCCTTGTAAGAAATAAGATATAAGAAGAGTATAGAGTACAGCTAGGTGAGAGCCAGCTTTTTGCACAGATTCAGACAATAAGAATGGGTGGGCAGGAAAACAATGGGCCAAACCACTCAAAAGTATCTATTAGAAAAATTTTCGGCGAAAATTTTTCTAATAGATACTCCCCTCCCCCGGTTTCGGGTGTGGCCCAGCCTGGCTAATTTGCAAAAAATTGACATTCACCCAGTACAGCTTTGTTATTGGCATTGTTTAGCTTAATCTGTTAAAATAATGACAAACTTAGGACACGTCAGTGGGCTTTGAGCATGTCCGGGTAACACCGTTATTACCTACCAAAAAGCAGTTTAGCCAAGTGGAGTTAGAGAGGGTTCAGTATGGAGCGGAACAACAAAAGTTTTGGGGTAAGTCAATTTCGGGTTAAATACAAAGAAACAGCTTTACACGCCGGACCTAGTGGTATCTCCGCCTATCTGGGAACTTTACATAAAGGCGCAGTGGTCGAGGTGGTAGCTGACACTCATCCTTACTATTATAAGGTACAGTTGGACAATGGGTTGGAAGGTTACATTTACAAGCCTGCTGGAGAGTTGACCACTGGGCTATCGGTTACTCGGTTGGCTAAACCGACCGAAGAGGTCAAGCTAGAGAGTAGCCCCGTGCTACCTTCTACTAATGGAACCTATGTCGAGAGTGCCGTAACCCCCGACAAAAAGCCGGAACGTCTGACACGGGTGCGCTCGGTTTCGACTTCCCGACCTTCGACCCCTCCCGCTTCTCGAAACAGTGCGGCCAGTTACAGTGCCGGAAGCAATGGTGCAAGTCCCAACGGGCGGGTAAGCCAGGCTGTTATTATAACTAGCGGCGAAATTGCCGTTTTTAATAAACCGGGTATTGTTGGTCAGCAAGTCGGTAAACTCAAGCGCGGTGAACGGGCTACCCTGGTCGATCAGGACAGTTTCTTTTTCAAAGTAGCGCTGTCCAATGGACAAGTAGGTTATATTCCGCGCTATGCCGCTGAATTGATCTAAACTAACAGCAACTGTTCGGTCAGATAGGTGAATAGTCATTTTAGGAAAAGGATAAAAAATGTTAGACGTTGCTGAGATTGGTAGGCAAGCCGATGCTCGACAGGCGGAGGCAGTTGCTATACGCCGCGATCTTCATCGTCACCCGGAGTTGGCTTTCGAGGAAAACCGTACTTCCGCTATGATTGCCGAAAAGCTAACAAAGCTCGGTTTGGAAGTTCAGACCGGGGTTGCTAAAACCGGGGTGGTCGGAATGTTGCGCGGTGGACGACCGGGTAAAACCGTGTTGGTGCGGGCCGATATTGACGCTTTGCCTATTATTGAAAGTGCCGATAACGAATATAGCAGCCGTACTCACGGTATCATGCACGCCTGCGGACACGATGGGCATGTCGCAATCGGTTTGACCGTCGCCGAATTGTTAGCCGGTCAACGTCAAGAGTTAGCCGGAAACATCAAGTTTGTCTTTCAGCCTGCCGAGGAGATCGTCAGCGGGGCCAAACCGATGATCGCCGAAGGTGTAATGCAGGGTGTGGACGCAGCGCTAGGCTTACATTTGTGGAGCGATGGGCCAGTCGGTTACGCCGGGATGCATGTTGGGCCATCGATGGCAAATCTCGATAGCATTCAAATAACAGTACGTGGCAAGGGCGGTCATGGTAGCCAACCTGAAAGAGCGATAGACTCGGTTATGGCGGCTTGTCAGGTGGTAACGACTTTGCAAACGCTGGTCAGTCGTGAGATTTCACCCAACGATACCGCCGTATTGAGTTTTGGTACTATCAACGGCGGGTTTGCTTCCAATATTATCGCGCCGGAAGTAGTGCTGACCGGGACGGTACGTTCGTTCCTGCCGCAAGTACGCGAGACAATGTTGCGACGGATCGAAGAAATTGCGGTTGGCCTGGGCAAGGCTCTGCGGTGTGAAGTGCTGTTCGAGGTGGTTTACAGTTGTCCGGCAGTAGTCAACAATGCCGAAATGACCGGGCTAGTCCATAATAGTGCTGTTGCAATGCTTGGCGAGAAAAACGTCCTGGATGTACCTGCTATCATGGGTAGTGATGATATGGCGCTTTTCCTAAACGAAGTTCCAGGCTGTTATTTTGTAATTGGGTCGGGTCGAGCCGATGGTCAAAGCTTCCCGCATCATCATCCGGGTTTCGACCTGGACGAAGCTTCGCTGGCGGTTGGAACTCGTGTAATGACCAAAGCGGTGCTGGATTATCTGGCCCGACCTTAGCCTACAAAGACATCCAATGGCGGAGAAATGTCTTACAAGGGCCGGAGATATTTTGTTGGATATGGCTCCGTCCATAGATTTCCGATAGATTGTCAGTCGAGAGCAAATTGTTATGTGGCGAAAGCATCCAATAGCCAGATTAATAATAGGACTGGCAGTGGTGCTGGCAGTCATTGGCACGGTTGGGGCCGCTTTGGTGATCGGAGCCGATTTTTGGGAAGATGGTGGTCTGCCACCGATCCAGGTGGAAGGCAGCGTCAGATCGATCAACCGCAACCCTCCCAGCACGATCCCCGGTAGTTTCAAACTGGTTACGTCTGCCGGAGAAACCTACGATTTTACCAATATCAAAAATAACCTGTTGCGAAGGCTTGAATTTGAGTTACAGAAATCCAATATCGACCGCAGCAAAGTAATCGTAACTTTTTCGCCTCACCTCAGAAATGTTTACACTATCCAGGTCGCTGATAGCAATAATCTAATCATCCAGGACGTTTACGAGCCAGGCCAAAACTTTCAGCCCTGGCAACGTTTCCAGGTTTACATAATGGGTGGGTTGATTCTAATCGGCCTGCTGGCCCTGGTCTATGTAATAATGGCCCTGTTTGATTGGTTTTGGCCGCTCCAACGCATGCAAGGAGTTTTGGTTGCTCGGATCGAGCGGGCAGAGGCCCGGTCGGAAGGTTTTAGTATTGTAGTGCGGCCCTGGGATCAACTGCGCCCCGGTCGGCAGACTCAATTTGAGTTAGGACAGCCCGACTTTCTGACGACCGATGGGGTAGATTATATCGAAGTGTTCTACACTCGCGTCTTTCGCTTTGTGCGGCAGGTGCGTCCGATCTCTATTGAAGAACTGCCCTCGGAAGCTCGCAGTGCTTTGCGTGGGCTTTCTGCCGAAGGCTTACGCCTGAGCTATGCCCCCGGTTGGCGGTTACGGGCTTTTCTTTATTCGGATGGCTTATTAGCTTTATTTCTCTTCGGTGTAACTGGCTTTATCTTATTGAGTTTCTTGCCGGATTGGAATAATCCCCAGGCCATCGAACCGCCTCAGCGTTTGCTATTACCCATGATCGCCATGTTTTCCTCGATAGGGGCGGTCTATTTGTTATTCCGCTTTAGCCGCAAATTGCAAGATGTAAAGGCTCCCAAACGGGTGACGGTCGGTCCGGTGCTAAGTAAATGGCGGGTGACTGGAACCAGCAACGATAACCGCCGCTTGATTGTAGTTGCCGACGGCGGATTGGCGGCGGGCGAACAAAGCGTGCGTAAGTTTGACCTCAGCCCGGCTCTTTTCGATCAGCTTCAGGTTGGCGACATTGTCGAAATCGAGCATACTCCCCGACTACGCTTTATCTGCCGATTGGAAGTCAAGGGCCATCAGGAGCTAACCCGCAGCTATCAAATTTAAATAAAGAACAGTGACACTTGGTAGGGGCAACTCTAGGTGGTTGCCCAGGGCGAACAAATAGGTTCGCCCCTACATTGGGACAATTATTTTGATTTGCTTCCCTAAATCAATTTTGTGGCTTATGAGCATCTCTTTTTTGAATAGTGGTACTTTTTCACGACCAAATACCTATTGCCAACTTTCCTCTAGTTATGTTAAACTAAAACCCAGGAATAATTAGCGAGGTTGATTTTCTCAAACCCGGAAAACGCGGTTACGGGTTATTGAGAGCCTTTAAATCTACAATTTATAGAGTATCGTAGTTTATATCATTAGTCGTCGTTTATGATGGTTTGATAAGCTTACTGGTAAGGATACACCCCCATGGTTGTTGATCGTCGCGGCCCAATTTTTTCGAGACGTGTTGTACTGGTCTCTCTCCTGGTATGTTCCTTTTTGATTGCCGGTCTGATCGCCTGGAATCTTTCATCGGCTCCCACTATGCGACCAGTAGAACGTCGAGGGCAGGCTTCTACCGATTATAATTTGGTTTTTGACTCCAGTTCTAGCGGTAGCCCTTCTCCTACACCGACTGGCCCTGGCTCACGTCAAAACTTGTTGCCAGTCGGTTCGTCCGGCACGAGTTATGTGGCTACTCCTAGCGAGTCGGCTGGTTCAAAGATGGTTATAGCCGGAACGCCTACCCCAGCTTCATATCAGTCTTACCCGGTCGATTTGCTGGCCGGAACCTTGCCCACGCCTACTCCGGCCACTTCACAAACCCGACTTGGGACGCAAGCGAATAGCGGTTCCAACAATACTATATCCAAAATGGATGTAAACGGCCCGCCGGTCGGCAAGGTTACGGCTCGTGGAGCCGAACTGATCGATGCCAATGGTGTACGCTTTTTTGTGGCGGGGATTAATTATGAAGGTCACACCGACCGGGCCTGGTTGATGTGGCAGAACGACAAATTTGACCCGGCTTTGATCGGGCAGAATTTCGCGTTGGCGGCGGCAGGTGGTTATAACTCGATTCGTATTTTTATTCAGACCCAGGCCCGCGACGATGTAAAGGCTAATAACTGGACCAAGTTTGATAAAGTGGCGGAATTGGCCCAGCAAAACGGCTTGCGTCTTTTGATTACACTGGCCGATTATTACGAGCCAGACTTGTCAAAGCTGGTCGAGGTCGATACTTCGATTGCCCATCATTTTGCCAACTCGTCGGTCATACTTGGTTATGACTTTCGCAACGAGCCGCAATATTCCGATCTTATCAGCGCGATCTATCCCGCTGGTCAACAGCCCCCCCTCCAAACCGAGGATATGATTAAAGTCTACGGTGAACGGGTCAACCAATCCGATAGCGATGGTTGGCGCAATGGGGCCGGGCGTACTCAGGTTCCCGATCATCTTAATTCGCGGCAAGCCTATGTCTATGCCAATATGCTGCGCTATTACGATGAATTTCAGACTGATACTGGCAATTGGGTCAACCGTAACGCCCGCTCTACGCCACTGGATTTCTTTAATAGCCCCGATAGCGCCAAGTGGAAACCCTTTATAGATGCCCTAAATGGAACCGTCCAGAAATATATTGAGGTGCGCCAGAGGGCAGTGCAGATTGCCGACCCTGGTCGGCTCACTACTATCGGTTGGAACCGCCCGACCCTGGTACGGATGCCCGCTAATAGGGCCTTAGGCTTTATCTCGTTCCACAACTTTCCGGGCGATAGCGCCGGTGGGTTGGCCGGAACGCTGGCGGTTCTCGATGGCCTCAAGAATTTCTATGGCGGACAACCGGTCGTGATGGAAGAGTTTGGTTATAGCAACTCGGATGGCAAGAACGACATTCCCCTACTACGGACGGCTTCGTATGAGGCGGCGATCTGGCTCTTTTTGTATGGACGAGGTTATGCCGGGGGCTTTAAGTGGATGCTAAATAACTTTAACATCGGGGCCAATCCTTACGAAAATAATTTTGGCTTGTTCGATAATAACAACCAACCCAAACCAGCCTACTTCTCGGCTCAGGCTATTTTGCGACTGGCGGCTGCTAATCGCGCCCCTAGCGGCGATTTCTCCCGATTAGAGAGTTATGACGGGGTGCAAATCAGCTATAGTTGGGGGTCGAGCAATGCTTTCTTCGGTAATGGCAAGGCTTATCAGGACGACCGGGTTCAGCTTGTCCAGCAAGATGCTGCCCCCTGGGGAGTGTGGTGGCCTAACAACGGTCAGGGCCAGGTCTACATTAGTCTGACTACGCCGGGCCAGGTGCAGGTGAATTTAAGGTCAATCTTCCCAAGTTGGCGGTCTGGCATGCGTCCTATTTTGAATACCGAAAGTGGCGCAACGGTCAACTTCGAGCAGCGTGGAGACGCTTTAGTGGCTTTTAGCGTTCAACCGGGGACGGTCTACACCATTAAAGCCCCGATCCGGCCTGCCGCCTTTAATCAAGCTACCCCCCTCAACGTGGTTAGCAATACCTATTTCAAAGAGACTGGTCACAACCTCTCGAACGTATTCAAGCGTTATTGGGAGACGAAAGGTGGTCTGGCGATTTACGGCTTCCCGATCAGCGAAGAATTCCAGGAGAATGGTTATACGGTGCAGTATTTCGAGCGGGCGCGGTTCGAGTTCCACCCGGAGCATAGCGGAACGCCCAACGAGGTTCAACTTGGGTTACTTGGCAATGTCATTACTGCCGGACGCAAGGATGCCGGGGAACCACCCTTCCAGCCTATCGCGCCCTTTAACAGCGCCGGGACTGATTTCTATTACAAAGAGACTGGTCATAGTTTACGGGGCGGCTTCAAGGCTTTCTGGGATGCTAAAGGCGGATTGGCCCAATTCGGCTTCCCGATCACCGAGGAGTTTTTTGAAGTCAATCCGGCGGATGGCAAGACCTATACGGTGCAGTACTTCGAGCGCAACCGCTTCGAGTGGCATCCCGAATTTGGTGGCACACCCTCCGAATTCCAACTTGGTTTGCTCGGCTTACAAGTCGTTCGGGCGCGAGGATGGGTTTCTTAGAATGCAGAAGTCAGAATGCAGAATGCAGAATAGAAAATGCAGAAGTCAGAATACAGGGATATTAGGGACTCAAAAATAATAAACCATTCCGGTAGGGGCAACCCTGTGTGGTTGCCCGTGAAGACCCTGCGCCGTCAACACGGGCAACCACACAGGGTTGCCCCTACATTGGGACGATTATCTTTATTTGCTTCCCTTAAATTAAAGAGTTTTTGCTGAGGGTATTTTGTGCTATGAGCGTCTGACGACCATGTTGCGGGCAACCGCAACATGGTCGTCTTATATTCTGCATTCTACATTCTGCATTCTGTATTCTGCCTTCCCCTTATACTCTCTATTCTGCATTCTGCATTCTAACTTCTGCATTCTCCTCCGGCTTTGGCTCAACTGGCAGTCCTGCCGCTTGCCAACCGTTCCAACCACCTAATAAAGCGCGGCTGTTGGGCCAGCCTGCTTTTCGTAAATCTAGCGCCACACGGGCGCTGGTTGCTTCGTTCGGTCAGGTACAGTAGACCACCAACCAGGCGTGGCGAGGTAGTTTTAGGGCGGCAGCCTGTCGGGTGGCCTGATCGGGATGCAACCGTATTGCGTCTTTAGCCCGTGCATCGCTATCGTTATAGGTGCGGTCGGTGCGGGCATCCACGATAATAACCGACGCTCCAGCCTTTTGAAGCTCTTGCATCTGCTTGATCGTGATAAACTCGCCCTCAATCTGAATGGTCGGTAGTTTGGTATGTTCCTCCTCGCTATCGGCAGCCGCAGTTTGCTCACCCGGCTCAGGCGAAGGAGCCGGTTTGGGTACTAAAGGCAGGGTTGCCGACCAGGTCGGTTTGGGTGACAGGCTGGCAGGAGCGATAACATTCGGTTCACTAGCGCCATCTTTAGGTGGCAGAACTGGCGGGGCCACCGCCGGTAAATCTGGGTTAAGTCTGGGAAGCGCATCTGTCGGAGCCGCCTCAGCTTGTTCGGCACTAATAGCTTCGGAAGCCGCTTTTTTGCGGGCAGTCCGACGAGTGGCGACCAGCGGCCCGCCCCCGTGCAGCACAACCGAGAAAACCACTACTAGACAGCACAGGTTGAATAGTCGCTCGGTGCCGGGCAATCCGGCAAAGACCGGTAGTAATACCAGCAACAGTGAACTAAGACCACGTGGCCCAAACCAGGCGATTAAAAAGTGGCTTTTTCGATCCAGCTTTGTACCAAGCAGGGCGAAGAAGAAAGCGACCGGCCTGACCAATAAGGCGATAACCATAAAAAGGGCAATAAACATATCCATGATGGCAAAGCCGCCCCAGATCAAGGAGCCGCCGAAGATCACGAAAGTAAAGAGCAGGGCCATCTCGGCGGTAGTTTCGCCGTATTCCAAAAAGCAATCGCATAGTTCGACATCCAGGGCCGCAATGGTCATCCCAGCGGCGAATACCGATAGAAAGCCGCTACCATGTACCGCTTCGGCGGCGGCAAAAGCGGTAAAAGCGACCCCCAGCGAGTAGAGCGACTCGTAGTCGCGTCGAATACCGACTCGTCGTCGGACCAGATCAAGGGTGGATACCGCCAGCAAGCCAACCGCGACCCCCGCCCCTGGCCCCAGAATGAACAGGTCGAGTGCGAGTTTGGCCCAGTCGGTCAGGCCAATCGGTTTATCGCTTTCCAGGAAAAGCATGGCTATTAGCACAATCGGCAGTAATACGATGTCGTTCAGACCGCTTTCCAAGCGGAGGGCTTGCCGGGCGGCGCTGGGTACGGTCGGGCGGCGTAAGAGACCACGCAATAGCACCGGGTCGGTCGAGGCCAGGGCCGCTCCCAAAATAGCGGCGGCGGCGGGGGAGAGGCCCAGCAAGCCCCAACCGGCCAATCCGATCAGACCCGCCGAGAGCAATGTACCGGGGCCTAGCACTCGGAAGGCTAATGGCCCGCTCTTCATCACCGCTTTTATATCCAGCGAGACGGCATCGGTAAATAAAACCAATACCAAACTAAGGGTTGCTATGACCCGCAGGGCAGGCGATTGCAAATTTACGTTGAGAACGCCGATCCCGGCAGGCCCCAGCGCGGCTCCTAACGCCAGAAAGACCGCTACCTGGGGTACGCCGCTCCGTTCGATAAAGCCGGACAGCAAAGCCGATACAAGAATCACCAGCCCGACCAACGCCAGTATTCCGGCGAACAGTTCGGCGCTAAAATCGTTCATAACAGCAATTTACCTTCTTCAAACATCCTACCAATCACAAAAATCGTCTGCAAGCGTTCAAGCCTTAAAATCGGCTCAATGCAGGCATTGTTTGCCGTAGCTTATAGCCAGCAAAGTTGTAAATGACACAAGGAAAATACCTGGGATTATATAGGCATTAAACGTTAGGCTTAATTAAATTGTTTTCCTGGATAAATACTTTAACACAACTGGCTCTGAGCTTGCAAACCTTTCTTAGCGGTTTGTTTCTTACTTGTATTTAAGGCAGTGTGAGCGTCAGTTTCTAATATATACCCAACCCCGATTTAGCGAGTGGTACAGCCAGGCTAGTTTGCAAAAACTGACGCTCATCCTTTAACGCAACCTAAATTGCGTTTAGCGCAACCTATAGGGTAAGATACGAGCCATATTTGGCGGGATCGAAGCGTAGATAAAACATCAGCTAAAGGTTTTAACCTGATACCTGACACCTGATACCTGATACCTAAAAAGAAAGTACCCTACTTGCGAATTGCGATCAATGCTCATCTGGTTTCGTTTAGCGGGAACTACCGACAAGCCGGGGTGAGTAAATATACCGAACAGCTAATCAACCATCTGGGGCTGGTGGATGCTGAGAACGAATACTTGATTTATTTTGGCAACGGCCCGCATCCTGCCGAGTTTGCCGCCGCCCCTAACTTCAAACTCAAGACAAGCCGCTTTAAGACCGAAAGACCGCCGCTAAGGATCGGTTGGGAACAGGCCATTGCGCCCGGTCTGTTGTGGCGCGACCGTCCGGCAGTGCTGCATTGCCCGGTCAATGTCGTGCCGTTGGCTGCGCTTTGCCCGGTGGTTGTGACGATCCACGATTTGGGGTTTATGCGCTTCCCCGAACGTTACAAAGCCGCCAAGCGACGCTATTTACAGATCATGACGGCCTTGAGCGCCCGCCGTGCCGCCCATATTATCACCCCCGCTGAGAGCGGTCGGCAGGAAGTGATCGAGCTTTTGCATATTGCGCCGGAGAAAGTGACGGCGATCCCCGAAGGGGTAATGCCTGACATGCGCCCCTTGCCAAAGGCGACCGTCGAGGAATGGCGGCTTAAGAACGGGTTGCCGGAGCGGTTCGTGCTATACGTCGGGACGCTAGAGCCGCGCAAGAATCTACCGCTTTTGTTGCGGGCTTTTGCACGTTGGCGCAAGGAGCAACCAGAGGCGGCAGAGGGGGTCGAATTGGTGCTGGGTGGCGCAAAAGGTTGGCTTTATGAAGAAATTTTCCGGCTGGTAGAAACGCTCGGCTTGCAAGTTGTCACCCGTTTTCCGGGTTACATAAGTGAGAATGAGTTGGCGTTATGGTATAATAGTGCGCGATGTTTCGTCTATCCCAGTGTCTACGAGGGTTTCGGGTTGCCGCCTCTGGAAGCTATGGCCTGCGGTTGCCCGATCATAACCAGCAATACCAGCAGTCTGCCCGAAGTGGTGGGTCAGGCGGGTCTCATGGTTGGGCCGGAAGACGAAACCGCGCTGGTTGCGGCCCTCGATAGCCTGTTGACCGATGAGACCGAACACGCCCGTCTGCGTGCGGCAGGGCTGGTGAGAGCGGCCCAATTTAGCTGGCAAGAAACGGCCCGGCGTACCCTGGATATTTATCGGCAGGTGGCGGACTAAGAATTTATCAGTACCAAGAGAAAACTTATGACTAGCCAAACTCGCTTGATTGAAATTGAATACGAAAAGTATATCGAGGAAGATATGTCCGAGAGCCAGTCTCAGATCAATCTGAACGACTATTTGAAAAGCCTCTTAAAGCATCTTTATGCCTTGCAAGGCTGGTTCGTAACGGGCAATTTGGCGATCTACCCGCCGACTAATGATTATCCTTTTACTAACTTGGCACCGGACATGGCGGTGTTCAAAGGGGTGGTGCTAAGTCCGCAAGAGCAGGCCGAATTGACCAGTTGGCAGATGAAAGAGCCGAACCGTCCGGCCCCATCGGTCGTCTTTGAGGTCAGTTCGGAGGCCACCTGGAAGGTCGATTTAGACCTCAAGCCGGAGTACTATCGGCTGTTAGGGGTAAAGGAATATTTTGCTTACGACCCGCAGCAACTTTGGCGAGGTGTAAATAGTCGGTTGCTCGGCTGGCGCTACAAAGATGGAAAGCCTGAGCAAATTCAACCCGATCCTGACCATTTCGGAGAGCTATGGAGCGAAGAATTAGATAGCTGGCTGAAGGCCGACGGGCCTTATCTCCGTTTGTACGACCGGCAAGGCCAGTTGCGATTAACTGTCGAAGAGGCTTCCGACCAGCGAGCCACGGAGTCCGACCACAAAGCCGCCGAGATCGCACAACAAGCCGAAGCTGCACGTAAGGCGGCCCAGGCTGATCGCAAGGCGGCAACCGACGCTCGCAAGGCGGCCCAGGCTGATCGCAAGGCGGCTGCCGACGCTCGTAAAGCAGAAGAAGATGCTCGTAAGACTACCGAGGCCGCTCGTAAGACTGTCGAAGCGTATCGTGAAGCTGCCGAGGCTGCTGGTAAGGCTACTGAGACTGCTCGTGAAGCTGCCGAAGCCGCGTTGCGCGATAGGAATGCCATTTTGGAGAAGTTGCGTAAGAACAATATTGACCTCGATAGTCTTTAAGTCGGGGTAGCAGTGAAGCTCGGAAGGGCTGGGTTAACTCTGGTTTGGGCCAGTCTAAAAGACAAAGCGACCTTGTGGGTTTTTGATAATAGTTTGCGAGTGTAGAACTATAATATAATGCATATAATCTGTGTGAGTTATTAATGGACATAAGTATTATTTTTCTAGTGGTCATGGGTCTTGCTGTCGTGGTTTTTATTTTGTTCACGAGCAAGGGTCGCAACCAGGGCCGCAACATCTGTACTCGTTGTAGTGGGACAGGTGAGGTTAACGAGAAGTGGCCCGACCCGAACGAACCGGGGGGTTGGCATAAGTTGGATGGAATTTGCCCCAAGTGTAAGGGTAAAGGCCGTACCGCCTGAGATAGCAAAGCAGCACTACTATGTCACAGAACAAGCCCGGTTCTAAATCAGATCAGTCTATCCGCCCGGCGGTGGTGCCGCCTTCGGCTCAGGTCGAGTTTATTAGCCAGTCGGTCGCCCACACCCAAAGGGCCGGAGTGGTTTTGGCTCAACTCTTGCAACCGGGTGATATTATCTGGCTGGAAGGCGACCTGGGTGCGGGCAAGACGACTTTCACCAAAGGGGTAGCTCAAGGTCTCGGCGTGACTGGCTATGTCAACTCGCCGACCTTTACGCTGGTCAACGAGTATCAGGGCCGCTTGCCGATTTATCATCTCGATTGTTATCGGCTGGAAAGCGGGCGCGAAGCATTGGATTTTGGGATCGAGGAGTATTTGGACAGCGGCGGTGTAACAATTATCGAATGGCCGGAACGTATCCGGGAGGTTTTACCACCCGACCATCTGGCGATCCAGCTTGGTTATATGACCGATACGAAGCGGACATTGCGGCTGGAACCCTTCGGTCAGCGTTACATCGAATTGGTACAGGAATTTAGAAAAAAGGCGTTTGGCTGATTGGCTAACCTGGCATGATATTAGCACTCGATAGTTCTACGGCTATTGCTGGCCTGGCCCTCTATGGCCCCGAAGGGATAGCGGCGGAATTCACCTGGCTTTCGCACCGCGATCAGACTGTGCAGATAATGCCGCTAGTCCAAAAAATGCTCGATTTGCAGCAGACTAGCCCGGCCCAATTGACCGGGGTGGCGGTTGCCATCGGCCCCGGTTCGTTTAACGGGTTGCGGGTGGCGGTTAGTGCTGCCAAGGGGGTGGCCCTCTCGCTCGAATTACCGATCTTTGGGGTTAGCAGCCTGGACGTGTTGGCGGCGGAACATTCCCATTTGAATGGGACGCTTTGCGCTTTGGTCGAGGCCGGACGGGGCCGGTTTGGAGCGGCTTTCTACCGGGTCAAGGGGGGCCGATGGAAGCGCGAGAGTGACTATCTGAACCTGGGTCTATCCGAATTAGTGGAGCGTATCACTCAGCCTACTTTTATCATAGGCGAACTAAAAAACGCTCAACGGGTCGAATTAGAAGAGAAGCTGCTAAAAAACGCCATTATACTGCCGCCTGCTGCCAGTTTGCGCCGAGCGGGGTTCCTGGCAGAATTGGCCTGGAACCGGCTTCAGGCTGGGGACAAGGGTGATAGTTTGGCAAATTTACAGCCGATTTATCTACATCAAACGTGAGGATTTACGATTACACCGTGCTGAATAAAACCTAACATTTCGTCACCTTAAATCGTAAATCGTAAATCGTAAATCGTAAATCGCTAACGAGGTGGTTTGTGCCGACCGGGTTTGCAATTGAACCAATGCGAATAGATGATATACCAGAAGTGGTCGAGGTTGAGCGGGCCTGCTTTGCGATGCCCTGGCCTGCTTCGGCTTATAAGCGCGAGTTGAAAAACCCCAGTTCGACCCGCTATTTGGTAGCCCGCCATTACCTGACCGAACCGCCCGCTCCACCCAGCCCGGAAAGTCAGGCCGAGAAGAAAAACGGCCTCTTTTCGCGGTTGCTGCCCTTTTTCAAGACGGCTGGGCCGGAGAGTGGGGCGGACAGTCTTTCGCGTAATACTAACCCGGTGGTCGGTTATGGTGGCCTTTGGTTGATGATGGACGAGGCCCACATTACAACCCTGGGCGTTTCGCCGGAATACCGGGGCAAGGGATTGGGCGAGTTTTTGCTGGTCGGCCTGATCGATGTAGCACTTGCTTTGGGTGCAAGCTGGCTGACTTTGGAAGTCCGCACCTCCAACACGGTTGCCCAAAATCTTTATAAGAAATATACTTTTAAGGAGGCCGGGGTTCGCCGCAAATATTACACCGATAATAATGAAGATGCCTATATTATGTGGTCGGACGAATTGACCAAGCAATCTTTTCGGGATACCTATAAAGTCCTCAAGGCCGAGTTGCTCGAACGGTTGGCCCGCGAAGGCGATCTTGCGGCTCCGGCAGGCATGCCTCTCCCCACTAACCCCGCTCACCCTTTGGTCGTCCCCGAAATTCACGATGGGCCATCAGTCGAGCCACCTCCGGCCCCAGCAGAAGTCGCCACCGAGCAGAATATGAACCAAAAAGACGATTGAAAAGACTTTGCCCCGCCTGTTATTCGTATGCCAGATTGATGAGACTCACAAAGCGGACGCGATCTTGCTCGATAAGTTCCGATGATGTACCCCAGCACCGGGCTTTGCGGGCCAGTACTTCCAGTACCCTGGTCAAACCGGCCCTGGTCGGTCGGTCATAATTCTCGCCAATTTCACGAAAGGACATTCTGACCGAGCCTACTACATTGGCATAAATCGTACTGTCGTCGGTAGTTTGAGCCTGGAGCATCTGGGTAGCCTTTGCAAAAACCTCTTTGTGAGTTACGAAAAAACATTTTACGATCAGGTCGCGGCATTTGACCAGCGTCAGGTCGGTCAAATCAGTCTGGCAGTCGGTTGCCTTGATTGCCTCGCTCATTTTAGTGTCCCTTTTATCCCTGTAAGTTAAATTGTAGCTATATCTCGATATTTTTGCCTTTGTTGAGCAGTACAAAAATTAAGACGGAGGCTTTTAGAAAAAGTCACGTATTTTGATTCGGGTTGACAACTTTGCAAAGGCTTGATATAGTACAACCAGCTAAATATAGTATGATTAGCTAACGTAACTTAAACTTAATAACGGTCAATCTACAGCAATTTGCAGATATATTAATCCCTTGTAGGAGAGCTTCTGCTCGCGATTGAAGGGGCGGGTAGGTGTTCAATCGCGAGCGGAAGCTCGCTCCTACAGATAAGTGGTTAGCTCAAGGGCTTTGCATTCTGCTGTAGGTGCGAACTAATAAATAAAGGCACACAGTCACCTAAGTTTGTGTAAACATTAGCGACAACGGTTTTAACCATTGCACCTTTGACAATTTAATCATCACGAATTGTAACCAGGGCCGCCCGTCCAGTTCAGCGCCAGCTAATTCTGCTGGACTTAACCCTT
>JBBQWM010000068.1:0-30006 GCA_038210655.1 Chloroflexia bacterium
GTGGCTTGACCGACCACATCTGGAATGTAGCGGAATTGTTAAAGTACAAGGTCGCCCCCACCCCTTACGTCCCCCCCAAGCGACGCGGGCGACCCCCTAATAAGTTAATGCAACTTTTCACCCTTTAGTGCGGTGCTACCGCGGCGGTTGATCGCGGAAGATATCACATTAATCACTCAATTAGACCCACATTTGGGTAACGTAGAAATTGATTCGGGCCAACTTGAGCAAATTATAATGAACCTGGCGATCAATGCTCGCGATGCAATGCCACGTGGGGGCCTGCTTACTATCAAGACTTACCACCAAGCTTGGTCCAATTGGGGCCATGCAGATGGCCTGCAAGCGGCGGCCCAACTCCCACCGGGTAAGTATGTAGTCCTGACCGTGCGGGATACCGGGTTTGGGATGGACGAAGCGACTTGCGCCCGTATCTTCGAGCCGTTTTTTACGACCAAAGGACCGGGCAAAGGAACCGGGCTAGGGCTTTCAACTGTTTTTGGGATCGTTCGGAAGAGTGGGGGGCATATTTCGGTTTATAGTCAGCCTGAAGTGGGGACGACCTTTAGAGTTTATTTGCCGGTGTTTGTCGGACAAACCCAAACATCCGAACGGACAATCAAGCCAGCACGGTCGGCAGATAGTTCAGGGACAATTTTGGTGGTAGAAGATGAGGCATCCGTGCGCGAAGTGCTGCTTAGGATTTTGGAGCGCGGTGGCTATAAGGTTTTGCTCAGTACGAAAGCCGAGGATGCTCTAGCGACTGCTCAAGCGTACACAGAGCCAATCCATCTGCTGTTGAGCGATTTGGTATTGCCAGGGATGAACGGGCCGGAATTGGCTGAACAGTTGGCCCGGTTTCATCCTGAAAGCCGTCTTTTAATCATGTCAGGCTATACCGATAACGTGCTGGCTCAAAACGGTATAGACTCGGCTTTTATTCACAAACCCTTTACTCTTAACAGCTTACTTATGAAGGTGCAAGAGATGCTATCCTGACCGTTTCACAGGATGTGAATAGCCTGACCCAGAGCGTTCTCGACACTTTCGAGGGTCATTTCGGGTAGTCCGGGATGAGGGTGCAATATTTCGGCTAAGTCGGTCAGGGTTGCGCCCATCTCGATAGCCAGGCTGGCCTCCATTATCAGATCGCCTGCCTGTGGCCCGACAATCGTCATGCCCAGCAAAAGACCACTTTCGGCCTCGGCGACAGTCAAGGCTACCCCGCTTTCGGTCGCCAGGGTCAGGCCGCGCCCGTTTGCCGCCAGTGGGAAACGCCCGGTTGTAACTTGATACCCGGCTTCTTTAGCAGCTTCCGCCGTCAGTCCGACTTGAGCTATTTCGGGCGTGGTATGGACGACTATCGGCAAAGTCAGGGGGGCATAGGCGACCTTGCGTCCGGCCATCGTTTCGGCGGCAACTTTGGCCTGCTTGATCGCTATCATCGCCAGGGCTGCCTGCCCGGTACAGTCGCCGACCGCCAGGATCGTCGGAATATTGCTTTGTTGCTGACCGTTGACGGTCAAAGCCCCGTTCGCTCCCAGTTCTACGCCGATCTCGCTCAGGTGCAACTTGTCGGTGTTAGCCTGTACTCCGTTCGAGACGACTACTGGCAAGGCGGTTCGCTTTTCGCTACCACCTGCCTGATAGACCAGTTCTCTTTTATCGGCATCGACCCGCACAGCCTGGGCAGCGGTCACGACCTTTACGCCAAGTTTGCGTAACCCCGCCTGCACCTGTCGCACTGCCGCTATATCAAAGTTGGGTAGCAGCCTCTCACCCGGAGTCAGCAAAGTGACATCGACATTGAGGCTCTGAAAAAGAGTTGCCAGTTCCAGCGCGATATAGTCGTCCCCGATCACGCTCATAGCCGCCGGGAGCGTAGTCAGGGCTAAGGCTTGTTGGGGAGTCAAAATACCTTCGCCAAATGGCAGATCGGGCAAGGGGACGGCGACTGCCCCGGTCGCTATTAGACTTTTCTCGAAGGAAAAGCGGTGCGACCCGTATTCGCCTTCGACCCGCAATTCTTGCTTGTTCAAAAACCAGCCCAGACCGCTAACGATCTCGACCTTGTGGCCTGCCAGTAAGCGGGCTACACCCCCGCTCAAGCGCTCGACTACGCTTTGCTTCCAGCTTTGCATCTGGCTCCAATCGAAGCCGGTTGGGTCGCCAACCCGAATACCCATCGCCATTGTCGATTCGTCGTTCAGTTGCCGATAACGCCGGGCTGCCGTTACCAGCGCCTTGAGCGGAATACAGCCGGTATTAAGGCAGGTTCCACCGAGAGGGCTATCCTCTACCAGTGTGACGGATTGTCCAAGTTGGGCGGCCCGGATCGCGGCTACATAGCCGCCCGGCCCACCGCCTACGATCAGAACGTTTACCGCCGTTGTTACATCACCCACAACCATGAGTCTATTCCTTAGTTTGCGTCCAGCAATAGCAAGCTGGGGTTTTCCAATATTTCTTTGAGCGCCGTCGTAAAGGCTCCCGCTTCCGACCCGTCGATCAGACGATGGTCGAAAGACAGCGAGAGCGGCATGATATGGCGGATCACGATTTGACCATCATAGACTACAGGCCGCTCTTGTAGCTTGCCAACCGCCAAAATCGCTGCTTCGGGCGGGTTGATGATGGCAGTACCAGTCAGTCCGCCGTAGCTGCCAACATTGCTGATGGTAAAGGTGCTGCCGCTCAACTCCTGGGCTTTGAGGCTGCGGTTGCGACCACCTTCACCCAATCGGTTGATCTCGGAGGCCAGCGTGATAAGATCAAGCTTGTCCGCGTCACGCACGACTGGCACTAACAAACCATCCGGAGTAGCGGTCGCCAATCCGATATGATAGGAATATTTGTAGATCACCTCGCGAGTTTGCTCGTCCAGGCTGGCGTTAAAGATCGGGAACTGCTTGAGCGTCCTGACGACGGCTTTAACTATCAAAGGCAGATAGGTCAGCTTTGTGCCGCGCTTTTCGGCCCCGGCCTTGAGACGCTGCCGTAGCGCGACCAATTCGGTCCCGTCCACCTCATCAAAGGCCGTGACGTGCGGGATGGTGCGCCAGGATTGCTCCATCCGCTCGGCGATCCGGCGGCGTAACCCGACCAACGGGCGACGCTCTTCGCTTCCGGCAGGCCCCGGTTTTGGCGTTTCGCGGACAGGCGTGGCGGACACTTCTGTAGACTGGCTGTGACCGTTGGCAAGAGTGGTGGCTTGTTCGGTCGGGCGCGGTTCAGTCCGTCCGTTTCCGGCGTGGCCGTTTTGTTCGGCTGTTTTGGTGGCACTAGGCGGTGTTGCAACCCGCGCTACGGCAAAAGCCTCTACATCCTTGATTAGTACTCGTCCATCCGGGCTGCTAGGTGGAACCTGGTTTAGGTCAACATCCAGTTCAACCGCCCGTTTGCGGACGGCAGGCGCGGCCCGCACCCGACTCAGGGAGGATTGAGGGTTGAAGATTGAGGGTTGAGAGTTGAGGGTTGAGGGTAAAGAGATTGCCGGTTGGGGCGTTTCGGCTTTGCTCTCAGCTTTTATTTTGTTGGTGTCAGCCTTGACGTTTGCGGTTTCAAAGACCGCCAGCACATCGCCGACGTGGGCGATTTGGCCTTCTTTGACGTTGAGCGAACTAACTGTTCCGGTAATCGGGGCCGGGATTTCTACCACGGCTTTATCGGTCTGGATTTCTAATACGGTCTGGTCGACCTTAACCGGATCGCCCGGTTTGACCAGCCAGCGCAATATTTCGGCCTCGTGCATTCCTTCGCCCACATCGGCCAATTTTAGCTCTTCAGCCATAATGTCTCCTATAAATTAACAGGGATAGACCCGCTCTAACGGATGTACACAGGATACAATTGAATTTGTCTATCCCTGTTGACTGGCTAATTGGGTTGGCGCACCTGCGCCCTACTCATAGCGTTCTTATCTTAATGCTTCACAGCCTTGCAGTCTCAGTCAAAGAGGGCTGTTACCGACAATTTAAAGCCAGTCGGGAACGCTAATCCTCCAGAGTCTGTAAAATAGCCTTCTTCAACCGCGAAACGTTGGGCATGTAGTAATCTTCCATGCCGGGAGTCGGGAAGGGCGTATCAAAACCCGTGACGCGAGCGACTGGCTTGAGTAGCGAGTAGAGACAATTCTCGTTGATGATGGCGACGACTTCGGCTCCTACGCCTCCGGCCATCGGTGCTTCGTGGCTTACGATAGCCCGCCCGGTCTTCATCACCGAGGCTACGATAGTCTCTTCGTCCATCGGCCAGGTCGTCCGCAAGTCGATAATTTCGATGCTGGCTCCGGTCTCATCGGCGATCTGTTTGGCGGCATCCTGGGCCATCGGAACCATCGCGCCGTAAGCGATAATGCTCAGATCGCTGCCTTCCTGGACGATAGCCGCCTGACTAAGCGGGATCGTGTAGCGTTCTGCCGGGACTTCCTGCTTGAAGGAGCGGTAGAGTTTGATATTCTCCAAAAAGATGACCGGGTCGGGGTCTTCGATGGCGGCCAATAGCAAGCCTTTGGCATCGTATGGGTTGGATGGTATAACGACCTTGAGGCCGGGGGTTTGCATAAAGACCCCTTCCAGGCTATCGGAGTGCATTTCGGGGGTACGTACCCCACCGCCAAAGGGGGCGCGGATGACCATCGGGCAACTGTAGCGCCCGCCGCTACGGTAGCGCATGCGGGCGGCTTGCGAAACAAGTTGGTTCATGGCGACGTACAAAAAGCCGCCAAACTGAATTTCGGGGATCGGGCGCAAGCCGTTGATCGCCAGCCCGATACTGGTTCCAATAATACCCGATTCGGCTAGAGGCGTATCAAAAACCCGGCTTTCGCCAAAACGGGCCTGCAAGCCGTCCGTTACCCGAAAGACCCCGCCGTTCTTGCCGACATCTTCGCCCAATATGACAACCCGCTCGTCCCGCTCCATTTCGGTCGCGAGGGCCTGGTTAAGAGCTTCAATAATAGTTAACTTGGTGGCTATTGTGATTGTCATTGGGTCTACCTCCCCTCCCCTTGTAAGCTATACTCTTTCAAAAGGCCCTGCCGCTGGCGTTCCAGGCGAGGCGGCAAACTGGCATAAAGATTATGGAAAAAGCCATCCGGCCCTGGGATAGCCGCTTCGTAAGCGATCCGGGCTTGTTCGTTGACTTCGGTTTCTGCCGCCTCGATTATGTCTCGTTCGCTGGCTTCGTCCAGCAGTCCACGCTTCATCAAAAAGGTCCGGAAGCGTTTGGTCGGGTCGCGATGTTCCCAGTAGTCGGCTTCTTCTTTGGGTCGGTAGCGAGTTGGGTCGTCGGCGGTGGTGTGAGCGCCCAGTCGGTACGTAATCGCTTCGACCAGGGTCGGCCCACCCCCCGACCGGGCCTGATCGATAGAGTCCTTCATGACGGCATACATGGCAAAAATGTCGTTGCCGTCCACCAGACGACCTGGCATTCCAAAGCCAGGGCCACGCATCGCTAGATACTTGGCGGCACTTTGTTTGTGGCGTGGCATGCTGATGGCCCAACCGTTGTTGACCACGACCAATACGACCGGGGCTTTGTAGACCCCCGCAAAGTTTAACGCTTCGTTAAAGTCGCCTTCGCTGGTTGCGCCGTCGCCACATCCGGCTACCACAACCGAGTCCTCGCCTTTGATTTTGGCAGCCATCGCCAGCCCAACCGAATGGAGCATCTGGGTTCCGATTACGATTTGGTAGGGTAGACAACGCACGTCCGGGCCGATTACTTCGGGCGGAGTATGAAAACCGCGTGTGTAGTAAAATAGAGCGGCCATCGGGTAGCCTTTGACCATATAGGCTCCCGAATCGCGGTAGGAACCGGCTAACCAATCCTGGGATAAGAGGGGCGCAGCCATCCCGATAGCGGTAGCCTCTTGTCCAACCAGTGGTCCCCAGGTAGTAGCCCGGCCCTGACGTTGAAGGGCGACCGTTTTGTTCGAGAAGAACCGAATCAGCCACATCATTCTATACCATTCTACCAGTTGTTTATCGCTCAAACCATCCGGTAACGGGCCAATCAATTCGCCCTCCGGGTTGAGTATCTGGTAGGGTGCTTCCATATCAACAGTTTGCATGAATACTCCTTCCACTTTGAAGTAAGTTTTCTGGTCTTAAAGACATAATTTGTAACTTTCCCGCCTCACACTTCTTAGCAGGTGTGAACGACTGTTACCAGTTCTAATTTTTAGCTGGGTTTGAGCGTGTCAACCAAAGGCTGACCGATTATCAATTTTTTATTGTAACTACTCAGGCCGGGCGACCACATAGGGTCGCCCCTACCCAAAATCCGTTGTAGGGGCGACCCTATGTGGTCGCCCCAAAGGATAGGCTGAGTAGTTACGTTTTATTTTGATAACCCTATTTTGATACTAACCAACCAGAGTAACAAAATGGCTGGCAGCATTTGGGCTTATTATAGCACTTTTTGAGCGTTCTGCGATAAATCTTGTCTATGTGAACTATAGGTTTGAAGCGCCCCTGGCTCTATGCTATACTGCGCTATCGATGACCTCACTAAAAACTGATCTCGGTAGGGGCGATCTTTATGGTCGCCCAAAGTATCTTCCAAATCGGGCGACCATAAAGATCGCCCCTACAATTCGTCTATTGAGATGGACTCTGAGATATAACAGAAAGCAGTCGCCCGCTTGAACCGACAATCGCCTGTTTCGACTGATTTGGCCGTTTCGGGGGGCGAACGGCTGGCCTCCTCTGCCTCGCGCTGGCTCCGTTCGGCCTGGACTGCCGGTCGGTTTCACCTGTTGGTGATCGCCCTCTATACTCTTATAATGATCGCTTTTACCTGGCCTTTGGCTTTGCATCTGACCGACCAGAGCTTGCGGGGCTACGACTATGTTATTCCGGGCGTGCCGTTCGACCGCGACCAGTTTATTTGGGACATGTGGTGGGTCAAGAAGGCCCTTTTCGATTTTCAGATCAACCCTTATCACACGACCTATCTTTATTACCCCTATGGAGTCGATCTTTATTTGCAGTCGCTCACTCCTGTCAACGGGCTAATGGGGACTTTCTTTTACGGTTGGCTAAACGGTTGGTTGGGAGCGTACAACGCGGTCGTATTGCTGATCTTCGTCTGGTGCGGTCATTCGGCGTTTTTGCTGGCGGATTATCTGGTACGTGATAAGCTAATCGCGTTTGTAGCCGGGTTCTTTTTCACTCTCTCCCCTCAGCATTATTTTAATCTACATCACGCTCAACTTAATGTTATCACCCTCCAATTCTTCCCGCTCTTTGTGCTTTACATGCTCAAGCTGGACGATCTACCGCTAAGAAAGCCTCCCCCAGGTGGTAGCCAGCCTGTAGACCAACCCAAAATCGAAAATTCCGCGACCCTCTACACAAACCGACGTTGGTGGTTGTATACCGTTTTGGCGGCTCTCTTTTTGGTACTCTCGACTATTTCCGACCAGTATTTGCTGCTGTTTGGGCTGATAATAATGGGGTTATACTATTTATGGCGCGGGTTGCCCTTGCTGCTCAAGCAAAAGTGGGCTGAAATTCGGGGATTATTGGGCCGAACGCTACCGGCGCTGGTGCTGGCGGGGGTTGTCATGCTGCCCTGGCTGTACGCTACCTGGCGCACGATCAACAGCGGCAAGTGGGCCAAAATCTCAAATGATGCGGTTCCGATGGATTTCTCGACCTTGATCTTCCCGCCCGTCAGCAATATCTTTATCGGGGCGCAAGGCAGCGAGTGGGGTCGTAATTTCTTTATCCAGCCCGAACCGCGCACCTATTCGATTGGGTTGGTTGGGCTGGGTATCGCTATTTATGGTATCGTTCGGGCTAAAGAGGCCCGCTGGTGGGGGTTGCTTTTGGGGGTATCGGTGGTGCTGGCGCTCGGTGCCGAAGTACGCTGGTATAACCAGTCCACCGGGATTCCGATGCCCGGCAAATGGCTGAACGAATTACCGATCTTTGAGGTCATGCGTTACTCTAAACGCTGGATCGGCCCGGCCAGTCTTGCCATTGCGGTCGCCTCGGCCTATGCTCTCAAGTACCAGTTCAGTCGCTTAAAGCCTTCGACCGAAAGGAATTTGCGACTGAAGAAATTTGGGTTGGTGATGGCAGTCCTGGCGATTTTTACGTTTGAGGTTGAACCCTGGCCGGTCGCTTTGAGCGGAGATTTGGCGACCCTACCCAAAGCCTATGCCAACCAGGTTTTGCCCAAAACCGACCGGCGAGCGATCCTCGAACTGCCTTTTTACCAAAAATATACCGCCAAAGCGAACGAGATGTATTGGCAGACTGCCCACGAGCGCCCGATAGTCGGAGGTTACATATCCCGTATCTACAACTTCGATTACAACGATACACCGCTGGCCTATTTCGTGGATGGCTACCGGCCCGACCAGCCCGATTTTCTCAAACCCGACCTGGCGGGCTTGCGTGGGCTGCTGGCTTATGCTGATTTTGGTTATATCGCTATCTACAAATTTAAGTTAGCCTCATCCGAGGTCGAACGCTGGCGACAGATTTTCGGGGAGATTTTGGGGTCGGCTACAAAGCCCTATTACGAGGATGAGCAACTCATTTTCTACCAGTTACCCGACCGAGCGACCGTTCTGGCAACCGCGCGTCCGACCTTGCTGCGGGGGAGCGGTTGGAGCGCGGCTGAAAAGCGGCCCGACAATACCTATTACCGTTGGATCATCGGGCCACAGGCGACCTTGCCGCTTTTCATGCCTTCTATCGGTGGCAACCCGAAGCTAGAATTTCAGGCCGCTTCTTATTTCCGCGACCGCACCGTAGAAGTGCTGGTCAACGGTCAGGCTATCACCCAGCTAAAAGTAACGCCCGCTTTGCAAATTTATCAAATCCCAATCGACCTGCCACGTCTCAAGCCCGGTGACAACTTGATTACCTTACGACCGCTCGAACCACCCGACCGCCCCAGCGACCACGACCCCAAAAGCAACGACACCCGGCCTCTAACGATTTTGGTCACTAACGTGACATATAACTACACAGGTTTGTAGCTGGCTGAACAGGTACTAATTCGATTTGCCACAATCTGCTACAGCCCTATTTTTGAGTTACCACACACGGCCCTAGCTTGTTGCCGACCGAATTTGAAGTTACCACGATTTGATTACCTGGAAAGCCCTTGACTTTCAAGTTGTGAATAGTCGCGCCCCCGTTTAGAATCAATCCGTTAATGGTGTTTGGAGTGGTTGGGCCAGTCCATTTTAGCGTGATGCGTGGCCCGAAGCTGCTACAACTACCCCCCTGGATAGTTACTCCGGCCGGTACGATTGGCAACGAGCTTGAAATGTTTATGTCCGTGCCGATCAGCGGGTCAAAGGTAATCGTATCTCCCGCCTGAGCATGCCCTTGATTTGCTGAGTTTAACAGGTAAGAAAGCGAACCTTGCAAAGAGTCGTCAGTGGCTTTGGTGACGACCGTTTGGGTGCTGCGGTTGTAGGTCAGCTTGTAGATTGTACCGCTACCGTCGTCCGAGATCAGCATATTACCGGTTAGGTCTACTGCTGTATCGACTGGGCGACCCCAGTTGCTATTCGGGCCATCTTGCCAGCCAGCCACCAAATCCATCTGAGCGCCGGGGGTCTGGGTGGCACTATCCCAGGGGAAATAGATAATCTTGTAGCCAGTTTTGACCTGGCGGTTCCACGATCCGTGCAGCCCAATAGTGACCCCGGATCGGTATAGCTCCGGGAAAGTTGTATCTTGCAGGAAGGTCAATCCTAGCGGAGCCGAGTGAGCCTGAATGCCCTTGCTGATCCGGTCGGCGGTGCTACAATTAAGCTGAGCGCCGTTGGAATTGTTGTCCATATCAAGTTCAAAAGGCATATTGTTGTAGCCGTTGGCGGTATCGGGGTTGGGATTACAAAAAGGCCAGCCATAATTGCCGCCGTCGCGTACACTGGTAAACTCTTCCGGCGGGTGGTTATCGACATAAGCGCTTGTGACCTGACCGAGCGACGAACAGGGCGCAACGGTGTTAGGGCAAGGAATTTGGTCGCGGTTGTTGACTGCCACCCAGAGCGTGTTCGTGCCGGGGATCATCGCCAGCCCTTCGGCGTTGCGTAACCCTTTGGCAAAGAGCCGCCCACCCGTACCGTCGGCATTGTATTGATAGACTGCGCCGCGTGGGTCGGGGACGTTTTGAGGGTCAAGGGTGGGGTCGGCGTTGGAGCGAGAAGCGACCGACACATAGAGTTTGTGATTGCCGTCAAGCGCGATATTTTTCAAGCGGTGATTGTATTGGCTGCCCAGCCCTGGCGAAGTAACATCGGGCAAGTTGGCTACGACGACCTGACGGGTAGCGCTGTTAATAGTAATATCGCTAAATGCGTAGACATAGCGGTTGATCTGGTTGGATTCGGCAATATAGATATAGGTAGTCGAGCCTATGTTATGGAAAACAATATCGTGCGGTTGGGTCAGGCCGCTTACAAAATCGCTGATAAGCGGATCGCTACCGAGAGTTGGATTGGGCCGCACCAACTTGACCTTACCCTGATTGGGTTGCGAAACCAGCAAATCGCCTTTCGGGGTAATCGCCATAAAACGGGCCTCGCTTACTCGCGCGTAAACCGATATACTGAAATTGACCGGGACGGTCAGGAAGCGGCTTACGTTAAAAGGACTGCCCTGCATGCTGGCGGGGACTTGCACCTGAACTGAGACGCTGGCCGCCGGTGGGGGACTATCGGGTGTAATATTTTCCGAGAAAGTTGCTAAGTTGGATTGAGCGGAGGCGAGTTCGATAGGTTGAGGCGTAAAAGATAGGGCGGTGAAGGCCAAAAGACCGAGTATTAACCCAAACCGTCGGAATGGCCTAGACCGCCGGTTCTGTCCAGAAAGAGACCCAATGAAATGAAACACTCTATATCCTCCATTTTACATGGTGTTAAGGTCAACTTACGAAAGATTACGAGCAGTTGGCAAAGCTAGAACGTGACTAGGATGATATAGTGGATGGAAGTATGGTAAAAGTATAGCAATAATGCATCGGTAGCTCAGATATAAGTTAGCATAAAAATCGACAATTTCAAGGAAAAAAGGCGGCTGCCAGAGAAAGTAGGAAAAAGGTCATAGCAGGTGAGCGGCATCCGGGTGCGCTTACAAAAGTTTGTAGAGTCTGACAGGAACCGAGGCTCTTATCTTGCGTTTATAGAGTAGTTGGATAATATGAACCAATCAAAAATCGGGTAAATGTAGTTCGAGGAGGAGTGAGAGCGAGATGTATAAGCAAAGAAAGTTGATTTTGAGCGTTTTGGGCGGCTTGCTGGTGGCTTTAATGCTGGCAGGTTGTGGCGACCCGACCACGCTACCGGCGAGCGCCCCCACCGTCGCTGCCACGACGGCTGCGCCTGCCGCGACCGCCGCCAATACGACTGCCCTGGTCAATTTGCCGACGGTCACGCCTGCGGCTACGACAGCCCCTGCTGCTACGGTTCCGGCAACGACGGCTTCAGTTGCTACAACTGCCGTATCGACTACCGCCGCTCTCCCTGCGACGACTGTTGCTACCACAGTGGCTGCTACTACTGCCGTACCTGCCACGACCGCCGCAACCACCACCGCCGCAACCACGACTATCGCAACCACGACGGCGGCTGTCACCAGCCTCCCGGCTTCCTCGGTTAAAAATTTGTTAGCTTATGTGGACGGCGGGAGTTTGATGGTAGTCAACCCGATCAGTGGGGCTAAGGATGTAAAACTAGCCGCCTCGCCTCAACAAGTAGCGATAGGGCGGCCCGATTGGTCGCCGTCAGGTCAACTGGCGGTTACAGTTCAGCCTAAAACGGGTGGGGCCAGCCAAATCGTCCTTTTTAATACGGCGGCGGGACTAGCGGCGAACCTGGAAAAACCGGCTAACGTCAGCGATAGCGAACCAGTTTGGTCCGCCGATGGCACGCTGATCGCTTTTACGCGCAAGGTTGGGGGCAAAAGCGAAATCTGGCTAGTCGATAGCAACGGGCAGAACCAACGAAAGTTGACCAATGGGCAGCAGCCTAGCTGGGCTCCTGATAATGCAAGGCTGGCTTTCGTTACCGAAGGGACGGTTAAGGCGGGTCTAGCAGCACCCCAGGATAACGCTTTGCATATAATTAACGCTCAGGGTCAAAATGAGTGGGAGCCGATCAACATCGCCAAAATCCCGAACGACCTGACTAGCCTGGGCTTTCCTTTCCAGCCCAGCCCATTTTTCATCCAATATCCGACCTGGTTGGACGGTGGCAAGACCCTGGCTTTTACCACGCTAGGCCATAGCGGGCTAGTGATTACGATCAATGCCAGTACCGGCAAAGACCTGAAGTTTTGGGATACTCAGTACGAAGGTAGTTTTGGGATTACTGATAGTACTTCGGCTGGTAGCTGGCTAGTTTACCAATCTTTTCCGCCCAGTGGGACGGTCGGGGTCAGAATTATAAACACAACTGGCAAGCCTGATCTGCAAAAATTTAGTGGCCTGAACGTCGGCGACCCCCGCAGTCAGATTATGGCCCTTCATCCGGCGATCAGTCCGGACGGCACGCAGGTCGCCTATATGAAGGTGGTTGGCCCGGAAGGGTCTAGCCCAGACCTGAAATCGATTACCGGGACGCTGGTGGTCGCCCAGATCAAAAATGGCAAGCTGGAAGAAAAGGAACTATTTAAGGCCAACATTCAGAGTCTGGCCTGGTCTAATTAGAAAGCTATCGCAAGCTTTGGGGGTGAGTTCAGGCTCACCTCCTCTACCAAGTAATCACCTAATTAAGGGTGTAGTAACTCTCTTTTCTTATCCTCGGTCAATTTAGGCTTGCTTTGTCCTAATCTCCTGCTATAGTACATAGATATGACGGTCAAGAGCGTAAGGTTGGTTTGTCATAGGTTAAGTTATTCAATTATACATAATATGGAACTTGCAACAGGGACCCTTTTGCTCGGAAAATACAGAATCGAAGCTCGGCTAGGCCAGGGTGGATTTGGCTCGGTCTACCGGGCGACCGATGTTATGCTAGGGCGGCAGGTCGCGATCAAAACCATCTCGCAAAGCCAGAGCAGCCTGGACGGACGGTTGGGCGAAGGTGCGTTTGAAACCTATGTCGAGCGGTTTCAACGTGAGGCGATGATTAGCGCCTTTTTTACCCAAAACCGCAATATTATTGTGGTTTACGGCCTCGAACGTGACCAGGACAGCTACTATTTGATACTCGAACATCTCGAAGGTGGGTCGCTATTCGATTTGTTAAAGCGGACGGATGGGCCTTTGCCGGTGCAGCAGGCTTGTTCGATTGCGCTGGATATTTGCAACGGGCTACGCGAGATTCACCAGCACCCGGCAGATATTGTCCATCGTGATTTGAAGCCGGGCAACATTTTGCTACGGGCCAATGGGGAAGCGGTCGTAGCCGACTTTGGGATTGCCCAGTTGGGTCGGCTCAGCCAGCGCACCGATTATTCGATCTCGCCACATCCCGGTTCCCCGGCCTATCGTTCGCCCGAACAGGCCGGTCATTCCAGCTATCTAACCCCGACCTCCGATCTATACGGGTTGGGCCTGCTACTGTATGAGATGCTGACCGGTCGGTTATACGCCAGGGTACGACAATTGCCCGCCAGCCAGTTCAACCCGCAAATACCGCCCTGGTTGGATGTAGTTGTTGGCAGGCTGTTGCAGGAGAACCCCCAACAGCGTTATCAATCTGCCGGAGAGGTTGCCGACAGTATCCGGGGCGGCCTAGCTTCACCCCAACCCGGCCCTACTCCACCAGCAGGGGCAGTCTGGGGTTTTCCGGCTCCGGGGGCCGCACCGCAGGCCAACGGGCCGACCGAGAGTATGCCGGGTAGCTACGCTAGGCCGAGGTCGGAAAGCTGGCAAAGACCGCCTTACCACTATCCCGTACCGGTTGCCCGCCCGGACGTAGTCAAAAAGAGTTATTGGAAGTATGGCCTGGGCGCAGGGGTGGTTTTAGCAACCGGGTTGATAGGGGCGGTTGTGCTGGTGCTGCTTAACAATTCAGGGCCGGGCCTGCTGACCGCTAATAATCCCGCCGCGACCGCGACCTCGGTTGTGCCGACCTTGACGGTGGATAATCCGTCGCCAACCTTGCAGGGCGTTTTGGTTCCACCGGCTACCTTCACTGCCCTACCGAAGCCGACCGTCCCGCCTACTCCGGCCCCCACTCCAACGGTCGATATTGCCCGCCAAAACCGTAATGCGACCGCTACGGCTCAGGTTGCCAGTAGTACGGCCCGTGTCGTAAACATGACGGCGACCGCTGTTGCAGCCCTCACTCCGCCGACCGCCTCGCCTCAGCTACAGGGGTTGATCGCCGATTTTGAGAAGCGCAAACGCTCGGTCTATGGCCCGGCTAAAGGCAAACTGACTCAGGATCAGACGGGGGATGCCAGCGTCGATTCTGGCAAGGTCAGCCTGAGCGATTTTGTGGTCGAAGCGCGTTTTTTCAATGCGGTATCCCCGCTGATTGGGGTAGACCAGGATTGGGATTATGGCTTTGTTTTCCGGGAGAGCGACACCAAATTTTATCACCTGTTTGTAACTTTTCGGCAGAGTTGGGATTTGTACCTCTACGAGACGATTGACGGCAGGACGAAAAGTAGCAAGTTGGCTTCCGGCAAAGTGAGCAATCTTGATATTTCGGAAAAAGGCTCCAACCGCTTAAAGCTCTACGCCGAGGGTGATGCCGCTTATTTTTACATCAATGACATTTACATCGCTACTTTGCCGGTCGCAGTTCATAAAGCAAGCGGGGATGTGGGCGTGATCGCTGGGGCGAATTCTAACCAAATTAATGGTAAACTTAGCCCAACTATCGTGGTTTATGAGAATTTTACGATCCATGCTTTAGGATAAGATGGCATCTCCTAGTTTGATCGGTTCTACCGGCCAGATTTACGAACTAACGGCGGCTATTACCGGCCTGGGCCGGGCTTTCGATAATCAGATCGTCGTCAATAGCAATCGAATTTCACGTTATCACGCCCAGATTAACTTTTCACAGGGCTATTATTGGTTACGCGATCTCGGCAGCAAGAACGGTAGCCGGGTCAACGGGCAGCTAATCCAGAGCGACTATAAGCTATCACCGGGCGACCGGATTTTGCTTGGTGATGCCGAATTTACTTTTGAAGCGCCAGGATTGACCGAGACGGAAACCGCCAGTTATTTTCCGCCTGTTCCTGCCGGACGTAATTCGGCTTTGCAACTCGATCTGGCCGCAATGGAAGTCAGGTTGAGCGGTCAGATTCTTATTCCCCCTTTATCTCTCTTAGAATGGAAGTTATTGGTCTTACTCTACCAGAACCAGGGCAAAGTCTGTTCTCGCGACCTTATTATCGAGACGGTTTACCAACCGCTCACCCCCGAAAACACTCCCTTCGATAGCGCGATAGAAACTCTGGTTTCGCGCCTCCGCAAAGCTTTGCGTATGACCGACCCGGCCCGCCCGCCCTATATCCGGGTGATCCGGGGGGTCGGTTACAAATTGGAATTTTAAGCTGCCCCCCACATGCCAGCCAACTGCAAGCTTTGGGCAAGGTATTTTCCCTCTAAGAAAGTAATAATAGTGGCAGAGGTTCGTTAGTAAATCAACCCTGACAAACAGCCTCTCACCAGACTATTATTAACACTATTTTTTAGAAGGAGAGCATGTAATGCAAGCCAAAAAGATTTTTCTATCGGTGATCGGGATCATGTTAGTGTCGGTCATGTTGAGCGCCTGTGGAGATAATACGGCTACAACCGCTCCGTCCAACCCGGTGTCGGCGGTGACTACGCAGGCAGGTAACGCCACGACTGCGGCGGTAGCTAACGCGGGTGGAGTGCCGGTTCCGGCAGGCGTGACCGCCGTGACACTACCGGGTACGCTCCAGCAAGCCGCCCAGCCTTACTTGAGCAGCGTCCCGAATGGAACTTTTGCCGCCTATAAATCCAGCGACAAAACCGATAAAATCAAAAATTCGGTGGTAGATAGCTTCAAGAAGGCCGGTTGGGATGATAAATCCGAGACGCTCAAAGCGGCGGCAGGGCCGTTGGAGCAGCAAGGTATGTTCCTGGTACTCTTCCAAAAGGGTGGCAAGGTCGCTCAGGTCATCGGTTATCCTGGCAAAATGGTGGCCCCAATGGGGGCTGGTGTAGCCGATAGCGATACCCTCCTGCTGTTCGTGAGCGGCGGTAACTAAAAGCCTGGTGGTAAGCTAATCTGAATGGTCGGGGCGGTGGCTACTAAGCTCACTGCCCTGCTTTTGTCACCTGATTAATGCTGTAAGGAGTAAGTTATGAATGAATCAATTGTCCTGGACCAAATATTGACCGAATTAATCGTCCTCCGTCAGCAAGTAGCCGCCCAGCAAGCGGAAATTGTTCGATTAAAGTTGCGTTCTCTGTCCCAATCCACTACCACTTCGCGTCGGCTATCTCGAAAGAAACTTGATAATTGCAACGACTTATCCCAACACCAAACCGTTCCAACCAAACCTTCCAACCCTTTTGAAGATCGAGTAGGAGCTATCATCTCACCGACCAATTCGCAATATAGCGGTCAACTTCCAGACTGGCCCGGTATCTATGGCCTGATTGCCTCTCCCGATAACCTGGATTTGAGCCTATTAAAAAGAACCAGAGTAGCAGTTTCGGGGATTGCGGCGGATGGGATCGGGTTGTACGGTTTTAGCGAAAGTCTAAGCGATACAGACGACTATAGCCCAAACATCGGTGTAAACGGCGTGAGCGAAAAAGGAACCGGGGTACAGGGTTGTAGCGAAATAGGGGATGGGGTTTGTGGTTCTAGCACCAGCGGGATAGGGGTCGCCGGTTCCAGCACCGCCGGGGTCGGTCTGTCCGGTCTGAGTCTGGGTGGTGTGCCGCTCCACCTCGAACCCGCCGCGCCCGTCAAAGAATATAATCCCGCCCAGGGCGATATTTATGTCGAAGCTACTGGCAACGGTAAGCTGTACATGTTTACCGAACAGGGCTGGCGCTCGATCAGCTTCAGCTAATTAACTGCTACAAAGGCTATGAGCTACCCACTTATCTGTAGGAGCGAGCTAATATCCTTGCAACTTGCTGTAAACTATAACAACGGGTAGAAGCTGGCCCTCCACCTGTTGTTACAAAATACTATTTCTAAACCCCAGCTAAGTGCTGATACCTGATTTCTAACATCTGATTTCTTTGACCTACCTCTGCGAATTTCTCCCAAGTACTGGCTTTCTAGGCGGTTCAACTTCGAGCTTATCTTCCTGCATCATGCGGCGCAATTCAACCACCTGATCGCGCAACAAAGCGGCTTTCTCGAATTCCAGCATCTTAGCGGAGTGCTTCATCTGGCTTTCGAGATCGCTTATCAGGCGGGCAATCTCGTCTCTGGGCAACGCACCGGGGAGGGCCGGTTGAGCATCGGCGGCGCTATCTTCGGCGTTGACAATGTATTCGCCCCGCGACTCAGCGACCGCCCGTACCCGGTCGGTAATGTCCTTGATCTCCTTGATGATGCTGGCAGGCACGATATTATGCTTCTCGTTGTACTCCACCTGGATTTTGCGACGGCGATAAGTCTCGTCAATCGCCCTTTGCATCGAGCCAGTCATATTGTCGGCGTACATCAGCACTTTGCCCTCAAGATGCCGGGCGGCGCGGCCTATGATTTGGATCAATGAACTGGTCGAGCGTAAGTAGCCTTCTTTGTCGGCATCCAAAATCGCTACCATCGAGACTTCCGGCAAGTCCAACCCTTCTCGTAACAGGTTGATCCCGACTATCACATCGTAAATGCCCAGCCGCAAATCGCGCAGGATTTCGACCCGCTCCAAAGTTACAATCTCGCTGTGCAGATAGTGGGTCTTGACCCCCATTTCGATCAAGTAATCCGCCAACTCTTCGGCCATGCGTTTGGTCAGGGTCGTGACCAGTACCCGCTGGCGTTTGCGAACCCGCTCCTGGATTTCACCCAACAGATCGTCGATCTGGTTTTTAGTCGGGCGGACACTGATTTCAGGGTCGATCAGCCCGGTCGGGCGGATGATCTGCTCGGCGATGTCGGCTGGCGGCGTATGTTCCAATTCGTAAGGGCCGGGCGTAGCCGAGACATAGACGGCCTGATGGATGTGGTTCTCGAATTCCTCGAAAGTCAGGGGGCGATTATCCGCCGCCGAGGGCAACCGAAAGCCATAGTCGATCAAGTTTATTTTGCGCGAACGGTCGCCCCCGTACATCCCGCGTACCTGTGGTAACGAAATATGCGACTCGTCGATAAACATAATGTAATCGTCCGGGAAGTAATCGAGCAACGTCCAGGGCTGTTCTCCGACTCCCCGGCGGGATAGATGCCGCGAATAGTTTTCTACCCCGGAGCAGTACCCGGCTTCTTCGAGCATTTCCAGGTCGTAGAGGGTGCGTTGCTTGAGGCGGGCCGCTTCCAAAACCTTGCCTTGTTCTTCCAGTTCGGCTACCCGCTCCTCCAATTCGGCCCGGATGTCGCCCAGAGCGGCTTGTAACTTCTCTGCCGAAGTCACGAAGTGTTTGGCGGGGTAAATATCGACTTTGGTGCGCTCGATCAGCAACTCGCCGGTCAAGGGGTCAATCTCGGTAATCCGTTCGATCTCGTCACCAAACAATTCGATCCGCAAAGCAATTTCTTCGTAGGCCGGATAAATTTCCAGCGTATCACCGCGCACCCGGAAAGTCCCACGAGTCAGGCTCATATCGTTGCGGCTATATTGAATATCTACCAGATGGCGCAAAATGCGGTCGCGTCGTATCATTTCGCCCTTTTTAAGGCTGACCACGACCTTGCCATATTCTTCGGGCGACCCCAAACCGTAAATACACGAGACCGAAGCAATAATTACCACATCGTGCCGTTCGAGCAGGGCGCGGGTGGCAGCGTGCCGCAGCTTATCGATTTCTTCGTTGACATCGGCGGTCTTTTCGACGTAGACATCGCTACGGGCGATATAGGCTTCCGGCTGATAATAATCATAATAACTGACAAAATATTCGACCGCGTTATTCGGGAAAAATTCTTTAAATTCCTGATAAAGTTGGGCCGCCAGCGTCTTATTATGGGCCAAAATGAGGGCTGGACGTTGCGTCCGCTCGATCACCTGGGCCATCGTAAAGGTTTTGCCGCTACCGGTCACGCCCAGCAAGACTTGGTGACGTTCGCCCGCCTCGATCCCCTTCGCCAGTTGTTGGATGGCCTGCGGCTGATCGCCGGTTGGTTGAAAATCCGATACAATCTTAAATTCAGGCATAGTACCGTGCCTTCCTTACTCTTAGCTGTGAGTACAGCTTTACTCTCTTTTACCTGTTTTGCTCTGCCTTAATCTATCTTCAAATCGAGCAAAAAGTGCAACTCTATTATACCACTTCATAGTGGTCGGGAGAATTTGTAATTGGGGAAACAGCAGAGTATGTGGGGCGCAGTAGGGGCCAGTGAAACTAGCCAACCCCTTAGTTCGTCAGGTTGCGCTTTAGTTGGGCCAGTTGTTCAGGCGTGAGTTCGATGCCCAAAGCTTCCTAGCCTAGCAGCTTAATGGTTTATTCACAAGCCCTGTTACTTTTTTAGGCCAAGCATTTCCGTCAACCGTTCAGGGCCGATCAATTCCACTAATCGCTCAGGACCGATCAGTTTAATTATTTGTTCTAGTTGTTGAGGGTCAATCAATTCTGCCAACCGCTCCGGGCCAATTAGCTTTAGCAATTCTTCCGGCCCAATCGTTTCATAGAAAATTTTGGCGGCTTTTTCTATTTGTGTTTTACTCATGACGCTTCTCCTGCGTGTATATACTTCGGCGGCTTCATTGGGATGCAACCGCGCAACGTAATTAAAGTACAAATCCATCCGAGAGTCAATCGCAATCTGTTCGAGAAAATGTCTAAGCTTTTCGCCACTGGAGAAAACCAAAAGGGGATAGTTGGCTTCCTCTAATGGCAGTTTGTTGCAGACTATTAAATAGACCGGGAAAAACAGGCCCGGATGAAACCAAAAGCCGGGTCTACCTTTGACCGGTCTAAAACGCCGTCCTCCAAATCGGTTGCTCAAAAACTTGTGGGGCCAGGCGGCTGATATGATGCAACTGAGCATGCTATCGCGGGCCTCGTCGTGCTGGTCGGCCCAGGCCATATTTGCCCTGGCGGTAATCCGAGCGAATTCGGCTTTGTTTAGAGGATCGGAAATTGACTTAAACTCGACTAGATTGAGCCGGTCGAAGAACCAGAAAGGGGTCGCAGTCAGGCTGGCTTGCAGTTCTTCCACCTTCAAATCGGTCTCAGTTGCGCTAATTACGACATCTATCTCTAACTGTAACTGACCGACTTGCAGACCGGGCGTTACGGTGAAGGGAGGAATTAGCTGCTCTTGCTCGAAATAGGTCTGGATCAACCGTTTAAAGGTAGGGTCTTTGCCGGTCGGTTTGGTGGTTTGGGTTATCGAGGTTGTAGCCGACGCTAGTGAAGATGGTTCGGGTTGTAAGTCACTCAATTTGGTTACTCTTCGCTTGTATGTTTGCTACAGGTTTTGGTTTTAAGCATAATTTTCACGCTTTGAACCGCGAATTGTGGCATAAGGTTCGCGCCGGGTCAAATCAGTTTGCAAGATTTTACTTTTCCGACCTGTGATAAGCTAAAGTTTGACCCTGCCCCGGTTTGATGCTAGAATCACCCATACCCCTAAAAAGGGTAGGGTTTGATTAATGGCAAATAATAATACCTGGATCGAGATAGCTACTCAAAAAATTGAAACTACGGCAATATTTTCCGAAAAAGACTAATCTTTTAATAATAGGGTGTAGCCTGCTGATGCTGACCCTGAATGCCTGCGGCGGTGAGGAAGCTACTACGCCTACGCCCAGTCCGGTAGCGACTACCGTTGTGACTACGTCAGGCGCGGTGGGAACGCCTAACGCAAGCGCCCAGCCCGTTTCGGCGGTAACGGCTACCCCGGCAGGGCCGGTCGGTACCCCCTACCCGGCTTCGACAGCGGGTGTGCCGCCTTCGCCTACTCCGGCAGGTACGCTCAAGGCCGATCAACAGACCCTCAATCTGGCGCTGGCGGGCGAAGTCAACACCTTTGACCCGGCTTTGGCGAGCGATGCCAGTACCAGCTTTGTAATTCGTCAGCTTTATAGCGGCCTGCTTACGCTGGACAAAAAACTGACCGTCGTGCCAGATTTGGCGGCCCGTATGCCGGACGTGAGCGAGAACAGTACCCTTTATACCTTCAAACTGCGCGAAGGTGCTAAATTTCAAGGGGGCCGCGAGATTACGGCGGAAGATTTTAAGTACAGCCTGGAACGCGCTACCGATCCCAAATTGGCCGCCCCCGATTTACCTGCGACCTTGCCTGCTACCAGTTATATGCTGGATATTGTAGGTGTCAAAGAAAAACTGGACGGCAAGGCGACCGAGATTTCGGGCGTGCGGGTAGTCGATAAAACCACTTTACAGATCAAACTGGACGCGCCTCGACCTCAGTTTCTTGCCAAGCTGACCGCCCCCGTCTTTTATGTCGTCAACAAAGAGGCGGTCGCCAAAGGGTTTGACCAACTGGATGGAAGCGGCCCTTTTAAGCTGGTTGAGTACAAGCGCGGTCAGTTTTTGCGTCTCGCCCGCAACGATAGTTATTATTTTGGCCCACCGCGTCTTAGCCAGGTCAATCTCCTGATCGGCTCTAATGCCGATTTGCGACTGGCTCAGTACGAGCAAGGTAGCCTTGATGTGGCCCGCCTGGGTGCTTCTGCCGAGCTTGACCGGGCGCTGGATAAGACTGGTTCGCTCAACCGCGAACTGGTGGTCAAGCCTCAACTCGAATTAAGCTATCTGGCCTTTAATACTCGCGCCCGCCCTTTTGACGACCCGAAGGTGCGGCAGGCCTTTAGTCTGGTGGTAGACCGCCCCCGGATCGCCCGTGCCATGTTCGAGAACAAGGTGCAACCCGCTATCGGGATTTTGCCGCCCGGTCTGCCCGGTTATACCGGCAAGCCCGGCCCGCTGACCTATGATATTAGTCGGGCGCGGGATTTGATCGCGCAATCCAGCTACCGTAGCCCGTCCAATTTACCACGTATTATTCTCTATAGCACCGGCGACCCCTTGACTCGCGTTTTGCAAGACGTTTATAAACAGGCATTTGGGATCGAAGTGGAAGTGCGGCAGTATGATTACCGGGATTTTCAAAGTGGCCTGAGCCAGCGCCAATTCCAGATGTATTTATATAATTGGACGGCAGATTATCCCGACCCGGAGAATTTCTTGCGGTCGCTGTTGGGAAGTGGTAGCAATTATAACGATACAGGGTATAATAATTCGCAGTTCGATGATTTGTTAAAGCAGGGTGATGCCCAAACCGACCCGGCCCGACGCTTCGATTTGTATGCTCAGGCCGAGCAACTGGCCCTGACCGATGCGCCGATTTTGCCAATCTATCATAACGTCAACTACGTGTTGGTTAAGCCTTACGTCAAAGGGTTGGATCTGACCGAGGTCGGTATCTGGACGCTAAAAGACGTTTATATCTTGAAATAGTAAAATGTTTGAACAATTACGTCAACGCCTCGCAGGAGAGGCTCATAAAATTCGTAAAGAGCCGATTAGTGTCGATTTGTTAAGGCCGGAAGAAGTGACCGAGTTGAATTTGAGTTGGAACAGTCACTTCAACACGCCCAGTTTGCGCCAACATATAATCGACTTTCCCGGTCTTGCCTGGCGGGTACGCGGGCATGCCGATTATGTCGTCGGGGATAATTGGCGCAGACGCAACGATGTAGGTCAATTGACCGAGACTCGTACACGCCATTATCGGGCCGAGTTGGTAGATGGCTTGCTGAGCGAATTTACCCGGCGCGGTTATGGCGCGGTGGTCGTCGGTAGTGACGAACAAAGCGATAACTATAAATTTTACGAAGAGGCCGGGTTCGAGGAACTCGAACACATTGTTTATTATGAAAAGCCGGATATGCGACTCGCTTATGTTCACGATGGCCCGCCGATAGAAATGGAGTCCTACCGGCCTACTCCCCAGGCCCTGAGTGATCTGCTGGAAGTCGATCACGCCTCGTTTCCCTGGCTATGGTGGAACAGTCAGGCTGAATTACAACATTATGTGGCGCAGGAGGGTGTGGTAATCTATCTGGCCTATCAGCTATCCCAGGAAGGCTTTCGGCAGCCGATTGGTTATTTTGGGTTTACGCTTTACCAACGCTGGGCGCATCTCGACCGCCTGGCAGTAGTGCCGCAAATCCAGGGGCAGAGGGTAGGCGCTTATCAGTTGGATTATGCGATCAAGTTGATGGCTCAACAAGGGGCGCGACGGATCACCCTTAGTACTCAGCAAAACAATATCCAATCGCAACGGCTCTATGAAGGCTTTGGGTTTCAGCGGGTAAGATCGCTTGAATATAGTCTCATCGGCAAATGGTTGAATGGTAAAAACCAATGACCCAGGAGGAAGAATGCGCGTTTTAATGCTGTCATGGGAATACCCACCACATACCGTCGGTGGACTTGGCAAACACGTCACCGAACTCGTACCAGCCCTGACGGCAGAGGGGGTAGAAGTTCACTTGATTACGCCGCGCTTGCGTGGGGGAGCGCCCTATAGCCTGGAACCCGGTTTGGATGGGATCGGTCAAACCCACGTTTACCGGGTCGATCCGGTTAATTCTGCCGATTTCTTTTCATCGGCCTGGCAAAACAATTTACGGATGCACGAAAAAGCCTACGAAGTGGTCGAGAAAAACGGCCCTTTCGACTTGATCCACGTTCACGATTGGCTGGTGGCTTTTGCCGGTGAGCAACTCAAGCAGCATTTTAAGTTGCCTTTGCTTGCTACTATTCATGCTACCGAGCGCGGGCGAGGGCGCGGGAATTTGCCGGGCGAATTGCCCCGCTCAATCAATAATGTCGAATGGTGGTTGACTTACGAAGCCTGGCGGGTCATTTGTTGTAGCCAGTACATGTCGAGCGAAGTGCGCGAGTATTTTGAAACCCCGGTCGATAAAATTAATGTGATCCCCAATGGAGTCAGTACCCAACATTTCGATTTGTTGGACGAGCTAGATTTGACCAAATTCCGTAATAATTATGCCGCGCCCGACGAGAAAATCATTCTATTTGTAGGTCGGGTGGTCGAAGAAAAGGGGGTGCGGATAATCATAGATAGCGCCCCGACCGTCCTGGCGGGCTATCCCAAATCGAAATTTGTGATCGCCGGAACTGGCCCGCAGCTTCAACATTTTCGTGATCTGGCTGCCGAACGGGGTCTGGCCGAGCGATTTTATTTCACCGGCTTTGTCTCGGATGACGACCGCGATAAGCTCTACAAAGTAGCCGACGTAGCGCTTTGCCCTTCGCTCTACGAGCCATTTGGGATTGTGGCCCTGGAAGCGATGGCGGCTAAAGTGCCGGTCGTGGTAGCCGATACGGGCGGTCTGACCGAGGTTGTAACCAATCATCAGACGGGCATCGTAGTTTATCCCAATAACCCAAATTCGTTGGCCTGGGGCATTCTACATACGTTATATAATGAGGGTTGGTCAAAGGCCCGGGTTGAGAACGCTTACAAAGAAGCTCGTGAAATTTTTAATTGGCGGCGTATAGCCGCTTTGACGATGGTAGTCTACGAAAGAGTACACCGGGAATACCTCGAAAATGAGTGGGGCCAGGTCAAAAAGAAGCCTCTTAAAATCGGTGTACGGGTTTAATAAAATTGGGTCAGTTGAGATAGGCTTAATTTAAGCGTAGGAGTTTTAGATGGCAAGCACGTTTGGGAAAGTTTTTTCGATCACAAGTTGGGGCGAGTCGCACGGCCCGGCGGTCGGGGTGGTGTTGGATGGCTGCCCGGCGGGGCTAGAACTATCCGAAGCCGATATTCAAGCCGATCTTGACCGACGGCGGGTCGGGCAGAGCGCCGTCACCTCGCCGCGTAACGAGACCGACAAAGTTCAGATTCTGTCGGGAGTCTTTAACGGCCTGACGATGGGTACGCCTATTTCGATGGTGGTCTGGAACCAGGACGCGGATAGCTCGAAGTACGACGACATCAAAGACCTCTTTCGGCCCGGTCATGCCGATTACAGCTATCTGGTCAAATACGGTGTGCGAGACCACCGAGGCGGAGGCCGTTCGAGCGCTCGCGAGACAGTCGGTCGGGTGGCGGCAGGGGCGGTCGCCCGGAAACTTTTGGCCCGTGAAGGCGTTAAAATAGTAGGCTATACCGCTGAATTAGCCGGACTGATCGCCCAAAAGATCGATTTTGATGAGATCAACCGCAATATCGTGCGCTGCCCCGACCCCGATATTGCTCCTCAGATGGTCGAAGCGGTTATGAAGGCCAAAGAGGAGAACGATTCGCTGGGTGGGATCGCCGAAATTGTAGCACTGGGTGTACCACCGGGTCTTGGTGAGCCAGTTTTTGATAAGCTGGATGCCGATATTGCAAAAGCTATGATTTCGATTGGAGCTACCAAAGGGATCGAGTTTGGGTCCGGCTTTGATATGGCCCGCATGCGTGGCTCCCAATCGAACGACCCCTTTGTAAACGTCGATGGTCAAATCCGTACCAGCGCCAACAAAGCAGGTGGTATTTTGGGTGGGATCAGTACCGGCGAGGAAATCGTAGTGCGGTTGGCAGTCAAGCCTACTTCGTCGATTGCCCGTGAACAAACGACGGTCAATACAAAAGGTGAGGCCGCCAAGATTGAGGTAAAAGGGCGACACGACCCGACGATTATCGTGCGGTTGGTTCCAGTAGCCGAAGCAATGCTGGCTTTGGTGCTGGCCGATCATTTGTTGCGTCAGCGGTTGGCGCGGGTTAGTTTTGACTAAGGATGCAGGACAATGGCTTTACGATGTGAGCGGGCTTTGTTGCCTTATATTTGTCAGGAACCAGTGGTGGAGCGCTGTGCCTATTGTGGGCATCATTTTTGTATGAAGCACGGCTATCGCGAGAAATCTTGTTGTAAATCGCTCAGTTGTTTGGCACTCTACAAACGCGATCACGCCATTTCAGCCCGACGACGCTGGGAGGACGAGCGGCACGTGATTGGGCAAGAGCGTAACGGTCTGGGCTGGTGCGCTCAACCCGAATGTGAGAGCGAAGTGTATGTCGATTGCGGTCATTGCGGAAATCTTTATTGCTCCAAACACGTTCAACGTCATACTTTCGCTTTCAACACCCACACCCGGCGCGGCAGTACCCGCATCCGAGGCGACATCGTTCTGTGCGAAGTCTGCCAACCCTACCTCAAAGATTACAAACGCGACAGGTACGAATAAAGGATGAGGGATGAGGGATGAGGGATGAAACAGGATTTGAGGCCGCGTTGGTCTAAGTCTGGCGAGTTAAATATTTAGGAGGGATAAGGGATGAAACAGGATTTGAGAGTTCGAACGAAGAAGTTCGCTCTGGATATTATCCGACTTTATACCGATTTACCAAAGACTATCGAAGCCCAAGTTATTGGCAAACAGGTGTTGCGCTCAGGTACTTCAGTAGGAGCGCATTATCGCGAAGCTTATCGTGCTAAATCCGATCCAGATTTTATTAGCAAAATAGAAGGTGCTTTACAAGAGCTTGATGAGACTGGTTACTGGTTGGAATTGCTAATGGAAGCCAAAATTGCTAATCAGGAACGATTGAAGCCACTCTACCAAGAAACAGAAGAATTAACAGCAATGTTTGTAACTATGGTTGTAAATGTCAAAACTAAACTAGAAGCACAAAAGATGAGGTTTATTTTCATCCCTCATCCCTCATCCTTCATCCCTTACTTTACCTGCTTGCGTTGATCTGGTCGTTGGCTCCGATCCAGAGCATGAGGCCGCCGAGCAGTAGGGTTAGGATAGCGGGCGGGCCGAAGCCCGAATAACCGGCAAAGGCCAGCCCGAAGAAAACGAAGGTCGTAAGGGCCAACAAGAGGCCGAACAAAGTAAAGCCGTTAGGTTTAATATCACTCATAGCGAATTTCTCCTTTAAAATTAACAGGGATGTACGCACCCATACGGGCGTTAACAGGATAAATAAAATACCGATCCCTGCTGAATTGGTTAATTTGATTGGCCCCCTTGCGCTCTACGTACCATGTCTCCTGCAAATAAGCTGCGGCCCCCAACTTCGAGCCTTGGTCCAAAAAATCTTACCTCGTTATTTTGGCACAAATCTTATCTCTGTTCCTCATTCGATTCGGTTAAGAAACGGTAAAGGATTTCTATAGTCGATCTCAATTTAAAACGGCTTCAATTGGATCGCGCCGGATACTTCTGGTTGCCAGCCCAGGTTGGCGTATTTGGCTTTGAATTTTTCGAGGTTGCTCAGGAGTTCAGGCTCGAACGAAGTTGAACGCCGGACGGTCAGGTCGATATAGATTGCTACTCGTTCATCGCTGGAGGCGACCCGGTTGTGGGTCAGGCTAACGATATAGTGCATAAAATGCACCCGCTTGCTATCGTAGCCGACAATACCGCTATGGACTGCTACTTCTTCGCCCGCCCGCAATTCGTTCATATAGGTCAAGACTTGCCGCAAAGCGAACATGCCGCGCGTCCTGGTCTCAGCCCCTTGCCGATCCATGCCGTTATTTAAGCCGGTTTCCCTGAAGAAATAGATCAGGGCTTGATTGCCGACATCGGTGTAGTACATTACGTTCATATGACCGTTAGCATCGAGGTAATCGGTTGGAATAATCATTTTGTAGGTACGGGGCAGCTTCAAAACCTGCTCTAACAGGCTGGTTGCCTGATTGGGGGCCGTCATCTTTATTTTCTTCCTTTTCCATGCTATAAAGCGTCCAATATTAAAACGCTGCACCGGGCGCATAATGGTGCAGCCCTGAAATTATAGCATGGCAGTTTCGGCCTGGGCTATTCAATCCGAACCAGCAGTGCCTAAATCTTTACTAATTTTGTTTCTGACATAGCGCTAATTTATGCTATAATCTGCCCTATCTGTTCACGATTCGAGATTGAAAGGTGCTATTGTGGAAACGAATTTGAATGGACGGGTAGCGCGGCGTTTCTTGTTTAGTTGTGCAGGGGGCTATGGTCATTTTCACCCTCTAATGCCGCTGGCCCGTGCGCTCAAGGAAGCCGGTCACGAGATAGCCTTCGCTACGGGGCTTTCCCGTCAGCCAACGGTAGAGAAGGCCGGTTTTACTTTCTTTCGGATGGGAGGAGACCTGGCGGCGGACGCGGAATATCAACAGGTTAAGGCTCAACTAGAGACCATGCCTCTGAACCTTGAGAATGAATTGTTGACCTATCCCCGGCTTTTTGTCGGCATCTCGACGCGCTTGAGGACACCTCATCTGGTGGAGATTGCCCGAAGTTGGCAACCCGATATGTTTATTCGAGAAGCGGGGGCCTATGATGCCGTGATCGCCGCCGAGTACCTGGGGTTGCCGCATGCGGTGGTTGCTTTTGCGGCGGCTTTAAAGGGCCATGCAGTTTTCGAGCGAGAGGCTGCCGCTCAGCTTGACCCGATACGCCAGCAGTGGGGTCTGCCGCCCGACCCTGGCCTAACCGCTCTCTATCGCTATCTCCATCTTAGCTATTCTCCACCTAGCTTTAGCTTGAGCAATGTCGGTAGGCCAGAATTGCCGGAGGATATTCCACCCACTACCCATTTTATCCGCCCGGAATTTTTCGATCAATCGGGTAATGAAAGCTTGCCTGCCTGGGTCGCCCAATTGCCGCCGCAACCTACGGTCTACGTCACGCTGGGTACCGAAGTCAACGGGGAACCCGATCTGTATCCACGAGTGCTACAAACGATAATAGCCGGACTGTGTGATGCGCCAATCAACCTGATCGTCACGCTGGGCCGGGGCAAAGACCCGGCGGACTTCGGCCCCCAGCCACCCAATGTCCATATCGAACCCTACATTCCGCAGAGCTTGCTCCTACCCCACTGCGATCTGATGGTTATGCACGGCGGCAGCAATAGCTTGCTGGCGGCGCTAGACATTGGCCTGCCTACGGTAGTTGTCCCTCTAATCGCTGACCAGTTTTTTAATGCCCATGTAATGCAAAACCTGGGAGTGGGACAGGTTGTGCCGCGAGAGCAACTGACCCCTGAGAGTATTCGGGCGGCGATGGAAGAAGTTCTCGCCAATCCACTCTATCGGCAGAACACCGAATGGCTGCAAGCCGAGATGCACGCCCTACCCGATCAGGAATACGCGGTAGGGTTGGTCGAGCGGGTAGTGGCTGAACACAAGGCTTGATAGTTGGTTTTAGCCGAATTGAGCGACTTATCTCTAAATTTTATTTCGAGATAGGCTGACTCAACCCAGACCTCACACTGATCCCGAAACCAATCTGTCTCAATCTTCCTCCTGCTTACGTATAACCTCAACATCTAGCGTCGCACTTGAGTTGCTCTTCTCATCTAGTGTATTGACATGCACAACTCCATCTTTCCTCTTCCCATCTTCCTCCACCCGCTCCCGCACAATCCGTATCCCTTCCCAGGTATCCAATTCCCCATCTTCCCGTGCCATCACAATTTGCAGCCACCAGTACAGCTCCAACATCTGTTGTCGTTCTGCCTTGTAATCCTGCTTTGCACCTCGTCTCGGCAGCCACCGTTGCCACCAGGGTCGCCCGTCTTTCGGCTTTAACCCCTCGTAACCAATCCAGGCATATTCTGCAATCAACGCCAGATATTCTCGTTCCGCCCGCCGTAAATCTAGGGCTGTTCTGGCTGCCCCGACCTTCAGCAACGCTTCCAGTAGCTTACCCAACCTTCTCTTCTTCTCATCCTTATCCGCCTGCCATTTTTGACTGGTGGCCTGTAAGCCTTTTAATTTTTCCTCCTCTTCTCCTCCCGCTAAGGGATTCAAAGCCAGCGTCAGCCCTACCGTAAAGGCTATCAGTACCTCAAATAAGTCAGCTAACTTGTTATCAAGCAGGCCCGCCAGGGCAAGAGCACTGGCGCGGGTGCTAGCGAGGTCGCTGGCGAGGGCGCGGGCGCGGGCGAGGGCGCTGGCGAGGGCGCTGGCGAGGGCGCGGTCGAGG
>JBBQWM010000069.1:0-29674 GCA_038210655.1 Chloroflexia bacterium
CAGAGACGCAGAGAACGCAGAGAAAAACTGAAATTTAGTAATTACACCGGCAGGGCGACCACATAGGGTCGCACCCTACAACGGATTTTGGGTAGGGGCGACCCTATGTGGTCGCCCAAATGGGGTAGGCTGAGTAGTTACGATAAGAAATTAGAAATTGGTGAGAAGTAACATCGCTTGTCTTTTGACGAGGGAAGTTGCACAGGCTATGATGAATAACAAAGAAACGGTCTGATTTCACATTCTTTGACAACATTATAGAAGGTACTATTTAGAAATATATAATTATAAGGAGCTATTAAATAATGAAAGACCTCTGGCGGGCGTTAGGTTATCTACGCCCGTACTGGCGACCGGCGGCGGGCGCATTCGTAAGTTTGCTTTTTGTAACAGTTACAAACCTCGTAAACCCCCAAATTCTGCGGCTAGTAGTTGACCAGGGCATCAGCGCCCGCAACTTGGAAGCGATTTTGTACACTTCATTGGCCTTGCTGGTGGTGGCGGTCATTCGGGGTATCTTCAGCTTTACCCAGGGCTATTGGAGCGAGAAAGCCAGCCAGGGTTCGGCTTACGACTTGCGAAATACGATCTTCTCGCAGGTCGAAAATCTTAGCTTCAGCTATCACGATAAAGCCCAGACCGGGCAACTAATGACCCGTGTTACTAGCGATGTCGATCAGGTCCGCAATTTCACGGGTGGCAGTCTGCTCCAACTGGTCAACGCGGTCGTAATGCTTTTCGGGAGCGCCACTATTTTATTTTTGACCAACTGGCGGTTGGCATTGGTCGCGTTGTCGATTATCCCGGCGATAATGGTGGTTTTTATCTTCTTCTTTCGGACGATTGGCCCGCGCTTTCGCGTGGTGCAGCAAAAGCTCGGCAATCTCAACACGGTTTTGCAGGAAAACCTGGCCGGGGTGCGGGTTGTAAAAGCCTTTGGGCGCGAACCCTACGAGTTAAAGCGTTATCGGGTCTCGAATGACGACCTGTTAAAAGAAAATCTGGCGGTCGTGCGCGGCACAACCTTGACCTTTCCACTGATCTTTACAATTGCCAACCTGGGAACGCTGGCGGTAATTTGGTTCGGCGGTAATGAGGTGATTGGCGGGTCGTTGAGCGTAGGCGAATTGGTCGCGTTCAACGCCTATCTAGGCTTTCTGTTAATGCCGGTCTTTGTGCTAGGCAACACCGCCACCCTCCTAACCCAATCGGGAGCCTCGGCCAAACGAGTCTTTGAGGTGATCGACGCACCTATCGAAGTCAGCGATAAACCCGATGCGGTCGCTCTGCCCAAAGTGCAAGGGCAGGTAGCCTTCGAGAAGGTCAGCTTTCGCTATGCCGGGAGCGAAAATGACACATTGGAAGATATTTCATTCGAGGCCGCACCGGGCCAGACAATTGCAATTTTGGGGCGCACTGGCTCCGGCAAATCCAGTATTATCAATTTGATACCGCGCTTTTACGATGCGACCGAAGGCCGGGTGACGATTGACGGGCAGGATGTCCGCGATGTGAGGTTGAGCAGCTTACGTTCGCAAATAGGGATCGTCTTACAGGAGACGACCCTTTTTAGTGGCACGATCCGCGAGAATATCGCCTATGGACGGCCCGATGCGACCGAAGCCGAGATCGAAGCGGCAGCACGGGCGGCTCAGGCCCACGATTTTGTGACCGGCTTTCCAGAGGGGTATGCCACTATCGTTGGAGAACGCGGGGTCGGGTTGAGCGGCGGGCAGAAACAGCGGATCGCAATCGCGCGGGCCTTGCTGTTCAACCCGGCCCTGCTCATTTTAGATGATAGCACTTCGGCGGTCGATTCCGAAACCGAATATCAAATTCAACAAGCTCTGCTGCAACTCATGGCCGGGCGGACCTCCTTTATCATTGCCCAACGTCTCAGCACTGTCCGCAACGCCGATCTGATTTTGCTGCTCGACAAGGGTCGGCTGGTAGCAAAGGGAACCCACCAACAATTGATTATCCGCAACACGCTTTACTGCGATGTGTGCGAGTCGGAGCTTATCACCGACGATCTACCGGCGGCGGCCTAGCTATAACAATTGCAGAAATATGACCCGATTTTGGTAGGGGCGACCCTGGGTGGTCGCCCGTGAATACCTTGCACGGTCAACGAGGGCGACCACCCAGGGTCGCCCCTACCAGCCCGATGTCTTTGCAATTTGCTGTAAACCAGCGTCAACTCTAACGATTAGCTAATATCTAATCTCTGATCTCTGATCTCTAAAAGAAAGTATTGTAATGTTTGGTGCAAGAACTTTAGACGGTGGTACTGACGAACGCGCCCAAAACCGGGGGACGGTGTTACGTCGCCTGTTGGGATATATCAGCCCGTTTCGGTTACAGTTGTTGGGTGTGCTGGGATTGGTCATTATCCAGGCGGTCGTTCAGGCGCTCGGCCCGGCCCTGATCGGGCAAGCGATTGACAAGAATATCATCGGCAAAGATCGGGACGGTCTGGCTGGAACGATGCTAGTTTTATTAGGGGTTTATTTAGTGGGGTTTGTGGCTCAATCAAGTCAGGCTTTCTTGATGGGGCGAATCGGGCAGAATTTTGTTGCCAATCTCCGCGCCCTGATTTTCGATAAGGTGCAGGCCCTCCCACTTAGCTTTTTTGACAAGAACAAGGCAGGCGATCTGATGTCGCGGCTGGTCAACGATATTCAGACCATCAACCAGTTAATCGGGCCGGGCCTGACCCAGGTGATCGGTAGCCTTTTTTCGCTGGTCGGGATCATTATCGCTATGCTTTTTTTAAGCTGGCAACTGGCCCTGGTAAGCTTTCTGATTATCCCGGTCATGATCTGGACAACCGTGTTTTTCGCCCGACAATCGCGGCAGGCTTTCCGACAAACCCGTCTGGCGATAGGCGAAGTCTCTTCTGAATTGCAAGAAGAAATCGCCGGGGTGCGGGTGGCCCAGGCTTTCAACCGCACCGAAACCAATATCCAGCGCTTTGCCGAATCAAATGCCTCGAACCGAGATGCAAACGTGCGGGCGGTCGCCGTGACCTCCGCTTTTTCGCCAACTATCGATGTACTCAGCACCCTGGCGACCGCGATTGTAGCCGGGTTCGGCGGTTGGCTGGCCTACAACAATCAACTTCCGGTCGGCACGGTAGTCGCCTTTTTCCTATATGTCCAGCAGTTTTTCCGACCGATTCAGCTTGTCAGCAGCATCTACACCCAGATGCAAGGGGCTTTAGCCGGGGCCGAACGTATCTTTGAACTGGTGGATGAGCCAGTCGAGCAAAAAGACGGGCCAAGCGCAAAACCGATGCCACCTATCGTTGGGCTGGTCGAATTCAAACGGGTCGAGTTTGCCTATAACCCGCATGCCGCCAAACCTGATTTGGTCTTGCGCGGGATCGATTTGACCGCCAAGCCGGGCCAAACCGTCGCTATTGTGGGGCCAACCGGGGCAGGCAAATCTACTTTGGTCAATTTGATCCCGCGTTTTTACGATGCCAGCGCCGGAAAAGTCACTATCGACGGGTATGATGTGCGCGAGGTAACACTGGCGAGTTTGCGAAGCCAGATCGGGATTGTACCGCAGGATACCTATCTCTTTTCAGGCAGCATTATGGATAATATCCGCTACGGGCGACTTGACGCAACCGAAGCGGAGGTAGAGCAGGCCGCCAAAACGGTCAGCGCCCACGAATTTATCGAAGCTTTGCCAAAGGGTTACAATACCAAACTGGGTGAGCGCGGAAGTGGCCTGAGCCAGGGCCAGCGTCAGCTATTGGCCTTTGCACGAGCAGTATTAGCCGAGCAACGTATTTTGATCCTGGACGAGGCTACTTCCAGCATCGACACCCGCACCGAAGCTTTAATTCAGGTCGCGCTCAAGCTGCTCCTCAAAGACCGCACCGCTTTCGTGATCGCGCATCGCCTTTCGACCGTGCGGGATGCCGATTTGGTTTTGGTAGTAGAGCAAGGCCAAATCGTCGAGCGCGGAACCCACGACGAACTGCTGGCCTTGAACCAGAAATACGCCGAACTTTATAAGAGGCAGTTCCGTGATGCAGAGTAGGGAAAGCAATAGCATGCTAGAACTTGACCAAGAGCAAAGCGAAAGCATGGCAGATGGTTTATCGGGAGTGGTCGGAGCGCGGTTGACGGTTTTTCTTGGCTCCTATGTGATGGAGAAAAACCTCGGCTGGGTTTTCAACGCTGATACCGACTTTATATTACCTAATATCGGGAAACGTCGCCCCGATCTAGCTTTTTGCTCTTTCACTACGCTGCCCGAACCACCCCGCACTGGCGTACCTATTCCGCCCGATCTGGCGATAGAGATTACTTCTAGCCGCGACGAAATTGATGACTCCGACAAAAAGCTCAAAGAATATCGGCAGGCTAAAGTCAGACTAATCTGGATTATTCGCCCGGTAGCCGAGGTAGTAGAAGTTTACCGGGCCGACGGGACTACCGCTTTGCTTACCACCAATGATTTGTTGCGAGGCGAAGGGGTAGTACCGGGGTTTGAATTGCCACTGTCGCGGCTATTTACTCTACCCAAACCGGGTTGATAACTATTTCAATCGAGCGGCGTAGGTAATAAAGGCGATAAAGGCCGGGAAAAGAGCCAGACAAAAAATAATCGCGCTGCCAAGCTGGAAAAAGCGCAAAAAGCCTACTCCGTCTTGGTCTTGCTGCTGGAAGCCAACTCCAAAGCCCTGGGCCGCCAGCAAAAGCATCGTTAAGGCCAATATCCCCAAACCAATTACCAACCCCCAATCGGAAAGCGGAGCCGTCCCCAAAATAGCCAGCAACAACCCACCGCCAAAGAATAGCGCGGTCAGCCCCAACAAGCCCCGGTTGAACCGCTTCACACCCGCCCCAATCTCAGGCGTGCGATCCAGCCGATAAATAAAGAACAGCAAAAAGGCCAGTCCCGCCAGCCCCAACACTATTACAAAACCAAGAAATAAATAATCCATCGTTCGTTAGAAGTAAAGATGAGCAAAGATTAACCTTAAGAACCTATGTGAAAACTGTCTGTGGGCGGAGCCATATCCAACAAAATACCCGCTCCCCTGTTGGACATTGCTCTGTCAATGGATATTCCCTTTCATCCCTCATCCTTCATCCCTTTCTTCTCCCACTGGTCGCGGGTGAGGCCAAAAATAAGCGTATCGCGTCGTCGGTCGGAATGATAATCAAAGCCATCGCCTTTTAATAAAGCCTCCTGGATCATCCCGGCTTTTTCGGCGGTGCGGGCGCTAGGCCGATTTTCTACGTCGCAGCGCCAGATTAGCTTGAGCCAGGCCCATTCGGTAAAACCCCAGTCGATCAGGCTAAGAAGCACTTTTGTACCCAGGCCCTGATTAACTGCGTCCGAACGTAGCCACATTCCGATCTCGGCGGTACGACTGGACAGGTCGCCCCAACGCAGATGATAGCCAGTCCCGCCTAATAGCCGCTGACCATCCGGCGAGACAATAGCCAGGATAAATTCCTCCGCCAGCAGGTATTTACCCCGGAACTTGCGGCAAGTCTCCTCCGAGTCGGCGACCGACTGGTGGAAGGCTTCCCAGGGCATATATTGCCGCAGATGTTCGCGGGAGCTATCAACCGCCTCGAACAAGATTTGCCCATCACCGGGCTGATAAGTTCGGATCGTAAAATCAGGCGTATCAATTCGGTCGGGCGCGATAAGGTAATTCATAGGCCAATTCCAAAAAATTTATAACCCGCTTAGAGAATAGCGCAATCGGTTACTGGTTGTAACTACGCAGGTCGGGCGGCCATAAAGGTCGCCCTACCCAAAATCCGTTGTAGGGGCGACCTTTATGGTCGCCCGATATGGCCCGAACTGGGAGACCATAAAGGTCGCCCCCGGGACAGATTTTAGAGCGCCCACTTGCGAAGCTCGGATTTGGCAAGCGACCGCTTGTGAACCTCGTCCGGGCCGTCGGCGAGGTGCAGAGTACGTCCGTAGACCCACTGTTCGGCCAATGGGAAATCGTTGCTAACCCCGGCGGCTCCAAACAACTGGATCGCCCGATCCAGCACTTTGGTGTGGACTTCGGGGGCAGCGATCTTTATCATGGCAATTTCGTCCTGAGCGGCTTTTTTGCCAAGCGTGTCGATCACCCAGGCTGCTTTGAGCGTCAGCAACCGCACCATTTCGATCTCAACTTTCGATTCGGCGATCCACTCCTGCACCACGCCCTGTTCGGCCAGAGTTTTGCCAAAAGCTACCCGGTGGGCGGCCCGTTGGCACATCAGTTCCAGAGCGCGTTGGGCCGCCCCGACCGACCGCATACAGTGGTGGATACGACCGGGGCCGAGCCGAGCCTGGGCAATCGCAAAACCGCCGCCTTCCTCACCCAGCAAATTGCTGACCGGAACGCGCACATTTTCATAGAGCAGTTCGCAGTGGCCTTCGTTGCCGGGATGCCCGAAAACCGGGATCGCCCGAACGACAGTCAGGCCCGGTGTGTCGAGTGGGACTAGTACCATACTTTGCTGTTTGTGGCGGTCAGCGTTATGGGGGTCGGTCTTGCCCATTGTAATGCTGATTTTGCAGCGTTCGCGGGCCGCACCCGAAATAAACCACTTGCGCCCGTTGATAATGTACTCGTCGCCTTCGCGCTGGATCGACATCTGCACATTGGTCGCGTCCGAACTGGCGACCTCTGGCTCGGTCATCGCAAAGCAGGAACGGATTTCACCGTTCAAGAGCGGTTCAAGCCAGCGTTTTTTCTGCTCGGAAGTACCAAACTGGGCCAGGATTTCCATATTGCCAGTATCGGGCGCAGCACAGTTAAAGACTTCCGAAGCCCAAGTCACACGGCCCATAATCTCGGCCAGCGGCGCATATTCCAGGTTGGTCAACCCGGCCCCGTGATCTTTGTCGGGTAGAAAGAGGTTCCACAAACCCTCCGACTTGGCCCGCTCTTTTAGCTCGTCCACGATTTCGGCGTGATGATGCAAATTGCCAGAAGCGGCGATCTGCTCGTGATAGGTCTTTTCGTTGGGATAGACGTACTTTTCCATAAAAGTGGTGACGCGCTTGCGTAGCTCGTTCACCTTATCAGAATAGCCAAATTCCATTTCTCTCTCCTCCTCGTTGAGAATGCAGAATTCAGAAGGCAGAATTAAAGAATAAAAGAATGCGAAAAATCTAGGGACGATCCATGGACGGAGCCATATCCAACAAAATGCCCCGACCCCTATTCTGAATTCTGCCTTCTGAATTCTGCATTAATTACAGCATTGCACCCAGAATCCAGGGGTTGAATTCTTCTTCGCCAACGCCCTGGGCTTCGCTCTTGCTGGGTTGACCGGAAGCAACCGCAATAACCATCTCGAAAATTTCGCGCCCGACATCTTGCAACGGCACGCCATCCAGGATTTTCCCGGCATTGATGTCCATATCATCGGTTATACGCTCGTACATAGCCGTGTTGGTAGCGACTTTGATCGAAGGGGTCGGCTTAAAACCAAAGACCGAACCGCGCCCGGTCGTAAAGACCAGAATATTTGCACCGCCCGCCACCTGTCCAGTCGCCGAAACCGGGTCGTAACCGGGTGTATCCATAATCACCAGACCACGTTCGGTAATCGGTTCGGCGTATTTGTAGACAGCATTGACCGGGGTTTGCCCACCCTTCGCAATCGCGCCGAGTGACTTCTCGTAAATAGTGGTGAGACCACCGAGCTTATTGCCGGGGGTCGGATTGTTATCGAGTTCCTGCCCGTTTATGCCGGTATAATGCTCCCACCATTTGAAACGCTCGATCAGGGCTTCCCCGACCTCGACACTCCGCGCCCGGCGGGTCAGAAGGTGTTCCGCCCCGTACATTTCGGGAGTCTCGCTCAAGACGGCCGTCCCACCGTTGCGTACCAGTTCATCGACCGCAAAACCGAGGGCCGGATTTGCCGTAATACCGCTCCAACCATCGCTGCCACCACATTGCAAAGCCAGTATCAAATGCTCGACCGATTGAGGGGTGCGCTCGGCCTGGTTGACGATGGGCAAGACCTCCTGCACCATCTCTTTGATCGCGGCAACCGTTTTGGCGATGCCGCCGGTCTCCTGGATCGTCAGAAAAAGGGGCTGACCGTCCTCACCGCCGGTTCCCTCTTTTGTCTCGAAACGCTGGTTGGCGATCATCTCCCGAATCTGATTGGTTTCACAGCCTAGACCGACCAAAATGTAGGCCCCGACATTGGCATGATTGGCAAACCCGGCCAGGGTCAACTGCAACTGGGCGACCGCATCACTGCCGTGTCGCATTCCGCAACCGTTCTTGTGGGTCAGGCCGATTACGCCGTCAACGTTGGGATAAGCCTTGAGTTGTTCCGGCCCAAAGCTATTAGCCGCCAGCCGAATAGTCGAAGCACTGCAATTGACCGAGCCAAGAATGGCGATGAAATTGCGCGTACCGACCCGCCCGTCAGCGCGTTTGTAGCCCATAAAAGTACGGCGTTCACTGGGTGGTAGAATTTCGACCGAACGGGCTTCGCTGGCATAAGCATAATCGCGGGTGAAATTATGTACGCCCAGGTTGTGAGAATGAACGTGGTCGCCCGCCTCGATAGGCCGGGTGGCAAAGCCAATGATCTGCCCATAGCGCCGCACCGGGTCGCCTTCTTTAATCGCTTGTAGGGCGACCTTGTGACCGGGCTGAACTAGCTGACGGATGGTGACAGGGTCGAGGTCATCGGTTTCGATAATCAGGCCGGGTAGCAAAGTCTGCTTGACAATCGCTACATCATCGGTCGGATGTAACCGTAAAGCAACCTCAGCCAATTTGACCTGGCTGGCCTTTGGGCGGTCTAGTTTCACGGTCAGGTTGGGTTTGATGTCAAGCGCCATAATCATCCTCCGTCAGCATTTGAAGCTCATATTTATTTAAAAATCGTAACTACTCAGTACCCCTTTGGGCAACCTGATCGGGTCGCCCTTACCCAAAGTCCATTGTAGGGTACGACCCTGGGTGGTCGCCCGACCTGAGTAGTTACTAAAAATCTTAAATTTCGGCCCCTACCAATAACTCTTGTACATTGGTATCGGTATCGTGCGGGGTAAGCACCACGATCTCATCCTGGTTGGTCACTATCAGGTCGCCACGCGGCACCAACACTTTACCATTGCGGACTACCAACAAAATCAAACTATCGGGTGGTAGCTTAATAGTGCTGAGTGGGCGGTTCAGGGCCGGAGATTGCGGCCCGATCACGACATCCACGATTTTCAAATTACTATCGTGCAAATTCATCAGATGATAAATAAAGGGGGCTGGCAATTCTTGTTGGATCGCTTGCAGCATTGCTTTGGTGTGGCTGACGGTTACGTCGATACCGAGAGCCTTGAAAATACGCTCGTTCTTGGGGTTATTGAGGCGGGCAATCACCCGTCCGACCTGGAATTTGCGCTTGGCAACCTGGCTAATTACCAGATTATCCTCGTCATCGCCGGTCACGGCAATGATGACATCGGCCCGCCCAGCACCGGCCTCGGCCAAAACCTGAGTTTCGCAGGCATCCCCCTGTACTACAATACTCCCGAACTGTTCGGTATATTGCTCGACTTTGGCTTTATTCTTTTCTATCAATAAAACTTCGTGGCCTTTATGTACCAGCGTTTCGGTCAGGTAGCGCCCGACTTTGCCGCCCCCGGCAACTATAATATACACTTTTGAATCTCCTCTATGAATTTACGATTGTAACTACACAGCCTACCCCTTTGGGCGACCACATAGGATCGCCCCTACCCGAAATCGGTTGTTGGGTGCGCCCCTTTGTGGTCGCCCGACCTGCGTAGTTACTTACGATTTGCGATTTGCGATTTACGATTGGAATTACTTACCGCAGAGACGCAGAGTCGGAAGAACTAATAACTTAGTCGTAAATCGTAAATCGGCAATATCTTAACGGTGAACGGGTATCGACGGATTAGTCCCGGCGGGTGCGGGAACTTCCGGCTTTGGCTCGTTGGGCAGCACGCGGTTCACGATTACATTACTTATCAGGGTGGTTGGGCAGATCGTCTCCAGACCGAGCGCGTGATAGGTTTCTTCGCGTAAAGGGTCGTAGATACGGGCAATTACACGCGGAACGTGGAACAATTCTTTGGCAACCTGACTCGCCATGATATTGGTGTTATCACCATTGGTGACAGCGGCAAAGACATCGGCTTGTTCGATCCCGGCGCTCTTCAACACATCTTCATCGATACCAACCCCAATCACGGACTGACCGCCAAAATCGGCAGGCAACCGATTAAATGACTCGGCTTTCAGGTCTATAATAGAGACTTCGTGTCCCATTCGATCAAGCATCACAGCCAGACGCGACCCAACCCTACCACAACCTAAAATTACAAACTTCATTAGAAAAACTCCTCTAAACTTAACAGGGATAAATCGACTTCAGACATCCTTACGGGCCTAAAATTGGTTTTCCTTATCTCTCTTGAATTGGTTAATTTCAGTATCGCACACTCTCTTTTAAATAGGCTTCTGTAGTTCCTGGCGATAAATCCAGACCCGACATGGCGCGTTTTTCAAAACGTAAGGCACAGTTTTGCCCATATTAAATTCGCCCCGGCGGTCACGGTAGGTCACAGCCATCATAACCAAACTGACTCCCCGTTCAATCGCTTCTTCAACGATAGCGACACCGGCCTGGCGAGCTTGCAAAATACCAGTCTCGATTTCTACCCCATATTCCTGGGCGATTTTAGTGGCCTCTTCCAAGACCTGCTCCCCGTGAGCTACTTCTTCGGGCATTTCGCTTTCCAACGCCAATTCTTGACGCACGACCACCACAAATACTACATAAAGTAGCGCGTGATTTCGTTTAGCAAGCAGGGCAGCCTGGCGCAACACCTCTTGATCGGTCGGGCGACCTTTGAGGGGAATTAATATGGTACCGCCCTTGTACAGTTCACTCATTTATTTTTATCAACCTCATTGTTAGAACCTCTCCGAAAAGTTAGTCTTGACAGGACAATTCGACTGAGCTACGTCGCAGACCGCTCCATCGAATCGTAGCCTACAATTTCGGCTAGGCTCTTAGTTTAATCTAAGACACAGCAAACCAAACCTTTTCAGGCATTTTTAGCCGTTATAAGATTTACGTAAATTGCATCGCAAGGTTTCGTAGTTTTGGTTTCACCCAGGTTGGCCTACAGCGAGCGCAAAAGTCAACCTGGTTAATGGAGCCTAAATAAAGAAACTTAAAGCGGTCAAGGTTTCGGGTAGGGAAACCCTGATTACTTAACTCAATCTTTACAAACCGTAATCCAACCGCATAGCCAGACGCGCCGGAAGCTGGGCCTCCCGCATCAACTGCTGAGTAACATTAATGTCGTAGGGAGCGCGTCCAAATGCCACCGTCATTTCGTCGTCGTCGTAAATGGCGAAAGCGGCCCGCTTATCCCCATCGCGAGGCTGCCCGACACTACCGGGGTTGATAATAACCCGGCTTTGGCCTAGCTCATAAACTTCACCCGGTTCGGGAACGCGCATTTCGGCCTTAAACGACTCGAGCATTTCACCGTCGCCAAACATCCGAAGCTTTTCATCTTCTTTAAGCCGAAAAAAGCGCGGCAAATGGGTATGCCCGACAAAGCAAATTTGGGTCTCGAAAGCCAAAAAGTTGCGGGCTGCCGCAAAAGGGGTCGTCAGATACTCCCAGATCGGCTCCGAAGGGCTGCCATGAGCCAACGTAACCCGCTCGTCAAACTTGACCATCGGTTCCAGCTTTTCCAACCACTCGATATTCTCAAAGTCTAACTGATAGCGCGTCCAGACGTTAGCGTCAATTGCATCCCGATTGAAGTCGGCCAGGGGTAATTTATCCAATACTGCCAGGTCGTGATTACCAATTATGCTAAAAAGGGGGTACTGGCGAAGTAATTGAATCACTTCGTTAGGTTGAGGGCCATACCCAACGATGTCACCCATACACAAAAGGCCATCCAAAGGGCCTTGTGCTTCGATTGCATGCAAGGTAGATTGGAGCGCTGCCAGATTACTATGAATATCGGACACCAGTCCGTATCGCATTTTGTCTTGTACTCTCTACATAACTCTGCCGCTTGATGGAGTAACATCCAGGCCAGTGCCGGATAATTTGTCCATCTTGAGGCGATACAAAGATGCTGAATAATATATCACAATCAGTTCGTTTTTGCTAATCGTTTGCTGTTTGATTAATTACGAACCGGGGTGGGCGCTGGCTAAACTGAGTTTGAATATAGCTTAGGAAATTTTGGACGGGAATTTGTGGAAGATATTTTTGGACGATGCAGGGCCGGGGTTTCAAGCTGGCGCGGTCTGGTCGGTTGAGCTTGTACAAAAAGTTGATCCGCACTTTTAGTCGGAAATCAAAACGCCCTAAACAAAGGGCGCTTTGATTCTAGCTTCGATCACAAGACGCAAGACGGTCTAGCCTTATTTCGTAACCCAATCCGGCTTGGCACTCCGATTGTCGTAGGCATATTGGAGGTAGACCACAATCTTATACAGATCGGTACTACTCAATTCTAACAACCCCAAATCAATTTGAGCAGGGGTTGCTTTCTCCGGGTAGGCCGGCATCGGATTGTAACCCCAGCGCACGATGTCATGAATATAGCTAGAGTCGCGGGCGTTACCACTGTAGACCAGACGCGGGCCGTTACCTTCAATCGCGTAACCACCTAGCTTGTGACAGGCGGTACAACCAGTCTTATCGAATATTTGATAACCTTCTTTAGCCAGCGCTTCACGCTGCGAAATAGGCTGGTTCCCGACTAGAGCGGAACCATTGCGGTCGCTGGTTGCAGAGGCGGCGGGTTGCATGCGTTCGCTACTAAATATTCCTACGACCGGAATAAGCAAAATCAACACGACACCGATGGTGATACCGGCCAGCCAGGTGCCGACATAAGTCGAAAATGACTCAACCTGACCGAGGGCCGAGACCGCATTACGGCTCTGTTGATAAGCGGTGCGGGTCTGCCCGCGCCCGCGTCGAAAAGGAAGCCCAGGCATAGACTCAACCTCATTTCTTATAAAATCTGAGGAGTCTGGGGGTAGTAGGATCGAGAAAGCCAACATAAAGAAAAAGGAAGTGATAGTGAGGGCCGCCACTAGCGGTCAGTAAGTGATTACAATCAAGTGACTACAGTGTATAGCCCTAACAGAACCTTGTCAAGTTCTCCAGGAACATGTTTTAGCCTATTTTGAATAGTGGCCTAACAAATTGCTCGAAATAGCGATTTAAAAGAGTAACTACAGAGCCTACCCCTTTGGGCGACCACATAGGCTCGCCCCTACCAAAATCGGTTGTAGGGTGCGACCCTATGTGGTCGCCCGACCTGCGTAGTTACTTAAAAGATTAAAATAGGCTAAAGCAAGTCGCTAACTATCTAGCCGATAATCATAAGCTAGTGTATAATCCGAAGGGGAAGGAGTCTATCTATGCCATTTTCTTTTAGCTTTGGTTATCAAGAAGCGCTCTGGCTATTGCTACTGTTGCCAGTCGTTATCGTTATTGCCCGAACCGGCGGAAGCGGGACTGTTATCCGGCGTGGAGCGCGAAGGGTTTCGGTTGCGCTACGTCTTTTGATCGTTACCCTGCTGGTTTTGTCAATTGCCAACTTACAACTTGTCACCACCAGTGATAAATTGGCGACGGTTTTTTTGCTCGACGTTTCGGATAGCGTCGGAACTGGCGGACGCGCTCAGGAAGTCGATTTTACGCGCAAAGCGCTGGCTACTATGAAAGACAACCAGCAAGCGGGCGTAGTCGTCTTTGGGCAGGATGCGTTGGTCGAAAGGTTGGTCAACAAGGACAAGACGCTTGGCAATGTCGAGAGTACTCCTATTACCAGCTATAGCAATTTAGCCGAAGCAGTCCGGCTTGGTACGGCTCTTTTACCCAGCGATGCCCAACGGCGGATCGTATTGGTCAGCGACGGCAACCAGAATGTGGATGAGGTTCGCAACGCGGCCAAAATCGCGGCAGCCAATGGCGTACAGATTGATGTCCTGCCTGTCACCCGGCAAGATGGCCCCGAAGTCTCGATAGGCAACGTCCAGGTTCCCAGCAACTTGCGCCAGGGCGAAGAATTTGCGGTCAAAGTCGCGGTCGATAGCAACTACGCTGGCCCGGCCCGTTTGCTGCTCTTGCAGGACGGGCAGGTAATTAGCGATAAACAAGTAGACCTCAAAAGCGGCTCGAACCTGTTTAGCGAAAAACTGGTTGCCAAAACAAAAGGCTTTGCAAACTATACCGCCCGCGTGATCGCCCCCAAAGATACCCTCGAACAAAACAATGAGGCCAACGCTTACAGCTTGGTCAAAGGCGGGCCACGCGCTTTGCTGGTCGAAGGCCACCCCGAACAAAAAGAAGCCGCCAACTTGCAGGCGGCCCTAATCAAGGGTGGGATCGAGGCGAATACTATTCCGCCCGAAAAGTTCCCCAATCTGAGCGACCTGACCCAATACGACTCGGTTATTCTGGTCAACGTGCCAGGTAGCAGCCTGACCCCGAACAATATGAACACCTTGCAGTCCTATGTCAAAGACCTCGGCAAAGGTATGATTATGGTCGGTGGCGAGGAGAGCTATGGATTGGGCGGCTACTTCCGCACCCCAATCGAAGAAATGCTGCCGGTCGAATTACAACTCCCTTCCAAATTGCAGACACCTAGTGTGGCAATGGTAATCGTGGTTGACCGTAGCGGCTCAATGGCCGATTCGTATAACGGCCCTGGCGCGGGCGCTGCCGGGATCGCCAAAATCGAACTGGCAAAGGATGCTACTTATCTAGCTGTGACCCAACTAAGCAACACCGATCAAGTCGGGATCGTCGTATTTGATACTCAGGCTCAGTGGCTGGTTCCGATCAGCGTCTTGGGCAACCCATCTAATCTGGTCAGCACGATTGGACGGATCGCGCCCGGTGGAGGTACGAACATCTTTAGTGGGTTGGCCCCGGCGGTCGAAGCCCTCAAAAACGTCAATGCCAAAAACAAACACATCATCCTGATGACCGATGGACAGGACTCGGAAGGGATCGACTATAGCAAGGTGCTTGCCGATGCCAATAAATTTAACATTACGGTCAGTACGGTCGGGTTGGGCGAAGATGTAAACTCGGCTTTTCTTCAGGACATCGCCACCAAAGCCAACGGGCGCTATACTTTTGTAAACGACCCGTCTAACTTACCCAAAATCTTTGCTAAAGAAGCTCACCTGGCCGCCCGGTCGTATGTGGTGGAAGAACCGTTTACTCCGGCAGTCGCCGACCCCAGCCCAATTGTCAAGGGGATTACTTCTACGCCCGAACTCAAAGGCTATATCGCTACCCGCGCCAAAGGAACCGCTACCCAGGCCCTTGTTACCAAACGCAATGAACCACTGCTGGCCCATTGGCAATACGGGTTGGGTCGGGTTGCCGCCTGGACTAGCGATGCAAAAGGACGCTGGGCCGGTAACTGGCTCACCTGGGACGATTTCCCGAAATTCTGGAGCCAGATGGTACGCTGGACAGTCGCCGAAAACGAGGCAGGCGGTCTTCAGGTCCAAACCAAGATGGTCGGCAACCGCATCTATGTGACCGCCGATGCGCTCAGTCTGGATAGCCAGTACCTCAACGGGCTGGATGTAAAAGCCAAAGTAGTTTCGAGCGCCCTTAGTTCGCAAGAAGATGTTAGCCTGACCCAAACCGCGCCCGGTCATTACGAGGGCTATTTTACGCCCAAAGGCAATGGTTCTTATATCGTTAATGTCCAGGGCAATGGACAGCAAGGCCAGGCGGTGGGTGGTGGCGATCCTAAAAATGTAAATTTGGCCCAAACGATAGGAGCAGTCGCCTCTTATTCGCCAGAATATAAGCAACTCGGTAGCAACGAGCCACTCCTCAAAGATGTCGCTACTCTGACTGGCGGACGAGTATTGTCCGGCCCGGAGCAAGCTTTTACCGATGACCTGAGCCGCACCACCCGCCAGCAAGAACTCTGGCCCTGGTTGCTGCTCCTGGCGATTTTACTTTTCCCGCTGGATATAGCTGTCCGCCGTATTCGGATTGGAGCGATTTTCCGAGGCTGGCGAGACAATCGTAAACAAATGGCCCTGAGCGCCGCCGGAGCCACTTCGGAAGTCAGCCGTCTATTCGAGGCTAAACAACGGGCCGGAATTCGCAATACTACCGCCGCTCCACCGCTCCCCAATACGCCCGACCTACATCCGCGCTCTACGCCTGTCGGTAGCAGCGTAATGCGCTCTCCAACGGCTGGAACCGTCCAGGCAGTAGAACCGATTTACTATCAACCTTCCGCTTCCGAACGCGCCGCTGCCGAAAGCTGGGGTAACGTACCTTTGCCCAAAACAAAAGCGGCTACTTTGCCCCCGAACTGGGTAGTACCACATCACGACCCGAACCACGAACCGGGCAAAAATCAATCTGCCCAACCGACCGAAGCGGTTCCCGAAGAACCGGTCAGCGCTTATTCCGGGTTGTTACGCCGTCTCAATCGCGGTGTGAGTGATAATTTAGTCGCGCCCGGCCCTACCCTGCCTAGTGCTAATCCGAAAGAGACAAGCAAGGACAAAGAGAAGCAAAGCCCTAAAGAAGGGCAGTCGGCTCCGGGGCAGTCGAACGACCCAGCTACTCCCAAAAATGCGAAAGCGGCTCCGCCCCCGAAACCCGCCCCGCCCCCGCCACCTCCGCCACCCACCGAGGATGAGGATGTCACGGGCAGGTTGCTACGGGCCAAGCAACGCGCCAGGGAAGAACGCCCTAAAACTGAATAGATAACCCGAATCAATATATTCTAGAAACGGGTTTGACCCTGTATTGTATAATATAGTGTAATGTGGCATTGTGGCATTATTATAAATTGAGGCTGAAAGCTGGTCAATAGGTGATCCTTGTTGAGCCAACCTTTACCAGACAGGAGCGATTAATATGGAAGACAAAGCGCATGCCATCGAGTGGAGTATCCAACTTCTATACGATCTACATTGGACTGTAAAAAAGAATGGCCTGGATACCGGCGAAGGTCAGTACGGCCTTTACGATATTCTGGCAAGCATGGTCGAGCAAGTTAAAGACTCAGCTATCAAAATAGCTGAGTTGGAAAATGAAGTCGCCCGCCTCCAACCTTCTTATATCGCTAACCAGTCCGTCCGCCCCTCCAAATCGGCGCACATTACCGATCAGGGTCTAGCGGCTATTTCCTAAAGTATGTTACGATTATAGCAAAATGCAGCGATATTGAACCCTTCCTTGTAGGAGCGAGCTTCTGCTCGCGATTGAACACCCAGCAATTGTTTCAATCGCGAGCAGAAGCTCGCTCCTACACAATATTAGATAGCAAGGAGCGGGTCTGATCCAATCAATATCCCCAGCGATAATACTACCCCGTTAAAACCATAACTCCAATCGAATTTTTCTATTATACATATTAGTATTCGGTCAAGCACAGGCAAACCTGCTAAATTCAGGCTTGCAAAGTCAGATTGGGCTAAAATAAAACGGATTTCTGAGTTAACGACCTATTTTAGCTACAAGCTAAGTATAATTATGTGATACAATAGGGCGGATCGTGCAGCTTATTCAAGCTTAACAGGTACGACCGAATATAGGCTTTCGTAACAGGTGAGGATGTTTGATTAATAGTATTACAGGAATGAGGATGCTAAACCAAAATCGCACTGCCAAGCAGCGCCCGATACAGGCCCCCCGTTGGCGGTCGGCTCTGGCACTGCTTACTTTTTTATCGGTAACAATGCTGGCCCTGGGTGGCCCGCTAGTAGCGGCAGCCGAGCCAGCCCTGGATTTTTCTAATGACGCTTTTCGAGCTAATTGGGAACGCACCGATCAGCCGATAGTCCAATCCAAGACCTCGCGTAGCTGGTACTGGGGACCAAAGCCGCTTAGTATCGGCTTTATAGAGAAATACGCCGACTCGCCGGGCCAAAACCGCGAAGTACAATACTTCGACAAGGCCCGGATGGAGATCAATAACCCGACTAAAGGAACTGTTACCAACGGGTTGCTGGTGGTCGAACTGATTAACGGTCGCCGCCAGGAAGGGGACAAAGTATTTGTGGATGGTGGCCCGGCAGCGATCCCGATTGCCGGGGACAACGACAATCTGTGGCCGACCTATGCCGGATTGGGTGGGGTCTACCTCAAGCCACGCGATGTACAGGTCGGTCAGCCCATTCTGGTAAGCTGGACACCCCAGGGGGTCGGCAAGCAAGAAGCCTTTAAGACCGACGCTGCCACCAAAATCGCCATAAAACAAAACGGGCTGGGTATTCCTGCCGCGTTTTGGGACTTTATGAACCGCAAGGGGCCGGTCTATAGCGGTGGTGAGTACAAAGAAGATATCATCAGCGATTGGCTCTTCAGCACCGGGCTACCTATCACCGAAGCTTACTGGACTCGAGTCAAGGTAGGAGGCCAGCAAAAGGACGTTTTGTTCCAGGCTTTCGAGCGCCGCACGCTGACTTATACTCCCTCGAATCAGGCTGATTTTCAGGTCGAGATGGGCAATGTTGGCTGGCACTATCTACTATGGCGCTATCCGAAAGGCACGCCACAAGTCACCGACCCGGTTGCCGGGGTTTTCCTGGGCAAGCAGCCCGAATGGTACGAAGTAACGGGGGACAGCCTGAATATCCGAACCGCTCCTAACACCAAAGCGTCCAACCCGGAACGGACTGCCACCAAGCCGTATCTGCAACGACTGGTTAAGGGCAATCATGTCCAGGTGTTAAAAGAGGTAAAGGGCGAAGAGATCGAGAAGGGCAACGATACCTGGTTCCAGTTCTACGATAAGCCCGATCTGTTCGTTTATAGCGGTTATGTCAAAAAGCTGACTTTGCCAGACTTTCCGACTCCGCCCCGCACTTACAAAGGTATCTGGGTCTCGGTTTCGTTGACCAAGCAGATGCTGGCCGTTTTTGACGGCAATCGGCTGATCTACAAAACCTTGATCGCCAGTGGTATACCGAACGACGATGACCCGGAAAAGGATCATCGTACCCCCACCGGCACCTTCAAGATCGACGGCACTTACCGCCCGGCTTCGCAAACAATGGAAGGTGGCGAAGGCGATAAGGCGGCAGGCGGCGATTATTACAAGCTTGAGGACATCCGAAACGTCAGCTATTTCTACCAGGATTACTCGATCCACGGTACTTACTGGCACGCTCGTTTTGGGACGTACCCCCAGAGTCACGGCTGCGTCAACGCTACCGTCTACGATGCAGGTCTGATTTACCAGCTTAAGGCTGGGACAGTCGTAGATGTCTTCCGTGATAACAAAGCAGTTCCATCCCGCTTTGATTGGTAATCAAACTATCAAGTAAAGGTAAGCGGTACTTTTTTGCAAACCAGCAAGACTGTGCCGCTCCCTAAACCCACAAGTAATAACCAGGCTGAGATTACCAGTCATAATCCCGACTAAATGATTGGAGATTAGGTTGAAAAATTTAAAATTTATTGATCTTTTCTGCGGTATTGGCGGCATACGCCTATCTGTGGAAAACATTTGTTCGGGGCAAGGGGTTAAATCTGAGTGTGTATTATCCTCAGATATTGATCAAGACGCTCAAGATACTTATCAAGCGAATTTTGGAGAGAGGCCCTTAGGGGATATTCACCAAATCGAAGCTTTAAATATCCCTGATCATAACCTTTTGTTAGCTGGTTTTCCCTGTCAACCGTTCAGTATTATTGGAGATAGGAAGGGATTTGAGGATACACGTGGCACATTATTTTTTGAAATCGCGAGAATATTGCAAGCCAAGAAGCCAGAGGCTTTTGTTCTAGAGAATGTGAAGCAGTTGGTAGGACATGATAAAGGTCGAACGCTTGGTCGGATTATGGAAACTCTCAACTATTTAGGCTACCAAACTGATTACAGAGTTTTTAACGCGCTTGATTTTGGGCTACCTCAGAAAAGGGAGCGGGTATTTATTGTAGGTTTTGCTAAACCAATTAAGTTTAGCTGGCCCAAAGACAAAATACCAATGCGTCCTCTCGAAGAAATACTAGAATCGGAGGTAGCAGAATTCTATTACGCATCAGAGAAGATCAAAAATAATCGTTTGGCCCGACGAGAGCGAGTACTAGGACAGCGTACCATTTGGCATGAAAATAAAGGCGGCAATATATCGGCGCATCCCTTTTCTTGCGCTCTGAGAGCTGGGGCTTCATACAATTATTTATTGGTAGACGGGGAACGCCGCTTAACTGAGCGAGAAATGCTGAGACTGCAAGGATTTCCAGACTCCTATAAGATCGTGTGTACTTATCAAGCTATGCGAAAGCTTACAGGAAATTCAGTAGCTATACCAGTGGTTAAGGCTGTTATACGCTCAGTATTTAACGCGCTTGAGAATGGTCAGGATGCTGAACCTGTAATGAAGCAATCTAGCTTCTCTAATTTTTTCTTCCACGCTAAAAAGACCGAAGAGGTTGAAGTCGCTTAGTAAGTTGTAACCTATTGTCACGGGAGGTCGTTTTGCCGTTCAATCCTAATCCTAGCCTTGAAGAAGCCAAGGCTCAACTTGATATTGTCATTAACAAAAGCCGAAGCGATCTATATAAACCTATTCAGATTGCGGAAGTGTTATACCAGTCACGTCTAGGAACGCAGGGGTTGAACATAAACGCCCTTGAAACTTATAGAGTGGATTCTCGCCACTGGCGTGACATAGTTTCAAAAAGACTCTTAAATAAGGTTTCTACTTCTAGCATGCGATACCAAGATGATATTTGGAATGAGAACGCGATGTATTCGGCGGCACTTGTTAAGTTGGATGAAGAGAACCTAGTCACAGGTGGGGCAGTAGAAAAATACATTTACCTGAAGTTTCAGGAAAAACAAAATACTATCACTTCGATTATCGCGCTTGTGGAAGCCTCAACGCCCGACACTTTCAACGTCGCGGACTTACTTTCACGGTTTAGGAATAGTCCTGGGCTTAGGCGAAGTATAGATAAAACGTATGAAATTGTAGTATATAGCCTGATGGAAACTTTTGTAGTTTCACTAGAGGCGGAGATAACAGTAAGCGTACCCCAACACAAAGCTAAGCTTTTAGAGGAGTTTCCTGACCTGGCGCAAGCACTCTTGGGTTTATCAAAAGAATCTATAATTTACTCGACGCAAGCGCACGTATATAGAGTCGGCGTAACTAACGCAGCTGATCGGGGTCTTGATATGTGGGCTAATTTTGGTCCAGCTATCCAGGTAAAGCATATGACGCTTGATCCTGAGTTAGCTAGAGAAATAGTTCGCAAGGTTGAAAGCGATAGCGTAGTTATAGTTTGTCGCGACGCTGAACAACAAGTTATAGAGACGGTGCTGGGTCAGCTTGAATTTGGACAAAGAGTTCGCGGCATTATAACTGATAGTCAACTTATTGTTTGGTATGAACGATGCCTGCGCGGGAATTACGCCAGTGTTTTGGCGCAGCCTTTATTGCAAAGACTTGTGAATGAATTTAAACGAGAATTCCCACAATCTATGGGAGTAGTGGAGTTTTTGGAAGAACGAAGATACACGGAAATAGAGTCTCCACTTTTGTGGAGCGTGAGTTTGTAGGGCTACGCATTCAAAATGCAATTCAGCGTAAAGCAATGCAAAAAAGAACGCCTTTTAGACAATTGGGCGTTCTTTTCTATTTTCTTTCTCGATTAGGTAGTAAAATAGTACCAAAGGGCAAACTTTGTATTAAGGTTTGTTACGCAGCATCCAATGGCTCAACTTGTTCAAACGCGCAATTAGCGGTTTGAGCCAGTCTTCAAAAATTTAAGCTTAGAAAAGTTAATAAACCCAGGTGAGTTTGTGCAAGCCTTTGAGCGGCTTGAGGCTTTCGATCAGGCTATTCAAGGTATTTGTAAAGAGATACCTTACTATTTTTCGAGGAGGAAAAGTATCATGGCTGATACAGTTAGACGTGGCGGGCCGCTCCCCAAACCGGGGGCAAATGAGGTTGTATCCGACTACGACCTACTTGGCGATAGGGTCTACCAGGAAATCGAGAATGGCCCGGAATTCAAGGCGTTGGAGAGGTCTAAGATCAAGTTCATCGTACCTGCGACCATCTTCTTTCTGGTTTACTATTTTGCACTGCCGGTATTGGTCGGCTTTTTTGGTGTAAATGCGGATGGTACGCCGGGCTTTATGGACACCCGGTTGTTTAGTGGCTTTAGCATCGCCTATTTGTTTGCCCTCTCGCAGTTTATCATGGCCTGGATTTTGGCCTTTATCTACCTGCTGGCCTTTGCACCCAAGATCGACCAAATGGTACGCAAGATCGTTGAACTGGTAGTTAATCACAACACTCGCAAAGCTGAAGACAGAAATGGAGGCCGCTAATGATTAACTCCATGTTTAGCGTGGTAGCGGCCGGGGCCGCCACTTCCAAAGAACCCAGCTCGGTCGCCCTGGTCTTTTTCGGAGTGTTTGTACTTATCACGTTGGGTGTAACCTTTTGGGCCAGCAAACGGGCCAAGAGTACCAGCCAGTTCTTCGCTGCCGGGCGTAGTATCAAAGGCTGGCAGAACGGGATCGCCGTCGCGGGGGACTATATGAGTGCCGCTTCTTTCCTGGGTATCGCCGGGATCATTAGCACCCAGGGTTACGACGGCTTTATGTATTCGGTTGGCTGGCTGGTCGCCTATCTAACCGTGCTTTTGATCGTAGCCGAACCACTTCGCAACCTGGGCAAATTTACGATGGCCGATGTGCTGGCTTACCGGATGAAGGCCAAGCCGGTACGAGCGGCGGCGGCCCTCTCGACCCTGACCGTTACGACCTTCTATATGATTGCCCAAATGGTCGGCGCAGGGTCGGTCGTCAATCTACTGCTCAAGATTGACTATAACATAGCTGTGACGATTGTCGGTATTGTAATGCTGTGCTACGTAGTCTTCGGTGGGATGGTCGCCACCACCTGGGTGCAAATCATCAAAGCACTATTGTTGATCGCCGGTACGATAGTCCTGAGCATTTTGGTAATGTCTCAATTCAGCTTTGACTTTGGCAAATTCTTCGATCAAACCACCCGCGTCCAGACCGGCAAGTTGGTTGAGGCGACCCAGGCCAATGCCGCCGAAATCAAGGTCACAGGTGGCGTAGTCAAAGGCCAGGACATCATCGTCGGCACCGAAGGCGGCACTACCGAAACCGTCAAAGCGGCGGACGTTATTTCCAACGCGCCTTTCATTATTACGTTGGCCGATACACTCAATGGCGATGTTACCAAAGGCTCAACCGTCAAAGGGCCGGACGGCAAAGAATACAAAGTAGCCGCCGATGCAAAGGCCAACACCAAAGCGATCCGGCTGGAAACAAACCTTACGTCACCCGTCCAGGGTAAGACCGTCGCTCAACTCGGCCTCTCCCAGAAGCCAGAGATGAATATCAACGGGCAGACGATCAAGGCTATTTCGGGTGCGCCGGTCAACGTGACAGTTAAGTTGGACAAACCGTTGACAAACGCCTACGCTAAAGACACTATCGCCGGGTCGCCGACCGACTTTATGAAACCGGGTCGCCGCTACTCCAACACCCAGGAGAAATGGGGTGCGCTTGACCTGATCTCGCTCGGTATGGCCCTGATTTTGGGAACCGCCGGACTACCCCACATCTTAGTACGCTTCTACACCGTCCCGGATGCAGTAGAAGCCCGCAAGAGCGTGGTCTGGGCCATGATTATCATTGGCGGCTTCTATATCATGACGACCTTCTTGGGCTTCGGGGCGGCGATCTTGGTAGGCTCGGCGAATGTCGGAACGGTTGACGCGAATGGAACCTTCATATCCAATACCAACTTAGCGGCTCCCGTGTTAGCTGACAAAGTAGGTGGTGAGGTCTTCTATGCGTTTGTGGCCTCGATTGCTTTTGCTACGATCCTGGCTGTAGTCGCTGGTCTGACTATTACGGCTTCGACTACCTTCGCCCACGATGTCTGGTTTAGCATCATCAAAAATGAGAAAGAGAAACCGGGTGAGCAAATCCTGGTGGCTCGGATCACAGCTTTCGTGGTCGGCGGTCTGGCAATTCTGCTGGCGATTGCGATGCCCGGCGCGAACGCTGCAGCCTTGGTGGCGTTGGCCTTCGCAGTGGCGGCTTCGGCTAACCTGCCGGTAATAGTGTTGAGCCTATTCTGGAAGCGCTTTAACACGGCAGGGGCGGTCGGTGGTCTGCTAGGCGGGCTGATCTCCTCGCTGTCGCTGATCCTGATCAGCTTCAACGGGCCGCTCGGAGCCAATGCGCCCTTCCAATTGGAAAATCCCGGCATTGTAAGCATTCCGGCAGGCTTTTTGAGTGCTATCGTCTTCACCTTGTTTAGCAAGGAAACCGCCTCGACGCACAAGTATGCCGAGATGCACTTCCGGGCTGAAACCGGCGTAGGAGCCGAAGTAGGTGAAGGTGGGGCGGTCAAGGGGGCAGCCCGACCCGGCATGCCGATGCCTGCCGGAGCAGCCGCTCCATCACCCGAAAACTAATCAGTCATATCCTTCACAACGGGCGAACTAGACTTTTTGCGAAGATAGTTCGCCCTTCTTTATTCATTCACCCAATTAGCTAAATCCCAAGTTGAGTAAGACGTGCTATAATTCAAGCACTTCAAAATAATTGGCGTGAACCTCTTCTAAATGGATAAAAGATAAATATGAGAAATTTCAAAATAAAACGGCCTGGTTCGACCAGAACTGCTAATACCGCAACTACCAAACTCAATTCGGTTGGTAGCGAAGAACTGGTGCTATTTAACCTGGACGAATTGGAGTTGGAAGAAGAAGGTTTTGATACCGAAACCGATCTTCTCGACTTTGATGAGAATGAAGAAACCCTCAAAGAGGTCGCCGAGCAAACTACCTATGGAGCCGTCTTTCTCAATGACCTGATTAAACGTCAACGCGCCCTGAGTATTAGTGTGGCTGTTATCTTTTTGGTAATAGTCTTGAGCCTACCCCTGTTAAATTTCTGCTTGCCTTCGCTACTGGCTTTTGAAATTTTCGGCTTTGATGTGCGCTGGCTGATCCTGGGTATTTTGATCTACCCCATTATCTGGCTGCTGGCCTTTTATTTCGTGTCTACCGCCGACAAATACGAAGAAGATTTCACAAAATTGGTTAAATAAATGGATATTAACTGGCTTTCCGTAATAGGGATTGTAATCGTCGTAACTATGACGGCCAGCCTGGGCCTATGGACTACCCGTGTCGTGCGTAGCACCAGTGATTTCTTTGTTGCCAGTCGCACGGTTGGCCCGCTCATGAATGCGGCAGCGATTAGTGGTGAATATCTGAGCGCCGCCTCTTTCCTGGGTGTCGCTGGGATGGTCATGAAGTTCGGCTACGATGTGCTGTGGTATCCGGTCGGTTATGCTGCCGGTTATCTCTTTTTGCTGCTGTTCGTAGCCGCCCCCTTGCGCCGCTTTGGGGCTTATACCATCCCCGACTATGCCGAAGGCCGTTTTACCAGCCGTTGGTTCCGCAAAATTGCGGTCGGCTTTGTAATGATAATCGGCTTTTTCTACATGCTGCCGCAGATGAAAGGGGCTGGCCTGACTTTGCAAACCGTCGTGCATACTCCCTACTGGGTGGGGGTCGCCATCGTCGGGGCCGTGATTACCATGAACGTCGTACTGGGCGGCATGAAAGGCATTACGCTAGTACAGGCTTTTCAATTCTGGCTCAAGCTGTTTGCTATTGGGGTGCCGGTCTTTGTGCTGCTGGCGATTTTTGGTAGCTATAATTCGCATCTGAACAACCGGGAGCAGAGCGAAATCCCGGTCTTTTCCGAAACACTGACGATTGTCTACCCTGCCGGGTCGCGCCTCCAATTTACCGCCCGCACCGAATTCAGGCCCGGAAGAGCGGGCCGTTTGAGCCTCAACAGTACTGAGGTCAAAGTTAACCCTAATCAGTTGCTTACCATCACCCCCGGTGAAGTGAGGCTGCTAGATAGCAATGAGTTGACTTTCGCTGCCGGACAACCCGTCCCCAATGCACCGACCGGTGATTTGTGGAGCCAGGCGTTTGGCCCTCTGACCGGCGATAGCAAAGAACATCCCTTCCTTTCGCTGCTCTACACTTACTCGCTCATTATTGCGGTCATCTTCGGGACTGCCGGGTTGCCGCATATTCTGGTGCGTTTTTACACCAACACGGATGGACGTTCCGCCCGTCACACTACTTTGCTGGTACTAGGGCTGATTGGGATTTTCTATCTCTTCCCGCCCATTATCGGGACATTGGGCCGCGCTCATTCGCCCGAACTGTATGCCACAGGCGCAACCGACTCGGTTGTGCTAAGCCTACCCGGAAAAGTGCTACCGTCCTGGTTGGCCGATATTCTAAGTGCGATTACGGCTGCCGGGGCCTTTGCTGCCTTTATGTCCACCTTTAGTGGCCTGTTGGTCTCCGTATCGGGAGCGCTGGCCCACGATATTTACGGGCGTATTTTGCGACCCCAGGCTTCCAACCGGGAACGGCGACGGGCTTTCCGGGTCGCGGCAGTTCTGACCGGAACGGCAGCTATGCTGGTTGGGCTGTTCGTAGATAAATTCGACATTAATATGCTGGTCGGCTGGGCCTTCGCAATTGCCGCCAGCAGCTTCTTCCCAATGCTGGTGCTGGGAACATGGTGGAAAGGTCTAACCCGGTTCGGGGCGGCAGGTGGGGTGCTGGTCGGCGGGCTATTGGCTTCCACCGCCATCATTATCACGATGCTGACAGGAGGGAGCGGGGCGGCTATCGAAAGCGGTGGGGTGGTACGTGGGGTTGACCCGGTGGTGGCTACCTTGTTGGCCCAACCTGCCATCTGGTCAGTTCCGCTTTCTTTTGCTACAATGATAGTGGTATCGTGGTTTACCCGACGCGAACGCCCCGAAGAAGTCAACCAAATCATGCTACGCCTGCACGCCCCCGAAACCCTCGGATTGCGGGCCGACTACATCAATGATTGACAAAGGATTAATGACCGGCAAAAGGAAGACAAAATATGATTACTAATTTGGAAATATTAGCTAGTCCAAGCGATAGCCCTGAAAATGAGGAGTTGCAAGAAATGGCAGGTGGAATACCTGGTGAGATCGGTTCGCTTATGAATCATTATCTGGTGGCCCACGTTTATTCCAACAAACTAGGCCGCGTTTTCAATGCCCAGACTGATTTCTTGCTTCCCACTATCGGCAAGCGCCAGCCCGATGTAGCCTTTGTCAGCTATGATCGCCTCTCGGTCAATGTTCGTGAGGCTGTCCCGGTCGCCCCCGATTTGGCGGTTGAGGTAGTCTCCAAAACCGACGATTTTTACGAGGTTGATGATAAAGTTGATGAGTATCTAAAGGCCGGAGTACGTTTGATCTGGGTCGTCCGACCGATCCGTAAGGTAGTCGAGGTTTATCATCAAGACCATCCTAAAATGCAAGTCCGCACCACTGACGATGAGCTAGACGGCGAAGATGTATTACCGGGCTTCAAACTCAAAGTTAGTATGCTATTTCAGTAAGCTTGTTAACTAAAGGGGAGTACAAAATGGCTGCAATGCGGGCCAGAACAGTTGACCTCGAACAAACCTATACCGCGCAGGAGTTTGAAATGCTGCCGGAGTTTTGGGAAAGCTACGAACTGATTGAGGGAAGGCTGGTAAAAAAACCAATGCCCGGCTTTGAGCATAACTGGATTATTCGTACCATCATGACCCAATATGACCGTTTTGACCCGCAGTTGAAGCTGGGCGTAATGCTATCGGAGGCCAGCGCAACTATCGGCCCGAAGGACACTCCACAACCTGACATCTCTTTCTGGACGACCAAGACCAGGCCCAAAAAGCTTATCAAGGGGGCGGGGCCTCGGCCTGACCTGGCGGTTGAAGTGCTATCGCCCCACGACTTAGAGACTAAAAAACGTCGCGCCGAGGCTCAGGACAAGGTTAAGCGTTATCAGGCTGCCGGGGTGCGCCTGATCTGGCTTATCAACCCGGAGGATAAAACAGTGGAGGTTTATTATCCCGATCAGCTAGAAGCAGTACAAAGGCTAAACCTCAACGAATCACTATCAGGTGAGGATGTAATACCCGGTTTTAGCTTGCCTGTAAAAGCCCTCTTTGAGTATGATGTGGCGGATGAAGAAGATAACTCTACTGAAACTGAGCAGGACAATCTAAAGCCGCTGCCAGACTAAAACGTGTAAGGGAGTACAAAATGGCTGCAATGCGGGCCAGAACGGTTGAACTTGAACAAACCTATACCGCGCAGGAGTTTGAGACGCTGCCGGAATTCTGGGAAGGTTACGAACTAATCGAGGGAAGGCTGGTGAAAAAACCAATGCCCGGCTTTGAGCATAATTGGATTGCCGACGTTATCAAATTTGCACTATATGAACATGACCCGCAAAGAAAATTGGGTGTGATGCTGACCGAAACAAGCACGACTATCGGCCCGAAGGACACCCCTCAGTAGACAGTCCAGTAAGATTTGTCAATAAAAGCGCTATGTGGTAAAATAGGGCTATGCGAAAAATTAAACCAATCGAACTCAGCCCCTCGGAGCGAGTGCGGCTTGAAAACTTTACCAATTCAGGCCAAGCCTTAGCCCGTGAAATCAAACATGGTCAAATTCTTCTGAAATTGGCCCAGGGCTGGTCCTACCAGCAAATTGCACAGGCTTTTGAGGTCAGTCAACGCACTGTGCTGCGCGTTAAACAGCGCTTCGAAAAAGAGGGTCTTGAGGCAGCCCTCCACGACAAACCTAGAAGTGGTGCACCCCCAAAACTGGATGGTGATCTTAAAGCCCTAGTGGTGGCGACTACTTGCTCGACCGCTCCCAACGGTCATCGACGCTGGACTTTGCGCATGTTAGCCGCTCGTTTGATCGAACTCGAAGCGGTCGAAAAGATCAGTCCTGAATCGATCCGTCAAATCTTAAAAAAAACGAACTCAAGCCCTGGCAACGCCAACAGTGGGTCATTCCGAGAGTGGGAGCCAAGTTCGTAGCTGAGATGGAAGCGGTCTTGGATTTGTATGCGCGGCCTTACAATCCGAAACGACCGCAGGTCTGCTTGGATGAGAAGCTGGTCTACTTGCTCTCGACCCCACGCGGTCAAATCGAGCTGCAAATTGCAAGGAGTGAGAAGCTCGATTACGAGTATGCGCGTGAGGGCAGTTGCAATTTGTTTGTACTGGTTGAACCGCTGGGCGGGCGACGGCATTTGATCGTACGCGAGCAACGCACCGCCCAGGATTATGCCCATGTTCTTAAATGGCTGGTCGATCAAGGCTACCCCGAAGCGGAAGAAATTGAGTTGGTTCAAGATAACTTGAATACCCACGGGCCAAGTGCCTTGTACCAGACCTTTGAACCGGAGGAGGCGCGGCGCATACTGCGAAAGATTCGCTTTACCTACACGCCGACCCATGCCAGTTGGTTGAATATGGCTGAAATAGAAATCAGTGTGTTTGAGCGACAATGTTTGGATCGACGCATCGCTAGTCGGGAAGAACTGGAACGAGAAGTGGCAGCACTCGAAACTGAACGCAACACGGCTGGTGCAAAAATCAACTGGCAATTCACTTGTGTGAAAGCCAGACAAACTTTGCACCGGCTCTATCCTAAACTGACATGACTTACTGGACTGTCTACTCAGTAGACAGTCCAGTAAGTCTTGTC
>JBBQWM010000070.1:0-28503 GCA_038210655.1 Chloroflexia bacterium
GGGTTGGGGTAATTTTGCCCCCAACCACAAAAAGGCGAGAGCAGCCCTGAAAACGGGGTGGATTAAAGGCAAAAAGAGGCTATTCCGCCCCAATTAGGGATAAAGCAGCCCTCTTTCCGGCTTCCTCCGACAGGCTGCTAGGAAGTGGCTTTTGTACAGTAGTAATCAGTTTGCATCTTGTAGTACTAATGGCATTTTAGCCCAATTTGCAAAATACAGTCAATTTGGTTTCGCCAATATTCAGACAACAGGATTTAATTTAAGTAGGAAGGTCGCTTTTTGCAACTTCCTCACCTACTCACACAATTTTAGGTGACTGCGTGAAATTAACATATTGCTTCAAAGTATCCGTTTGGGCTAGATTTTGTCTTACCTGATTAAATCTAAACGTCAACAAAGAGTTGAATTACAGATTATTCATTTAGCAACATGCGGTTAAAAGTTGTATTGACAATCGATAACCTACGTGGTATAAATAAATTTACATTGGTCTATTCTCTAACTTTCACACGCGCAGATTTTCTATTAATAATCTGAGGCAAAAACTTTTATCAGTCTAACATTAGATTATTATGTAAGCTTCGATACTTAGCACTAAGTTTAATAGTAACAATAGGAGCCTCCATTATGAAGCAGTTTAATGCCGCCCCTTCTTTGGTATGCTTTTTTTCCAAACTGGTTAAAACCTTTCGAATACTAAACGGTTTGCTGGTTTCTATAATGATAGCCAGCTTGCTGTTAGGAATGGCGGCAGAGCCAGCGGAGGCTTCCGATCTACGTGTTTATAGCAACCCCAATGTTTTCACGGCTCTAAGTGATATAGCTCAAACTGAGTTCAAAACGTGGATTCTGCCGATTCTTTATCAAGTTGGGCCAAACCCCCGTATTGGCGAATTTGAGCAAATCGTAGCTGATGCCAGAGGCAAAGCTCGTTACGAAGAGCCAGAGCAACTCTTACGCCAGACTCGTCAACAGGCCCAAGCTATCAGCCCTACTATTTCCCAATCAAGAGCAATTTATAAACTTCAGAGTCAGAACACTGTTTCACTCGAAAATGCTTTTCAAGCAGCAGCCAAAGAATTTAGTATCCCGGTAGACCTGTTGAAAGCCGCCAGTTATGCCATTTCGTTCTGGGAACAGCGACCGGGCGAAGCTTCTATCGAAGGGGGCTATGGCCTGATGCACCTCGTCCGTAACCAGTCGGTAGACCGGTTGGGTGAAGCGGCTAAACTAATTGGAGTAGACGCCGAATTATTAAAGACCGACCCAGTTTTGAACATCCGGGCCGGGGCGGCCCTTTTACGTTACAAAGCCCAGGAGTTCGGCCCGGCCCTGGCAAATGCTACTTCGATACCCGAGTTGGGAGTAGTATTGGAGCGCTGGAGTGGCTACCCGCCTGATATTGCTCAAATTTACCTTGACAACGTCTTTTACCTGCTCCGTAAGGGTTTCAGCGCCAAAGTTTCTTCTGGTGAAACCCTTGCAATCGCCTCACAAGGAAATAGCCTGACAACACCTAACGTCAATACTGCCGTACTTCCTGTTTCAGCGACCGTACCGCCGGTAGATTACCCAGAGGCTATTGCTTATCCAACATCAAAGTATAACGCAGGTCGTTCTGGCAGTACCGTCAAATATATTGTAATTGGGTTCGGGGCTGGTTCAATTACCAGCCTACTCAATACTTACACCAGTACCGGTAATCCTAAGAGTGTTCATTATGCCGTTGGACTTAGTGGTGGTGAGTACAAAGCCTATCAGCTTGTTTCGGAGCAGGATACCGCCAACTTTTTGAATCCAACTAATTCACCCTACAACAATACTAACTTCATCGGTATTTCTTTGGAAGGCTCTTTTCTGGATACACTTCCACGCACTCAAGCTTTGTATGACCGTTTGCGTGATATGGTACAAAACATCGCCACCCGTCACGGTTTGATTGCTGACTGTACAACTATTATTGGACAAAGTACAGCAGCACCTGGTTGGGGTACTAATCCGCTACCTAATTGGGATTGGAACAAAGTTTGTAATGGTCCGCCACCCCCGCCACGCAGAACTGTAACCTCGAAGAACATCGGTAAACCCAGCTATGCTCAGATGCGTGGCGAGCCAGTCAATACTGAAAACGGCAACTTTGTTTATACTACTACCGATCTGTCGGTGCCGGGCAACGGCAGCCCACTAGAGTTTGTGCGGACTTATAACAGCCAGGACAACGAAACCGACGGCCCTTTTGGGTTTGGTTGGAGTTTTAACCTCAATACCAGGCTAAAGCTTGAGGCTGATGGATCAGTCAAACTGACTTACCCAGATGGACGCGGGGCTAAATTCAGCCGTAACACCGATGGTTCCTACACGGTGGAAGCGGGCTTTTTCGAGCGACTGGTCAAGAACGGCGATGGTACTTTTAGCCTCACTCGTACCGATCAAATAGTAATGACGTTTGGGGCGGACGGCAAATTGACTGGGCAGACCGACCGCAACGCCAACCGCCTTAGCATGAAATACGACGCTGCCGGGAATATGAGCGAAGTCATTGATACAGGCGGTCGCTCCTACCGACTTACTTACAACTCCGCTGGCAAGATTACCGTTCTCACCGACCCCACCGGTCGCCAGGTCAAATATACTTATACGACCAAGCAAACCCTTGAAACTGTTACCGATCTAAAGGGAGCGACCTACCGTTTTGCCTACACTAATGACAAGCGCATTACCAGCGTTACGGACGGGCGTGGTGCGATTTTTATTACCAACCAGTACGATAGCGAAGGCTGGGTAGCAGTTCAGACCGACAAGGACGGCAAAACCTTTAAGTTTGATTATGATGCCACCACTACCCTTTACACCGATCAGGTCGGGAACAAAACCCTATTTGAATATGACGATAAGCATCGGCCCCTGAAGGTGACAGATGCGCTGAGCGGGGTAGAGCAGTACGAATATGACGCTAATGACAATCTGATTACTTATACCAGTCCACTGGGGCGCAAATGGCGCTACACTTACGATGCCAACGGCAACCGCCTGACCGAAACCGACCCCCAGGGCCGGATTACCAAAATGGAGTATGACGCTCAGAATAATATTACCCGACTGGTCGATGCCAGAGGTGGACAGTACCGCTACGAGTACGATCTTAGAGGCAATCTGGTCAAACTGACCCGCCCGGACAGCAGTGTCATAACCACTTCTTACGATAACAAAGGTCGCTTGACCAGCCTGACCGACCCACTGGGACGGGTCACTCGCTTTAGCTACGATAAGGCTGGTAACTTGAAGAAAGTTACAAACGCTCTCGGTCAGATCAATGATTTTGACTACGACGAGGTGGGTCGGGTGCTGGCGGTTGAGGACGCGCTAGGACGGCACACTCGGAACACTTACGATGCTGCCAACAATCGGCTGAGTGTAATCGATCCATTAGAACGCATTATGAAGTTCGAGTACGATGCAGAAAACAACCTGACTGGCCTAACCGACCGGACTGGCGCTCACTATAGCATGACCTATAACTTTAATAATCAGCAACTCGAACTCACAAACCCGCTCGGTCATACTATCAAAAGCCGCTACAATGCCGCCCTTTATCTGGAAAACCAGACTGGTCCAGGTGGTGGCGAGACCCACTACGAATATGACGCACTACACCGGGTGATCGGGCAGCGTGACGCGCTCAACCGCCTGACCGCTTACCAGTACGATGCCGACGGCAATTTGACCAAACAGGTCAAGGCCGATGGTGCAGTCACGACCTATCAGTACGACGAGCTAAACCGGGTACATTGCGTGGTGGATACCTTTAGTACCAGTCGGTGCGTCGAATATGACGAGTTAGGCCGGATGATCTCGGCCAAAGATGGTCGGGGCAATCAAACCCGCTACGAATACGATGTCCTGGGTCGGTTGCTCAAAATTATCCACCCTGCGCCAATCAGCGGCGCGACCCGCTATGATTACGACGCGGCGGGCAATTTGACCCGCCAGACCGACCCACTAGGTCGCCTTACCCGCACCGAGTACGACAAACTTAACCGCCCAGTCAAGCGAATCGACCCGGCCGGTGGCGAAACTCGCTACGAATACAACGCAGTCGGTCAACTGATTAGCATGCTTGACGTGCGCGGCCTCTTGACCCGCTATGAATACGACCCTGCCGGGCGGCTGACCCGAATGCTCAACCCGCTCGATTACATCACTGACATAAAGTATGACGCAGAAGACCGCCCGCTCGAAATAATTATGGAACCTCTAACCCGTGTTACCCGCTATCAATATGATGCGGCAGGTCGGGTTACGAAATTGACCGACCCAGCAGGTGGCGTACAGCTTTTCGAGTACGACCCTTCCGGCAACCTGACCTTGCGCCGGTCAGCGGCAGGTCGGGTCACAAGGCTTGAATATGATCTGGCCGACCAGCTAGGGAGCATGACCGATGGGCTGAACCGGGTTAGCAAAATGGAGTACGACCTGCTGGGTCGCCTCAAGAAGACCATCGACCCGTTGGGTCGCGTTACCGAAGTAGCCTATGATGGGTTGGGCCGCCGAATAGCGATCAAAGATGCCAAAGGCGGTCTGACCAGCTTCGAGTACGATGTAGATAGCAACTTGCTGGCAGTCAAAGACCCGCTCAACCAAACTACGCGGTTGGCTTACGATAGCCGTAACCGAGTTACAAAGCTGACCGATGCGCTGGGTCTGGCCTACGACTTTAGCTACGATGATGCCGATCAATTGCTCAGCCTCAAAAAACCGCGTGGGGGTGTAACCAGCTTTAAATATGACCAGTTAGGCCGTTCGGTTGAACTAAAAGATGCGCTGGGGGCGCTCACTAAATTCGAGTACGACAAAGCGGGCAACCTGCTCAAGACTACCAACCAGCGTGGCTTTGTCGAGAAGCGCGAATACGACGAAATAAACCGGATGACCAAACAAATCGACCGGGCCGGACGGGTCACGAATTACCGCTACAACGAGGCCAGTCAGTTGGTCGAACTGATCGACAACCCCGACCGATTGACCCGCTTCGAGTACGACAACTTGGGTCGCATGACCGAAATGACCGATGCACTGGGCGGCTCGCAACAATTCCGCTATGACCCGGACGGCCTGGTACTCGACCAGACCGACGCGCTGGGCCGGGTGACGAAGGCTGAGTACGATGGGGCGGGCCAACTTATGCGTTCACTGTCGCCACGTGGGGCCGAGACGAAGCTGGAATACGATGGAGCCGGGAACGTGACGGCCCTGATCGACCCGATGGGCCAGCGTTATGGCTTTGGCTACGATGCCCTCAACCAGTTGGTCAGCCAGATTGACCCGCTCGGTCGCCGCACCGAGACTACCCGCGACAACCTCTCCCGTCAGACCGCGACCAAGAACCCGCGCGGCTTTGTGACCGGCTATACTTACGATGTCCTCAACCGGGTAAAATCGGTCGGCGATGCGAAGGGGGCAGTCTCGAACTATGCCTATGACGAGGATGGCAACCTTGCCAGCTTTAAGGACTCGAAGGGCGGGCTGGAAAGCTGGCAATACGACCTGGAAGGTCGCCCGACCGCTTATACCAATCAGCTGAACAAAATCTGGAATTTCGAGTATGACCCGGCAGGCAACCGCAGCCGTTCGCGGGATGCCAACGGCACGGTCTTGAACTACCAGTATGACGGGATGGATCGGCTGACCCGGCTGGAATATCCGGACAGCACTGCCCAACAGCGCAAATATGATCGCTTTGGCAACCTGACCGAGTTGGTAGATCAAACCGGAACCAGTCGCTTTAGCTATGATCTGCTGAACCGCATGACCAGCGAGAAGCGCGACAACCGCCTGACCAGCGCCGAATACGACAAAGCTGGCAACCTGACCCGTATGGAGTTCCCCAACGGTCAATCGCAACGCCGCGAGTACGATGCCGATAACTGGCTCAAAAAGATCGTTGACCAACGCGACGAGGAATACATCTTTACCCGCGATTTGTTGGGTCGCCAGACCGAACTGCTCTACCCGAACGGGGCCAAAACCCGTCAAACTTTTGATGCGGCGGGTCAGCTTACTGCCTTGACCAATCTATTGCCGGGCGACCAGCTTTTGAACCGCTACGAGTATACCCTTGACCCGAACGGCAACCGCACTCAGGTTAAGACGCGGCTCGAAAACAAGGCCACTGCCCTACCCGAAGATGATGATGTTTACGGTTACAAGCCGAAAGTACCCTTGCCCAAAAAGTCGCGGCCGGCTTCCAACCCCTACGGGCTGGACAACAATTTCGCCTCGGTCTCGACCACTACCGATTACAGCTATGACGAGCTCGACCGGCTGGGCAGCGAAAAACAATCGACCGGGCTAAACGTCAATTATGCGATGGACGCGAACGGCAATTTAACCCGTCGCCAGGTTTCGCACAGCCAGAAGGCGGGCCAGCAGTTCAACTTCGATCAACAGTTTAGCTACGATGCCGCCAACCACCTGACCGGGCTGAGTAGCGTCAACGGGGCGATCTCGTTCGGCTACGATCCGAACGGCAACCGTACCTTGAAGAACGACGGCACCACCGAAACCCGCTACAAATACGACTTTGAAGACCGTCTGAGCGGGGTCGAAACCACTAAGGTCGGCGGCAACCCCAATCCCGACTTGCGTCCGCGTCTGGGTGTAAGCGAATACGCCTATGATGGGTTGGGCCGTTTGCAGTCTACTTATGTTGATAAGAAGGGCCAATCGAAGAACTCCAAAGATGCCGATGTAACCAAACTTTACTGGGGTTTGCAACTGGTCGGCGAGGAATACGACGGGTCGCGCAAGAGCCTCGACGATTTGTATTACACGGTCGGGGACGGTGGCTCAGTCCTCGGCTCGGTCTCGCACGAGCGTCGCGCCCGCAACACCAGCCAGTACAGTGGTCGGCAGCACAGCGCCCACTACTTCCAGCACGATGGATTGGGTAGCCCGGTCGCCGTCACCAACCAGTACGGGCGGGTCGTCGGTAGCCAGACCTTCAGTTCCTACGGCGAACAGCACGATGACCAGCAACTCGACAAACTACCCAACCTGGGCTTCACCGGCCAGGACTACGACGACGCTTCCGGCCTGACCCACTTCTACGCCCGCTGGTACGACCCGGAAACCACTCGCTGGCTGGGTGACGACCCCTACCGGGGCCGTGTCGGCGACCCTACGTCGCACAATCGCTCCTTGTACGTGAAGTCCAACCCGGTCAACTTGGTAGACCCAATGGGTTACTTCTCATTACCTTTACTTGCAAATATATTTATGCCGATCATGATCCCTATAGTTGCAGTTGCATCAATTATGGCTCCTGTGATTATACCCATTATAGCTCCTATAATTATACCAGTAGTCAATCGGTTAATAAGTGACTTATCGAGAACTGTTAGTTCACTTATAGCTAACTCAGTATCTGTATTAGATGACTACATAAATATACCAGGCCCAGAGTATTCTCCAAATAGCCGGAGTTATGGTGGTACTAATTTTGGAAGTACTCCCAAATCCAATTCGAATAAGTGGTGGCAAAGACAACTTAATATTAATAACATAACTAGATATTTTGGTAACACTTTATTCAACTCACTTAATAAATTTTGGAGTAATAGTCGTTTATGTTATGCCCTACCACAAAACAATAAGCCTAGTTTTTGGCGAAACGTAGGGGAATTTGGTACGAGTTTTGTAAAAAGATCGTTGGATACAGAACTAACTTTCTTATATACTATGAGTAATCCTATACCGACTATTTATAATATTGGTCGCCAGATGAGTAATGCTTATAATCAGTATGGTGGTGGTTTCGATGGGGTAATCATGGCGGCCAACCAGCTAAACCCAGCATATTTGGCCATTGACTCTGGAATAAAGACCAAAGAAGCTATTGATAGAGGTGATTGGCGTGGGGTAGGAGCTTACGGGTTCGATACATTGTTTAATACGGTAAGCACCTTAGTTTTAGCAATCGATGGTGCCGGTATTGTCTTAAAGGGGGCAAGTGCAGTAGTAAAAGACGCTGCTATAACAAGCGTAACACAGAGATTACCGTGGAAAATTATTACTGAAAAGAAGCTTCGGCAGATGTCAACAAGGGGTTGGTCAGAGGCAGACATTCAAGCCGTGCTTGATAATCCATCATTTACACTTACAACTATAGATAAAAGACCGAACATTCGCAATAACGCAACAGTTTATTATAGAAAGGATGGTTATTATATTATTCGTAACGACAATACTCAAGAAATTATTCAGTTTAGTGATCGAAAAGACCTACAATGGTATGATGACAACCGAAATAGTAAGGTTCGACCTGTTCCATAAGGTAAAAGATAATGGTCGAAAATGGCAGTGACCGAGAGAGATAGGCCGAGTAGTAATTCGTCACCGAGGTAGATCGCGGGTCGCAAACGGCTTGCTAGGTTGTAACGTCTACTCGACGACTACATCAGACATTATAGTCGGATAACTTCGCAATCGGCGCGGCAAGCAGACATCGGTCTGGCCTGGTTATAGCCGTTATACCGACTCAAATATGTAATCAGCAGGCAAGTAGCGGCTGATATGGGGAGAACATGACATGATGCTATCAATAATACGCAAACGCTTTAATCTCTACTTATCTTTGATAGTAGTTATGCTTACCTCAGTAGTATTGGCACTGCCGCTACTCGATCAGGTCAGGGCGGAAGAATTTGCAGACCCGGCCTTCCGACAAGTCTGGGAGCGGAGTGATAAGGCGGTGGCAGAGGGGCGGGCGGTGCGAACCTGGCTATGGGGGCCGCAGCCGAACGCCACCCAGCGCGAGAGTTATGCCGATGGGCCGGGCGGGGTGCGGCTGGTGCAGTACTTCGACAAAAGCCGGATGGAAATCACCAACTCGGCAAGTGACAAAGCCAGCCGATGGTACGTCACCAACGGCCTTTTGACGGTCGAACTGGTGAAAGGGCGGGCGCAGGTTGGCGATAACGCCTTCCAGCCGAGATCAGCATCCAGCGTGCCGGTCGGGGGCGACCCGAACAACCCCGGCCCAACCTACGCCAGCTTTGCCCGCTTGATCGAAAGCCGGGCGGAGGCCAGAAGCGGCCCGGTGGCCGAAAGCGTCAATCGGGCCGGACAGGTCGGACGGGAAGTCTCCGTCGAGGCCGCGAAGTTAGCCACATATACCCACTACGAAGCGGCGACTGGGCATAACGTGCCAGACGTGTTCTGGAACTGGATGCAAAAGCTGGACGAGCAATGGCTCTTTGCAATGGGCTACCCGATCAGCGAACCGTACTGGGCCAAATTTATCGTGGCCGGAAGTGAGCGCGAACTGCTGGTACAGCTTTTCGAGCGGCGGGTACTAACCTATAACCCAGCCAACGCCCCCGAATGGCAAATCGAGATGGGCAATATTGGGCAGCACTACTATGCCTGGCGTTACCCAGCCTCTCCCCCTGCGACCGTTACGCCTACACCGCCCGGAGTAAGCCCTACGCCAATTCCCTCGCCTGGCCCCAACCCGACCCCCACGCCAGACCCGGTTCCGGCTACTTTGAACGAGGAAGAGAAAAAGTTCGGCGAGTTGATTAACCAGTACCGTAGCCAGAACAATTTGCCGACTTTGCGGGTGGATAGCAAGTTGCAGCAAGCCGCTCGCTGGCAAAGTGAAGATATGGCAAAGTACAACTACTTCGGTCACCTCGACTCACAAGGTCGCGATTACCCCAAACGGTTGACCGACTTCGGTTATACCGACCTACCTACCAATGAGAACATCGCGGCGGGTGTACAGGCTCAGGCGGCCTTCGAGTTGTGGAAAAGCTCGTCCGGCTACAACGCCATCATGCTAAATCCGAACTACAAGGCGATAGGTATAGGGTATGTCACCAACTCTAAATCCACCTACCAATATTATTGGACAACTACTTTTGGAGGTAAATAAGCTCTTTGCCCTTTTGTAGAATTTTGAGTTCGGCTATTACGGCGAAAACCCGGATAAGTATACTCAAAGTGCAAGGTAGTGATTACTTATACCTCGTTTCTTCGCCAGTAAATGGTTGAGAGGATTGTGGCACCGAACTCCGCCGACATTGCAACGAAAACCCGTTGCACAAACGTTGGCCTCTTACCGACGTATAGCACACTCAGCGCCATTATTGCGCACATTTTAGAAAAAGGTCCTGAGAATCAACCACTAAAATATTAAACTATGCTATACTATCCTCAGATCGGAAATTGCGTCCGTGCGACGCTTTAGCTTTACTCTATTACCTTTCCCACCCAAGTAATTTTCCATTCAGCTTTTTGATTTTCCTACGGGGACACGTTCGCCTGGCACGGCTTTGTGTTGCCTGAATGCGTGTTTTTAGCCCGGCCCCGCACCCTTTGGTTTTTCGTTGAGGATATAGCACCCCTTTACTAAGGGGTTGCCAAGTGATGTGGATGAGACAGAGGTGGTCATACTATGCGCACCCCAGCTGACCCGTTGATGTCGGAGCGGCCTTTTAATTCCGCTAAATTGCTTAACCTTTTCCTTGCGTTTGCCATCTTTATCAACCTGACGACAAGCAGCCTGCCCAGCCCTACGCTGGCCGCCCCGCTTCCTCCGCTTGAAATGGCCCAGGAAAACCCGGTTTCTACGCTGGCCGCCCCTCCCACCGCCTGCGGTAATCCCCTCATTGTCACCAGCGACAAGGACGACGGTCAGTGCGGCACGTTACGCGCTGCCCTCGTTGCGGCTGGAAGCGGGCCAAGCAAGCTTGTCAGCCTCAATCTGAGCCTGGGAACCGCCATCGCCATTACGGGTACGGGCCTCACCGTTCCGGCGGGTGTTACCATCGACGGCGGAAATTGCACCCCCGATGGCCCACCCATCATTATCAACGGTAGCGGCGTAACCGGGGATGGCCTGACCCTCACTTCCAGTAATATCATCACCGGCGTAAGAGTGGGCGGCTTTAGCGGCAAGCAAATCAAGACCCCAGTTAGCGGCGGCGGGAGCAAGCTCTTTTGTGTGGCGGCCAATACCAGCCTGAGCGGGTATATTCCCCCGTCAGACCCAACGAAAGTTGCCCCACCCCTGGATACCACAGTTACCACCGACTTCGCCACGGAAACAGAATTCCTCTACACCGGCCCCAATCCGATCCAGACTGGCGTAGCTGCCGGTACGATCAGCCGGACACGGGTCGCCGTCCTGCGCGGCAAAATTACCGACCGCCAGGGCCAGCCCATCCCAACCGTCAAAATTACGATTCTCTCCCACCCCGAATACGGCCAGACTCTCAGCCAGGCAAGTGGCGGGTTTGATATGGCGGTCAATGGCGGCAGCGCCTTGACCGTAAACTATTCCAAAAACGGCTACCTGCCGCTACAACGTCAGGTGGATGACCCTGGCGGCAGTTTCAGAGCCTGCCCGATGTGGTATTGACCCCGCTTGACCCGGCAGTGACCAGTGTGAACCTGGGTGCGTTGCCTGCCATGACGGTCGTGTGGGGCAGCCCGGTTGCCGACAATGACGGTTCCCGGCGAGCCACCTTGCTTGTCCCATCCGGCACAACGGCCACCATGACCTTGCCGGGCGGGAACACGCAGCCTATTACCAATCTGAATATCCGGGCAACCGAGGTTACGGTTGGCGCAACAGGCCCCGCCGCCATGCCCGGCACGCTACCCTCCAATTCCGGCTACACTTATGCTACGGATTGGAGCATTGATCAGGCCGATGCCGCAGGCGCATTGCGGGTAGATTTCAATCAGCCGCTCATTCAGTATCTTGAAAACTTCCTGCATTTTTCAGCTTTGTATGGGTATGATGGTCTGTCAAACTTTTCTACTCCTGGTCTGGCTTTAGCGGTCTACAACTTCAAACCCTGCTCGGCTAGACCCTTCAAGATACAGTTAATGTTAACGCCCTCGTTGCGGTAGACCGGCTTTTTGGAGCCGGGTTCGATCAGGGAACCGCCACTGTGATGTAGCGCGATCAATTGCCACTCGCTATTAAAGACCGGCGACCCGGAAGAACCGGGCAGCGTATCGGTCAGGTACTGCACCCTGGTCTGGTCGGCGTAAGCTATTATATTATGATAAACGGCGATTTGCTTGGTTTCTCCACCGGGATGCTGGATAATGTTGGCTCGGTCATTCTGTTTTACCTCAACCGGATTTAGCTCGATAAAGCCCCACTCGGCCCCGGCTTCCCCTTTCACCCGCACGAAAGTCCAATCATCGGCCTGCGAGGTGAAAAAGACCGCCGCCGGGTCAAGCTCGAAATTGACCGGCGCATGATCGAGGCCAACCTCGTTTCGCTCGTAGTGGAACTGGATCACAGCGGCCTTTGCGACCTCCGGGTCGGGCAGGACGTGATGGTTGGTCAAAAATAGGTTGTCCTTGATCAGAAAGCCGGTGCCAAACAACCCATCGTTGCGTCTGACCCTAGCAACCGATCTGGCCCGTTGCAGCCCGACTGCCAGCCAGCTAATCGGCAGCAGGGTGCTATTACGATCCATCAGCTTTTCGAGGGTGTCCAGCGAGGCTGGACTTTCCCATTTAAAGCTATCGTCAAGAAAATCCCTGACCGGGGTAAGAGTACCAGTCAGGGCGCTCTTGAGGAATTCGTTATCGGAGTAATCTTTAAGGGCGGCGCGAATAACATCGCTAACCTTGCCGCGCTTATCGGCTTCATCCAGAATGTTCGACCAGTTGGTAGTAGCCTTGTTGCTAAAGCTTATCTGGGCTAGAGACAAGCCCGCTGCTCTTACTATTGGCACGCTATCTTCCTTGAGAAAATAGAGATCGGCTAGCACATATTTAAGGTTAGTGAGGTTAGCATTCCAGGGCATAAATTACTCCAATCCGAATCAGATTCATAAGCCAGAAAGCGTTATCTTGACTATATTGATATATACCAGATATACTGGCAAACATCAATGGTCAATTGATTAAAATTATCTTATGCTTTACAATACAAATAAGGAACATCTAAATATTCAAAATTAGTAAGCCGTAAGCTAAACATAATGTTAAATGGATAATAGTAAAAAATAAAAAAGGGCTTTTGAACTTAAAGATTTTCGGAATAGCTAAACGATGCCAGTTAGTAGGAATAATTTACCCTGTAAAGAATCAGGCAATAGAAAGCAGCCAACCTTATGACTAGCAACTCCCCCATAGAAAACGGTTTATTGCAATGCTACTTTACAATTCTTAAAAATGAATTGGCCTATTTATATGATAAATCTGATACTATTCCGGAAGTACTACGAGAGGCTAATATTCCACTTCAGAATATTGTACTCCAAAGTGAAGCTAGAAGTGTTTGGTCGGATGTATTAGACGAAGCTACCAAGCAGGACAAATTATTCGATATAATTAAAATAGCGCGTAAAAAATATCCTAACAGGGATGTTCTGCGGGATATAGAAGCCAGTTTACAAGGCTTACGAAGTGGTAGCCTAGTCATCCTGATTACTCATGAACACATAAAAGAATTGGGGATCTTAATAGGGCAACTCTCTTTACCTGCTGAAAAGCTTAAAAAATATTATTATAAGAGCGTGCCGTCAGTGTTGAGTATCAAAATGAATTCTATATTTCTGGAAGAGACTATTATACTGATATATGATTTAGCTCAAATGCCTCGTCAGGAGGGCGGTACTTTTCCTATTTTAGAATTCGCACAGACACTTGCTTCGCAAATACCCTCACTAAAATATAATACTAAGCTTAAATTGCAGAATTGGATCGATACAATATCTGAAGAACTAGGAGTTAATGACGAAATAAATTTTTTACGAAAAGATTTAGAAAAAGGAGTTTCTACACAAAGGGCGGTAATAACTCAAGAAGCCCGTCTTCTTGTAAAAATAGAACCATCTAAATCAAAAAAGGGAACTTACCTAGTTCAGGCCTGGTTACAATTGGAGAAAAGTACTGGTGATAGTACACTCAATATATATAATGAAAGCCATACTTACAAGGTAGAGAATTTACCAGATCTAATTAATAGGCTAATTTCCGAAAGCGAGCGCTATATTTTAGGTCAAGGTAAACAATTATTGATAGAGCTTTTCTTACCATTTGCACTTTTTAACCACGACATTAATAGCTGGAAAATAATTGTAGGTCCGGATCCATTGCCAATAAGTACCGAATATCCTATAGTAATACGATCTTGGGATAGAGTATATAGCAAAGACCCTATAACCTATAAGAAGTGGTTTAATAAATGGACACAATTTGATAAGGTAAAGACTGCAATGGAACCACATTTTTGCAGCTTAGAGCATTGTCAAACTAAGGGCTTTAGCATTGAGCTATCCGATGACATTATCTGTTTGGCCCTAACATTTGCACTTCCTGCCACTATAACTAGCAATGACTCTATTATTCTTCGTAGAATAATCAGTAATGGAATGCCAGTTGCTTTCTGGCCTTATTCCCAGTTGAATGAAGCCGAAGACGTAGAGCAGTCATTCAAAGACCTTCATTTTGGCTGTGATTTTTCTGTTTTACCAAAAAAGATATGGCAAAAACGCCGGATGAATTTTGCAAATCAAAATCATTTATTACACCGTTTAGTTATATTGTGGGATGATCCCACTAGATTACCCCCGGATGTTGGTGTACCATTTTAGACATCTAGCAGAAAAGGAAACAAGGATGAATGATTGGTGGATTTTCAGAGGCACGGGTAACCCTCATAATGATATTGACCGACTTCCTGATCCCCCTAAATGGCGCAATTTCGAGGGTAAGGTTCTAACAGAGCGCTCGTTCAGTTTTACTAAAGATCCTCAACGTGAGAGACAGTTGGGAAATCAAAACCGAGGAGCCGATTTTCAAGTCAGTTCTGAGGAGGCTGAGTTTGTCAATGCTGCTCTATATTTACGCCGTCCTTTGCTTGTTACAGGGAAACCTGGTACCGGCAAATCTTCCCTGGCTTATGCTGTAGCTCGTGAGCTACAGCTAGGTCCAGTGTTGCGCTGGTCAATTACGACTCGTACTACTCTGGCCGATGGCCTCTACCGTTATGATGCGATTGGAAGATTACAGGACGCTTCCTTAAAGGGTTCCACTCCTGACATTGGTCAGTATCTGAGGCTTGGTCCTCTAGGAACCGCTTTATTACCCTCTAAGCGTCCTCGGGTATTACTTATTGACGAAATAGATAAAAGCGATATTGATTTACCCAACGACCTTCTAAATATATTTGAAGAGGGCGAGTTTGATATACCTGAATTAGCGCGGCTTGCTAAAGAAAACAAACAGGTATCGGTTAGACCTTATGATAGTGGAGACGATAAAGACCAAGTTTTAATTGAAAATGGGTTAGTCCGATGTCGGGCTTTTCCTTTTATTATTTTGACCAGTAATGGGGAGCGTGAATTCCCACCCGCTTTTTTACGACGTTGTCTACGTCTAGATATGCAAGCTCCGACTAAAGAGAAATTGGCTAAAATTATAGAAGCTCATCTGGGGGCCGAGGCTAATGTACAATCACGAGCTTTAATCGACGATTTCCTTTCTCGCCGAGATAAAGGAGATCTTGCCACCGACCAATTGCTCAATGCTATCTATTTGGTTTCGCGTGGAGTAGATTTGCGTAGAAGAGAAGATTTACTCGAAGCGTTACTCAGATACCTCTCAAATGCAGAGTCGATATGATTTCAAAGCTTTTATCAACTCTCGATAAGGCAGGTCTTAATCTCAATGTTGAAGAGGTTGCCGATCTTTTGTGGTTAGTTCCTTATTTGGGACAGGCAAACGTTAACAAGGGTGAGGTTTCACCGAAAGACGACCTTGCTGAAGGTGCTATTAAGTCGCCCTCTACCGAAGCGAATCCACCCAAAAGCAAAAACCAAAAACCAACACCGCTTCCAAATGAACCAACGGTACCCCCATCCTTTCAACCAAGTGGTCTCCCACTCTATGGTAAGGGGGATGGAAGCGATAGAATTTCTACATTAAGTGGATTACCGTTCAAAAGTCCATCAGCTCCCGCTTTGTCACAAGCGCTTGAGCTAGGTCGGGCGTTGCGCCCCTTTAGACGACGAGTTACTTCTCGTACAAATTTTGTACTAAATGAAGCAGCTACTGCCCATCGAATCGCTGAAGAAGGCATCTGGTTTCCCATTTTACAACCAGCTCCAAGGCGCTGGTTGGATGTAGCCTTAGTTATCGATGCTAGTGCTTCTATGGTTATATGGCAGCAAACAATAACGGAATTACGTTTATTAATTGAACGACAAGGAGCTTTTCGTGATGTAAGGATGTGGTCCCTAGTGACCGATAGTTCAGATGGACAGCTCAGGCTGTATTCAGGAAGAACTTTAACACACAATAAAGCTCGCGTAAGAAACCCACGCGAATTAGTTGATACGAGTGCTCAAAGGTTGATATTGATTGTAACCGATTGTGCCTCTCGCGGGTGGTATACCCCTGCCATCAATCGGTTAGTTTCAATGTGGGGACGCACTAATCCGGTAGCTATAATCCAAATGCTACCTCAACGTTTGTGGCAACATACATCACTCAGTAATGTACTAGATGTCGATTTGAGAGCCACCTTGCCAGGTGTGCCAAATATTAGTCTGGAGGTTCAACCGTCCAACCCTTTGGTTGAAAAAAATTCACTAATAGGGGGAATGCCTGTACCAGTTGTAACACTTGAACCAGAGTCGGTTGCAAATTGGACTCAGGCCCTGTTAGGTTTAGGGAATGTATATACTTCAGGATTTATGTTTAATATAAATCCCCCAACTGATTGGCAGGCTGATGTTGTACAGAAGACTAGATTACCTCAGGCTAATTCTCTTACCGCTAAACAACGGGTAAATAACTTTCGGGCTAAAGCAGCACCCCTCACCCGTAGACTAGCCGAATTACTCGCAGCAACTCCCGTTAGTTTACCTATTATTCGCTTGATTCAACAAACAATGTTGGTTTCCACTGGTCAGGAACATTTGGCCGAACTTTTTTTGAGTGACTTGCTTGAAGAAGTTCCATCTACCGAAAATATTCTTAACCCTGATTACATCCAATACGAATTTGTGCCGGGTGTACGTGAATTGTTGCTGGATACATTAACTATAACAGATGCTACTCAGGTATTAGTAAAAGTTTCGCACTTTATAAATGAGAAGGCTGGATCTTCTTTTGATTTCCCAGCACTTTTGGCAAATCCTACCTCTACTGCTAATCTGCTAATCAGCGAAAGTTCACGGCCTTTCGCAATTGTAGCTGCTAAAGTATTAAGAAAATATGGTGGGAATTACTCAGTACTGGCAAAATGGCTGGAGGAGAATAATATCCTCTCGGTAGGAATTTCTAATTTTTCCATCGGTCGGCGTTACGCCTTGTGTGTCGGTATAAGCCAGTACACCGCTATTAAAAATCACGATTTGCGCTTTGCTGCCAAAGATGCCGAAGCGATTGCGCAGGTGCTAGAAGACCCTCAACAGGGGAATTTTGAAGTCATCCGCAAGCTAACGCCCGAAGAGACTACCCTGGCGATGTTGAGAAGCGCCTTAATCAAGCTACTAAACGACCCCGACCGCAAGGCGGAAGACTTGGTGGTGGTGTATATCTCGTGTCATGGGGCGCTCTACCCGGAGAGCAACAATTTCTACCTGCTGCCCTCCGATGCCAGATTTTACGAGGATGGTCAGCCCGATAAAGAAACCGTTTTAGACATTCACGATATAACCAAAACCCTTACCGATGCCAGGGTCAAGAACGTCGTTTTTCTGCTGGACACCTGCCATAGCGGTGGGGCCGGAGAAGTCTTACGCAACTTGTCGCTCAACTCTAAAAGCGATACCAGTTTATATATCATCGGGGCAGCCCGGCAGTACGAATCGGCTATCCAGGAGGGTCCGTTGAAGCACAGCATCTTCACCCATTGTTTGTTGCGGGCTTTCGAGCAAAAACCGAGCCGAAACGACGGCTGGATTACGGTGAGCGAAGTATTAAGCTTCGTGGCAGACGCTATCAAAGAAGAGCGAACCGTCCAGCGCATCCAGGTCCATTCGACGGCGGTTAGCCCCAATCTGAGGCTGGTCCAAAACCCGCAATACTCACCCGAAAGCCGGGACTTTGCAGAGCGCGTAAAAAGCCTCCTGCACATGATTGGCTACAAACTGGCCCGCTCAAGACCACCCGAAAATGGCCCGGCGGGCTACTCTACCGCTACCATAAAAGCTGGTCCCACCCGAAGCAAAGTCGGGATTATTCCTTTTTATGATAAGGTGCAACCCCTGACAGGTGAGCGAGCTAAAATATTTGTAGAATTTATCAAAGAACAAGTTGAAGAAGGCGAAGTGGACAAGGTTTTGATTGTGACTAGCTTTGAAGCAAGCAGCGAGGTTAAGAAAATATTAGGCCAGATCGGGAAGCGCAACTTTGAGCTTTTCACCGACAAACAGCTTTTGTACGAATTAATAGATTTTGAACCCTACCTGCAAAAACTGGTTGATGACTACAAAAAGCCGCGTCTCCAATATAACCAGCCTGCTCTGGCCGATATTTATATTCCGTTAAATGCCGAATTTCGTCAGTACCCCAAAGAGATTAGTGAAAGTCAAATTATAGCTAACATTCCAGCTTCTGAGGGAAACAAGCAACCAGATTACAAGGTAACTTGGACTGGAGGAATAGAAGAAGGTGTAAAACGCTGGCTAAATCAGCCTGACAGACCTCGGTTGGCGATTCTGGCCGACTATGGGAGCGGGAAAACTACTTTTAGCGAACATCTGGCCGCTAGTCTGGCAACAATTTACTTAGAAACAGATGAAGGTGAACGCGCCAAATGTCGTATTCCCCTTTTGATTAGTTTGAAAGAATTTGCCAAGAATGCGGTTGATTTGGAAGGGTTTTTAATTGCCTATCTTAAACAATACTGTAATGTAGACAATCCCGACTATACTGCTTTGTTGAAAATGGCGGAGGAAGGACTACTTCTATTTATTTTGGATGGCTTTGATGAAATGGCGTTGCGGGCTGATAGTGATACGGTTCGCCAAAACATGGAGTTATTTGAAGCTTTAGCCACCTTACCAAGTAACAAGATTTTACTTACCACTCGCCCCGAGTACTTTATCAACATAACCGAAGAACGGGAAGCCTTCAGAACATATCCACGCCTGTATTTGCAACCGTTGGACGAGCAACAAATCCAACTCTATCTGCAAAAACGGGTTCCTCTGATTTCGGTACAAAAAGGCGAAACTCCTAGAGAGTGGAAGTACTATTCAGACCGGATAGAAGAAATTCATGACCTTTCGGATTTAGTAAAACGGCCCGTGCTATTGGAGATAATTGTCAAAACTCTGCCAAAATTGGTTAAAGAAGGCTACCCGGTTAACCGACCCAATCTATACAACCGTTATTTACAGGGGGAATTAGACTGGCAAATTCTCAACAAACGACGAGCCATGCTGATTAAGCGGGATAAGCGGCTTCAGATTATGGAAGAGGTAGCAGTTGAGCTTTACAAAACTGACAAGACTTCGTTACCCGGAAGTTTTATTGCAAAAATGTCAGAAAGTTTTCTTTCAACCGAACAGCAAAGTGAAATGGAAGCTTACTATCGAGAATTTCTAGCCTGTTCGTTTTTGATCCGCAATGGCAACGATTACCGTTTTTCGCACCAATCTTTTATGGAGTATCTGACGGCTTGCCGGTTGGCAAAGGATATTACAAATAACCAGTGGGATATTTTCCTGGCGAAACCTTTGAGCAAGACCATCCGAGGGTTTTTGATTGAGTTGGAGCAAGGGATTGCCCAAAAATCGGCTGAGAGTGCGAGTATCAACGGCAGGCAGGTTTTTTTTGACCGGGGTAAATTGGTAAGCTGTCTCGAAGCGGGCTGGAACCATCGCTGGTTGAATATCAATATAGTTTCGCTTCTAGCTGCAATGGAGGATTTTTCGTTTGCGAATTTGCGGCTGGAAGATTTGGATTTGAGCGGTGCGGACTTAAGAGGCTTGAATTTGCGAGATGCAAAGCTGCCCAGGGTGAACCTGACCGGGGCGAACCTGACCGATACAAATCTGACCGGAGCTTTTTTAGTCGGGGCGAACCTGACCAGGGCTAATTTAAGTCGGGCGAACTTGATCCGGGTCAATCTGAGTGGGGCTTATCTGCACGGCGCAGATTTGAGCAACGCGGTGGTGTCGGATGCCAATTTGAGGGAAGCCCAACTGATTGGTGCAAACCTGACCCGCACCAGTTTAGCCCGGACTGATCTGATTAGCGCCTATTTGCGGTCGGCCACTTTGAGTGAGGCCGACCTGAGCGGGGCGAAACTGATACGAGCCGAGTTGATAAAAGCCAACCTGACCCGAGCGCGGTTACTGGGGGCAGACTTGAGCGGGGTGGATTTGAGCGGGGCCGATTTGAGTGGGGCCGATTTAACTGGGGCCGACCTGGATAAGACCGAATGGGGCGAAATAGACTTGCGCGACGGTCGAGCGGGTTACGCTAATGGTCGGACGATCTGCGTGAATGTGACTCTGGATCATGTCAAAGGTCTTAGCGGGAGTCTACGCAAGAAGTTAAAACTGGGTGGGGCTTTGCTGCCATCATAAGGGAGACCAAGCAAAAGCGGGGGAGATTTATAAGAACATTTGTCTCCCTTTAGCTTTTTAAGTGGCTGGCTAGACAAACTATGGTAGGATAGAAGTAAGAATCTTAAGATAAGCGCAAAGCCCAAATCGAAAGCTCCGGCTGATGGACAAATCAGAACCTGAACTCCCGCTAAACCCCTCAACAAAAGTGGAAATTTACCAGCTTCATATTTTACTGTTTGAAATTAGTCCGGCTATCTGGCGCAGAATGCTGGTTCGTAGCAATTGCACCATTGCCGATTTGCATTACTCCCTCCAAATCGCCCTCGGTTGGACTAACTCGCACCTTCATCAGTTCTCCCTGCACGGTCGGCAATATGGAATTTACCAGCCCGGCGGCATATGGTTTGATGATGATCCTAAAAAAGTTCTTTTGAGTGACTTGAAATTGAGGTTAAAAGAACGCTTTATCTATCAGTATGATTTTGGGGATAATTGGCAACATCAAATCCGGCTTGAACAAAGACTCCCCTTTGATACCAAAAAACATTATCCAGTTTGTATTAGCGGGGCCAGGAAAGTGCCACCCGAAGACTGTGGTGGGCCAACCGGATTTATGGAAATAGAGGTCTCGCTGAAGTTAGCTATTTGGGATAAAAAGGTTCGTTTAACTCAAATGATGGCTGAAATCATCAAGGGGCTGGAAAAAGATAATGGGTTAGCGATTATTACCAAATACCGTCCGCAAATCAAGCAGTTATTGGCCGAAATCAAAGAGGCTGAATTCGACCGCCAAGCGGTAAACCAGCGGCTCAAAAAATATGCTTTAGACGACCCAAGCTGGTGGGAGGGATTTATGTAACCGGGACAATAGAGAGATCAAAGGAGTACCAAACAAGATGCTCATAAAAATACAAGTGGTGATTGAGACCAGTGGTGAAGATGGTTTAGAGCCGGTAATCGAAGAAATTGCCCGGGTGGAACGGGCCGACTTAAAAGTTGAAACCCTCGGTTTGAGCCTGGCTGAGGCTAAAGAGATTGTCGCCAGTATCCAAAAAGCGGTAACGAGCCAGCAAGTGGCCGAGCATCTTGAGCAGCACCGCCATTGCCCTACGTGCAATGTAAAGTACCGGCAAAAAGGGTCTCACCCACTGGTTTTCAGGACATTATTCGGCAAACTTAAACTTACCAGCCCCCGCCTTCTGAAGTGTCAGTGCCAAAAGGGATTAGGAAAAGCCAAAAGTTTTAGCCCATTAACCACGGTGCTCGCGGAACGCACGGCCCCGGAATTTCTCTACTTACAAAGTAAATGGTCAGCCTTGATGAGCTATGGTCTCACAGCGAAATTATTGGAAGAAGTGTTGCCGTTGGATAAGCCGCTTAGCACCGCTACCTTAATCCAAAGTGTTGTTAAAGTAGCCGAGCGCAGTGAAAAGGAGTTAAGCCCCGAACAAGCTTCTTTCATCGAAGGCTGCCCGGCTGAGTGGGGTGCCTTACCAGCCCCGGCTGCCCCCTTGGAAGTGGGGATAGACGGCGGTTATGTCCACGGACGGGAGGGCAAAAACCGCAAAGCTGGTTCATTTGAGGTGATAGTTGGCAAAAGTATCCCTATCCCAACTGACTCCGAAAAAGGTAGCCCCAAATGCTTTGGCTTTGTGAACAATTATGATCCCAAACCCAGGCTAAGACTGTACGAATTATTACATTCGCAGGGGATGCAAAATAACCAGGAAGTTACTTTTCTCTCGGACGGCGGCGATACGGTCAGAGCAATCCAGTTTTATCTCAACCCGCAAGCCGCTTTTATTCTTGATTGGTTCCATATTACGATGCGGCTGACGGTACTGAACCAGTTCATAAAAGGGTCGCCAATTGAACAGGTGCCACCGCTGGATTCCACCACCCCAGCCCAGGCTAAAACTGAGGCTGATGCCAAAAAGCAAGGCAAGCCAAAGACCGCAGAAGTAGACGAGGCTGAAGAGGAAGTAGATGAGGAGGAGGAAGAAATAAAGTACCCCGCCGCCGTTGAGCTACAAAAAGAATTAGAACGAGTAAAGTGGTATTTGTGGCACGGGAATGCTTACAAAGCCTTAAAAGTATTGGAAGATTTAGACTTTGACCTGGAAGTAAGTGAGCTGGAAGTGGATAAAAAGTCTATGACCTACCGCAAAGTGTTGAAGGCGATCCAGGAATTCACCGGCTATATTAGGTCAAACCAGACTTATGTAGTAAGTTACGGAGACAAATATCGCAACGGGGAACGGATCAGCAGCAGCGTAGCTGAATCGACCGTAAATCAGGTAATAAGCAAGCGATTTGTTAAAAAACAGCAGCAACGCTGGACGAAAAAGGGGTGCACTTACTTTTACAGGTACGAACTAAAGTGTTAAATCAGGAGTTAGGGACTACCTTCCAAAGGTGGTATCCGGGGCTGAAATTGCAAACTGAGATAAACTCACCAAAAGAAAAAAAGGCTGCCTAAATAGGCAAGGGAGACAAATGTTCTTAAAAATCTCCCCCGCTTTTGCTTGGTCTCCCTAAGCTTTATAGGGGTGCCAGATTCCACTTTGTGAAACAGCCGACTAAACAATTTTGGTTAAACTGGTCTATCTATCTTACTATTTCAGAAATTCTCTCAACCAATCTTTACAGCTCTCAAAAGTATGCTAAAATGGATAGAAATAACTTATGATAATGGCAATTATCAAAAGCTATTTCAGGAGAAGCCATTTTGAAAAATTAGGTAGCAAATGACAGAAAAAACCGAGAACAAAAATTTAATTTGCCCATACTGCCATAACGAAGCTCGGCTAACGACTGGTAGCGAAATCTATGGGCCGAAATTCTCCGACAAAGTTTTTTGGGTGTGTAATCGCTACCCTGACTGTGACAGTTATGTAGGTTGTCATCCAAAAACAAAGCGGCCGTTGGGAAACCTTGCGAATGAGGAATTACGCACTTTAAGAAACCAGGCCCACAGCCTGTTTGATAAACTTTGGCAAGCAAAGTTAGCACGCGACCGCCACCAAGATGGTTCAAAGTATACCAAAGGTGAAGCTCGCGCCGCCGGTTATAGATGGCTGGCTGAGAAATTAGGAATAAAGGGGCAAGAATGCCATATCGGGGAAATGGACGTGGAAAGGTGCCGTCAAGTTATCGAACTTTGTAAACCTCACTTTAAGCAGCAGGGGTAAATTAATGGGATGAGCTATCCAAATTGATGCCGCCAACCGTGCCAGGTTAAAGGTGTGGCTGAATTAGATCGTTACTGGGGCTGGCCGGTATTACTGGCAGATTGGGAAGAGCCAGTGGCAGACCCTGAGGAGCGCTAAGATAAGAAGATTGCTTAGCTCTGCATTAGCGGAAGACCGCGCCGATTTTGAGATACTTTGTGATGGAGAGGAATAATGAGCCAGGAAATAATAAAAGTAGAAGCTGAAACCCTTGACCTGGCTGGGTCCGGGAGCCACGCAACCTTACCTCTGGACCAGAACCCAGCTACGGTTTATTTGTCCACCCTAAGACCTAAAGGACGGCGGGCTATGCGGCACGGCCTCAATGTCATAGCCGGTCTCCTCCGGGAGAAAAGCGAAGCGCTCACCTTCCCCTGGCACCAACTGCGCTACCAGCACACTACTGCCGTGGTGGCCGCTCTCCAAGAAAGAGGCTACCGCCCGGCCAGCATAAACATGATGCTCAGCGGACTAAGAGGGGTCCTAAACGCTGCCGAAACACTCGAACTGATGAGCGCCGAGGAGTGCCGGAGGGCTTGCAAGGTTAAAAATGTGCGCAATGAAACTCTTCCTAAAGGGCGGGCTCTGGCCGGGGGCGAACTAAACGCTCTGATGGGAGCTTGTAGCCAGGACCAGACCAGAGCTGGTCTGAGAGACGCCGCTCTGGTGGCGGTGCTGTACAGCGCCGGGTTACGCCGTTCAGAAGTAGTGACCCTCGAGTTGGCCGACTTCAACCGGGAGACGGCTGCCTTGACAGTACGAGGCGGCAAGGGTGGTAAAGACCGGCTGGTCTACCTAAGTGGCAACGAGGGCAGTGGGGCTGAGGCCGCTCTCAGTGACTGGTTGGGGGTTAGAGGGGATAAGGCTGGCCCTCTGTTTTGCCCGGTCAATAAGGGAGACAACCTCCAGTTCCGGAAGATGACCGATCAAGCAGTGTTGGGTATTCTCAAGAAAAGAGGTGGTGAAGCGCACGTCCAGGCTTTTTCCCCACACGATCTGCGCAGGACTTTCATTTCAGATCTGTTGGATGCTGGAGCAGATATTGCTACCGTTCAAAAGCTGGCGGGCCATTCTCAGGTCACGACTACCGCCAGATACGATCGGCGAGGTGAGGCCACCAAGAAAAAGGCGGCTGGTCTCCTGCATGTGCCTTATCGTAAGCGGGGGTTGCCACTATAATTGGAGACCAGACAAAAACGGGGGAGGCAGACTTTTTAGAACATTTGTTTATTTTGCTCTAACAAGGACAATGATTAATTTCTCAGAAATTTCCGGCGCTTTGGAGTGAATTTTTTAACAATCTAGCTGGCCTGATCCTCCAATTCTAACTCTCCTACCCCTAACCCGATTCGCAAATCTCGCAAGCCCTCGCGCTGGCGGGTTTGTTCCATCCTAAAATGGTATTGACCATATACATTCAGATGGGCAGTACGAGTCGGCCAGATATGGCTCAATTGCTCATCCTTAATCGCGGCTCCTTGTTCCTTCAAATAGCTTACTCCTTTTTGCAAATAGAGCGTGTTCCATACTACGATGCTATTGACAATCAAGTTGGTACAGCTGGCCTGGTTATTCTGCTCACTCAGCTGCCGCTTGCGTAACTGCCGCCCAAAACCAATGAAGAATTGATCGCGCACCGAGTGCAAATGCTCTCCTTTATTCAGTTGGGTTTCCACTCGATGGCGATAGGCTTCCTCGACGGCGTAATGCAATACGAAAATACTCTTACACAGCCGACCATACTCCTGCAACACCGCACTCAAGGAATTCTGGCGCGGGTAGGATTGTAATTTGGAGATAACCAACGAGGCACTCACCCAACCCAGCTTGAGCGAGGCGACCAGGCGCAAGATTTCTTCCCATTGCTCGACCATTCCGCTTTGCTTGATGGTGCGCTTAAGCAACGTTTTGAGCTGGGGATAGCTTTTTAACGAACCCATTCGGTACAATTGCTGGCGCGAGAGGTCACGGATACGCGGCGCAAAAGCAAAGCCTAACAGGTCAAACAAGCCGAACAGCATTTCGGTATAGCCCGCCGTATCGGTAGTATGTTCATATAACATTAAATCACTTTCGTTGTCCAAGAGCGCATCTAAGGTAAAAGTCGCCTCGCGCATGGTTGGCGGTACAACCTTTGTAGCAAATTGACTTAATTGGTCACTTGTCCAGGTGTAGTAGCTCAAGCCGCGCCCTAAACCAAAATAACGCGGCAGGGCTTGAGCGTTGGTTGTCTTTACCGAAACCACAAAACGCTGACCGTCCGAGGACGAGAAGGTGCCATCACCCCACAGTTGAGTTAAGGGTTGGTGGTAATGGTAATTGACCAGCCGACTAATCGCCTCTTGTAAAGTATCCTCGCCCAGATACCATTTGGTCAGCCAGCTTAATTTACCCCGTGAGAAGCCACTCATACGACTCATCGCACTCAAGCCCACATTGGTGGCTTGGGCCAGGATCGCCGCATAAAGTTGCGGTAGGTCAGCCTGCTCGACTGGCTCTCCGCTCCCGGCGTGGGTTAAGACTTCACTAAATTTAGTGAGATGGTCAACTTCGCTCACCAGTTCCGGCAAATCCAGCCAGGGTAAGAGTTCCCCTAATTGCTGGCCCAGTTCCTCCACGCCGGCGGGCAAAGCTTGCTTGTCGAGTTTGGCAACATGCAACCGCCCGTCTTCCAGCCAGATTTTGCTATCCTCGGTATAAATCTCCAAAGTATCAGGCTTGGTCGACTCTTTAGGCGGCACTGTTTCCTGGTCTTTTTCTTTTAGCCCGGCTTTTTTAGCTTTAGAACGAGGCTGGCTTTGGCTTTGAGTTAGCAGTTTTTCGGCTTCTTTGAGCCAGCCGCTCAGTTCCGCTTCTTTTTCTGAGAGACGGGTCTCACCCGAAAGCGGCAGACCCAATAGCTCGGCATATTCTTTACGTTGAGCTTGCCACTGCTCTTTTGGAATAAGGTAACTTTCTAAGCGGGCATAACGTCGGCTGCCTTCGACCCACACATTGCCCGCCCGCAGCGCCTGGCGCAATTCCCATAAAACGCACAGCTCATAATAGAGCCGATTAATCGGTGACGGCTCAGGTTTTTTGGTCTTGGCCTTTTTCTTCTTTACGCTTTGGGGGGCTGAATCGGTCGTACTCTCAGGAGTGGAGCTTACCGCCGTAGCTGTAGCCGCAAATGCTGGGGTGGAAACGGTGGCCCCAGTAGTCGGCTCGGTTTGGGTTTGGTAGACGTAGGCCCGCCACTTTTCGTTGATGAAACTTTGCGGCGCACTGGCTGGAATCGGTTCAAGGGCAATATGGGGTACTGACGCGGTGTTGGCACTCTTAGCCGTCCCGGAATGAGCCGCCCCATCCTCGCCTTCCCCACCAGCCCCAGCACTGTCACTGCCACTTTTATCTGACCCCGCCTCCGGCTCTTTGGCTTGGGCTTGCTGCTGGTGGGCTTTTTGAAGGGCCTGTTCCATCGCTTGCTGGTGCTGTTGGTTAAGGTTTTTTAGAAGTTCGACCGCTTCCAATAAAGGCTGATTGCTCGGATTAGAGTGGAAAACCAAGCCCTTGAGCAATTGGGGGGTGAACTGGCGTAACACCCCAAAACTGCGAGCCAGATAATCGAAGTAGGTATCATCCAACGGACGTACCAGCTGTTCGCTTTCTTCTACCGCGACCCTTAATTCTTCCTCGGATAAATTTTGGTAAATCTGCTGGCGGAGTTGCTCATTACTCACACTGTGATCCAGCACTACCCGCCCCATTAGGCGAAAGTAGTGCACTTTTTCATTAGTTTTACTGGCGACTTGACGACGAAACTCGTCGAGTTGGTGACCGGCCCGCCGGTAAGCCCCGGCCAGGTAAAGGTCAAACAAATCCAGGCTCTCATCAATTAGTTCGGCTAAACGTGATTGGACAAAACAACTCAACATTACATAGCGCCGTTCTTCGCTGGTCGCTTTAAGGCCCAGTGAGAACGTCGCTGCTATGAGGGGCAAAGTAACCATTTGTTCTAAATTTTAAGATTTTGGTTTATTTTGCCGGTCTCGCTGCCTGAAAAAGATTAAAATTGGCGATCCAGGTGCCGACTCTAGGAGGTGGTGGCACATCGCTCTTAAAAGCAGTATAACAGAGATTAAGTTTGAGCGTAGTGTATTAAGCAGTGTTTGAGCAAAAAGGCCCAAAAAGGGTCAGGTGCCACTACCAATTCTAAAAATGGCACTTGCTTTATGCTTACCATTAAGCAAATATGTTCTGGAAAACCCTGACGGGTTAAAATTTAGAACAGATGATTACATTGTCCCTGGTGACAGCAATGTTCTCGCGGGGCCATCTAGTTGCCACTCCTGATGAGGTTTTTCAAGTGGCTCTTTAGCTGGTTGAACTAATTCAGTATGCGGTTGATAAGTTCGACTCAGACCAGACTCTTTAAGAAAAACGGCCAAACGAGCTCGGCTAGGCAAATAACTTGCTGTCCCTTTGATGGCGTTTTTAAAGGCTACTAAAAGGGTAATTGGCCCCCAACCGGGATGGTCTTTTCGGAGTTGGACAATCGTTTGTTTTAATTCATTTGAACATTTAGAAAGGATCCCGCTACGAGGCCGACCCATTTGTGAACTCAGACCAGTGCGGCCTTGCTTTTTGAAACGCCTTCGCCACTTGCGAACGGTATAGATTGAGCAGTGCATTAGCTGAGCAATTTGAGGATCCGTTTGACCAGCCGCCGATAG
>JBBQWM010000071.1:0-28356 GCA_038210655.1 Chloroflexia bacterium
GGATGCTAACCACGAGTGCGACTTGCCAGGTGCAGGGCCGTAACCTGTTAGATTTTGTAAGTGAGAGCCTGAAGGCTCACTGGTCGGGCCAGCCAGCCCCTAATCTTTTCGTCATCTAAGCTACCCCGTGAACGGTTACAATTTTTCACGGTTGTAAGGCTTTGCTCGCCCACAAAATTGTTTAATCTTGTCAATCCTGTATATGGGTGTTAATTAAAGAGGAGAAGTAAAATGGCTCTAGCCCTGGAAGGTATTAAGGTGCTTGATTTTACCCGCTATATTGCCGGGCCGACTTGCACCCAGTTGCTCGGTGATCTGGGCGCGGACGTTATTAAGGTCGAAGGATTGCCCGGTGGCGATCCTTCGCACGAGAACGGCCCTTTTCAAGCTGGAGAAAGCGTCTTCTATTTGAGCGCGAACCGCAACAAGCGCAATTTGGCCCTCAATTTGAAAGAAAAGCGGGCGCAGGAAATTCTGCGGCGGTTGGCAATCCAGTCAGATGTTGTTATCGACAACTTTAGGCCGGGCGCACTCAAGGCGATGGGCCTGGATCATGAAGAGCTAAAACAGGCTAACCCCCGCCTGATTTATTGCAACATCAGTGGTTATGGCAGTAGCGGGCCGGGGCGCGATTTGCCCGGCTTTGACCAGATTGCACAGGGAATGTCCGGCCTGATGAGTATCACCGGGTCAGCCGAAACGGGACCGATCCGGGTTGGGTTGCCGATTGGCGACCTGGTTGCCGGGCTGTACGCCACTATCGGCATTTTGGCGGCTATCGTGCAACGCGATCAAAGTGGGCAGGGTCAGACGGTCGAGACTTCGCTTTTGCAATCGTTGGTTAGCATGATGGTCTATCAGGGGCAAAAATATTTAAGCCTGGGCATCGTAGCGCAAGGCCAGGGCAACGACCACCCGATTAGCTTCCCGCACGGTACTTTTAAAACCCAGGATCACCCGATCAACATCGCCAGCCTGAATGAAAAGATGTGGCGTAAACTCTGCGATGTACTGGAAATGAGCGAATACGCCAATGCTGCCCATTATTCCGACAATGCCGCCCGCATGCACCACCGCGAAGAACTTCGCGCCCTAATGGAACAACAACTCGCAAAACACCCTGCTAACGAGTGGATCGAACGGATAAACGCCGTTGGTATTCCCTGTGGCCCGATTCTATCTTTGGATCAAGTCTACGACCATCCCCAGGTGCAGCATCTTGGGATCGTGCAAGAGGTCGAGCATCCCCAGGTCGGGCCGCTTAAGCTGGCTGGAATGGGCGTAAACCTCTCCGACAGTCCGGCTACCATTCGTCGTCCACCACCGCTTTTAGGCCAGGACAGTACCGAAATTTTGCGCGAGGCCGGTTACAGCACCGCCGAAATCGAAAGCTTGCTGAGTGAGGGTGTAGCCTCGATAGCAAACGAGGGATGAGGGATGAAGGATGAGGGATGAAAGATGAAGGATGAACTGGGACAGTCTATGGGCGGAGCCATATCTAACAAAATCCCTCGCTCCCTTGTTAGACATTGCTCTGCCAATGGACGGTTCCCTTTCATCCCTCATCCCTCATCCCTCATCCCTCCCTAAAAAAGGCGTAGGAGCCAGATCGAAGCAACCCCGGTTAGCATAGCTAAAAGCAAGCTACCACTGCGAAGCGCCACCAGAGCAGTCACTAGACCGGCGATTATTCCAGCCAACCCACTTCGCAATATTTCCGGCCCAACAATCGCTATTAAGATCGTGCCGGGTAGATAGGATAGCCAGCGTTCCACTCGTTTGGAAAGCGTAGCCCGGTTTATTAGCCAACTGCCGCCGATCCGGGTAGAATATGTTACCAGGGCCATCCCTAATATCGTAAGGAAAACTTCAAAACTAATCTCCACTTCGCCAGGCTCCTACAAAACTACCGACTAACCCACCTAGCAAGATGTACCACTTGCCCGGCAACCACCACGAGGCTGCCATCGCCACTATTCCGGCTACCACCCAGGGCAGGCCATCCGCTTTACCTTTCCATAGCCCGACCAGCAAAGCAATAAAAACCGCCGGAAAAGCAAAATCCAGTCCCCAACTGGACGGGTCTTTTATGACCGTACCCAACCAGCGTCCGGCAGCAGTTGAGCCAGTCCAGGCCACAAACAGGGTTAGGCCGCTACCCAATAAAAACGCGCCGTTCTTTTTGCCTTTGGCGAACTGGCTCATAGTCAAGGCCCAGCTTTCGTCGTTCAAAAAGAACAAACTCAGATAACGCTGCCAAATTTTCAAGGGCCGCATAAAAGGGCCAATTGCCGCACCCATTAGCAAGTGGCGCAAGTTGACTACCAATGTGGTTAGAACTATAGTAAGAATAGGCAGGGGATATGTCCACAAACCCATCACAGCAAATTGGGACGATCCGGCAAAAACCAGCCCACTCATCAAGAGAGCCTCCACCAGACTAAGCCCCACTTGCTGGGCCAGCACCCCAAATACCAGTCCATAGGTAAACACGCTCAGAGCCACCAGCAGGCTTTGTCTGACTCCTTGTAGCAGCCCGCCATAGGTAAAGGTGATCGACTTTTCGTCGCTATTCTCGATGTTATTCTCGATGTTTAATAATTTTTCTGTCATAGCGCTATTCTACAAACAACCTGCTAGGCCGTCTTGTAGATTATTGCGCTTTATATTGAGCGGGGGTAACGCCGGTGATACGCTTGAATTGATGGGTGAAATGGCTCTGATCGGTAAAGCCAGTCTCAAGGGCAACCTGCACAATCGATTCGCCCAAAGCCAACCGCTTTTTTGCTTTGGCTATACGCAGCATAGTCTGATAAGAATGGGGAGGGAGGCCAACCGTTTTACGGAAAACCCGCAGGAGATGGTAACGGCTAAGGCCAGCGACTGCCGCCAACTGCTCCAGGCTTACATTCTGAGAATAACAAGCTTCCAAATAATCGCGGGCCTGACTTACAGCCCAATGTTCTTGGTGGAGGCGGAATTCAGCCTGACGTTCTTCGGCATGGCGTAGAGCTAACTGACCAAAAACCCACAATAAGCGAGATTGCTTTTCCAGCGTAGAGAGCGGCTTTTCCAAATCAGCGTGTAGCCGCAAAAGAAGATTGGAGAGGTATTCATCTTGGATGACCGGACGTGGGAAAAGCGGAAGACCCCGTTGCTGTCCGGTTGCTTGCGAAAAAGCTTCTTGCAAAAGAGCCGGGTCGGGGTAAAGCATCCGATAAGTCCAACCCTTTTTGGTCGAAGCGTGGCCGGTATGAACCTCGCCCGGATGGACCACCACCACACTACCGGCAGGTGCTTCGTAGACTTGCGACCGATAAGCGAAAGTTTCGGCTCCTAATACCACTGTACCTATCGCAAAAGTTTCGTGGGTATGCTTCGCAAAACTATGGTTGATAAAAGTAGCGCGTAGTAATTCGAGGTTATTTAATTCCTGATCGCGCCAGAATTTGCTGATCTCGCTCTGGCCTTCGGGTTCGGGATGTCCTTCCATAAATCAGATATAGTTCCGTTTGATGTACAAAATCCTACAAGCTACAGGGCAGCTTGCAGGACTTTGGCTTTTTATTCGTAACTACTCAGCCTAACCCTTTGGGCGACCACATCGGGTCGCCCCTACCTAAAATCCATTGTAGGGGCGACCCGGTGTGGTCGCCCGGCCTGCGTAGTTACTTTGTATTCAGATAAAACTTGGCTCGCTTTAGACCAACAAAAGCAACGGATTTTGCAAGAGCCGTTTTAGTTCCTGCAAAAACTGAGCAGCCACCGCCCCATCGATCACCCGGTGATCTGCCGAGATGGTCACGCTCATCTGCTGGATTACGCCAAACTCCGCCGTACCGTCTTCGGGCGAACCGCCCTTAACTACGACGGCCGGTTTTGCCGCACCCACCGCCAGGATTGCCGACTGAGGCGGGTTGATGATCGCCACAAAATCGGATACATCGTACATTCCCAGGTTGGACACGCTAAAAGTTCCGCCCTGATATTCCTCCGGCCTGAGCTTGCCGGCCCGGGCTTTCTCGGCCTGAGCGCGGGCTTCCAACGCGATTTGCCCGATGCTCTTTTGGTCGGCATCGAAAATCACGGGTGTAATCAGCCCATCCTCGACCGCGACGGCGTTTGCGACGTTCACCCGGTGGTTTACCCGCAGCTTGCCATCGACATAGGAATTGTTAAGAGCCGGATGTTTGCGTAAAGCCTTCGCAACCGCCTTCAAGACCAGATCATTGACCGAAACCTTCGCCCCATTTTTATCGCCATCGATAATTGCCGCATTGATCGTCTGACGCAGTTTTAGAGCTTCGGTCATATCGATCTCATTGGTGATATAGATATGGGGGACTTGCTGCTTCGACTCGGTCAAGCGCCGGGCAATCGTCTGGCGCATTCGGCTCAAAGGCTGCTCGTCATATTCGGCACCCGAAACCGACGCAACCATTGGGGCCGCCGTCGCCGAAACCATTTGCGGCTCGACCACCGCCGCCACTGCTGTAGCAGCGGCTGCCGGGGCCGATTTCGCATAGCTTTCTACATCGGGCCGGATAATTCGCCCACCGGGGCCAGTCCCCTTGACCGCCGCAATATCGACACCGAGTTCCCCGGCGACCTTGCGGGCCAACGGACTACTCTTGAGTCGGTCGCCACTCTCGACTATCGTGACCGACCCGTTACTAGGAGCGGGCGGAGGTGGGGCCGCCACTATCGTCTGAACCGGAGCCGGATCAGACGGAACGATAGCCGGGATAGGTTGAGCGGTCTTTTGAAGTTCGGCGGCAGTCTCAGCTGGAATCGCCGCCCCGCCCGGCCCACTGGTAGCCGGAACGGGAGCCGCCAGGTTTACCAGACCGGCAGCAGGACGGCGGCTAAAAGTGGTGCTGCCCGAACCGTTCGCCGGGGCCTTCTTTTCGACCACCGCCGCCGGAGGAGCCGCATTAATCTGAGCAACCGGAGCAGGGGTCGGCGCAGGTGCAGTAGGAGTCGGCGCAGGCGCGGCAGAAACCGCCGCACTACCACCGCCATCAACACCGAGCGCCTTCCAGTCAATTTCTTCGTTCTCATCGGCGATAACGGCAATGACAGCCCCGACCGGCACAAGCTGACCAGGTTGTACCACAATCTTCCTGAGAATACCAGTGGCATAGGCTTCCATATCGACGGTAGCCTTGTCCGTTTCGATTTCAGCGATTGTGTCGCCCTTGTTGACTTTATCGCCTTCTTTTTTTATCCAGTTCTGGACCGACCCTTCGGTCATATCATAGCCCATTTGGGGCATTGTTACGGGTGTCGCCATCTTCACTCCCCTTGCGATTTACGATTTACTATTTAGCCCCTATAAGGGTAAATAGTAAATAACTTGTAACTACTCAGCTTACCCATTTTGGGCGACTACACAGGGTCGCACCCTACAACCGATTTCGGGTAGGGGCGACCCTATGTGGTCGCCCGGTCTGAGTAGTTACAATAACTTTATCGGTTCAGAACCTCGTGTACCGCCTTAATCAAACGCTCTTCGTCCGGCACGACCAACCGCTCTAAGACTTTGCTGTAGGGCATCGGTACTTCCAACGAAGCAACTCTGACCACCGGGGCATCCAGGTAATCAAAAGCTTGCTCGTAAATTTGGGCCGCTAGTTCCGCGCTGGTGCCGAGCGTGCGCCAATCTTCCGTAATGACGACCGCATGGTTGGTCTTCATGACAGACTCGATAGCCGGTTCCATATCGAGGGGCCGTAACGCCCGCATATCGATTACCTCGGCCTCGATCCCTTCCTGAGCCAAACGAGCCGCCGCCCGTAACGCCAGGATCGCCATCCGGCTATAAGTAACAATCGTTACATCGCTACCTTCACGCAAGACCTGCGCTCCCGATAAAGGCAACAAGAAATCCTCGTCGTCCGGGACTTCACCCTTGACCCCATAGAGCAAACTGTGTTCGATAAAAATCACCGGGTCTTGGCCCCGGATTGCCGTCTTGAGCATGCCTTTGGCATCCGCCGGGGTAGCCGGTGTGACCACTTTAAGACCCGGCACGTGGGCGAACCAACTTTCAAAGCTCTGTGAGTGGGTCGCCCCAAGCTGTCCCCAACCTGAAACTGTTCGCACCACCATCGGCACTTTGATCTGTCCACCGAACATGTAATGCAACTTGGCGGCGTGGTTTACGATCTGATCGAGGGCTAGAATTGCAAAGTTGACCGTCATCAGTTCGGCGACCGGGTGCAAGCCATTCATTGCCGCCCCTATCGCCGTCCCTACAATACCCATTTCCGCAATCGGCGCGTCGATTACCCGCTTGGCCCCAAACTCGTCCAAAAAGCCCTTCGTCACAGCATACGAACCACCGTAATGCCCAATATCTTCACCGATCAAGTAAACCTTCTCATCTCGGTGCATTTCCTCGCGCAAAGCCTGGGCCAAAGCCTCGCGATACGTTATCTCAGCCATTTTTCTCCTATAAGAGAGATTAGAAATCAGATATTAGAAATTAGATTTTAGAAGTTACAGCTTAGAGTTAGAATACCCCTTCACTTAAAAGGAGGGATTTTGATTCCTAATTTCTGATTTCTAATCTCTAATTTCTGATTTCTAATTCCGTTCTTCCACGTAAATATTGGCATACAGGGCTTCCGGCTCTGGGAAAGGGCTTTCTTCGGCGAATTGGGCCGCCCGTATAACTTCTTTCTCAATCTCATCTGAGATACGCTTAGTATCTTCCTCCGTAAAAATGCCCCGGTCGTACTGGCGTTGGGCGTGAATATGGATCGGGTCGCGCTGGCTTCGGACTTCCTCCACATCGTTGCGAGTACGGTAGAACTGGGGGTCGGCCATCGAGTGACCTCGGAAGCGGTAGGTCATCGCTTCGAGCAGACTAGGGCCACCACCGTTTCGCGCCCGCTGCACGGCAGTCTTGACATGCTCTTGCACCACCTCGACATCCATACCATCGAAACGGTCGCCCGGCATACCATAACCCCGCGCCTTTTGATGAATCTCGGTCAATGAGGTATGCAATTTCAGCGGGGTTCCCATGCTATACAGGTTATTCTCGACCAGATAGATGATCGGTAATTGATAAAGCGAGGCCATATTGAGCGATTCGTGGAACATCCCGATATTGGTGGAACCGTCGCCCATCACGCAAATTACTACTTCGTTCTTGCCCTGGTACTTGATTGACTGGGCAATCCCGGTCGCCAGGGGTAAATGACCGCCGACGATAGCGTAACCGCCCCAAAAGTGGCGCGAAACGTCGGCCAAATGCATCGAACCGCCCATGCCACCCGATACACCGGTCGACTTGCCGTACATCTCAGCCAGAATCGCGCCGGGATCACAGCCTTTGGCAATCGCATAACCGTGATCCCGATAATGGGTCACAAGATGATCTTCGGGGATAAGGGTACTAACTACTCCTACCGCGACCGCTTCTTGCCCGATATAAAGGTGCAAGAACCCGCCGATTTTCCCCTGAGTATAAGCTTCCGCCGTCCGTTCCTCGACCCGCCGGATCAAAAGCATCTGGCGATAAATTTCGAGGTTGCGTTCCTTGTCCAGCGCATGCTGCCGAGTAGCATTCTCCGAAACCAGCCCGTGACCGTTTTCCTTACCGTTTTGACTGGCTTCTACTTTGGTTGTCACTGCCGCCACATCTGTCGTATCAGTTTTTGCTGCCATTCTCTTTTTCTTTTTCCGTTAAACTAGCCTGACAAAGAAACTACAATGCGGCTTTACCTGGCAAAACCCTGGCAACCGCAATTTATAGCCCTAAGCAGTATCTATAATACTCGCCTCTACTCTCGGAATTAGCCACCTTCATAAAAAGAAAAGCAAGACGAAACAAGGTTCATCTTTACTCTCGTTTATTAACGGGCAAATTATAACATACCCACCAATCTCTCTACTACAAACTACCGGCAGTATTGTGAACCTCTATCGTTATGGCAAAAAGTATTCAAGAACTTCTAGTTACTGGTATCTGGTTAGCTTGATCGCTTTTTCCGGGCAAGCCTCTACACATAGGCCGCAGGAATGGCAGTCCTCGGCCCGCACCACAAAGGCTTGCTTACCACCATGAACGGTTACTTTGAGTTGTACCAGCATCGGCAGGGCCTTGCGCTCCGTTTTGGTAAGCTTGCGTACCTCGAACACATCATAAGGGCAGACCACTACACACTCGTTGGCCCCTTCACAACGGGTCTGATCGACAATTGGCCTAAGCTTTCCGGCCTCTTTGCACGAAGTAGTATCTTTAGAAACGGCTTGAGCCATAATTATTCTCCCGGTATGCTCCTACGAGCATTGATCGTATTATTAATCGCTGGTCAATTGCAGAACCGAAAAACCGGACTTGAATGACTAAAGTCATTAGTTCAGAGTGACTTTTAGCCTGTTTGTTTAATGACTTCACGGCCTGGGCTAATCCGCCCTGCCCCGTTATCATTACCAGTGTAAAACGAAATGCCTAGAGCGAAACGAAAGCTGCAAAAGGAGTGCTTAAATGTTTAACACAACTCAGGCAAAACAGGCAAACCAAACAGGCAACCAGCCTGACCCAAACCAGGCTGTAATCGAGTCTGTAATTAATATTGATCCTGTAATTGATATTGATATTGAAGGTCTGGAAGTAAATTATGGTACGGTCAAAGCGGTTCAGGGTGTAACGCTCCAGGTACGGCAAGGTGAAATCTTTGGCTTGCTCGGCCCGAACGGGGCCGGTAAGACCACCACCCTCTCGGTTATCGAGGGGTTGGTACGGCCCCAGGCCGGACGGGTTAGCGTATTAGGCTACGATGTTTTGAAATCCCCCAACGAAGTCAAGCGGCGGATCGGCCTTAGCCTTCAGTCTACCGACTTCTTTGATAATCTCAAACTTTTGGAACTAATCCAACTTTATGCCGGTTTGTACGAGGTTTTTTTGAGTAGGGCGCAGGTTTTAGACTTGCTAGGTCGCTTTGAACTGGAAGAAAAAGCCAATGTCCAGGCTAAACAACTTAGCGGGGGTCAACAACAACGGGTCGCGCTGGCCCTTGCCATCGCTAATGACCCCCAAATTGTGATCCTGGACGAGCCAACCACTGGCCTTGACCCTCAAGCCCGTCGCAATGTTTGGGATATTATCCGCCAGATTCGGGCCGAAGGTCGCACGGTCGTACTGACTACTCATTATATGGAAGAAGCGCAGGAACTTTGCCATCGGGTCGGTATTATCGACCGGGGCCAAATCATCGCCCTGGATACTCCCGGCGGTCTGATAAACAGTCTACACGCCGATAGTCGTATCACGGTTACGGCCCTACTGCCGGAAGCAAGCGTAAAGGCGCTGCCGGGTGTAACCCAGGCTCATTATGAAGGGGATAAGCTTCAAATTACTTCTAATAACGCTCACGAAACCATGCTCGGCCTGCAACAGTTGGCTGTCATCGAACGCCAATTGCTGACCGATCTAAGCGTCAAACAACCCGACCTCGAAGATGTTTTTATTACGCTCACCGGACGGAAGATTAGGTGATTTACGATTTACGATTTACGATTTACGATTTACGATTACAGATTTACGATTTACGATTACAGATTTACGATTTACGATTTACGATTTACGATTTACGATTTACGATTTACGATTTACGATTTACGATTTACGATTTACGATTACAATACATGCTTCGCTCTTAATTCGTTTCTGCATTCTCTATTCTGCCTTCTGCATTCTGAATTCTGCATTGTTAATAAGGGGGTTTTGAAATGAGCGCCAATCTAAAGGCTTTAACAACTGGTCAAGCGTCTGGGAACGCCTGGCGAAGGTTCGGTCTTTTGACCCAGGCCAACTTTCTCATGTACGTTCGGAACCGGGCCGCGATCTTTTGGGTAATCTTCTTCCCGATTGCTTATATGTTGCTGTTTGGAGCGATTTATGGCGGACAGCGCATTGACCCGAACAATCCGAACTCGGTCAAAGTTATCAGCTTTATGATACCGGGGTTAGTGGTAATGAGTTTGATGAGTGGTGGCATTATTGGTAACGCTGGCACAATGGCAAACTGGCGAGAACGGGGGGTGCTACGCCGGATTCAGACTACGCCGCTCCCGATCTGGCAATTGCTAATGAGCCGGATTCTAGTATTATCGGTGGTAATGGTAGTTCAAGCTTTCCTGCTGATTGGCATTGGAGTGATCGTATTTCAGGCTAGTTTTGATACGGTCGGCTTACTGGAAGCTATCCCACTGATTATCCTGAGCGCCATTATGTGCATGGCAATCGGGCAAAGCGTCGCGGCCCTGGTCAGCAAGGCTGAAACGGTTCAGATCGTGTGCCAGTTAATCTTCTTCCCGTTGCTGTTTTTGGGTGGGCTGTTTATCCCAATGAACCAGCTTCCAGAAGGATTACAGGCGGTTGGCAAGTTTTTGCCGAGCGGTCTGGTGGGTGACATTGTACGCGCCCCAATGCTGAGTGGGTTTAATACCGGCAAGGTCGATCTTACTAATCTGCCATTCCTGGTCAGCCTGATAGGGGTGGTTATCTATTTGCTAGTATTTGTGGCAATTTCGGCTCGCTTTTTCAAGTGGAACTAATAGAAACTGGATAAATTGGAAACTGGACGGCTGATAATAGCCGCCCTCGGAAAATTAGAAGGAGCAAATGCAAATGCAACAAGACGATCCGCGCTACCAGGCAGCCGCCCAACGGGTCAAGGCCCGCACGGATTTCTACCGTTATCTAGCGATCTATTTGATCCTTAGCGTCTTTTTCTGGGTCATTGCTATCGCGACCGATGGGGGTTGGTGGCCGGTCTGGTATATGATAGGCGGTGGGATCGGGGTAGCTTTTATGGGGTTGAACGTCTTTATACCTCGTAAAACGGAGGAAGAACGCCAACGCATGATTGAGGAAGAAATGCGGCGAGGCCGCTAACCTAGCCAGTTCTATCGATAAGCTAAGCCGGGGAATAAAAATTCCTCGGCTCAGTTTGCAAAAGCTGGCTTTCATCTCAAAAGTAATTTGTAAAGTAATTTATGAGGAAAAAGGCGGGCCAACCTGCTATACTAGAGTCGCCGGAGGTAATTTTTAAGAGGTAAAATACAATGGCTCCTTACTCCCAAAACCCAGACCAGCCTGAAATAACCGTTCCAAAAGTGATCCGAGGAACCGGGCTATTCTTTTCTCTCGTGACCTGGATTGGCCTGGCAGCTTGCTCCATCTTTGCTGGTCTCAATGCCGAGGGCGACTACTGGTTTTTCGTGCCGGTCGTCCTCTACGCCCTATTACTAACTTGCTTTCCCCAAATAGATTATCAGCGCGGACGAGGTTTTATTCTTAATCGCTCTCGGCGGCTTTATTGGAGCAGAAGTACCACATCTTTACCACGACGATTTATCTTTATCATAATCAGTATCGGGCTAGTCTTCTGGATGAATGCTTATAGCCCCGCCTTTATCTCGATGTATTTTGTGCTGTTCGGACATACGATGGGTATATTGGGCTGGAAGTTGGGGTTGGTTTTCTATATAGGCGAAGTTTTGCTGATCCTCATACAAAACGGTCTGTTCGATACAACCAGCCGGATCGGAGACGGGGCTTTATTATCCATTTTAATCAGTTGTTTGACCGCTACGCCAACCATCGTGGTAATCGTGATCCTGGTAGGTTCACGACTTAAAAGCGAGGCCCTGGTAGAAGAACTTAAAGCGACCAAACTGAGGTTGGAAGAAGCTCTCGCTACCGAAAAGGAAGTTGCCGTACTGCGCGAACGCGACCGCATGGCCCGTGAAATGCACGATGTGTTGGGTCACGCTTTGGTGTTGGTGGCAGTCAAAATCGAAGCGGCCCAGCGTTTGCAATCCATTAACCCGCAACGGGCCGCCGCCGAACTGGAAGCTACCAAAGAACTGGTGCGTCAGAGCATGACCGATTTGCGGGCTTCGCTGGCGGACTTACGTAGTCCGGCCCTCGACGAGGCTGATAAGCCCCTGGCCCCGGCTTTGCGGGAATGGGCCACCCGCACCGCCCAGGAAAACCAATTCGTTATAGTCTGCAATTTCGAGCCGGGGACGGAGAGTCTGCCAGTTCCGATCCAGGATGCTCTCTGGCGAGTAGGGCGTGAGGCAATCCTAAACGTAGTCAAACACGCCCGCGCCAAAAAAGTCGAGCTGAACCTTTTTTGCAAAGATAATCAAATCTTTCTCTCGGTGAGTGATGATGGGGTCGGTATTCCACATCTAGCCGAAGGTAATGCCCGGCTAGAAGTCGAGGGCCATTACGGTATGCGTGGAATGCGCGAACGATTGGAAGCGCTTAGCGGACATTTGACCGTCAAGCCCGGTCGTAATCGGCAGGGTACATTGGTGCTGGCAACTATTCCGCTTCCGCCACCCGACGAAGTAACCCCGCCCGAACGCCTTAGACGCACCCTTTTATCAAGATTTATCCGCATTCCCGAAAGCAAGTAATTGTGATAAAACTATTAATTTGTGAAGATCAAACCCTGATGCGCCAGGGGCTTGTCACTATTTTGAGCCTGGAACCGGGGCTAGAAGTAGTTGGAGAGGCCGGGGACGGACGGGAGGCGGTTCAAAAAGTACAGGCTTTGCAACCCGATGTAGTGCTGATGGATGTGCAAATGCCCGTAATGGACGGTGTGGAGGCTACCCGGCTTATCACTACCCAATATCCTAATATCCGAGTTATTATTCTAACCACTTTTGATTATGAAGAATACGTCTTCGAGGGGGTCAAAGCTGGGGCGCTGGGCTATTTACTCAAAGATACGCCTGCCCCCGAACTGGTGCGAACTATCGAGCGCGTCTATGCCGGAGAACGCTTTATCCAGCCTGCCGTCGCCAGCAAGCTCCTTTTCGAGTTTGCCAGAGCCGAAGGGCGTAGCGCCAACGCCAATTACGCGCCGCTAACCGAGCGCGAGACCGCTATTATCGGTCGGTTGGCCCAGGGCATGAGCAACCGCGAAGTCGCCGACGATCTGGCCCTGGCCGAAGGCACCGTCAAAAACCACGTCTCGAATATTCTATCCAAATTACACGCTGTCAACCGAGTCCAGGCGATCAATCTGGCCCGCCAGCATAAAATAATTTAAGGGCTTGATTCTACCCAATTGAGCCTAAAAATTGGAGCAGGCTGGCTAACTGCCAAAAGATTTGCGAGGCTTCATCCGACTTGACCGGGCCGGGTGGGTGTGTTATACTACAACCGTTCGTGGGGAGAGACCTACCCCCGAATTTTTTTGACTGTTTTACAACCGCAGGCCACGTCTGATTGGGTTACAATTCAAGGGCTGCCTGCTATTCGGTTGTATCAGACCTTAAAAATAAGGTAAAATTCAGTAGAAGGCTTTGAGAGAGCCTCTAAAGAAAGAGAACGAGCGAGATGGCTGCTAAAAAGGACCGAATTGTTATTCACCTGGCTTGCATAACCTGCAAGGAGCGCAACTATACTACCAGTAAGAATAAGCGCAATGACCCGAACCGACTCGAATTGAACAAATATTGCCGTCGCTGCCGCGACCACATTTTGCATCGCGAAACCAAGTAAGCATCGTCAATTGTAGTAGGCTAAGGGAACCGTTAAAAGCAGAAAGAGTAGTTATGGCTGACAAAACTTTACTCGACGACCCGGCTAAAGAGCCTGGTCTGGTACGTTTTACAAAGGATGAGTACGCCGAAGTGCAGAAGGTGGAATGGCCGAGCCGCAAGGATACTCGCAACCTGACCATTGTAGTGCTGGCTCTCACGGCGGTTATGGCTGCCGCGCTTGGTCTACTCGATCTGCTGCTGACCTTGATCTATAGCTTTTTCCAGACGTTACTGGGCGGCTAAGAGCGCAAGGAGGGCAAAATGGCCGAAAGTACAGTGATTGCAACCGAAGATTTTGAGGATAACACCCCGGCAACCGAGGCGGCTGTGGCGGTAGAAGATACTAACGATACCGCTTTGGAGATGACCGAAGCTCAGGCGGAGGAAGATGCGGCTACCGCTGCCTCGGCAGCTAGTAAACGCCCCTCCCTTGCGCCCAGTACGGGCCAGCAAGAGAACCTGGGCCGCCGCTGGTATGTGATCCACACCTATTCGGGCTACGAAAATAAGGTCAAGCGGGCTTTGGAACGCCGGATCGAGTCGATGGATATGCGCGACAAAATCTTCCGGGTGGTCGTACCAACAATGGAAGAAACCGAGATCAAAAACGGAGCGCGGCATACCATTCAGCGCAAAGTCTATCCCGGCTATGTCCTAGTCGAAATGATGATGACCGACGAATCGTGGTACGTGGTACGGAACACGCAAGGTGTAACCAGCTTTGTAGGTAGCGGCAACAAGCCGACTCCCCTGGCCGAGGATGAAGTAGGCCAGATTATGAAGCAGATGGAAGAGGAAGCACCCAAAGTCAAGACCAGCTTCCAGGTTGGGCAAGCGGTCAAGATTATCGATGGCCCGTTCAGCGAGTTTACCGGGACTATCGACAGCATCGACAATGTAAAGAACAAAATTACCGTGATGGTCTCGATCTTCGGACGCGAGACCCCGCTTACCCTGGACTTTTTGCAGGCAGAGCGGATCGTTTAATCAGATTTAGAGTGGGAGAAAACGTCTGTTTAATAGGGATTAACAGGGTTAACAGGATAATTATTAGTATCGGGCTGTAAAAACTTACTTTAGTAAAGTATTTTAGCCAAATACAAAATAGTAGGTAAGACTAAAATCCTGTCAGTCGTGTTTATATCTGTTAAACTAAAAGTTTTCGATAAATTTACCACAAGAGGAGTATAGCAGTGGCTAAAAAAGTTAAAGCAATCGTAACCTTGCAGTTGCCTGCTGGTAAGGCAACCCCGGCCCCGCCGGTCGGCCCGGCCCTCGGTCAGCACGGTATCAACTTGATGGGCTTCGTCAAAGAGTACAACGAGCGAACCGCTTCGCAAGCCGGTGAGATTATCCCGGCCTTGATTACAATCTTTGAAGATCGTTCCTTCACCTTTGTTACCAAGACCCCCCCGGTCGCCGATATGCTTCGCAAGGCTGCCAGCGTCCCTAAAGGTAGCGGCACCCCCAACAAAGAGAAGATCGGCAAGATTACCCAGCAGCAGCTAAAAGAGATCGCCGAGCGCAAGTTTAAGGACACCAATGGGGTGGACATCGCAGGCGTGATGAAGCAAGTAGCTGGAACGGCCCGCAGTATGGGTATTGAAATAGTTGCTTAAGTGGGAGGGCGCTCGAAACGCCCGTTAGCACCACCAGGAGGTTATTTACAAAATGGAACACGGCAAAAAGTATCAAGAAGCGGTCAAGCTGCTCGAAAAAGACAAACTTTATACCTTGGATGAGGCGATTACTCTCCTCAAGAAGACCAATTACGTCAAGTTTGACCCGACTATCGAGTTGCACTTCCGATTGGGAATTGACCCACGTCACGCCGATCAGCAAGTCCGTAGCACCACCGGGCTACCGCACGGAACCGGCAAACAGGTTCGCATCCTGGTCTTTACCCAGGGCGAAGGTGAGACGCTGGCCCGTAACGCTGGAGCCGACTTCGTTGGTAGCGACGACATGATTAAGCAGATCGAAGGCGGTTGGGTAGATTTTGACATCGCTATCGCTACACCCGAACAGATGGCAAAAGTAGGTCGGTTGGGTAAAGTACTAGGTCGGCGCGGCTTGATGCCGAACCCCAAGAGTGGTACAATCGCCCAGCCAAACGATCTGCCTCGCGTCATCCAGGAAGTCCGGCGCGGTAAGGTCGAATTCCGCAACGATAAGACTGGTCTGGTACACGTCGGGGTCGGCAAGCTTAGCTTTACCGAGGAACAGATCAAAGAGAACGTAATGAGCCTAATCGACGGCGTAATCCGCAACAAGCCCGCCGGGGCCAAAGGCATTTATGTCCGGTCGATCACCCTTACCAGCACGATGGGGCCTGGTATCCATCTGGATATTGCTCCGGTGTTGGCTGAGGTCGGGGCCTAAATTTTAATAGAACTGGTTTTTTGTAACCTGCCAGAGACAGCCGGTGTTCATCTGTAATAAGCTGAACCTAAATCGGGAAACCGAGCCAGCCGAGGTGATGTTGCGAAAGAGGTTCCAGAATATATCACAAGGTTGACAACCCTGAACGGTCACGCTTACCGCCTGATCTTGTAACAGTGTCGATTAACCCCCTGGCTATGTTCACTCGAAACCCCTTGCGCCCGCCTTGTCTTAAAGGCCGGTTGTCAGGGGGTTTTTGATTAAGGGATGGATTAAGGGATGAGGGATGAGGGATGAAGTTTAATTTGTAGGAGCAAGTTTTAGCAGACGGTAAATTATAGCCCGTTGAAAAGACTAGCTTCCACAATTTTTCATCCCTCATCCTTCATCCCTCATCCCTCAAAAAGGGGGTGAGATAGAAAATGCCTACTGAACGTAAAACGGAACGGATTGACGGCTTACAGGAGTTGCTTGGCGGCAGCATCCTGTCGATTCTAACCGAGTATCGCGGTATGACGGTGGCGGAACTGACCAGTTTGCGGCGCGACCTGCGCCCGAAGGGGACGGAATACCACATCACCAAGAATACGCTGCTCTTGCGGGCGGCCAACCAGCTTGGTTATAACGGGTTGGAGGAAGTTTTGATCGGGCCGATGGCGGTAGCCTTTGTTAAAGAGGATGTCGCGGGTGGCTCGAAGGCCATGCTGGATTTCGCCAAGACTAACAAGACCATCGTGATTAAGCACGCCATTCTTAACGGCCAGTTGCTCTCCGCCGACCAGTTGGACTCGTTGAGCAAGATTCCGCCTAAGACGGAACTGGTTTCCAAGATGCTTGGCTCGCTGTTGTCCCCGCCGCGCAATTTGGTGAACGCACTCTCCCAAACGACGCGCAATCTGGTAACAGTCTTGTCGGCTTACCAGACGAAGTTGGAAGGCGAAAGCGCAGCCTAACTCGCGCCACCCCTCCGGTTTTGACTTGCCGGGAGGTTGTTAAAGATAAAGAAATATTGGAACATCAAGCTATCCAGGGAGAAACTACTCACCGATAGCTATGAGAGAAAGGAATTGGAACAATGGCTACCGTAGCCCAGATCGTAGACGATATTAAGACTTTGAACATTTTGGAAGTATCCGAGCTAGTAAAGGCTCTGGAAGAGACTTTCGGTGTAACCGCTTCGGCCCCCATGATGATGATGGGTGCGGCCCCGGCAGCAGCAGGCCCGGCAGATGCCGCCCCGGCAGCGGTTGAGCAGACCGAGTTCGACGTGGTTCTCAAGGAGATCGGCCCTAACAAGATCAACGTTATCAAAGCCGTGCGTGAATTGACCAGCCTGGGTCTGAAGGAAGCCAAAGACCTGGTGGAAGCCGCTCCGAAGGCAGTCAAGGAAGGCATCACCAAAGAAGAAGCCGAAGCTGCGCGGGCCAAGCTGGCTGATACCGGCGCGGTTGTCGAGGTTAAGTAAGATAGGGTTTTAGTAACACAGATAAACACAGATAGGACGGATAAACACGGATAGTTCTATAGGGAATTGTTAAATCTTGATGGTCAGTTTTGACCATAAAATCTAACCCCCTATTAATTCATCCGTGTTCATCCGTCCTATCTGTGTTTATCTGTGTTATTTATTTCTCAATTTCTAACTGGTATAAGCACATTACCGGCTCGTGTTCGGGGAGGACAAAGCCACTTAACTTTAACAAATTTTCAGTCAAGGCAGTTTGTGGCAGCATTGTTCTGAGTGTTACGGGTTGGTCGCCCCTTGTAGAGCCAAAAGATTGTGCTATTAAACCGTTTAGCAGCACCTGCTGAGAGTGGGCCGACCCCGCAAGGAGAGCTAACCAGGTTTCCTCTTCACCTTTGACCGCAATCGCCAACGCTTCAAGTGGCTCCTTAAGACTAAAAACTTCGCCCTTCTCGATGTGATCGTTTAATATTTCCCTGGTTAGTGGCCTCCAATGCCAATCGGCACAATAAAATCCCTCACTAGCTTTATACTCGGCGGAGCTAGTGATAAGTTCGTAGGCTTTCTCCAGTTCAGAAGGCAAGACCGCTCGGACTGACTCCCCAGATGCAACCGGCCTGGAACTATCGTAATCATATTTCAAAAAGTTACTGACAAGCCGGAAGCCGTAGCGTTCGGCTAGAAGGTGCATGGGGGTATTATCCTGGGCGGTGCTATACCGTACAAAAGCCAGACCTTGCGCTCGGCTGGTAGCAATAGCCTGCTCGAAAATAAACCCTGCCAATCCACGCCGCTTAAAGGCCGTCCCGACCCGTACCCCTTGAAGCCAACCACTGTTCGGCCCAGCAAATCCTAGCCGCAAACAATACAATCCGGCAACCTGCCCGTCCAATTCCAGCACAAAAGTCAGGTTTTCGGGGTCAGCGACCCATTCGGCCCACACATAATGAATGTAATCTTCACCGCCCCAGACATCGGCGCAAATTGCATCGACCTGCGACAGGTCAGACAGAAGGCCCGGTCGCACGTGCAGACCGGGCAAAGTTTGGTTCATCATAAAAAGGTTTCGTTTCTAAGAGATTACTCTATTCCGATTTATCTTTTTGTTGGCGCGACTGACTAAGCAGGCGTTCCGCTTCGGTAGCGCGTTGCTCGGCGGCTTGTCGAGCGAATACTTCAGTTTGTCGAGCGGCTTCGGCTTCCGCCATACCTTTTTCGGCAGCCTGTCGAGCAACCATCTCTTTTTGAAGAGCAGTCGTCTCCTTGCGACGAGCAATCGCTTCTTTTCGGCGAGCAGTCGCTTCTTTCCGCTGGGCGGCTTCGACTTCGACGACTCGTTGTTCCAGGCGCGTCCGGGTTTCGGCACTGGCTTGTACTTCGGTCAACCGCATTTGTCCGGCCCGGTCGTACAGCCTTAAATAAAAACCATCTTCGGCTAACCAGCTTTCCAGCACCTCGCTCCACAACCAGCCTCGCTCATCGGGTTCGAGCGGAATAGGCTGGCCCTGTTCGTAGCGCCAACCCAACAACCGCTTACCACCCTGCTTAGTCCAGACCGCAGGCTGGTTTGGGTCATAGGCAAAATATTCGCGCATACCAATCCGCCCATAGGTGGCTGGTTTCTGGTAGGGAGCCGCACCAATATCGTTAGCCCAGGTATCACCCGAACTTATTTCAAATACGACTGGAGGAGCCGGACGCTTTGGTGGGTCAATCGTCCAGCTTTTCAAGGTAAGTTGCTCTTCCAAAGTGAGCGGTATATCTTTGAAGACCGCTACATCTGGTACAATCAAATTGATTGAATTTCTGATGGCTGGGTGGTAATGATGCCGATTGACCGCAATCATCCACTGCTCTTCATGGTAGAGCCAACCCAGCACCTGTACCAGATACCGCATCAACCAGTCTTGCGCCCCGCTATCGCCCATTTCATCTTCCTCAACTAGATATTCTTGCGGGTAAAGCTCCAACCCGGCTTGTTCGTGCCACTCTTTGATTGACATAGCATCTTACCTCCTGCCCCGGTTATAGCATACGCTCCGCTAAACTGCAATTGTTGGAAGCGAAGATTGGTGGTGGATCACGGGTTTAACTTGCCGTCCGCCGGGCAACCTGGACTTCTTCACGGGTAGCAAAATAGTTCAGTAGAAAATGATAGAGTTCTCGCCCAAAATCGGCATCCAGCCCGTGTTCGGTTGCCATTAGCGCGGCCCGTTCGACCACCTGCCGTTCGCGCTCCGGCACGCGCACCGCCCCAACGTGCGGCTTGAGTTCGCCGACCTGATGGACTAGCCGTCCCCGCTCTCCCAACAGTTGTATAATGTCGTTGTCAACTTGATCTATCTTCGCACGTAACTCCGCTAGAGCGGCTTGCCAATCCGGTTCCTCTTTCAAGTTCTAGTTTCTCCTATTAGCTATTTCCCCTTAAAAGTTGCTTTGCGCTTCTCCAAAAAGGCTTTGGTTCCTTCGAGCCGATCTTCGGTACTAAAAAGCAAGCCGAAATTGGCCGCTTCGATCCCGCAACCCCGATCAAGATCGACTTCCATCCCATCATTGATAGCCGCTTTTGCCATTGCGAGGGCAATCGGCGGTTTACTTGCCAGATTGCGGGCCAGTAACCGGGCTTCTTCGTGCAAAAGTGAGAGCGACACGACCTTGTCAACTAGACCAATACGGTAGGCTTCCTGGGCTGTAATATGGTCGCCCCCCATGATTAAAAGCTTTGCCATCCCACGCCCGACCAACCGGGGTAGACGCTGGGTTCCGCCAAAGCCAGGGATAATTCCAAGATTGATTTCGGGCTGACCCAACCGGGCATTCTCCGACGCGATCCGAATGTCACCTGCCATCGCCAGTTCCAGCCCACCCCCAAGCGCGAACCCATTGATCGCCATAATGACCGGCTTGCCCAACCGCTCGATTTTGAAAGCAAGCGATTGGCCCAACCGACCATGGTGGGCGGCTTGCACCGGGTCGGGTAGACCGTTCAGTTCGGCAATATCGGCCCCGGCTATAAAAGATTTCTCACCTGCGCCGGTCATCACAATCACACGCACATCTGGATCGGCTTCTAGTTCATCAAAGGCGGCCCCAAGTTCGTGCATGACAGTGCTATTCAAAGCATTTAGTTTGTCCGGGCGATTGACGGTCACAAAGGCCAATTTCTCCTCAATCTCACGCTCTACCAGAATAGTGGTGTATGCCATATTTATCCTCCAATGGTTCGCGAGTCAATAACACAGCTAGACACAACAATGTTATCGACCCCAAACCCTACTTATAATCATAAAAGCCCTTGCCCGATTTGCGCCCGTACTGACCAGCCAGCACCATGCGCTTGAGCAGTGGGGGCGCGGCATACCGGGCATCCTTAAATTCATCGAACATAATGTTGGCAATATAATAGGTCGTATCCAGACCAACAAAATCGAGCAGGGTGAGCGGCCCCATCGGGTGTCCACAACCCAATTTCATTCCGTTATCGATGTCTTCCCGGCTGGCAACTCCATTTTCGTAAGCCCGGATCGCATCCAGCATGTAGGGAACCAGCAGCAAATTGACGATAAAGCCGGGGGTATCCTTTGCCAAAATAACGGTCTTGCCGACCGACTCCCCAAAGGCGCGAAGGGCTTCGACCGTTTCATCGCTAGTGCTAATAGTCTTGACGATTTCCACCAACTTCATGACCGGCACTGGGTTAAAGAAATGGATACCTCCAAAGCGAGCTTGCCGTTTGGTAGCCGCCGCAATTTCAATGATCGGTAGCGACGAGGTATTGCTGGCGAAAATCGTTTCCGGCTTGCAAATCGCATCCAGGGTACTAAAAAGTTTACGCTTTTCGTCGATGTTTTCGATAATTGCATCAATTACAAGATCGCAATCGGCAAAATCTTGCAAATTCGTACTTCCTTTAAGGCGTTTGAGAATAACCTCGCCATCCTGATGGCTAATCCGACCCTTATCAATTTCCTTACCCAGCGAACTTTGAATCCGGCCTATGCCCCGGCTCAATAAATCTTCGTTGACTTCCCCGACCAGGGTCTCCAACCCGGCTTGCGCGGCGACCTGGGCAATCCCACTGCCCATCAACCCGCTACCGATCACCCCGACTTTTTTTATCGCAAGTGCCATCGCTGGCTTTCCTCCTTATTAGTTTATCCATTAAACACAAATAATAAGTCCTACTAACGGGCAACATTATACAACAGTGGCTCACTTTCTCAAACAAGATCGGAATATGAGGTGTAAAATTTGAGGGAGGGGTAAATTGCAAGGGCAAAACTCATGATTACCAGCAAGTTACTCCGGCGCGGTATAGGGGAAACAAAGCTGGAAGCAAGGGACTCGATACCATAAATAGATTTTGAAGTCCCTAATAAAGGGTAAGTTTACGAGCTTGTTTTGGGATGGGCTTACCCCTTTGTTTAATTCTTGCTAAAGCGGGAGCCGACATCGTAAGTCGGGCGCTTTAAACCAAGCGGATTTTCTTTATCACCGACCGGGGTATCCTCGGAAATACCTTCCTCGGCCGCTTTTTCTTTTACTTTCTCGAAGAAGGACGTTTCACTCACCAAAATATTATATTCAGCTTGCAAACGTTCCCTGGGATTGGGAACTTCCAGCAATTTTTGTTTCTCTCCGGCGCTGATGTAGAGCCAGTTTGGGATCAAATAAGAAAGTATATTCGGCTCACTCGGAATTTCGAGACCCTGAATCTCCTTGCCTGCCAATTCCATCAAGATTTTAAGATAACCTTGAAAAACATTTCGCAGATCGGCAATTTGGGGTTGTAGCAAACTTTCGTCTACCGGTTCATCGGGCCAAATTTCAATATCGCCCGTCATATAGGGCTTGTTGGTGCGATACTCGATCAACCGAAAGCGTTCGGTACCGACCGTCGTCAGCAGCATCCGACCATCTTCAAGCTTGGCAACTTCGGTAATCCGGGCTAAAGTACCAACCGCGCTAGGCTGAGGCGGTTCGCTGGCCTCCTGTTCTTGTATCTCGTCCCCTCCCTGGAGTAATATCACCCCAAAAGGCATATTCTGTTTGAGACATTCATTAATCATCTGGCGATACCGTAGTTCAAAAATATGAAGTGGTAAGACCATTTGGGGAAAGAGTACGGTATTTAATGGAAATAGCGGAATATCGATCATTCGCATACGAGCATTTGCTTTCTAGCAGTGGGTCTCGGTAGGCAACAGCCTCCTTCACTCAATTAACAGCAAGGTTAGTATAGGCTTTATCCAAAAAAGCTGCAATCTTCTTACTTTGTAGGGGTGCGCATCAATTTTTTGCAAACTAGCCAGGCTGGGCTACATCCGAAACCGGGGAGTGAATATATTTTTTTGAGTGGTTTGGAGCTAGGTTTTCACAATCACCTGCTATTACTGCTTGAACCCGTGCAAAAAATTGACGCGCACCCGCTTTGTAGAAGTTTTGGTAAAAGTCTTAAATCCCCGCCTGGGCAATCAAAAAGAAATCGCGGGTCTGGCTGGCCTGGCTCTTGGTAAAAATCCGACCCAAAATTGCTTCAAGCTGTTGGGGAGTATAATTTATTTTCAACACCTCGTGAACCGAGCCGTCAATGAGGGGTCGCTTATCAATTAGCTCCGGCAGCACACCGGGGCGTAAGGCCGAATCGAACAGCAGCAAATTACCGCCCGGCTTGAGAACCCGCTTGACCTCGCTCATAAAAGGATAGACCCTTTCGCGGGGGACGTGGCTAAAGAAAAACCCAGAAAAAACCAGATCAAAGCTGCTATCCGGGAAGGGCAGCGCATAGGCATCGCCTCGCACAAAAATTGTTTTGCTCAGGTTTGCCGGGTCGTCCTCTTCCAACCGCAGACGAGTCTGGGCCAGCATTGCGGGAGAGTAATCGAAAGCAACCAACCGCCCGTCGGCGGGCAACCCATGCACAAAATAGGGCGACCATTTGCCAGTTCCGCAGGCTAGATCAAGCGCCCGCAAGTGGGCAGTGCGGGCCAGCATGCCACCAAAACGGGCTGCCTCCCGCCCTAACTCTGCTACCTGAGCATGCCAGGCGGCATTAGTGGGTGGATCGTTGTAGCGCCCACGCCGGTCGTACCAATCGTCGTATTCTTCGGCCCGCTTGTCATAGTAAAGATGCATCGAGCGGTCGATTTCGTTTTTCTCCATGATAATAATAGCCTTCCTCAATTCGACGGTTATTGTAACCGGGGGCAGCTTATGTTACCATCAAGACACGGATGAGGGGAAATAAGCCTAAGTCAATTGTAGTGGCAATCGATCTCTTTTTCAAGCGAATTAGCGCTTATGGGTGCGCGTCGGATTTTTGCACAGGTTCAAACAATAATAGCCGGAGACTGTGAAAACCTCGCGCCAAACCACTCAAAAAATATATTAGGAAAATTTTCCTAATATATACTCTCACTTCTGCGGTTTCCGGGTGTGGCCCAACCTGGCTAGTTTGCAAAAAATTGATCCGCACCCAGCGCTTATTCTGAGAATTTGATTGTAAGGGCAATCTTGATAACCGTCTTTACCAGCCTGAGTAATTAGCTAGAAACACGGTAAACCTATGTTCGAGTTATCCGATGGGCTATTTATACTTGGTTACGAACTAGGGCTGGCCCTGGTTTTCAGGTTGATCGTGCAGTTGGTGCGGCGCGATAAAGACCTGGAGCGCGAGTTTGAAGGCTATTACTTTTTGCGTTGGGCAGTCGGTGGCGCAACCCTGGGCCAGATCGGGCTGGTTATCATGCTGTGCAGCCTATTCTGGACCCGACAGGCGCTGGCGGTCGGCTTTACGGCTTTGTTAGGCTTTCCGGGCTGGATACTGGCGGTCGGCATCATCCAACGCGGCTTCTATCGACGTTACAACCGGATCAGCAATGTAATCCCTCGTCTGGAACGCCTCGGCCCAGCCGAGCGTATTGCCCTGCTCGAAAGCCTGCCACCCAAAGTCTTTAGCCAACTGCCCGGCGATTACCGGGTGGTAAGTTGGGAAGAGTACAAACACTAAAGCTCTATTGTTTTGCCACCAGATCGGTTTTACAAATTTGCGCCAATCTTCTAAAGTCAAAGCCTTATTAATATGTTAAAATATAGTTGGTAGATTTTCGACAGTCCCAATGTAAGCGTTCTTTACTAAACGTTGTAGACACTCACAGGAGCAACAATGGCCTGGCAAAACCTTCTTTATGTTTCACCTCTCTTTCTAAGTTCTGCCATATGTCTGGGGCTAGTAATTTATGGCTGGGGGCGGCGCACTACCCCAGGGGTTATCTGGCTGGTCTGGATGATGCTGGCTGCCATCTTTTGGATGCTTACTTATGCCATGCAACTACTCAGCATCGACTTATCTACACATTATTTTTGGTTTGCAATCAAAAGTCTAGGCGCTTTTTGTATTCCCATCATCTGGTTGGGGTTTGTACTTCAATACACCGGTCGAGAACGCTGGCTAACCCGGCGAAATCTGGCCTTACTCTCAATTGAACCGCTCTTAACCTGTATAGTACTCGCGACCAACGACTTTCACCGCCTATTTCTATATAACCTGAAACTGGATATAAGCGGCCCTCTAGCTCTGTTTAAGTTCAGCTATGGCCCATCCTATTGGATAAACGCACTTTACAGTTACATTTTGGTTCTAATCGGGGTTAGCCTACTGATCCAAGCTCTACTGCGCTACCCGGCGCTCTACCGAGGGCAGACCCGTACTTTGCTGGTGGCGGCTTTTGCACCCTGGGTCGCCAACATTCTCGATCAGTTGAATATCACGCCTATTCGCCACCTATCGCTCACTCCTTTTAGTTTTGCTATCACTGGGTTGGCCCTGGCCTGGGGTATTTTCCGCTTTCAGATGTTCACCATCGTACCGGTCGCCTATGAAGCAGTGATCCAGAGTATGAGCGATGCGGTTTTTGTGCTGGATTTACAAACCCGCATCGTCCAGGCCAATCCTGCTGCCCAACAAGCTTTGGGGCGGTCGCTGGGCGAACTGATCGGACGACCGGCCCAGCAAATCCTCCCTTCCGATTGGTTGCCGTTTGCCCGACGCTACCAGGGGGTCAATAATGCTCAGACTGAAATAACCATAGATAGTACGCCGGAGGCTGTCCGGCACTACGATTTACGTATCTCCCCTTTGCATAACCGACGAGGCCGCCTGACCGGGCGGTTGATCGTGCTGCGCGACATCACCGACCGCAAACAAACTGAGCAAGAATTGCAACAGGCGAAAGAAGCCGCTGAAACCGCTAACCGAGCTAAAAGCGCCTTCCTTGCCAATATGAGCCACGAGTTACGCACGCCACTCAATGCTATCATCGGCTATAGCGAGATGCTTGAGGAGGAAGCGACCGACCGGGAGCAGGTTGATTTTATCCCCGACTTACGCAAGATCAGCGCTTCCGGCAAGCACCTGCTGACCCTTATCAACGATATACTCGATCTTTCTAAAATCGAAGCCGGAAAAATGGAGCTTTTTGTAGAGACTTTCGATCTGAGCGAGTTGCTCCGCGAAGTCGAAAATACGATCCAGCCAATGGCTAACAAAAACGCTAATAAGCTTATTGTCCATTCTTTGAGCGACACTGGCAGCATGCAATCTGACCTGGGCAAAGTACGTCAGAATTTGCTTAATTTGCTCAGTAATGCCTGTAAATTTACCGAGAACGGTATCGTCAGGCTGGAAGTCGAGCGCAGACCGGGAATTAGTGAGCCACCAGCAGGCGCTAAAGAGAGTTTAGCCAATACCGAACCCTATTCGATAGTCTACCACCAGCGCCCCTCCGCTTTGCCGACCGACCAGATTATTTTTCGAGTGACCGATAGTGGGATCGGCATGACCGAAGAACAAAAGGAGAAGCTTTTTCAGCCGTTTACTCAGGCCGATAGCTCTACCACCCGCCGGTTTGGAGGAACTGGCCTGGGCTTGACCATTACACGCCGCTTTAGCCAGTTGCTTGGTGGAGACGTAACAGCCGAAAGCGAACCAGGCAAAGGCTCCACTTTTACCATGCTCCTTCCGGCAATAATTGGCACTCTACCCGCGCCAGCGTCTGAGCGATCCGAGGCCGATTATAAGCTCGAAGAAATATCGCAGATACTCCCTCGTTAATCTTAAAGCCTAGCCGAAAAATCCATTGGCGGAACAAAGTTTTACAAAGACCACTTAAGTAATTGTAAGACCTTGCTCCGCCAATGGATAAATTGCTCCATTTTTCGGATAGACTCTTAATTGACGGTTGGTAACGCTCTATGCTGAAAGGGGCGATTTACACTTCAAAGTTAAAATACCGCTTATAAGCTGGTAATCGTAAATCTTAGTGCTGTTCTGTCCCTTGAAGAAGACCAATTGGGTTGCCGGCCAAATCAGAGAAAACCGCGATCCAGCCGGTGCCGGGTATTTCCGTTTTCGGCATGAGGGTCTTAGCGCCTAACGATAGCGCTTTGGCAAGGCTGGCATCCAGGTCATCAGTCGAAACATACGGCACCACCATACCCGGCTTATAAAACGAGTTGGGTTGAGGGTTGCTAATATTGACAAACCCACCACCGGGACCGGGTGCAGCCTCGAAAGTCGTATAGTCAAATTCGGGCATCGAAGTGGTCTTCCACCCAAATAACTCGCTATAGAAATGGATAGCTTCTGCGTGGCTATTTGCCGAAATCTCGATATGGACAAAGTTATGGGCCATGTACAATTTCTCCTTTTCAATTAGGACTTTCGCTCGAAACAACTTTTCAAGTTCAAAATTCGCTCAAATCGGGCATTTCTCAGGTTAGGAGCGAAAGTCGTGTCAATAAAAGAAACACTCAAAAAGTCACACAAACCGCGCGGAACAGTTGCCGCCAAACAATTCTAGAAACTGAATTTTCAGGGTGTTGGTTTGTTATTTGCGTTCGGGTTCATAACGCAAGCTGACCACTCCGCTCTTAAAGGTCTTTGACTCCAGCAGCCTCAGAGGGAAGGCACGGGTGACACCGGCAAACAGGAGTTTACCACTCCCCAATACGGTTGGATTGATGTTAATTCGGTATTCATCAATCAGGTCAAGTTGCATAAAGGTCTGCGCCAGCATGGTACTACCGAGAAACCAGATATCTTTGCCGGGCTGCTGTTTGATTTTGTGGATTTGTGCGGCGATGTTGTCCTTAATTAGCACCGTATTGGAAGCATTGTTCCAGTCGATGCGCTCCAGGGTGCGCGAAACCACGATTTTGGTCGCCTTGTCTAGCCAGCTGGCATGGGCGAGTTCTGCCGGGGTACTGGCTGGATTACCCGGTACGCTAAGCCAGTAAGATGCCATGCCTTCATATGTCCTGCGCCCCCAGATGACCGCATCCGTCATTTCGTGCAAGGAATGGGCATCCTGTTCAAGTTCGTCATCATAGGAAATCCAATCGAGTTCGTCGTTCGGGCCTGCCGCCAATCCATCCAGCGATAGATGGATCAATGAAATGACTTTTCTCATTGTTAGCTCTCCTTATTTGATAAGATAGCAAAACAGAACCCAAAATTCACGAGCAGGTAAAGCCAGTCACGTTCAAGATTTAGCAAAGCCACAAAGAATGAAGTGATCGAAGTATAGAACAAAAATACTAAGCTGTCAAGAGCTTTTTAATAAAGGGGCAGGGCTTATGCGTTTAGGCCAAAGTCAAAAGTCTTTTGATGGGCTTTTTAGCCTCACTCCTAAATTATTAGGCTCAAAGTAAGATTGAGGTAAACGCATAAGCCCTGAATAAAGGGGTGAGAGTCAATTTTTTGCATATTAGCCAGACTATACCACACCCTAAACCGAGGAGTGATTATATTTTAGAAAAAATTTCTGTAATTATTCACCCAGCCTCAAATTTGTCATTCTGAGCCGCAGCGAAGAATCTAGATTCTTCGGCGGGGAGCTGTCTTTGGAAAAATCCCGGTTATTTCC
>JBBQWM010000072.1:0-28338 GCA_038210655.1 Chloroflexia bacterium
CATTCAGATTTGTGCCGTTGCTGGGCATCAGGTGGTCGGCATTGAGAGCCGGAAAACCATAGTCGTCCGAGACGATAGTTATGTAGTCCTTGTTGGTCGCGGGGATTTGCGGGGTGGCTTTCCATAGGAACCGGGCAAAAAGGTCCCCGACCGACTGGTCACGGTCGCCCACCAGCACCAGCATTTTGGTTTCAGGCTTGATCTGGCTATAATCGGCCCGCGTCAAGACCTTACCGTTGGCATCGGCGCAACGCTGGGCGCAATCGCCCGGCTCGATTATCATAATCGCTTTTGGAACCGGGATTGTCGCGCCCGGCCCTTCGTGTCCGGCCTGGGCCGCTAAGGTCGCCGTCAATACCGCTCCCAACGAGTGACCTACCGCACTTACTTTATCAAGCTCCGGCGCGATGTGCTGACCATTTTTGAGCGTCCCAAAAGCGGCCCCCACAGCCTTGAGCAGCGCAGGCTGGAAAACTTCGGCCCCACTTAACGGTAACTGATAGGCCGGATATATCACGATATTGCCGCGCCGCACAATATGTTCGATCCAGCCGTAATAGAGACGCGGGTTGACCGCTAGAAAACCGTGAATAAAAACGACCACCGGGGCTGATTTGGGAGCCGGGTCGGTCGGCTCAAAAATACTGTATTCGTCCGCCCCACTGCCATAGGTGGTCTGCTTGATCGAAGCGTGGGGATAAGTCGCCCCGCCCGGCCCGCTGGCTGGCTGGGGTGGTTGGGCTGGGCGGCGGTTAGTTGGATTAGAAGTGGGCGCACTCGTCGGACTGGCGGTCGGCTCAGATTGTCCGCAGGCGGCCAACCCTAGCCCCAGCCATATTCCGATCAAAATCAGCCCCAAACTTTTCTTTACCACCACACACTTCCTTTCTGCTCAGAACCTAACCTAGAAATCAACCGACCACGCAGGTTGCTACCAAGACCGTCTTTGGGAGAACTACCCCAACCTGCCTAATGACAAGCTGCTAGAGCCTATCCGGATCGGTTCTTAGTTTAATAAGATTATTGTCTTAAAGCAAAATAGAGGCGATGCTCGGAATTTTTGGGTCGAATCTGGGCTGTAAAACAGGTGGTGTTGGCACGCCCCTTGCATTAGTAGTTATCAGGAAACACCAATTATAATTTCCACTAGCCGGGGTGGGTAAGCCACTCAAGACTGGTTTGGGGTAATCAACTAGCAAAATGTAAAATTACACGGGACTTATCAGGAGAAGAAAAATGGATACTTTTAAAAGTGATTACAACCACGAACAAGACAAAGATAGTGAATTTGCCTATCCAATCACCGATACGCCGACCGCTACCCCAACTCAGCCCCGCACACTCGGCGCAAGCTTTGGATTTGGCTTGTTCAACGCATTAGGCTTGGGCCACTCGACCGAAAATAACGCGCAACCTGTCGATAATGCCAGTAAAAGCAAAGCCGAAGAAGTAGCCCAGTTCGGTGGCTTTGTCGAAAAACAAACCTATATCGACCCCACGCCGATCTACCGAGGTGAATACAAAAATCTTAGCCCGCTCTACTTCGATACCAAAGCGGTTAACAATGCCAACAATACGCGATTGGATCGCTCCAAACTTGCCAGCTATAGCCGTTCGCAACTCTTCTTCCTGTTGCGCTTAGAGCGGTTCTTGCGATTGCGCTATCACTGGCTACAAGCCAGCCCACGCCAGGATGAAAGCTGGAAAACCGAGCTAGTAACACGAGGTATATTTAGTGCCTTGCGCGATTGCGTTGACCGGGAAGTGGGTAAGGATGCCAAAGCACTACTCAAAAGCTGGGAATGCTGCTAGGGGTGTAGAGGAGTATTTAACTGGTGAAGTTTAAGCTGGTAATAGACTAAGTAGCAAGTCGTTGCCCAGTAGCCTGTACCACTTTAACCAAAGCATCCAGGTCCTGCTGAAGGGTGGCATAATGAACAATACAGGCGCGGAGAGCATAACGACCATCCACAACAGTACTGGTTATAAAGCTGTCGCCGCCAGCTTGAACTTCTTCCATAATAGTTTTATTCAAAGTGTTCAAGACCTCCTCACTCCCCTCGAATTCGGCAGGAATATAACGGAAACATACTATAGATAGGGTTACAGGAGCCAGTAATTGCAGATTAGGGGCGGCTTCAATCTGTGAAGCGAGATAAAGGGCCAGACTGTTGTGATAGCTGACCATGGTTTCCAGTCCCTGCCGCCCGGTCTGCAACAGACTCATCCAGAGCTTGAGTGCTCGAAAACCTCGGCTCTGTTGGAAGCCGTATTCACTGAACCAGGGTAATCCACCAATACCACGTCCTTCTTCGGTGCGAAGATAAGGCGGAACTAGGCTAAAAGTATCGCGTAGTAAACTACTATCCCTCACCAAGGCACAGCCACATTCCACCGGAACACATAGCCATTTGTGTGGATCGAGCGCCAACGAGTCGGCCCGTTCCAATCCTTTATAGTGGGGCTTTGCCCGCGAATCAAGAATACCAACTGCGCCGTAAGCCCCATCTACGTGAAACCATAAATTGTATTGAGCGCAAATATCAGCAATTTCATCAAGCGGATCAATTGCCCCAGTATTGACTGTCCCGGCACTAGCGGCGACACAAAAAGGCTGGAAGCCAGCGGTAAGATCAGCTTCTATGGCTTCCCGCAAGGCCGATATATCTATGCGGTAGGTGCTATCTACTTTTACAAAGTGTAGCGAATTACTACCCAGGCCCATAAGTTCTACCGCTTTTCTAAGACAGCTATGCCCTTCGGAAGAAAGGTACATCACCAGCTTTGGTTGCGAACCGGTCTGTAAACCAGTAGCCCGTACATCTTCGCCCAATAGCTGAAAAGCTCGTTGCCGGGCTGCCGCTAGACAGGTGAGGGAAGCCATCGAGCCGCCACTGACTAGTATCCCCATGCTACCTTCTACCGGGAAACCTACCAGTTCCATCAACCAGCGCGTAACACAATATTCGAGATAGACCGCAGCATGATTTCCCCCGGCACAACTAGGGTTAAAAGCAGCCGCCATAAATTCGGCCAGCACCCCGATGGGCGCTGGTGGTGAATTGACCCAGCCAAAAAAGCGAGGGTGACCGTTACCCATTGGATAAGGTAAAATTTGTTCTGCAAATTTGCGGAAAATTTCTTCCGGGGCTGTACCGTTCTGAGGCAAGGCTTGCTGTAGTAATTCCTGGCGTTGCGAGTAAGGCATCGGAGTGTAGACTCTTCGCTCCCGGATCGTAGCCAGATAATCCGCCATCATATCCACCGCCCGATACCCTAGCTTCCGGAACTCTTCCTGGCTTAATTCCAGGCTTCCAGGCTGCTCATGGGTAAGATTTTCCGGCAAAAAACCGTTTTCATCAATCATACCAGCTTATAATCCTTCTACTAAGATGATCGCACTCGAACGTGGTAGTCCACCTCTGGTAGCCCTCCGGCTGGAACAGTAGAACCGGGAGCCAGATTCATTACCAGGAAATAACGACAAAGCTGGTCGCCCGAATTGGCAAAACCGTGCAAACAATCGGCGGCATAATAAATACTGTCCCCTTCCCTCAACTCATAAGCAACACCGCCCAGGGTGAGTTGCAAGAGGCCCTCGGCTACAACCAAGTATTCGCGAGAGCCAGGCGCGTGGGGCAAATATATTCCCGCATCTATTCCCGGAGGAAGGCTAGTCTGCATGAACTCAAACTCTACCCCTTTAAGAACGGGCGAGAGGACTCTGCGTTCCCAGCCGCTCGGATCACGCGCCACATTTTGTTCTTCCCGGCGTAAGACGATCACCTGGTCGGGCCGGTCTTCACCCAGTAGTCGAGAGATTGTAATATTGAGTCCGGTAGCGATATGATCCAGGATCAATACAGAGGGAACTTTAGCCCCACGCTCCACCTCGGAAAGCATGCTGGCGCTTACCCCGGTTCTGCTTGCCAGTTCAGAGAGTGATAAGCTACGAGCTACTCGTTCCAACCTGATCCGCTCACCCAGCTTAGCCATATCTAAGCCACTCGAAAGCCGGTTTACATTTTTTTGCGATAGCTTTTCGATAGTGTTGTCCTTTGTCTTATACGCTATAGTATATAGTATATACGCTATAGCGAAATTTGTCAAATAACAAAATAGTAACCTAACCTTCGGAATTTGATAAGTTTAGCAGCAGTTTTTAAGATCGAACCAACTTATCAAAAAATCGAGACCAGGCTACTACAGCAAATTGCAAAGATATTGGGCCGTCCGATTATCTGTAGGAGCGAGCTTCTGCTCGCGATTGAACACCCAGCTGTTGTTCCAATCGCGAGCGGAAGCTCGCTCCTACAGGGGTCAATAACTGTGCAACATGCTATAATTTAGAAACACTCATAAAAAGGCATAAATGCCCTCTGAGTGGGGAATTATTTAGCCGGGCGGTTAAGTTGACAATACCCTTTTAGCTAAACGATTAGAGAGAAATAACAAGGCTACTCTCGTGTGAGAACTGGGTTAGTTCCAGGCTCAGGCGTTGAGTAGTCTTTTTGTAATGAATAGCCGCACTTTCCGGGCTAATTTCGGTTCCGGCAAAAATAATCCGCAAAGGTGGTGGGCAGTTTTCAAACCTCAAAGTAAAAGCCCGACCGGGCCGACCACGCAAGCTAATTCTTAGCTCTCCCTCAGCCCCGACTGCCCCGCACACATCCAGGTCGGGGCTAACTTCCACCAAATAGGGTAAGCTAAAATCAGGCTGCCAACGCACCATCTCGTAAAGTCCACCGCCCTCTGCTGATAAAGCCTGGGCCAGGGTCAGCAAAGCCGTAACATAGGGAGCGGGGCGGGCGGCATAATAGCGGCCCTGTTCGTTGGTTTCGACTGGCTCAAAATTAGCGTCGGCCCATGCCAGTAGCCCCTTGAAAGTCTCGCTATCGCCCATCTCGCGGGCCAGCACTGTCGCAAAAGCGGTGTTGAGAGCTTCACTGCTGATTTCAAAACTTTCGGTTGGCCCGACCGAACCCAATCTAAGTTGACCGTCCGGCCCGGCTTTGAGACGACGGCGCAAACGCGGATAGATTTGCCGCACCATATCAGGCTGCCAGGCGGCCATAAAAGCCAGGCCCCAGGCATCCGTCAGGTTAAAGCTGATCGGGATCGACAACCGCAAGTCGGGCATATAGGCCACACTCAAAAGACCGTTTGGAGCGGGCAAAGGTAGGCCACCCTTTAGCCCACCCGTCAGCATCCGTTTCTCAACCCACTCGGCCCAACGTGCGTTAGCCCCGGCCAGTTGCGTACCGTGCAACCGGTCGTGGAGCAAATTGCTGATACAGACGTGATTATTACAGGCTACATAAGCCCGGCCCGGTTCGCAACAGACTCCCCCGAAATGACTTTCCTCCATCTGGGCGTGGAGATGCTCGGCCAGTTGGGTGTGGGTATAGCGAAACTCGAAAAGCTGGTCTTCGGCCTCAGCCCGCAAAACCAGGCCCTCTTTATCAAAATAGTCGTCCCCGGTCAACAGTTCGTAAAAACCCAAAAGCGAAGCCAAATGAGCGCTGTACTGGATATTGCCCTGAAGGCAGGGGTCAGGCGAGATACTACCGCCCAAACCCAACCGGCTATGGGCAAAATCGACCGCCTCTTGTAATTTGCCCGACCGTTGGATGGTCTGCTCCGAGCTAGACTGAGAATGGCGGGCCGCGTTTAGCCAGTAGGCCCAGGTTTCGGCTTGCGTCATCCGCCCAATCAAAGCTTTGAGGGCCGCAGCGTAGGGAGCGCGATAGGCCGGTGTCCGGCGGGCCAACCCAAACAGAGCATAACCCGCAAAAGCGATTTGAAAACGTAAAGCAAAATTCATCGACTCGTTGGGGGTGCGATAAAAACCCTCCCAATTTTGGGCAGGCTGCATCGCCAATTTGTGTAGATATTTCAGATGGCCCAGGTCACGCTCGGTCAGACCGATTGCAATAGCTTCGATTGACATCCTTACCTCGCTTCAGTTTTAATTCGACGGGAGCAAATAAAACTTCTCTTAGCTAAATTGCGTGGCTTAATAATAGTTAATACCCCTGAATGGGTTAGCCGAAAATAGACCGAATCGGCCCCTTTAGCTAGTGGCAAAAAATCGGCAGTTGTAATATAATAGACCTATGACAAATAAGCAACCCGTTCCCAGCTTGCAGCTATCCTTAACGCTTCCGCCTAGTATAAATTCGCAATACTCGACTGTGAATGGACGCAGGGTGTTAAGTCAGGAAGCCCGAAAGTGGAAGCGCGAGGTTGAGCGTAAGATAGAACTACTTGAAAATGAAGGTGTTTTGACTGAGCGAACCAAAACAAGTTTTGCGCGATGCTACCTTTCGGTCTTTCTGGATTTCTATTTTACCTCACCACACAAAAGAGACCTTGATGGTGGCTTGAAAATCACCCTGGATGCTATTTGCGAAGCACTAGAGTTGAACGATAATCGGGTTGTCGATATTCACCTTATCAAGAAAATCGACCCGCTCCACCCCCGTCTGGAAGTCAGCCTGGAAGGTGTGCTAGACTGGCAATTTGATACAGAATACGTTTATATTGATCCAGAATCGGGTAGCCAAATACACTGATAATGGTGTATAATGGATTGCATTAAATTATATTAAGACCGGGAACAAAACCCGGCCTTTGGAAACACCAAGAAAGGGTTATCTCCCTGATGTCTGTAAGTGGCCCGGCGGTAAGTAGCGAAGCAGTTGTAATCTTAGACTTTGGGTCCCAATTCACCCGGTTGATTGCCCGGCGAGTGCGGGAAGCCCAGGTTTACTGTGAGATACTGCCCCACGATGCCAGTTGGGAAAAAGTAGCGGCCTTGAATCCACGCGGCTTTATCCTATCAGGAGGCCCGGCCAGCGTCTATGAACCGGGCGCACCTCAAATGCCTGCCTACGTATTGGAAAGTGGCTTACCTGTACTGGGTATCTGTTATGGAATGTGTCTACTGGCCCAAGCTTTGGGCGGCAGCGTCGAAGCCGCCAGCAAACGTGAGTACGGACAGGCTGAGGTTGAGACCGCCGGAACCGCCGCCCTCTTTGCCGGATTGCCCAACCGATTGAGCGTCTGGATGAGTCACGGCGACCAAATTGCTGCCCTGCCACCCGCTTTCCAGATTACCGCTCGCACCGGCAATGCGCCTATCGCTGCAATGGAAGGGCTTAACCCGCGTAATAATGCCCCGGTTTTAGGAGTGCAGTTTCACCCGGAAGTCAATCATACTCAACACGGTGCTGACATCTTACGCCATTTCCTTTACGAAATTTGCCATTGCAAAGGCGATTGGACCGCCGATACTTTTATCCAGACCGCCATCGAAATGATCCGCGACAAGGTCGGCCCGACCGATCAGGCAATTTGCGCCCTGAGTGGCGGGGTGGACTCGGCGGTCGCCGCCACGTTGGTCGCACGAGCTTTGGGAGATCGGCTGACTTGCATTTTCGTCAATAACGGCCTCTTGCGGCAAGGCGAAGCAGAAAGCGTGGTCAAGGTCTTTCGGGACGAACTGGGGTTGCATCTGATTTACGTTGATGCCAGCGCCCGCTTTTTGGACAAACTGGCCGGAGTAGAAGACCCGGAGCATAAACGCAAAATTATCGGGACGGAATTTATTCGGATTTTTGAGGCCGAAGCCGCCAAACTGGGCGACATCAAATGGCTGGTGCAAGGCACACTCTATCCGGACGTAATCGAAAGCGCGACCGCCGAAACCAGTGTTGCCAGTCGGATCAAAACCCATCATAACGTGGGTGGACTACCGCTCGATATGGAATTAAAATTAGTCGAGCCACTCCGCTATTTGTTCAAAGACGAAGTACGGCAGGTTGGTCTGGAACTGGGCTTGCCGAGTGAGGTCGTCTGGCGGCAACCTTTCCCTGGCCCTGGACTGGCCGTGCGGGTGCTAGGGGCGGTCAGTGAAGAGCGGTTGATAGTGCTGAGGGCGGCGGACGCAATTGTACGCGAGGAGATTAGCGGGGCCGGTCTGGATGGCGCAGGTGAAGGGGCAGTCTGGCAATATTTTGCGGTGCTAACCCCGTTGCAAAGTGTCGGCGTAATGGGGGACTACCGCACCTATAGCAATCTGGTCGCGGTGCGGGCGGTGAGCAGCAAGGATGGTATGACGGCGGATTGGGCGCGGCTCCCACACGAGTTGCTGGCCCGGATCAGTAGCCGAATTGTTAACGAAGTAGCCGGGGTCAACCGAGTGGTATACGATATTACCAGCAAACCCCCCGCTACAATAGAATGGGAATAAGACCTGGCTAGTTTTGAGCTACAAGGCCCAATTTTAAGTATACCCTTTACATTCTTTGGACAATATTGTACTGTAACATATACACAACAAAGAATTATAAAGTTGCCTTGATTAGACTGCACGATTATAGCTGAGAGTGGAGAAGGTTGCGACAAGAACTTAAGGCAGTGGTGAAACTGACATTTAGGTTAATAAATTGCATAACAGGACTAATTTTTAATATTTGGGCATCTTACAAATCCTGTCCACCCAACACTCTGGCTTAAGGTAGGCACTGGTTTTGGATTAACCAGCAGTTGTGCAAGTAAACTGTAATAATCGGAATTAATCAGGACGGGAACGGCGTTCCTGGAAAGAAGTAGGAATAGGCATGAATTTACCAACAATTCTGGTAGTCGATGATGACCCGCACATTCTGCGATTAGTACGCCAGGCCCTCGAATCAGAAGGTTTTGAGATCAGTACGGCTGTCACAGGCCAACAGGCTTTGAATAAGATTACGCGAGAGCTACCAAGTCTGGCAATCGTCGATCTAAAATTACCCGATATAGATGGCTTTGAAGTCTGCCGTCGTATCCAACAATATGCAATTGTGCCGGTTATAATGCTAACCGGAATAGATAATACCGATACAATCGTGAGTGGGTTGGATCGGTATGCCGAGGACTACATTGTCAAACCGTTTAACAACCGAGAACTGGCAGCCCGTGTGCGGCGGGTCTTGCGCCGGTTTGGGGACGTTCAGACCACCAATTCTTCGGCTGAAATTGTAGTAGACGATGTGCTGAAAATTAATTTCGGGCAGCACTGGGCCGATGTGCGCGGCAACCGCCAGGAGCTTACTCCGACCGAGTCAAAATTACTCCATATGCTTGTCCGGCACGCTGGACAGGTTTTGACAACCGACTCGCTATTAGCACGGGTCTGGAGTCCCGAAGAAGAAGTCTACGTCGAGGGCTTGCGGGTGCATGTTCGTCGGTTGCGCGAAAAAATCGAGCCAGATGCCTCTCGCCCAACCTATATTTTGACCGAACGCGGGGTGGGGTATCGCTTTAAAGGCTTTAGTCAGGCTATCACGCCGGACGACGAGAGCCTGGTTGCAAGCGATTCTAGCCAGATAGTATAACAGTAGCACCCGGATTCAGCAGAGAAGATATTTGGCGCTTACTGCTTAAAGCGTCAAAAGGGTAATGGAATAGGAAGTCGAGTTTACGGTAGCCATAAATGAGTGACCTTAAAACGGCCAATTTAACCGAGGAATTGAATTTCCTGCGTCAGCGCGTCGCTGAGTTGGAAGAGCAAACCCAAAAGCTCTATCAGCAGGCTTTCCTCTTGCAACAACGATTGTCTACCAGCAGCCTTAACGAAAAGGAGCGGGCCGAGTTTATCTCGCACGTAGCCCACGAGTTACGTACTCCGCTTACCTCGATCAAAGGTTATGTTGATTTGGTGCTGGAAGGTGAGACCGGCGCAATCAACGATTTGCAGCGCGAGTTTTTGGGCGTAGTAGGTCTTAACGCCGAAAAACTTTCTCGCATTATCGGGGATTTGCTCGATGTATCCCGCCTGGAAGCCGGGCAAATGAATTTCAAACCGGCTTTAACCAATTTCCAATCCTATGTGCTGGAAACCTGCACCGAAGTGCGCCCCCAACTGGAAGCAAAAGGGGTCACTTTTGAGGTCAACATTAGCAATAACCCCGAAATGGTTGCCAGTATCGACCGAGAGCGGTTTAGTCAGGCGCTCAGGGCGATTATCGCCCACGCCGGGCAGATCACCTCGGAAGGTAAGACGGTGCGGCTCAGTTTGATGGCCGACCCGACCCGCGCCTTTGCCCTGATTACCATCGAAGATCAAGGCCCCGGCTTTCCACCCGAAGATATAGAACGGGTCTTTAATAAATTCTATCGGCCCGATAACCCGGTGCTGCGCGAAGGTGGTGGCGCGGGCCTCGGTCTGGCAATTGCCAAAACAATTATCGACCTTCACGAGAGTCAGGTGCAGGCGGCTAACCGCCCGCCCGAAGAGGGTGGTAGTGTTATCACGATCAAAGTCCCCCTTATCAGCCGCCCAATGACCGAACTATCGCGCTATGAGGTCAAAGAGAAGATTTCCGAGCCACTCTATGCGGCCCTGGTCATTACCCAAAACCTTGAATTTAGCAAAGTAATGCAGCAAACTTTGGGGCAGGGCGGTTTCCAGGTGATTGTCGCCAGCGACCGCTCCGAGCTTGTTTCGGAAACTCCGGCCTGGCAACCTGATCTGATTATCAACAATAGCTCTGAGCCGGATTTGCTCAACGAAGAAGACAGCAAAAATTTGGCTCCGGCCTTGCGTGGAGCGGCTATTTTGACTATCAATCTCTCGCCGGTAGAGCAAAGGGTGATTGCGGCAGGGGCGCAGGCGGTCTTGCCCTGGCCGACCGCCGATAGTTTGATCCTCGATAGCCTCGAACAGGCCATGCTTCCCGAAAAAGAACGCAACGAAACCGGCATAGCCGAGTTTAAACAATTGAAGAGCTTGCTTTTGGTTAGCCCCTCGACCGAGGCGCTGCGCGGCATTGATCGACTATTGCGCGAAGCCGGTTATCTAAATGTCTACCGGGCCACCCGCGAGGCCGATGCTCTGACCCTGGCGCGGCGGTATCACCCGGATTGGTTGTTGCTGGATATTCCAGGCGACGAGGCCGATCAGGAAGAAGGCCCAGTCTTGTTTGAGATTTTACGTGAAGATCAACTCCTACGGAAAATCCCGGCTATCGTCTTTTTGCGCTCGGAGCAAATTGCACCCGACCCTTCGCCCGATTATCAACCTACTTTCGTCACCAAGTTGGTCGGCTCTCAACGGCGCGGCAATACTGACGAGCTAAAGCAGCGCCGGGGTGGAACTGGCGAATTACGCTCCCGCAAGGGCGGAACCGGGGAATTGCGTTCACGTGGCACAAACGAACTAACTCAGCGTCCAAGCGGTACTGATGATATAAAGGGTCTATATTATAATATAGTCCCGAAACCATTTTTGCAGCGGCGGTTCATTAATATAGCTCTTCGCCTGGCGGCTAAGGGTTAGTTAATCGTGTAATTTAACAGATAAATTTACAGCAGATTGCAAAGAAGTTGGACTGGTAAGGGCAGGCCGCCAATCGCTTAGGTGGTCGCCCCTAGAAAAAAGCAATCCAATAATTCTCTAGTCTGCTATAAGTAAGTATGGGGATGGTAGTAGCGTCCGTCTGATCCAAGTAAGGAGACTAAGCTAATGAAGGTACTTGTAGCTGACGACGAAAAAGATATTAGAAGATTGGTAGTCTTTACACTGGAAAGAGCCGGTTTTGAAGTCGTAGAAGCAGTCGATGGGCAAGAAGCTCTGCAAATGGCAACCGAATTGCATCCCGATTTGATTTTATTGGATGTGATGATGCCCTATATGAATGGCTACGAAGTCTGTAAAAAGCTGCGTTTACTCCCTGAGATGAAAGATATCCCGGTCTTGTTTCTATCGGCCAAAGCCCAAAATTATGAGATTGGCGAAGGCATCGATGCAGGCGCGACCGATTATGTTATCAAACCGTTTATCCCACGTGAACTAGCGGCTAAGGTCAAGTCGCTGGTCGGGATGAAGTGAAAGAGGTAGTCTAGGTGCCAATCCAGACCAGCCGTAAGGCGCAACAATTTACCGAGTCGGTTATCCGTGAAATGACTCGGCTATTTTTGGCCCACGAAAGTCAACCGGGGGTTGAGCCAGGGGTGAACTTGGCCCAGGGCTTTCCCGATTTTGCGGCCCCCGCCGAAATGAAAGCAGCGGCTTGCCGAGCTATCGAGGCCGACATCAACCAGTATGCGATTACCTGGGGAGCCAAACCGCTCCGCAATGCTATCGCCGCCAAGACCGAACATTTTCGAGGCTACCGGCCTGACCCGGAGCGCGAAATAACAGTCGCTTGCGGGGCGACCGAAGCGATGATGGCGGCAATGTTGGCGGTGGTCGATCCGGGAGATGAAGTGATTGTTTTCGAGCCGTTTTACGAGAATTACGCCCCGGACGCGATTTTAAGTGGGGCCATCCCGCGCCACGTTACTTTGCACGAACCAGATTGGCATTTTAGCCAGGACGAGTTGGCGGCTACCTTTAACGAAAAAACCAGGGCCATTATTATCAATACGCCCAACAATCCGACTGGCAAGGTTTTCAATCGCGACGAACTCGAATTTATCGCCGGGCTGTGCCAGAAATGGGATGTCGTGGCGATTACCGATGAGATTTACGAGCATATGGTCTATAGCGGCGAACATATTAACCTGGCGACTCTGCCCGGTATGTACGAGCGCACGATCACCATTAGCGGCCTATCCAAGACCTATAGCGCAACCGGGTGGCGGATCGGCTGGCTGATCGCCCCACCAGAAATCAGCAGCGCGATCCGCAAAGTACACGACTTTTTGACCGTCGGGGCGGCGGCCCCCTTACAAGAAGGAGCCGCCCACGCCCTGACTTTCCCCGACGAGTATTATCAAAACCTGGGCGATCTTTATCGTACCAAGCGCGACTTTATGATGGAATTCTTGGAAGAAGCCGGGTTTTACGCCTACGAGCCACAAGGGGCCTACTACATCATGACCGATGCCACCGATTTGATGGCCCGCTTCAACCAGCCCGATGACGTAAGCTTCGCACGTTGGATGATCGACCGAATCGGTCTGGCGACCGTTCCCGGTAGCTCCTTCTACCGTGACCGCGAACAGGGCCGTACCAAAATCCGCTTTTGCTTTTGCAAAAAGCCCGAAACGCTCGAACGCGCCCGCAACCTACTTTTGCGTTTGCAAGAAATGTAACCGCTTTTGCTAAAGATAGCTTTGCCAGCACTATAATCAAACAAAACCCCCCAAAAGCAGATTAATGTGGCTTTATTCTTATAAAGTATTTGATCCAGCCTCGAAAACAATGCTCTCGTTGTACCTCCACTACCTTTGCACTTTGAGTTCAGGACAGGCTATTTCTGGCTTCAAAGCTGAGTTCAAAAGATACAAAAGTGCAAAGGTAGTAGTACCTCTTAATCAAGCTAGAAAAGATTGTAAATTATCAGCACGACACTTGCCCCCTCTCATTCGTTAGTTTTACCCATTGGGCTATTAAGCTTTTTTTATTTCTCCTTGAGTGAATGGGTTATTTCATAGATGTGTTTATTCACAAACTGCGTTAAATAATAAGGGTTGCTTTTTGATCACAATTTTGGAAGAGGAAACTAAGCCCTCTCAAAGCTTGGAAAGGTTTACCCAACCCAAATAATAAATTTTAGTAACGACACAGCCGTGTCATTCTGAGGCGGGCGCTAACCTCGATTTTTGCCAAAGATAGTTCCCCGCCGAAGAATCTAGACCCTTCACTGCGGCTCAGGGTGACAGATCTGAGTGGTTACAAATTTTCATTCATTTAAACGAACTTAAGAAAGGAATACCTCCATGTCGCGTCATCGCGCCTTTTATTATCCGTTGATTGTGGTTTTACTCTTCGGTCTGGCGGTTAGTGTTATGCCGGTTAGCCCGGTGCTGGGCAGCAATTTACCAGTGGGTGTCACTCTGCAACAACCCAACCTCTCGCCCAACAGCCTTGTCCGCTACTCTCATACTTTTTTGGTCGGTTCAGGTAGCAGCCCTACCGAGAATGGTAAAGCGCTCCTGTCAGCTAGAGAGATCATCTCCAACTCCAATCCATCCGCCGCCAACCCTTACCTCATCAAGCTAGAACCTGGCAATTACGACCTGGGCAATCAGAGTCTCACTCTCTTACCCTTCTTAGACCTGGAAGGCAGTGGCGAAGGCACCACCGTCATTTCCTCGACGGTCGGTCAGGCCACCAATCAATTTAATAAAGCTACTCTGATCGCTGCCTCGAACAGCGAGACACGCTTCTTGCAAGTCACTAACTTTGGCTCTAACCCTTTCCAGGCCGGCGTTTTAATTCCGGCCAGCGCTACTAACGTCCGCTTCATCCATTTGACCGCTACCACTTCGGGGAGTTCCGATACCAATGTGGCTCTCTACAACCAGGCTGGAACCATTAATGTTACCAACTCTAACTTCAACTCTATCCTTAGCGATAGCGGCAGCTATGGTATTTATAACGACGCTGGAACTATCAATCTTGCCAACTCTACCATCAACGCTTCCAATGGAACATTTAATAACGATGGCTTCTACAATCACGCCAATGGAAGTGCTATTATCACCAACAGTACAATCACCACTTCCGGTAAACGAAATGCCGATGGTCTTTTCGACGATGCCGGTGGGCTTATTACTATCGCCAACAGTACGCTTACATCTTCCGTTACTGATCCTACTAACAGCTTCGTCGATGCCATTCTTATCAACAACGCTGGAGCCTTTACCGTTAGCAACAGTACCCTAACCGCTTTGGGTGGCGCACAAAGCTATGGTATCTACAATCCCACCAGAGGAACCGTTACTGTCACCAACAGTACAATCACCGCTTTGGGTGGACCCGTCAGTATTGGGGTCGAAACCATCGGTATCTTTGCCACATCCAGGATTGCCAATTCCCAACTCAGGGGCACTACCGCCGCTTCTTTTGGTGTTACCCTCTGTCCCGCTTCAATCAATGGCTTTACCTTCAAACCCCTCAACGCCGACTGCAAATAAAACTTTGGGGTTGTAGAGGCTACCTAACCGGCCCGAAACTTGGCTCGGTTAGGTAGCCTCTACAAGCCGCAATTTGACAAGCCTTCTCTAACCTACTGGCCTCAAACCGCGCCGTTGATAAGTTCGCTCGTTCCGGCTAAATAACGCTCCTGCTGGATAAGTTTGCTCAGGGCCGGTTTGAGAAAATGGGTCTGATAGCGTTGGGCGGACTGGAAGGCCCGCGCCGCCCCCGCGTCCTGACGATGCAGGCTAAAATCGGCCTCGACTGCCAGTAAGACCGCCGCATACAGCGCCGCCATCGTCTCAGCCAGTTGGGGCGCGACCGTCTCCTGAGTGGCGCGGTTTTTACCCATCAGTAGTTCTACATCGCGGGCCAGTTCTGCCAATGAAGCCCGCAACCCATTTGCCAGCGCCATTCCGTGTACCGAACTCACCCCGTCCAACTCCTGCTCGATGGCTGCGACATAAACGTGCCAGGCTCCTTCGCGTTCGATGGCCCGCAATACGTCGAACGAAACGATATTGATACCACCCTCCCAGATGATATTGACGTAAGCATCGCGCAAAATGCGGGCATTGGGCCAGTCCTCGATATAACCGTTGCCACCTCGCATTTCGAGGGCCTTTTGCGCCGCTTGCACCCCGTGATCGGTGGCATAGCGTTTGAGCAAGGTTATCAAGAGGCGGGAAAGTGTTTTCGCCGCCGAAGTTTGCTCCTGATCGGCAACATCTAAACGGTAGGCGGTTTCCAACAACAAGGAGGTGGTTGCCTCGCTATCCGCGATCAAATCGGCTAACTGCTGAGCCATCAAAGGTTGTTCGCTCAAGGGTTGCCCGAAAGCAAGCCGGGCGCGGGCGTGCAAAGTGGCCTCGACTACCGCCCGCCGCAAGGCTCCGGCCCCGCCCACTCCGCTATGCAACCGAGTACCGTTGACCATCTCCATCATCATGACAAAACCCCGGTCGAGTGGCTCGATCAAATAAGCGGTCGTATTATTAAAAGTTACCTCGCCGCTTGCCATCCCACGAGTGCCAAGCTTATCTTTAAGCCGGTTGATCGTATAAGAGTTGGGCCGACCGTCCGGCAAGCGGCGCGGAACCAGGAAAAGACCCAGCCCACGAGTCCCGGCAGGGCCACCTTCGGGGCGAGCGAGCGTCAGAATCAGATCGGCTCCTACGTTCGAGCAGAACCACTTGTCGCCGCTCAATTCCCACTGGTCGCCCACCTGCCGGGCCGTTGTAGTGGTCGCCCCCAAATCCGAACCGCCAATCTTTTCGGTCAGGAACATCGCCCCGGTATAAAGCTGGTCATAGTCGAGGCTGGTCAGGCGCGGTAGATAGCGGGCTTGCAATTCGGGCGACGCGAACTTATTCAAGACCCGCGCCATAATATCGGTCATCGAGACCGGGCAACTAATACTACCCTCGGCCTGGGTATATTCGTACATGGCGGCAAATTTGACCAACTGCGAGGCCGGGTCGGACAACCCGCCAAAGTCGGGCCGATTGGACATCGCCGCCAACCCAAAGCCGTAAACCAATCGCCCGATTTCGTGATAGGCCGGGTGAAAGGTCAATTCATCAACCCGGTCGCCCCGCCGGTCGTATTGTTTGAGGGTCGGGCCATTTCGCTCGGCGATTTCGTACAACGGCACGATCTGTCCGGCGCAGACCCCACCCCAACCTCGCAACAAATCATCGGCCCACTTCCAACCGGCCCGATCTTTCTGATAATAACGGGCCAAAGCCAGTTGTAAATGGCGGTCGGCCTCGTAATAATTGACCGGCGGGGCCGGGTTAGGGATCGGGTGAGCAAAATCTTGAGCAAGCGGCGTTAGCTCTTCCATCGGCCCTGTCGCAGTCATACTAACCTCCTTCAACTAGGTAGTTTTAAAAATAATAAGTTTAGCACATTTGTTTGACTTTAGCTCCAATTTGGGCTATAACTATGGAGTAGTTCGCAGCTAAACGAAACGAGTAGGTGTTTTTCTTGAGCTGCTTTGGAGCAACCTCAGTCTTGTAATTATAGTATAGGGTATCACAAGTTGGAAAGTTATTTACCGCTTGCGATTGGTTAGCAAAGAAAGGAAACTTTTGCTATGACAGAAACCTTTAAAACGATTACTGGATATACGCCAGTAACGGATGGACAATTATATTATGAAGTAACCGGCACAGGCCAACCCCTGGTGCTGGTACACGCCAGTTGCGCCGATCACTCTATGTGGGATGAGCAGGTTAAAGCGTTTGCCCCTCATTATCAAGTTATTCGGTATGATCGGCGCGGCTTTGGCAAGACTACCGCCAACCAACTGGACGAAAGTGTGCCATTTTTCGACGCACAGGATTTGCAAGCTCTTTTACAACATCTGAATATTCCACGCACCCACCTATTAGGTCTTTCAGGTGGAGGTGCAATTTCGGTTGACTTTGCCTTAGCCTTTCCCGACCAGATAACGGCCCTTATAGTTGTTGCGGCAGCTTTTGGGGGATTCGAGGGGCAGGCCACGACCCAGGAGCAAGCTCATTTCGGTGAATATATGAGATTGTTGGCGGCTAAAGATTGGGAACGTTTAGCTCAACTTGGAGCAAGAGAATGGGTAGACGGTCCCCTCCGGGAGCCTGACGAAAGCCGACAAAAAATTCGGGCAGAGGTATATCAGTGGGCCTTAGATATTCAGAAACGAGGTGAGGGTATGACTGACCCGCGCCTGCTGACTCCGCCTGCCGCCGGGCGGTTGAGTGAAATTAAAGCGCCAACCCTGGTAATATACGGTGATGTGGACCTTAGCATGATAATTTCCGCCGGCGAAACCCTGGCAAGCAGAATAAGTGGAGCGCAAAAAAAGGTCTTTGAAGATACCGCTCATATGGTAAATCTGGAGCGACCAGCGCAGTTTAACCAGGTTATGCTAGACTTCTTGCAAGCCAACTCCTGAGCCTAGACTTAGGCTACCTTTCGCTACCGAGTACAATTCAAAACCGGGACTGGCTTGGATATAGATTAGAAAACTTTGGCTAAAAGTTTTCTAATCTATATTTTTTGGTGATTTGGTTTGTAGGGTTCAGGGTCGCCCGTTCTGGCTGTTTAAGCCTATGCCAGAAAAAGCCGCGCACTCGATCCACAGGGCTTATGCGTTTAGGCCAAAGTCAAAAGTCTTTTGATGGGCTTTTTAGCCTCACTCCTAAATTATTAGGCTCAAAGTAAGATTGAGGTAAACGCATAAGCCCTGACTCGATCCAAAATGGGGCTTGCCAGCGACCCTTTTTTGTGGCACGATATAAATGCTTTACAAACAGGGCGACCCAGCCCCAAATCTAAAAGCAGCGATGTCCGCAAGAATAAAACAGAAAATACTATGGCCGAACAACCCAACCTTCTGGCCCTCAAACAATGGGCCTTACGCAAGAAATACGAGAGCATTGAGACCGAGATGGCGGCCTGGCAAGCCCTGACCGTCGCCAACCAGCCCCTCGAAAAACATAATAGCCAGGTGCTACGGGTTTCGACCGGGCTGTCTGGTATGATCGAGATCGTGCGGGCCGAGGTGGACAAGCTACAACAACAATCGCCCGACCCTGGCGTGTTCTTCCAGCAGGTGCGCCGGGCTGAATTTCTAATTTTAGAAGTACATCGCACCTGGCAATACTTCCGACAGAAATTGACCACCCGGCAGGCTCCCCCCTTTAACGCCTTGCTGGAAAGTTTGGACGAGTTTGTGTGGGGCTGTTATAAGCCAGTACGCGATATTGCGACCGACCCGCGCAAAAACCCGCCCGGCCCGCCTCTGATCGCCCCGAACGCCGTCCGCGAACCGCCCCTGACTTTCTTTAATAGCAACTGGTCGCCTGCTGCTTCGGCCCGCGAGGAAACTTTACCACTCGAAAAAACGGTCGATTCGAGCGAAGGCCGTTATGCCCAGGAAGGCAAACTAGCCGACAAACGGCTGGTAAGTCTGCTGATCCCGGTGATCGGGCTACCCTGGTCGGACGTTACTTTTTTGCCGGAAGCGTTGCTGCTGGCCCACGAAACGGCCCACTTGCTCGATTTTGACCTCAAGCTGGCGGACGAAATCGAGAGCAAGCTAAAAACCGTTACGCCCAAAATCCCGGCTAAACGGTTCAAGCAATACTGGCAACCCTGGAGCGCGGAGGTCTTTGCCGATCTCTATGGGGTGTTATGCGTTGGCCCGGCCTTCGTCGGGGCGCTCATGACGCTGGTGGCTGGTTCGCCCGGCGCGGTGCTAAGTACGCCCGACCCTTCTAACAGCTACCCAACCCCCCACCTGCGCGTATTGCTGGCCCTAAGTGGCCTCGAAAGTATCGGATTTGGCAGCGAGGCGACAAAGCTGGCGCAGGGCTGGAACCAACTTTACGGTGAACCCGTGGCAGGGCAACCCAACACTTACCAGATCAAAGATTTTGCCCTGTCCGAATGTGCCGCCGACATCCCGGCGGTCGTCAAAGCCCTCCTGGATAGCCCCTTCGAGGCGCTCGACCGCCGCACGTTTAAGGATGTCGATAAAGTGCGCTGGTCGGCCCTCGATCAGCAAGCCGCCCTGAAAATTAGGGATAGCCTGTTGCAACCCGGTTTATCGCTCGATTCGGGTAAGCCAAGTGTCTTAATAGCCGGGGCGCAATTGGCCTTTCAGCAAAACCCGCAAGCGCTTTTGAGCAGCGCCGTCCCAACCACCCGTACCAAAACTCAGACCGATTTGATTGCCAAAATTTTGGCTTCCCGCGTCTCAGGTACTCGCGCGGCTACCACCCGCCCAACCTCTGCTGCACCCCTTCAGACCAATGCCGACCGCGACACAGGCAAAGCTTTAGCTGAAGCTTTGCTGGCTGAATTTGACAAAACAGCGCCATCTTAAATTATAGAGCGATGCTAGACCATCGCTCACGGGAGGACTCCAATGGCCGAGGAATATTTACCGCTTTACTTCAATGAGGAAGGCTATCCGATTGATACTAAATACGGACAAGCCATTGTGAACGCACTGTTCAGTTCCAGCCGCCCTGTGACCGACCTTTGGGTTATGTCGCATGGCTGGAACAACGATTTGCAAACCGGCAGTCAGACCTATCACGACTGGTCTACCGCCTTGCGTTCGGCGATCCAGCACGATATAACCGACCCGAAGTATAACCCGCTCTTTGTCGGGATTCATTGGCCTTCCAAAGCCTGGGTCGGCGACATCGCCAAAGAAGCAGCCAAAAAATTACCGCCAGCGACAAATGGAGGTGGCACGGGAGAATTTGAAGGAGAACGGGGTGGTGGCGAATTTGAGATGGGCGGCGACCCTAAAACGGCTCCGCCGCCTGCCCCGGTCGCGACGGTGGATCGAGCGGCCCAGGCCCGCTTTGTAGCCGATTATCGGGCGGTCTTTGATACCGAAAATATCTACGGGCGACGCTTTAGCCGCGACTTTGGTCGTCTCTATCAGTTGATGTACCAACCACAACCACCTACCCAGGCCGAAATAACCGAGTTTGTCAAAATCCTCAAAAAATATACCACCAGCGACCCCCACAGCGACCCCTCTGAGAAAAGCAATGTCGTCAGCGCTCCGGTCGAGCAGTTAGCCGCTCGGTTAGCTTCGGAAGTCGCCGAACAAACCAACCGTCCACAACAATACGAAGGCTTTTTCAAACTAGATGTGCTGCTGGAGTTTTTCCGTACCTTCACCTTCTGGAAGATGAAAGGCCGGGCCGCTATCGTTGGCGAGACCGGGGTCTATCCCTTCCTGGCGGCGGTACGGCAGAATATTCAGCAGCGCGGGCTGTCTACCCGCATTCACCTGCTGGGTCATAGCTTTGGGGCCAAACTGGTGACAGCCTCGGTTTATCCGGCGGCGGGCGCAACCAATCTGCCACTACCGTTGGTTAATACGGTTGTACTGCTAAACGGCGCATTTAGCCAGTACTCTTTTAGCAGCCAAATACCGATGGATAACCATTCAGCCGGACGCTATGCGGCGGTCGTCGAACGTGGACTGGTCGCCAACCCGATTGTCGTAATCTATTCCCAAAAGGACATGGCAAACACGACCTGCTACCCTGCCGGGATGGCCCTCGCTTCGCCAATCTCAGCCAAAATCTACGAAATAGGCGGGGCAGATGAGGAAGATGATACCCACGAACTTTACAAAGTCTCGAAGAACCGCTTCGGCTCCATCGGGGCCAACGGAGCGCAAGGTATCACCGAAGCCCATTACCGCGCCATCGACATGCTACCCGCCGATCAGCCCTACCAGTGGGGCGACCTGAACGGCGTGTATTGCCTCAACGTCGATGGCGAGCGCTTTATCAATCAGGGTGGCCCGCCTGCCGGAGCGCACGGTGACATCCTCCACCCTGAAATTTATCATTTGGCCCTGGCGATGTCGATCAGGTAAACCGATTTACGATTTACGATTGCCAATGGTCGATCTATGTGTGGAGCAATATCCAACAGAATTCTCCCGACCCTTGTAATACCAAGTCCGGTAAAGTAGAGTAGTAGAGAATTTATTCTCTTTCCTTTTGCAAAAGGCTAAAGAGAATAAATTCTCTACTACAAATCTTGCCTACTTATTAGGACCTGGTATAAGACATTGCTCCGCCAATGGACGTTGGCTTTCAATCGTAAATCGTAAATCGTAAATCCCTACACCTGCCGGACGCGGTTGCCTGGATAGAACTTGAGTTGCGCCCCAGACGGCACGATTATAGCCGACACGCCTTTGCCGACAATCAAGTTACCAGCGTTAGGTGTGTTTGCCAGCCCCAGGCTGTTGTTTTTAGCCCCGGTAGCGACCCGCAACCCGGCACTATTGGGGGCCGCATCCGAGCCAGTCCCGTTGGCAGTACCGAGGTAGCTACAACTTATACGGTTGTTGCTGCCAGTTATACTGATCGCCGTATTGGTAAAGCTGACCACCGACACACCCGTTATGACGATACTATTGGTCAATGTCAGACCAACGCTGACCCCCGACCCGCTTATCTGCACCCCTGGCACTCCCAGATTGCCACTCGGAGTACAAGCCCCGCTCAGAGTAATCCCAAAACCGTTGGTGTTGGTTATGGTCGGGAGCGGTCCTGTAACCGTGATGGCAGGCACCGAGAAACTGATCGTAATCGGCTGGGTATCCGTGATAGCCTGGGTCAGGGCAAACGAAAGCGTACCACAAGCCGTACCCGCTCCGTTATCGGTACTAACGCTGACGACGTAAGGATCGCAGCTAAGCGTCCCAAAATTAAAGACGGCTACCACTGGCTCGTGATCGCTGGCTCGGCGCGGGTCGGTCGCCAGATAATCGGTATTGATGTGAACAATGTCGCCGTTGATTAGCCGAGGAGCCAGCGACGCACTATATAGAATATGGTCGATTACCTCCGAATTTCCCTCAAAAGCGCTGGTGTAGCGTTCAGTGTTGAGGGCCGGGTTATCGATAATGTCGGTGAGAACCTGATTACCCGTTAAAGTGCCGTTGCCGTCTTTTAAGATTTTTATCGGGCTACCAAACTGGAATTCGTTCAAATCCCCCGCCACAATCACCTTGACCGTTGGATCTGCCGTCACAATCCCACTCACAAAATCCCGCACGATTTGGGCCTGCTGGTCGCGCTGGGCCTGGGTAGTTAGGGTTTGGGGTTGGGTAGCACCGTAGAGGGGCGTATCGCCGATCCTCGAATTGAAGTGGTTGCCAATTATAACCAGCCGTTGCCCGTTAAATGTAAATTGGCCCGCTAACGGCTTGCGACTGGAACTAAAGGCCGCATTAGTCGGGTCGATCCGGCCCGGATTAAGACTAAGGCCGGTCGGGGTCGTGTAGGTCACGCTGGTCGTCGCATCGCCAGGTGTACCAGCATCAAAGGTCAGACCTCGGTCGGTGCGGTAGAAAAAGACCTGCCGAATGTTGCCGCCGGGCTGCCCACCATCCTGGTCGGCGACCGGACTGATATACTTGAAGGAGTAGGTCGGCCCCCCGATTGCAATGATGTTATCGCGCAACCGGCCCAAATTGACATCGGCAGTCACGGTCGTACCGGCGGTTGCCCCGGTGTCATCCTGAACCTCCTCCAAGACCAGTAGATCGGGCGAAGCTAGATTATTTTTGATCTGGTTGGCAACCGTCATAGCCCGCGCCAGATCAAGGGCGCTGGCCGGGTTCTGGATAAAATTCTGGATATTGTAGGTTCCAACCCGCAACTGATTGGGATCGCTCAGGGCTGTAATACTCTCCTGGGCCGGTTCGCCCGAAGTGTCGTACTGGGTAAGCGGCGAAGTAATCTGCACCCGATAGTTGCTAAAACCATAGTCGAGCGGGCCACGCAGGGTAGCGTTAATTTTATCGCCGACCATAAGTTTTGGGTTGGTTCCCGCCCCTATTTCGTCATCGTCGATATAAAGACGCTCCGGGTTAAAGTCGGTGATGGTCGTCGAAGCCGAAATAGCGATGGCCTTACGCGCCGTCAGGCCGGTCGTCCCCACTCCGTTATCCGGCACAATTACGATTTCCCCGAAGCTAGTAGTTGGCCCGACGACCAGCGCATTATCGACCTGCACCAACATTCCTTCGAGCGACTCGTAAAAATCGAGACCGTTGACCGCCGGGTTGTAGCCAGGGTTAGCCGGGTCGAATATCACCTCGGTCGGCGGCTTGCGGAGGTAGGGATTACCGCCCACCAACCGGGCAGGATCAGCCACGATAACGGTCGGCGTAATAATCGGCCCGACCCCCAAATCGACTACCGTAGTAACACTACCGAGTTCGGTCAGAGGTGCGTCGGTAGGCCGACTGGCACTGATAAACTCCTGCACTGTCCCTGAAACCAGCACACTATGGCCCAGCGTGACTGCCGGAGCAGTGCTGGTAAAGACAAAAATGCCGTCCGAAGTGGTGAGGTCGCCATCACCGCCGTTGGGGGATTGAATAAAGAAGCCGCTGCTCTTGACCCCGATCACTACGCCTTGAGTTGCCAGCGTTTGGCCCACACTGGGCGATTGGCGGGCGGCCCCCTGGATCGTGTAGATCGGCGTAGTAGTTGGCGTAGCCAGCACATTGACCGTAATATTGCAATTTGCGGTTTGTGGGGTCGGCGCATCGGTGTTGGTGAAGGTCAATGTTACAGCGTAAGAGCCGACCGGGACGGCGTTATCGACCGTCAAAGTAGCCGTTAGCGTCCCACCCGCACTAGCCGGCGGAACAATCGAGCCGAGCGTAATCGAACCGGGAGCAGGCAAAGGCGTGAAATTACTAACACTCGCCTGCGTAACCGTACCATCAAAATCGCTGGCCGTTACCTGCCGGGTTGCTGCCGTACCTTGCAAGGTCGTTAGAGTTGGGCCGCAAGCCGGGACGACCGGGGCGTTACCGCCGCAAGTTACTGCCTGGCTGCTAAGGTTGCGCGGGGTAGAAGGAGTTTGGGTCACAAAATCGCTTGAATTGTTGTCGGTATCCTGGCAACTATTAGCCGTTCGGATTCTAGCTGAACTAGCGGCGGGCGCAGGAGTGACTGTCCCTTCGACAAAGGCGTTCGTAGCCGTCCCGTAGCCAACCGAGTCGATAACAACCCCGGTATCAAGTGGGCCGTTGCGAACGGCTACGCCTCCACCTGGGCCAGCCAGACCGTTGCTAAAAGTAATATTGGGCGAAACGGCCCCGCCGTAGCCCGATCCCCCCGCCAAATAGAACCCGCCGGGCGGAATAATCGTGCTGGTTGACCAGCTAGTTAGCGATACATCCGTAACGCCCGCCGCCGAACGGTAAACCAATCGATAGCCGTTTAGATCAACCGGAGACGGGCCGATATTATGCAACTCCACAAATTCATCCGAAGCGGTTGCGCCCGCTACCTGAAGCTGACTAATAACGACGCTGGTCGAGACCGCTTTGGCAACCTGAACGGTTTGAAGCGGTGAGAAGTGCAACGGCCCTGGTAGAAAAGCGGTAAGAAGAAAGATTAGTACAAAGAACCAGCGCCCGAAATAGCGCCAGGGTCGCTCAATTGGCTTTGAAGCCCCGGTTGAACGAGAATTATAATTAGACATAGAAGAGCTTTTAACCTCCCGGCATCTGAGCCGCCATTGTGAATTGCTAAATTTGCCGCACAAAAAAATACGGCGTACCGTTAAGAAACAGGGCGGCTCATTTCCCTGTTTCTACTCCTCCACATGTCAAACTCTATTTTATTCTATCCCCAATACTTACTTGCTGAGATGAAATCGCCGCCTTTAACGAGCGCTAGGCGTTCCTCCTCTGTTACCGTCATAAATGCAGTTTAGCAGTCAGCATATCTTTTTGTCAATGCTAAAAGAGTCGCCAATACGAACGGACGATAATTATTGAGACATGGGCGGTAGGGGTTGATCCTGTTCTTGGCAAAGCCTTCTCTCAGGGATAAGCTGCTTTTTTTGTAGGAGCGAGCTTCTGCTCGCGATTGAAGCAACAGTTGGGTGTTCAATCGCGAGCAGAAGCTCGCTCCTACAGTTTGCTATAGAGGTTCATCTGCTCTTGAAATTCAGGGTATCTAGCGATAGGCATCGGCCTGCAAGTTGAATAACTCGGCGTAACGTCCATCAAGGGACATGAGTTCGAGGTGGGAACCTTCCTCTTTTAATTCGCCTTCCTCGATCACAAAGATACGGTCGGCTAGACGAACGGTGCTAAAGCGGTGCGAGATAAAGATGGCGGTCTTGCCCTCGGTTAGTTCCCGGAAGCGGGCAAAGACCTCGTACTCGGCCCGTGCATCGAGCGAACTGGTCGGCTCGTCCAGCACCAAAATGCGGGCATCTCGCATAAAAGCGCGGGCTAAGGCGATCTTTTGCCACTCGCCACCCGAAAGCTGAGTGCCTTCGTTAAACCAGCGGCCTAACATCGTTTCATAGCCGTTCGGTAGCTTTTCGATCACAGCGTTAGCGCCACTCTGGGTTGCCGCTTGCTGAACCAGTTCCTTGTTCTCGATCTGGCCCAACTGCCCGATCCCGATATTGGACTGGGCCGACATAAAGTAGGTTACATAGTCCTGGAAAATTACGCCGACTTGCGCTCGAAGCTCGGACAAATCGTATTCCTTGACATTCTGACCGCCGACCAGAATCTCACCCTCGTCCGGGTCGTAGAGCCGGTTCAAAAGCTTGACGATAGTGGTTTTGCCTGCCCCATTGCGACCTACTAGCGCCACCGCTTCGCCCGACCCAATCTTGAAGCTGACGTTTTTGAGAGCGGCTTCCTTCTTGCCAGGATAGGTAAAGCTGACATTGCGAAATTCGACGCTCAAGCCTCGCGAACCCGGCCCATCGTGACCATTGATCGGCTGCGGATTGGTTGGTGAGATGATCTTTGGCTCGTACTCCAAAAACTCGAACAGAGTTCCGACAAAGAGATTGTTCTCATAGGTATTCGAGATACCGCTTAACAAGCCCTGGAAACTGCCACTGACTTGCAGAGCAGCTTGAGAATAGAGCGTTAGATCGCCCAGGCTGATCCGTCCGGCTACCGCTTGGAGCGCGACGTAAAGATAAATTCCAGCGTTAGCCGCCAGACTGATACTAACCCACCAGAAGTTAATCAGGTAGCGTCGCACCAAAATACCTTTGTTCTCCTGATAGAACTTGCCAGCCAGATTACGAAACCGATCTACAAAGAAGTCGCCCAGGTTAAAGAGTTTGACCTCTTTATTATAGGTATCGGTGGTCATAACCGTCTCGTAATAGCTCATCTGGCGACGTTCGGGGGACTGGCGACGCATCCGCTGGTAGCCCATCCACCCATAGCGGCTATCGGCAATAAAGGCCGGGATCGGCACGACCAGCGCCACAATAGCAATCCACCATTCCAGTTGGAGCAGCAAGAAAATCATCGACAAGAAAGTGATAAAAGTACGGGTCAGGTCAAAGGTTTGCGACACCATCGAGACGGGTCGGAAACTGGCTTGCTCCTGGGCTTGCCGCAACTTATCGTAAAATTCGGGGTTCTCGAAGAAGGCCAGATCAAGCGTGTTAGCCTTTTCCATCACCATAAAGCGCACTCGGTTGGAAACCAGTTCTTGTAAGAGTTGCTGGGTGATGTTGCTAAGAGTTCCCAAAAGGCTGCTTGCAACGGTGATGACCAGTTGGAGCAACACTAGCCAGATGACAGTGCTGACCGGGCCGTTTTTGGGCGGCAAAGCGTTGATAACGCTGTCGATCACAAGCTTTGTGACCCAGGCGCTGGCTGCCGGGGAGAACCCGCGCAAGACCGTAATTAGCCCCAGACTGAAGGTGTAACCGGCGTGGGTAGACCAAACCAGCTTTAAGACCCTCGGCAGGCTGGTGAAGGCTCCAAAGACCATTTTGATATTAAAACCGTCATCGGAATTGATCTTTTTGCCGCCTTTACCGCCTTGCGGTCGCCGGGGGCCATCTCCGCCGCCGTGCCACATTTCAACCCCACGAGGCATAGAAGGTGTATTACTCATAAATAGGTTCTTTCCTGATTCTTTCTGGGTCTGGGTCAATTTTGTGCATACCAGGGAGATTTTACGGTTGTCCGTTCTTACCGATTTAACCCGTGCGAAAAATTGACGCGCACCCGTTCTTTCTAATGTAATTTGTTGTTCTGAATAAAATAGTATCTTAAAGGGCAAAAGCTCTAAATTTGCAAAGCCTTGTCGGAGGGTAGTTTCTAATATTGGGAATGCAGGGCGAAAAGTAAGCGATTCGCCGGAAATAAAAAAGCCGCACTCTTACTAGAAGAAATGGCGGAGAGGGAGGGATTCGAACCCTCGATAGCTTATAAGGCTATAACCGCTTAGCAGGCGGCCCCATTCGACCTCTCTGGCACCTCCCCATTTGACAATGGCTTCCAGTTTATCGCACGGCTTACTATTAGAAGTTAAAGAGCAACGCTGGCGGGTGGTGAGGGAATTGAACCCCCAACCCTCACGGGCGACTGTTTTCAAGACAGCGTGCTAAGCCAGTTCGCGTACCACCCGCGTGACTTTAGCTTTGCAACTGGCCTGGGCATGCCCCGCCAGCACAATATATGCGAATTATACTCTTTCGATCACACCTTTGTCAACTTGGATCAGCCCCAAAAGCAGCCAGGATTATAGCCGATTTGAAACACTTGATATACAATTCTGTATGATTTAGTCTATTAAAGACAGCCTTTCCTTCTAATATTGCATAATGGTATTTAGACCTAAATTTCCGGCGATACTAAGGTGAATTTATCTAAGCTACGCTGTCCCACCAGTACCAGAATAAAGGCCGGGGCTAGGGAAGCCAGCAAAGCGGCGGCGGCGGTCGGCCATTCTAGCTCACGCTCGAAGGCGAAAAAATCCCGCATTACCATCGGCAAAACCTGCGGCGAATGTTCGGTAAGCAAACTGGGCAGCAAGAATAAGTTCCAATTCAAGACGAACACTACCACTCCGGTCGCAACTACTCCCCCCGAT
>JBBQWM010000073.1:0-27953 GCA_038210655.1 Chloroflexia bacterium
TCGTATTAGATGAGCTATGCTTATACAACATCTGGTATAGTAGGCCAAATTAAATATTTTGGCATAGCCAAACTAAATCAATATGTTGTAGTATACCACAGGTAAAACCACAAAAAATTTACACCCCGTGAACGGTTACAAGAAGTAAGTGCAAAACATATTTTGTAATCGTAAATGGTAAATCCTAAGTAACTACTCAGGTCGGGCGACCACACAAGGGCGCCCCTACCCAAGATTCGTTGTAGGGTGCGACCCTGTGTGGTCGCCCAAAGGGTGAGGCTGAGTAGTTACAATCGTTAATGTCATAGGGTTATATTGAAAGCAAAAATTATGGATGAGCAAAAAACTGGGCTGGAACGTTATATCCGGCAGACGATCTTTAGGGGTGTAGGCGAGGTGGGGCAACGCAAGTTGTTGGGGGCGCGGGCCTTGATCGTGGGTTGCGGGGCGCTTGGGACGGCTATCGCTAACTTGCTGGCGCGGGCCGGGGTCGGCCATCTCACGATTATAGACCGCGACTTTATCGAACTGAACAATTTACAACGCCAGACCCTTTATGACGAAGAAGACCTACGTCGCAATTTGCCCAAAGCGGTCGCGGCGGTCAATCGCTTGCGGCTAATTAATTCCGAAATCACCATAAACGCCCTGGTCGAAGACTTAAATTATGAAAACGTCGAGCAGTTGATCGGAGCCAGCGATATTGTGCTGGACGGAACCGACAATTTTGAGACGCGCTATCTGATTAATGATGTTTGTGTCAAGCTAGGCAAGCCCTGGATTTATAGCGGCGTAATTGCCTCGTATGGGGTGAGCAGCACGATCTTGCCGGGTGACACGCCCTGTTTTCGCTGCCTCTTTCCCGAACCGCCACCGCCCGGCACGACCCCGACCTGCGACACTGCCGGGATCGTCGGCCCAATTGTCGGGATGATCGGCGCGTTTGCGGCAGGTGAAGCAATCAAGCTACTGACCGGGCAAGGCAAGCTCAACCGGGGATTGCTCTCGATGGATTTATGGCAGCTAACCTACGACCGACTGCCCATCGAAACACGCCAGCCCGATTGCCCTTGTTGTGGGGCGCGTAATTTTGAATTTCTGGATGCGGCAGGCGAACGTGGCAGTCGGGCCGCCACGCTATGTGGACGAAACGCTGTCCAGATCAGTGTACGGCCTGTCCCAGAAATCGCCCTTTCCGAGTTGGCAGACCGGTTACAAACCGCCGGAGCGCGAGATATGGTCCAAAACGACTTCCTCTTGCGCTTCCGATTGGACGGCTACGAATGGACGCTTTTCCCAGATGCCCGCGCCATCATCAAAGGCACCGACGATTTGAACGTCGCTAAAACTCTCTATGCTCGTTATATCGGGATTTAAGGGAAGCACATAAAAATAATCGTCCCAATGTAGGGGCAACCCTGGGTGGTTGCCCGTGAACACCCGACACGGCCTCTGAGGGCAACCACCCAGGGTTGCCCCTACCGGGATGTTTAATTATTTTTGAGTCCCTAAGCGGCAAATCTATGGGTGGAGCCATATCCTACAAAGACTGTTTTTCCTGAGAACGATCTATGGGCGGAGCCATATCTAACAAGATACCCGCTCTCTTGTGAGACATTGCTCTGCCAATGGATGAATTTCCGTCCAGGCACTTGCTGTGAGGTGGTATAAATCGTGCTTATAGAGCTACGGGAGTTATATGTCCCCTAATAAGACCTGTAATAAAAATAGATAGGTCAAGGCGGAGCCTCGCCAACAGTGGTTACTCAGTACCCAATCTTTGAATGGTTGTACTGACTAAATGCCGTAATAGAACAACTTAGGAGAAAATAAGCATGAAGAAGAATCGGGTAAAGGATGTAATAGGCGGTATTATGGTCGGTATGATATTGTGCCTGATCGTAGTAGCCTGTGGTAGTTCTAACAGCGAAGCTACCAATACCGCCACTACTTTGAGGACACAGGCCAACACCACGACCAATAGTGCGCTTGGGCAACCCGTAAGTGGGGGGGCCGTTATCCCGGTCGCCCAGACCGGCGGAACGCTTAACCCGACCGGCAACCTTAATCAGGACGTTCGTAATGTGATAAAAACCACCCGCCCGGCAGTCGTGCTGATAGCGGCTGAAATCCAACGTGATACCAACAATTTTGGGGGAGTTTTCGGGCGCGGGAGCCAGGTTGAGCGTGGGATTGGTAGCGGCTCGATTATCACTCAGGATGGCTATATTTTGACCAACAACCACGTCATCGAGGATGCTACCAAATTGACGGTAGCGCTACCCGATGGGCGAACCTATGTCGGTCGGGTAGTCGGTAAAGAAGGCCGTACCAACGATATGGCAGTGGTCAAGATCGACCCGAAACCGGGCGAAACCCTGCCCACCATCCCAATGGGCGATTCGAGCAAGTTAGAGTTGGGTGAGGCGGTCGTAGCGATTGGTAATGCGCTAGGGCTGGAAAACGGGCCAAGTGTGACTGCCGGGATCGTCGGGGCGCTAGGCCGTAACATCGAAGAACCGGGTGGAGCGCAGTTGAACGACTTGATCCAGACAGATGCCGCGATCAATCCCGGCAATAGTGGCGGCCCTTTGCTAAATTTGCGAGGCGAATTGATCGGGATGAATACTGCCGCGCCGGTTGATCCAAATTCGGGCGGCGCTGCCCAGGGGATCGGCTTTGCAGTCAGCATTAATACAGTCCGCCCGCTCATCGACAGCTTTGTCAAAGGAACAACAATCCAACGCCCATTCATGGGTATATCGCCCCAGAGTATGACAGCCGCTCTAGCAGCCCGCTATCAGCTTCCGATCAGCTACGGGGTTTTAATCGGGCGAGTCGATGCCAATTCACCGGCTCTACAGGCCGGCTGGAAAGCCGGGGACATCATCGTCAAGATGGACGGGCGTGACATCCGCAGCCTGAACGACTTGAGCAGCGTGTTGCAAAACCACAAACCGGGTGATCGAGTCAATACCACCCTGCTTGACCGGACAAACAAACAACGCGAAGCACCAATTACCTTTGGGCGAAGCTCTTAAACCTTTTAATTCGTAAACAATAATATAACCCTCTCACGTTTGTTGCAAAACGTAAGGGGGTTATATTATTTTCGAGATAAGCTCATTCCTCACCACTCTATAAGTCTACTACTTTTAGTGGCTGCACATCTAATTGTGATAAAAGTCATTGACAACATAAAAACTTTTTTATATAATTTTTATACATATAAAATCAAAAACTAATAAACGGGGATGGGCGGTTATAATTCCCCACTAATATCATCAGATAAAACGCAATACCAGACAAATCGGAATGGGTAGTCTCGCAAGACTCCTCACTTAATTTCTAATCGGTCGGTTTCGTGGTGCTTCTAGCTCACTCCTCCAACCTCGCCCAGAAGCAGCATCTTTATTCCCCATGCCTAAAAGAAGGAGGTTTCTCATTTATGAGAAAACGCAGATCAGTTGCCTTGAGTTTGCTTATCGTGCAGCTAGTTTTGTTTACCCTTTTAACAACAGTAGCCTCAGCCAGCGATTTACCGACACCGGGTGCTAATCCCAATCCCGGTAAAGGCCCCTCTATAACTACTCCCAAACGCTTGCCCGCTACTGCCAGCAAAGCGCCTATCTCAGCCTCGGCTTACCCGCACGCCGACAACGAAGTCGATATCAAGCGTGGTTCGGAGACGGTTAAGTATCGCCCACTCAAGACTACCAAGCTAAAGAGCGGTCAGGAAGCGGTCGCCGACCGGCTCATTTTGGGCCTCAAGGAGGGGCTGAGTGAGAGCGATAAACAGGACATCCACTCCAAAGTAGGGGGACGCTTATCGGTAGCGACTAAATCGGTCGGTGAGTACGGCGTTAGCAACATGCTGGTAGATGTCTCCGGCGCAACTTCGCTGGAAGACGCGATTAAGGCTTACCAGGCCGACCCACGAGTGCGCTATGCCGAGCCGGATTTGATTATGAAGGCCGATTTCAACCCCAACGACCCCTCTTTTACCAACAACACCCAGTGGGGACCGCAAAAGATCGAAGCGCCCGCCGCCTGGAGTACTACAACCGGTTCATCCGCCCGCGTAGTAGCCGTACTAGACTGCGGGGTTTACGATAGCACCTCTTCAAGCTATGGCCCAGGACACCCGGACATCAACGGTAAGATAGTAGCTCGCTACAATTTTACGGATGCTACAACGGGTGCAGATGACTATTGCGATCACGGTACGCACGTCTCCGGCATTGCAGCAGCCAATACTAACAACGGTATCGGTATCGCTGGGGTTGGGTTCAACAGCAATATAATGAACCTTAAAGTGCTGGGTGACACTGGTTCAGGAGCTTATTCCTGGATTCAGCAGGGGATCTATTACGCCGCCAACTCTTACGTAAGCGTTATCAATATGAGCCTGGGTGGTACTGGCGCTTGTCTTAGCAGTACTCAGGATGCCGTCAACTATGCCTGGGCGCGTAACGTGGTAATCGTAGCGGCGGCCGGTAATGACGGCCTGAATACAGTCAGCCAGCCAGCCAACTGCAACAACGTGCTGTCGGTTGCAGCTACCGATATAAATGATAGCAAGGCCAGCTTCTCTAACTATGGTACCGCAGTAGACGTTGCCGCACCCGGTGTCAGTATTTACTCTACCAACTATGTTGGTAGTTACGAGTATTTTAATGGTACTTCGCAGGCTACCCCACACGTAGCAGGTCTGGCGGCTTTACTATCCGGGTCGGGCTATATCAACAACTGGGAGATCGTTGACCGGATCAAGAGTACGGCAGATCGCATTCCTGGAACCGGCACTTACTGGGAAGCCGGACGAGTCAACGCTAAAGTGGCGGTCGGTTCCGGTTCACCTTCGACGGTTGCTGTAACCGAACCGTCCTGGCTTGGCTATTTCGACCGCAGCCCCAACTTGGACATCTGGCAAATAACCCAGCAGTCACCTACGATAGGGTGGAGTTTTGGTGGTTATCTAACCAGTGGCCCGGCAATCGCTTACTACGGAGGTAACAAAGTAGAAGTTTGCGCTCGTGGTTCCGACCGGGCAATGTGGTGCCGAAATTACAACGGTTCGGCCTGGGGTGGCTGGTATTCGCTAGGCGGTGAACTTTATGATAGCCCGTCGCTGGCCGCCCGCCCGGATGGGGTACTGGAAATGTTTGCACGCGGAGCCAACGGTCAAATTTACTCAAACTACAAATTGGGCAACACCTGGAGCGGTTGGTATCTGATCGGCGGTCCAATGATTACCGGCAACCCCTCGGCAACTTTTATCAATACCAACTTCCTGGTAATAACCGCACGCGGTGAGGATGGCGCGATTTGGACGAACAACCGGATCAATTATAGTTGGTCTGGGTGGTATTCACTTGGTAGCCCTCTGGTTAGCAGCCCATCGGTCATTTACGACAAGTTTGGCTACGGCGGCCTAGACGTATGCGCCCGCGCTTACGATAACGCCATCTGGTGTCGAACTTACACATCCGCTTGGAGCAACTGGTACACTCTGGGCGGCATTTTGAGCAGTGCGCCTTCGCTCGGAACCAGTTCCTCTACTGCTGGGACAGTTCTATACGTGCGGGCCGTGGATAACTCGATCTGGGCTAACAAAAAGTCTTATGGCTACTGGCAAGGTTGGTACAAGGTTCCCTAAGCTAACCTGACCTCAATCGTTAAACTAGTAAAACCCCGCCCTTCAACAAGCTTGTTGAAGGGCGGTTTTTATTTTTGCCTATTGTAAGAGCATTTTTGGGCCAATAATGTGCCGGGTTTGTGGATGATTCTAAGGACGGGCTGTACATGTACGTCTCTCTAAATGAATTAGCTGTGTAAATTAAATCTTTGTGGGCTGAAAATGGCGGCAAAGTAGGGTATAATTCAGACAAAAGCTATACTTAATCTAGAAATTATAGGTGCAAAACGGTAATGAATAGCATCAACAAGCAAAACAAGTCGGTTTCCCTCAAAGATCGACGCAAACATATCCTGAGCTTATTTCGCTTTTTGGTCTTCGATGTAGCTAAGGAAAAGTTTTTGGGTAGAATACTTGGCAAAAAGTGGCTGGCGAAGGGTTCCGAAGAGCGCAACCGCCGCCGGGCGCAACGCTTTGTCGAAACTGCCCTCGAATTGGGTGGAGTGTTGATAAAGCTGGGGCAGTATCTGAGCGCCCGTTTTGATTTGCTGCCGGAAATCTGGATTAAAGAACTGAGCCGCTTACAGGACGCGGTTCCGGCGGTCGATTTTGGCGATTTGCGACCTGTCATCGAGCAAGACCTGGGCGGCAAAATCGAAGACCTCTTTTTGGAGTTTAACCAATCGCCGCTCGCCTCGGCCTCGCTAGGGCAGGTTCACGAGGCCCGCCTGCCGGACGGTTCACGGGTGGCAGTCAAAGTGCGACGACCGGGGATCGATTTGATTATCGAGGCCGATCTGGAAGCACTCAACCGGGTAATCGACTTTTTGAAGCGGCGTACCGATTTGGGCAAGCTGGCTGATTTGAAGGGGATCGCCCGTGAGTTCGAGACAACGTTACGACGCGAACTGGATTACACCCAGGAAGCCAAAAATGCCGAACGCTTTCGAGCCAATTTGCAAAAGCTGAAATATGTTTACGTTCCACAAATCTATGAGCAATTTTGTAGCAACCGGGTGCTAACGACCGAATTTATCGACGGCCTTAAGATAACCAACTACGAGGCCCTCGAAGCCGCCGGGCTGGATCGCAACAAAATCGCCCGTATCTTGTCCAATTGCTATCTCAACCAGTTATTTATCGATGGCTTTTTTCACGCCGACCCCCATCCCGGCAACTTGTTTGTCCGACCGGGGCCGTATGGCGTACAGGTGGTCTTTATCGACTTTGGAATGGTCGGCGATATTTCGACCGAAATGCGTTTGCAATTACGCCGAATGATTATTGGTATCGTCAACCACGATATTGAAATGACGCTAGGGGCTTTTGTGGCGCTTGGTTTTGTCCGCAAAGAAGAAGACATCGACAAAGTGCGGGTGGCGATTACGTTCTTTATTGATAAATTTGTCGGTTACAACCTCGGTCAGATCAAGTCGATGGATCGAGCCAAGGTTTTCGAGGAAGTCAGCTACATCATTTATAGCCAACCGCTCTATGTGCCAAGCGATTTCTCGTTCTTGAGCCGGGCAATGGAAACCCTGATCGGTCTTTGTACCAGCCTTAGCCCGACCCTCAATTTTATTACCGAAGCCAAACCTTTTATGCAAAGATTGGCAGCCGAAGAACTCGGCTCGGCGGAAGTCCTCGAGAACCTGAGCGAAATCGGACAGTTCCTGAGCGGGTTGCCGGGGGCGACGACGGTTAGTGCTTTCCTCAAATCGCCTACTGGCGAACAGGTTAAAGCCAGTGCGCTCCAATTGGTTACACTGCCACGCACCCTGACCCAAACGCTTGAAAAGCTGGAGTCGGGTCGGTTGCAGGTGCAGTTTCAGTCGGCGGAAATCCAGCAGGCCGCCGAAAAAGTCCAGCGCACCAACGAACGGGTCGTGTCGGGCGTGATGGCAAGCGGGTTTTTAGTCTCCGGGGTGCTTTTGTCCACCGCCTCGGCCCCGGTTTGGGCCGCTGTATTGTGCCTTTTGGGGGCTGGGTTTATGGGGCTGCGGTTGCTTTTGAAATAGCAACCGCCTCTCACAACTTACTACCAACCGCCGGACGAACCGCCTTTGCCCTCGTTAATAATGTCCAGGACGTTATTTTGCAATTCCCCGTCGATCAAGGCTTGCATATGGTTGAGGTGCAATTCTTTGTGGGTAGCGGCGAATTGCTCCGGCCAGACGCTACTGGCAAGCGAGACCGCCGAGTCGCCGCCCACCAGTTCGCCGATCCCACCGTAATTATCGTGGATACCCGGTATTTTAGAAAGCATCTCGACCAACAAGCCACTGGCCGTCCCCAACAGGTGAACCACCTGTCCAGCTACCACAAAAAACAAATTTACAAAAGTAGGTTGCGTACCACCAAAACCGTAGTATTTTACCCCCTCTATCGGTTGCTCATCCTGGGCCAACGCCGTCAGCGTTGGACTACCGGGGATCAGTTCGTCGAAGCCGGGACTCTGGGCCAGTGTTCCGAAAGAGTGTAGCATGGCCTCCCGCACGTGGTTACTGATACCTTCGGCAAAGGCTTCAATGGTATGCTCGAAAACAGTCTCAAGCGGGCCGGGTAATTTTTCGGTGAACGAATGAAAAGAGATTTGGTTATGTAAAAAACCGTTATAATCGTTCGCCAGTTTGGGCATATAGCTGCCACGATGAGGTGTACAAAGGGTAATAAATTTGGTCAGATGCGGCACGCCAGCCTTGCCAAGCTGTTTGAGAGCGGCCCGTGTCACTAATCCGCCCCGGCTATGGCAAACAATAATAAGCGGCGGGACTTCCCCACCGTTGGCGGCAACATCCTGCTCATAGGGTTCGTAAACCACTTTTTGCAAGCGGGTCAAGAGTTCGACTACCTCGTGGACGGCGTATTCGAGCAAGTTGCCCGGCTTAACCTGGCTAAAATTAATATAGCTAAGATTATTATCCTTGAGATATTTTGTCCAGCTATCGACCCCATCCGGCTTGTAGGGTGGCGAAGAGGCCAGCCCGGTTGAGCCTTGCGGCGGGGAAGCTCCTATATCAAATAACCAGGTATCATTCACATTCATGCTGAGGGGGTCAGACCAATGGCGGGCATTGCCACCGATCCCGTGTACCAGCAGCACAATCGGTTCGCTAAACTGCCCGGCGTGGGCATCCAGATCATAGATCGGCACTTCGGCACTGGCGCTAGTTTGATACTGGGCCATCAATTCTTCAAATCGGGCTTGATCCATCCTCACAACCTCCTGCTTATTCTAGGGGTATTTTTTCGTCAGTCGGCTATCTCAAAATCGTTTCACTCTTTTTACTGCTTACGGTTAATTATATCAAATTCTAGCCCAGCTGTAATCCTGTTTTATCAAATCCGTCACGATTTTCGCCGAAAGCGTCACTAATGGAACCCCGCCGCCCGGATGAGTGCTGCCACCGACAAAATAAAGACCCCGATAACGGCGCGACCGGTTGGGCGGGCGCAAGAAGGCACTAAAGCGGCTATTGCTGGATGTGCCATAGATCGCACCTCGGTCGGCATTATAACGCCGGGCCAGATCGAGCGGTGTCATTAGCGCTTCGCTCTCGATGCTCTGGCTCAGCCCGTCCAGCCCAAACTGCTCCATCCGATTTACGATCAAATCGCGGTACTGGCGGGCTACGCCGTCCGCTTCCCAGTCAAACGCCTCTGAAAGATAGGGCGCGTTGACCAGCACAAACAAATTGGATTTGCCGGGTGGAGCGTGTTGCGGGTCGGTACGGCCTGTCCAACAAATATAAATCGTCGGGTCGGTCGCTGGCTTACGGGTCTTGAAGATCATCTCGAACTCGGCCCGGTAGTCGCGGCTAAACAAAATATTGTGGTGCGCCAGTTGGGGATACTGCCGATTTAGTCCCAGGAAGAGGACAAACCCACTGCAACTAGGCTCTAAGGATAAGGATGAGGGATGAGGGATGAGGGATGAAAGGGTACTTTTGAGGTGTTGGCGTGGTTTTAGGAGGTTTTGGTAGGTGTAGGTGACATCGGTGTTGGCTACGACGAGGTCGGCGGAGATTTCTGAGCCGGAAGCCAGGCGGAGGCCGGTCGCGCGGTGGTTTTTAACCATAATTTCGGTTACGGCATAATCGGCCCCGGCCTGAACTTGCACCCCAACTTCCTGCGCCAACCGAGTGTAAGCGCGGGCCAGTTCGTACAGCCCGCCCTGGATATACCAGCCACCCATGCCAAGCTCGACATAGGGAATAATATTTAGGGTGGCGGGGGCCTCGAAGGGTGACGAACCGTTATAAGTGGCATAGCGATCAAACAACTGAACCAGATGGGGGTCTTTGAAATAACTGGCGACCGCTTGATGAACCGTCCGAAAAGGGTCAAGCTGAAAAGTGGTTTGGGGTTTGAGCTTGAGCCAATCGCGCCAGGAATTGATCCCCTGGAACAGGAAAACGTCGGCGGTCAAATCATACAGATGGCGACTGTAGGCCATAAAGCGGAAATAGGCTTGCACGTCTGCCGGGTTGAGCCGCTCGATTTCGGCGGTCAGCTTGCCAGTCGAATCGCTGGCCTCGAAACGAGTGCCATCCGGGTAAAAATAGCGGCAGACCGGCTCGACTGGGATCAGATTAACGTAATCTTCCAGTCGCTTGCCCGCCATCTCGAACAAATCGCGGTAGACAAAAGGCATGGTGATAAGGGAGGGGCCGGTATCCCAGCGAAAGCCGTCCTGCTCCAACACATTAAGCTTGCCGCCGATCTGCTCATTCTTCTCGAAGATTTCGACCTGATGTCCGGCGACCGCCAGCCTTATGCCTGCCGCCAATCCGCCCATCCCCGCGCCTACAATTGCTACTTTCAAGGCAAAGCCTTTAGCCTTTGGAGTTCGCGCTCAACCTTAAGCCGGGCCGGATTATTGGCGGGAGCCAATTGCAAAAACTTCTGGTAATCCGCCACTGCTTCCGGGTTACGTTTTAACTCCGCCAGGGCCTCACCCCGCCACCGATACGGTTCTACCGCTTGCGGGTCTAATTCTATTGCCTTGTTAAAATCGGGCAGCGCTTTTTGGGGTCGCCGACCCGACGTAAAGAAATTGCCCCGTCCGCTCCAAAGTTGGGCCTCAGTCGGGTACATCGCTATCGCCTGATTATACAACTCCTCGGCCATTCGGAACTGGTTTACCTCGTTTAGATCGTTCGCCTGGGCTAAGACATCCAGCGCCTTCTCGCGTGCGACATTGGTCGGCGGTATCAACGGCAAGGCTAGGGATAGGGTGATTAACACCAATATCGCCGCACCTGTTCCCAATAATACGTTCCGCCGGACTACTTTCGTCGTCCGCCTGCCGATTATAGCTGCCCCAATCTCGGCCAACCCCAACGCCGCAAACGCCAGCAAAAGCGGATAAGCCGGTAGGGTATAGCGAAATTCGATCACTACGACGGCGTTCACCAGCGTTAGATAGCCGATCCCCAACCAGAGCGGCCAGGCCAGTCGCCCCCACCGCCAGATCGCGGCGAATAACCCAACCAACCCGGCGATCAAGTACAAACGGTTTAGATTATCGGTCAGCCAGCGATATTCAAAATAGCCAGGGTCATAGTAGGGAAAGACATAGTGCTGATCCCACATAAACCATAACCGCTTACCGACCGTCCCGGCAAACTCTAAAGGTTTACTCTTTACATAGTCTATAAAGTATTGCTTGAAATAATCGCTCTCGGCGTGGGCTAACCGCTTGCGTTCTTCTTTGGACAGCTTCTTGCCGTCTACCTCGCCCATCTGTACCGGCAGATAATTGCGCAACCGATCCCAAATCGGCTCGTAGATCGGGTTAAAGGTCGCCCCTGAGACCTGCTCTTGATAGCGGGGCAAGCCACCCACGCTCACATAATAAACCCCGACCATCAATTGATGGGTCGAGAAATCCCCGACCATCACCGGGCTAGGCTCGTCGAAAGTATTCAGATTTGCCGCAAATTGGGGCCATATAAATAATATCAACGGAACCGTCACCAACCCTACTTGCCAGACCCGACCCCGCCAACCGCGCCCCCATATCGCAAAGGTCACCAATACCAGTATTGGTAGATAGATAAAGGTTGGGCGGGTCATCAATAGCATCGCCAACCCGACCCCGGTCAGCAGCCCATACAACGCCACTCCCTGATATTTCAGCCCCTTGACCCACCAGAACGTTACTATAGTCAACCAGAACGCCGCCGGGACTTCGGTTAAGGGCAGACCGACATAGGCAATCAAAAACGGACACAGCCCGACCAGACCCGCTGCCAACAGCCCCACCGGGTCGCCCCAATCCAGGCCGCCCCATTTCAGGTTGGTCGAGGCTCGACCGTTTTTGCGCCTCAACTCGGCTACCAGACCATAGGTCGCCGCCGCAGTCAGCAGCATCAACAGCGCCTGCGCCACCCAGACCGCCCGTAAGTCACGCCCGGCCGCTTGGGGTGGCCCAAAAAGATAATCTACCTCCGGCACTGGCCCACCCGCCAGCTTGAAAATCCCAGCCACCAGTAAAGTATGGCCCGGCATCCTTATCGCGTGGGGCGTATAGCCGTTTTGAGCATAATCGTAGGCAATCAGGCTGTACTGATAAGAATCGTGTCTTAGGGCGTGGGGATAATTAACCGTAATCCAGGTCGTCAGGGCCATTCCAGCCACCAGCACCAGGCCCAACCCTATCGGCATCACCGGGAACCGGCCCGGCCCATGCTCCAAACGTCCCACCTCGGCTAACCTTTGTCGGGCCGCCCGGACTTGCCGCCAATGCAGCCAACCGCCTACCCCAATTGCTCCAAATGCCACCGGCCACCACAGCCAGGATATTAACCCGTTCTCCGGCAAAATCACAAAACCCCAGACCAACAGCAAGACCGCCGCCAGCCCGTACCCGGCCCACAACCAACCCCGCTTCGTCCACAACTCAAAGTCGCTAACTAGCTCGTTATCAATTTTAGTTGGCTGGCTTTCAGATGAAGAAAAACCCGCCGAAGCGGGCTGCCCCTCTACGCTACCACGCTGAAAAAGCTGCATTCTGCCGGAAACTCCTCAAACTCAACCGAGGCTACTCAAATCCCAATCATAAAAGCGGCCCAATTGTAGCATTCGCCCTTTGAGCCGTCAATTTCGCTCAGTCCCAGCATTGAGTATCAGACTTTTGCAACCTAACCAGGCTTGTAGCATACGCTAAACCGAGATTGCTTATATGTTAGAGTGGTAATAACCGGGGTTCTTGCGGTCGTCTTTTCTTATGGCTTGAACCAGTGCAATAAACTGACGCTCACACTTTGCTCAAACGACTTGCGTCAGGCTCTAGCGGGGTGTAAACTATTCTCCTGTCTTTAGGCAACCAAAAGATGAAACTGTGCGCGAGGGCGCAAGTAGGGACAATGGAATTAGCCAGTTCAGCAGGAATACAAAATCCAACTTATCCTGTTTATCCTGTACATCCCTGTTAATTTTGAAGGAGAAATTTTACGGAACGCGCATACGCAACTACGATTTTAGCCGTCGTCCGCGATGGGCAGGTAGCCATGGCCGGGGACGGACAGGTCACTTTTGGCGAAACGATCTTGAAAAGCACCGCCCGCAAACTTCGCACCCTTTATGACGATCAGGTGCTGGCCGGGTTTGCCGGAGCGGTCGCCGATGCCTTGACCCTCTTCGAGAAATTTGAAGCCCAGCTTGAGCAATATCACGGTAATTTGCGAAAAGCCGCCGTCGAACTGACCAAAGAATGGCGGAGCGACCGCATTTTGCGCCGCCTGGAAGCCCAACTGCTGGTCGCCGACAAAGATCAAGTCTTGATCCTGTCGGGGGATGGTGATGTGGTCGAGCCAGACGACAAGGTCGCCGCTATCGGGAGCGGCAGTGTTTACGCCCTGGCCGCCGCTAAAGCCCTCCTACGCAATACCAGCCTTTCTGCCGCCGAAATCGCCCAGTCCAGTCTCCAGATTGCCGGTGAGATGTGTATCTACACTAACACGAATATCACCCTCAAAGTCGCCCCGCCGCCCGCCGAAGCCGAACCGGGCGAGGAAGCGACCGACGATGCCGACGAGTTGGACGGTAGCAGCCAGGACGGTGGCTCTTTATAATAATCAGTGGAACAGGTCAGGCCCTGCCTGGCCTGTTTGATGTTTTGATTCTTTACTCAACCTCTTCTTTTTAGCCCTCTAGCAGGTGTTATCATTATGAGATGAGCAAAATGAGTGACCAATTTGGTCTGGCTTAAGATTAGATGAGAAGAATCTCGTCCAGCCCAGGCTAAAATGCTCTTCTAATGCAAGCGGAGTATAATAGATAATGCCGCTAATTTTGCGGCATTTTGATGGAAACGAACTGGCAAAATCAGTAAATTTGTGCTATTATAATATTCATCGGTATAAGCAGGCCGCAGTTAAAAGCCTGGTTCTCTGTTCATCGAAAGCCATTTACAAGCTTTAAAAAAGGAATTGCGAATGCACGACAAGATTATTGTGCGCGGCGCCAGGGAACATAACCTAAAGGACGTGGACATCGAGATTCCCCGCGACAAACTGGTGGTGATTACCGGGCTATCGGGAAGCGGCAAGAGCAGTCTGGCCTTTGACACGATTTACGCCGAAGGGCAGCGTCGTTATGTCGAGTCGCTGTCGGCCTATGCCCGCCAGTTTTTGGGCCTGATGGAAAAGCCGGATGTCGATTATATCGAAGGTTTGTCGCCCGCCATCTCGATTGACCAAAAGGGAGTCAGTCGCAACCCGCGTTCGACGGTCGGGACGATCACCGAGATATACGATTATTTGCGCCTTTTGTTCGCCCGGATCGGCCACCCGCACTGCCCCAACTGCGGGTGCGAAATTACCCGGCAGACGATCCAGCAGATCGTGGATACCGTCGCAGCCCTGCCCGAAAGTAGCCGCCTGATGATTTTGGGGCCGATCATCAAAGACCGCAAGGGTGAGCATAAAAATGTCTTTGAGGAATTACGCAAAAAAGGTTTTGTGCGGGCGCGGGTCAACGGAACAGTCCGCGATCTGGAAGAGGAAATCGATCTCGAAAAATATAAAAAGCATACTATCGAAGCAGTCGTAGACCGCCTGATTATCCGGCGCGAACCGGACGGCACTTATGCCGAAAAGAACCGCCTGACCGATAGCATCGAGACTGCCCTCAAGTTGGGCGGTGGACTGCTGACGGTGAGTGTAGTAGATGGTGAAGAACTTTATTTCTCGGAAAATTACGCCTGCGTTTATTGCGCGATCAGTGTCGGCGAAATCGAACCACGTACTTTCTCATTTAATACGCCACACGGAGCCTGCCCCGAATGTACCGGGCTAGGTCAGGTGTTGGAGCTAGACCCCGATCTGGTTATTCCAAATCGCACCTTATCGCTGGCGGAAGGGGCGGTCTTACCCTGGAATCGCATGATGCAAAACGATATATCCTATACCAGTGGCCTTATCAGCGCGGTCGGCGAACGCTATAATTTCAGCCTTAATACTCCCCTGAACCAGCTTACGCCGGAACAATTGGGGGTCTTGCTTTACGGAACGAATGGCGAAGTAGTCTCGGTCAAGCGCAAAGGCGGCGCAATGGAAACGCCCTACGAAGGGGTGATCCCCAATTTACGACGACGCTACAAAGAAACCAGCAGCGATTATATGCGGGGCGAGATCGAAAAGTATATGAGCAGTCGGGTTTGCCCGGTCTGTAAGGGTAGCCGCCTGAAGCCCGAAGCGGTTAGCGTCACGATTGTCGATAAGTCGATTGTCGATGTGACCCGCATGGGGGTGGGCGAGGCTTTTGCCTTCTTCGATAGTTTGTGGGTGGAGGACGGTCACAAAAGCAGCAGTGGGGTTTTGAGCGGGCGCGAAGTAATGATTGCCCGGCAAGTGCTAAAAGAAATTCGGAGCCGCTTGGGTTTCTTGCGAGACGTAGGTCTGGACTACTTGACGATAGACCGCTCGGCAGGAACGTTAGCCGGTGGCGAGGCCCAGCGTATTCGGCTGGCGACCCAGATCGGTAGCAGTCTGATGGGGGTGCTTTACATTCTGGATGAGCCGAGCATCGGCCTACATCAGCGCGATAATGGTCGGTTGATTAACACCTTGCTCAAGTTGCGCGACCTGGGCAATACTCTTTTGGTGGTCGAGCATGACGAAGAAATGATCCGCACCGCCGATTTCCTAATTGATATGGGGCCGGGGGCTGGTATACACGGCGGCGAGATGGTGGCCTCCGGCACACCCGACGAAGTTGCCCGTAACCCACATTCGATTACCGGCAAGTACCTGTCCGGCGAACTCGAAATTGCGATCCCAAGTCGGCGGCGCAAAGGCAACGGCAAATCGATCCTTCTCAAGGGCGCTCGTGGAAACAATCTGAAGAATATCGACCTAGAAGTGCAGCTTGGCAAGTTTATCGCCATAACGGGTGTAAGTGGTAGCGGCAAGAGTACTCTTATTACCGATACGCTTTATCGTAAGCTGGCCCACCTGCTTTACGGCTCGAAAGAAAAGGCCGGAGAACACGATACCTTGATAGGGGTCGAGCATATCGACAAAATTATCGAGATCGACCAATCCCCGATAGGGCGCACGCCGCGCTCGAACCCGGCGACCTATACGGGGGTCTTTACCCAGATACGCGATATTTTCTCGAAAGTACCCGAGTCGCGTACCAGGGGCTACGAACCGGGTCGCTTTAGCTTTAACGTCAAGGGTGGACGCTGCGAAGCCTGCGAAGGCGATGGTATTATCAAGATTGAGATGCAATTCTTGCCGGACGTATATGTCCCCTGCGAAGTCTGTCACGGGGCGCGTTACAACCGGGAAGCGCTCGAAATTCACTACAAGGGCAAGAACATTGCCGAAGTATTAGATATGACCGTCGAAGTTGCCAGCGAATTTTTCGTTAACGTTCCAGCTATCAAGAACAAGCTCGATACGCTGGTGGATGTCGGGCTGGGTTATATTCGGCTGGGCCAACCTGCCACGACTCTTTCGGGCGGCGAAGCCCAACGGGTCAAACTGGCGACCGAACTCTCCAAACGGGCGACCGGTAAGACGCTCTATATGCTGGACGAACCCAGCACCGGGCTACATTCGCACGATGTCTCCAAGCTGATCGACATTATGCAAAGGTTGGTAGATCAGGGCAATACCGTATTGGTGATCGAACACAACCTCGATATTATCAAAGTCGCCGACTGGATTGTGGACATCGGGCCGGAAGGCGGCTTCCGGGGTGGCGATATCGTAGCGGAAGGTACCCCCGAAACGGTCGCCGCGAATCCCAATTCCTATACCGGCCACTACCTCAAAAACATGTTCGAGCAGCACGCCCACCGGGAGGACAAAAAGCTGGCGGCGGCTTCCTGATCCTCCTATAGCAAGTTGCAGAATTATTGGCCCAATTTTGGTAGGGGCGACCCTATGTGGTCGCCCGTGAACACCTTACACGGTCAACCAGGGCGACCACATAGGGTCGCCCCTACAGTTCGACATCTTTGTACCTGGCGCTAGGTTACGAAAAAAGCGAAGCGGTCTGCAAGGCCGCTATTTTTGCATCTGTTTCAGCCTTGTTGCCGGTAGCTGGTTCAAAGCGGTTGGCGGCTTCCAGCACTTTGGGAAGCAAATTAACATCTCCGACCGTATTGAGGAAAATACCGGGCCTACTCAGCACCCAGTTAACAGCAGCCTCAATCTCGCTTTGCTCTTCGAGCGGCTTGTACCAGGTCGTGCGTGGGCGGGGTTGCGGCAGGTCTATTTCCCAGGGTTGGCGGGCAATCGACTTGATAGTCTGTACCGCCACGTTGCGCTGCTGGCAAAGGCTCACCAGGGCCTCGAAATCCGGCCCATATTTAGCGTCTTGCATAGTAATGTAGTTATAAGGTAGCAAAACCGAGTCAAAGTCAAACTGTTCCAGACTGCGCCGGTGCATCGCAGCGACGCTCAAACCGTGACCGGTCACGCCAATAAACCGCACTAAACCCTGCTCTCGCGCTTCGATAGCCGCTTCCAATGCCCCACCGGGGCCAAGTGCCGTCTGCCACTCGATAGGGTCAACCAGATTGTGAAGTTGGAGCAAATCAACCTGATCTACCTGCAACCGTTCCAACGAGCTATGTATCTCGTCGCGGGCCTCTTTGTAGCTACGCTTGCCAGTCTTGGTAGCCAAAAAGAAATCCTGGCGATGGGTTTTCATCCAGGGGCCGATCCGCAACTCCGAGTCGCCATAGCTGGCAGCCGTATCAATGTGGTTGATGCCGTACTGGAACAACACTTCGAGCGTGCGGTCGGCCTGCTCCTGGCTGACCCGCCCTAGGGCCGCCGCCCCAAACAGGGTGCGGGTGCTTTCGTGACCGGTATGTCCAAACGGTTGTTTAGCAATCATTGGTTTCCTCTTTCTTTAGGTCGCCTTTTGTTTCGCCAGTTCGTTATAGCGATAAATTGTAATGCTGCAAGAATAAGTCCATTATATACCCACAAGAGGATGGCTGTCCGAATTTGGCTATATTGCTCAAATGGCTGATTTGACCGAGTCGCCTGCCCAACGTATAATGAGACCTATCACTCGGCTGCTTGGTTAAAGAAGAAATTCAGGCGCAACTTTCAGTCGGCCTGGTTCGTTTGTTGGATATGACCGATGCGAGAGTTGCCGTGTCAATAATTCTAAAGAGAGTTAGAGCAGGTTTAGAAGGCCAGAAACGGGCCAATTTTTAGATTTGCTCCCAGATGAGGATAAGGCGAGAAAACCAAATTGAAAACATCTGAAATTTTGGAAATGGCTGGCCCGGTCGAAGCCGAACCCCTAACGGCCCGACCCATCAAACGGCCCAGCATCTCCGTGTTCTTCCCCGCTTTTAACGATGGCGGGACAATCCCCAGTATGGTGATGGCGGCCCTGACTACCTGCCGCCGACTGACCGACGATTATGAAGTGATCGTTATCAACGACGGTAGCCAGGATTATACCGGCGAAATGCTGGACGAACTGGCCTCGGTCTACCCCGATCATGTCCGAATTATCAATCACGGCAAGAACCGGGGCTACGGTGGGGCCTTGCGGAGCGGCTTTGCGGCGGCCACCAAAGACCTCGTTTTCTATACCGATGGCGATGCCCAGTATGACCCGCACGAATTAGCCGTTCTGATCGAAAAGATGGAACCGGGCGTGGATGTCGTCCAGGGCTACAAGATCGAGCGCCACGACCCCTTGCACCGGGTCATTATTGGCCGGATTTATCATTGGACGGTCAAGCTTACTTTTGGGTTGGGCGTGCGGGATACCGACTGCGATTTTCGGTTGATCCGGCGGGACTGCTTTGATAACATCGAACTGACCAGCAACAGCGGTACCATCTGCCTCGAATTGGTCAAGAAGCTCCAGGATGCCGGGTACAAATTCGCCGAAGTGCCGGTACATCATTTTTACCGGGCTTATGGCAAATCGCAATTCTTCAACTTCCCGCGCTTATGGCGTACCGGGGTCAATCTGCTGGCCCTATGGTGGCGGTTGATGGTATTGCACGAGCATCGCAAAGCTAAAAAGGCAAAATAAGATTTACATGATCGAAGATAGCAAGCTGACAATTGTAATCCCGGCCTACAACGAGGAAGCCAATATCGCCCAGGTGGTACGCCGTACAAAAGCCATGAAACCGGCCTGCGAGATTATCGTCGTGGATGATGGCTCAACCGACCGCACGACCGTCGAGGCCGAATCCGCCGGAGCGCGGGTAGTGCGCCACCCCTACAACAAAGGTAACGGTGCGGCGGTCAAGACCGGCATCCGAGCGGCACGCGGCGAGGTTATCTTGCTATTGGATGCCGACGGGCAGCACGCCCCCGAAGATTTAGACCGCTTGCTTGAACACATCGGCCCCTATGATCTGGTGGTGGGCGCACGTACCCGCGACAGCGAGAGCGCCCGATATCGTGATTTTGGCAACTGGGTCTTTCGGAGCCTGGCGAGCTATCTGGTCGAGATGAAAGTTCCCGACCCGACCAGTGGCTTTCGCTGCTTCAAACGCGAAAAGGTAATGGATTTTATCCACCTGCTCCCCAATCAATATTCCTACCCGACCACCACCACTATGAGCTTTATCAAGGCCGGTTATAACGTCAAGCACGTGCCGATCAAGGCGCACAAGCGGCAGGGCGGCAAGAGCCACATCCGGCCCTGGCGCGATGGCATCAAGTTTATTACGATCATCTTGAGGATGATAACACTATTTAACCCGATCAAGATTTTTATGCCACTGGCCTTTTTGTGGTTTGTGGTGGGGGCGCTTTACGGGCTGGGCAATTTTGTATTTGCTAACGGCAAAATCCCCAACGGCGCGGTACTACTCATCAGCGTGAGCGTCCTGATCTTCCTGACTGGGCTAATCTCGGAGCAAATAGCCGCGCTCCGCTTCGAGCGCAACTCGTTGCGCGAGTTGCTGCCTCCTTCAGATAAAGATCAGGTTGATTCAAAGTAACTACTCAGGCCGAGCGACCACATCGGGTCGCCCCTACCAAAATCTGTTGTAGGGGCGACCCGATGTGGTCGCCCAAAGGATGAGGCTGTGTAGTTACGATTCAAATAAATAAGGGGAAGTTTAGCTTTGTCTGCCTAGCTGGTATGCTCGCCGATCAATTCAAAGTCACAGGTGCCGATGATACGCCCGATTTTTTCGAGAAACTCGTTAAATTCTTTTTTGGATTGCAACCCTTCGATGTATTGCTGAATAGTCGGTACTTCTGCTTTAGGGTTGAGCTTGCACGAAATCATCAGCGTAAAGCCTTTGACGGCCTGTAATTCCCAAACTTTATGACGGCTGGCATCATCCCAGCTTCGATCCCACAGCGCGTGATAGCCCCGTAAAACATGCGCCACCACATATTGAATCCAACGCCGTTCTTCGCCCGGGCGCTGTGGACAGTAAGTCAACTCGTACAGACGACGAGTGCCACGCCCTAGCGACGCGACAAAAGCGGCATCACGGGGCATAATGTTTTCAACCTGAGAGCCAAGTTCGCCATAATGTTTGTAATAATTTTCGATAGCAGTCGGCGAGTGGAGCAAATGAACATAACGTTTGTGCAAGGGAGGCAAAGCCTCTTGTCCGTTAGTCCGCACATAACTTTTCCAGCTATGGGTCTCGCGGGTGGGTAACAAGACCAATTTCGAGTCATCCCGGTCTGGCCCATCCAGGTACAAATTGCTATCCATAAAATCTATCAGACGCGCGATAGCACTCACTCCTGGTACAAACCCATCGTCACGCGCGGAAATACAAATATTGTAATCACTTATACCCGGCATGTCTTATCCTATTAAGTCACTCTTCATATCCATCGACTGGAATAGCACGATTTAAACCTAAAAACGTCAGGCATTTTCCTCTTACCGATAAGAGCAACTAAACACCTTTAGCCTCTCTATGCAAATTCCAGACCAGGGTCTCAAAACCTGAACTTAGTACACGAATATATTATAACTGAACTATATTTTAGTCGAATTTATGGCAGTTTACAAACAAAAGGTCTATCACAACCCCCAACCAATTAGTTAATTAGTTGCTACCGAAATTATAGCTTATTTTCAACCGTATACTATGGTATTTGTCACAAATAAAATAGGAATTATTTCTCAAATTTCCAGTTAGTGCCGTCTGGACGATCTTCCAGCTTTACCCCTAACTCCTTCAGCTTATCCCTGATCCGGTCGGCTAGAGCAAATTGTTTAGCCGCTTTGAGGTCGCGCCGAATTTCGACCAGCAAATCCAGGTAGGGTGCAGCGTCGTCCGGCCCACTACTTTTTGGCAACTCCTTCATCCGCAAGCCCAGCACGCTACCCAATGCCGCCAGCATTTCACGCCCGGCAGCCAAAGCGACCCCGCTGGCCCCTTCCGCTCTCGCTTTGAAAATCTCACTCTTCAACTCATAGAGGTGCGAAAGGGCGATTGGTGTATTGAAATCGTTGTCCATTGCGGTCTCAAAGCCACTGCGGGCGGTTTGAGTAACCTTTTCCAGGGCCTCGGTCGCAGTCAGATTGCCCTCAGTCGAAGTCGGGTCGGGCCATTTCTCGTCCGGCGCAAAGACTTTTTTTAGACTTTCAAGACTACGCAAAGCTACTTCAAAGCTTTCGTCGGTATAGGTCAAAGGGCTGCGATAGTGCGATTGCAGCACGAACAACCGCAACATATCCGGGTCGCCCATTGCCAATATATTACCGACCGCCAGCGTATTGCCAAGCGATTTCGACATTTTTTCAACCGCCCATTTGCCGGTTTCTTCATCCAGGACTCTAGCCTGAAGCAGACCGTTATGCGCCCAATACTTGACGAAAGGACGCTGACCAGTCAGGGCTTCACTCTGGGCGATCTCGTTCTCGTGATGAGGGAAGATCAGGTCGGTTCCGCCCCCGTGTAAATCGAGTTGCGGCCCCAAATGGTTCAAAGCCATTGCCGAGCATTCGATATGCCAACCCGGTCGGCCCGACCCCCAGGGGCTAGGCCAACTTGGTTCACCCGGTTTGGCCGCTTTCCAGAGTGCAAAATCGAGATTATTTTCTTTTATCACGCCAACCTCGACCCGCGCTCCGGCGTTTAGTTCTTCCAGATTTTGATGTTTCAGTTCGCCATATTCTGGCTTAGCCGAAACTCGATAGTAAACATCCCCGTTCGATTCGTAAGCATAACCCTTAGCCACCAACTGCTCGATAGCCTCCACAATCCCGGTAATCTCCTGGGTAGCGCGGGGATAAACGGTGGCCCGCGTGACGTTCAGCGCGTCCATCCAGTCCAGGTACTCTTTAATATAGCGTTCGGTAATGGTCTGCCACGTGACCTGCTCGTCCTGAGCGCGTTTGATAATCTTATCATCGATGTCGGTAAAGTTGACTACGTGACGCACGTTATAACCCTTGTACTCAAGATAACGCCGGATCACATCAAAAGTCAGGGCGCTCATGGCATGCCCAATATGGCTGCTGGCATAAACAGTTACACCGCAAACGTACATGCTGACCAGGCCCGGCACAAGCGGCACAAAATCTTCTTCCCGACGACTGAGAGTATTGTAGATTCTAAGCGTCACTAACTCTTTCCTCCTTAAAATTAACACAGCTAGACAGGCTAAATTTGTCGTAACTATTCAGCCTTGTCATTCTGAGCGAAGCGAAGAATCTAGATTCTTCGCTTCGCTCAGAATGACACGCTTGAGGCTGGCTGAATAGTTACAAATTGTCTATACTTATCTTTATGCTTAATGTTCGTGCAAGGCATGGACGTGATTACGACCGTTACCGTTGGTAGCAGGACGCGGTTCGAGCGCGACCAGCGAGTTTTCGATCCGCTCCAGACGTTCGGTAAGCGCCCCTAGTCGCGCTTCGAGGCTCTCGACCGTCACATGCTCCGACTCGACCTCGTGGGTTTGCTTAACGTGATCGTCGAGCAACTGCTGTAGACGTTGCTCTAGCTCATCGCTTTTTTCCTGCAAAGCATTAATCATATCGCCTTCCGGGTCGGGCATATTTTCGATCCGCTGATTGGTCTGGCCCGGAGCGCCCCGCCAGGCGACCACCCGCGCCGGAACGCCGACCGCCGTCGTATTGGGTGGAACATCTTTTAAGACGACGGAACCACCACCAATCCGGGCATTATCGCCGATGGTAATCGCGCCCAACACCATCGCGCCCACTCCTACCAGCACATTATTACCAACGGTCGGATGACGTTTGCCCTGCTCTTTGCCCGTACCACCCAGCGTTACACCCTGATAGAGGGTCACATTATCGCCAATTTCGGCAGTCTCGCCAATTACTACGCCCATCCCGTGATCTATAAAAAAACCCTTGCCGATTTTAGCGCCAGGATGAATTTCGATGCCGGTTAAAAAGCGGGAGATTTGAGAGATCAAACGAGGGAAGAAAGGTACTTTGGCCCGATAAAGGGCGTGCGCCAGTCGGTGCAGCAAGATAGCGTGCAGACTGGGATAGAGAATTACCTCAAAGATGTTGCGGGCCGCTGGGTCGCGCTCCTGGATTGCCTTAATTTCATCTCGCAAAGACATACTTAAACTCCTGTCTACAATTTGTTTAAACCTTCGCTTGTCATCCCATAGCCTGAGCTACGCAACTCAAGGGACACTACTTCCGGCTAGAAGAAGTAGTGACCCCTGATACAGATCGAAGGCTCCGCTTCGCAACCCCGAATGGCGGCTACTCGGCTCAAACCTTGTCCGCAAGCTGCAAGAGTTTTTAAATTGTAGGGCCAGCCCCGACCGGGCCGGTTAAGAGTATTCATACGTTTGAGATCAGGCGTTGCCCCGTCCCGGCAACCCCTGGCATGCTTATCAGGCCGCTGCTTCCGACTTTTTGCTACTAGCGCTCTCAGTCTTAGTATCGCTCTTAGTATCGCCAGTGGCAGGGCTATCGCTTTTGGTATCACTACTGCTGGCGCTATCACTCTTACTATCGCTACCATTACCGTTATCGCTCTTGGCACTGCTGCTGCTCGAAGATGGCATGGCGCTAGAAGTCTTTTTACTGTCGTTGATGTACCAACCGGAACCTTTAAATATTATACCAGCAGGCGAAAAAACCTTTTTTACCGGATTGCCACATTCGGGGCAGATTTTAATCGGTTCGTCGCTGAAACTCTGGAATTTCTCAAAGCGGTTCCCGCAAGTTCCACATTGGTACTCGTAGGTAGGCATAGCTCCCCTTACTCCTGTTTACTATAAATATTTTCGTATATAGGACAGCTTTAGCAAGCTCTATACAAATATAAAAACTGGGCGCACTAAGTCCCGCTCAGTTGCTTAAATTTTACTATAGTTTTAGTCGTAGGGCAAGAAGCACGGCGTTAGAACTCCGTTTGTTCTTAATGCACAATCTAAAACTTTGTAGGCTTATTGATTGTAACTGTTCAGCCAGCCTCGAATTTGCCAGGCCCTTTTAGAGTGTGTGAGCCAATGTCATTCTGAGCCGCAGCGAAGAATCTAGATTCTTCGCTGCGGCTCAGAATGACATGCCTGAATAGTTACTATTGATTAAACTTTCTCGGCAGAAACCGTCAGGACTTGATTAAGAGCGTTTAGCAGCGCCCTGGGCGTAAAGGGTTTTTGGAGAAAGTTATTACACTTGTTCAAGATATTGTGTCGTACTACAACCCGGTCAGTATAGCCAGACATGCAGATTACTTTGATAGTGGCCCAACGATTTTTGAGTTGCTCTATTAGTTCCCGCCCGCCCATCCGAGGCATTATAATATCGGTCACGACCAGATCGACCTGACCGGAATACTGCTCTAGCATTCCTATGGCCTCCTGACCATCACCCGCTTTTATGACCTTGTAGCCAGCACCAATCAACACCCGGCAGATTAATTCTCTGACCATACTCTCATCTTCTACTACCAAAATCGTATAGGTACTGTTATTTGCTCTGATCTGCTCTTTTTCTGAGGCGGTTAGAGAAATGGGTCCAGACGCTTCCGCCCAGGCAGTCGGGGTCGAGGCTGAATTCTGGCCTTCCGCGATTGGCAAAGCCCGTACTCTGGGCAAGTAAATCTTAAAAGTTGTACCCACCCCTGGTTCACTGTAAACCCAAATGTAGCCATTACTCTGGTTGACTATGCCATAAACGGTTGCCAACCCTAGCCCGGTACCCTTACCCACTTCTTTGGTGGTAAAGAAAGGCTCGAAAATCTTTTCCTGAGTAGCTGCATCCATCCCGCTCCCGGTATCTGTGATCGCCAACATTACATAGGGGCCAGTCTTTACTTCCAGGTGGCCGACGCTACCATACTCTTCGTCAAGCTCCATATTAGCAGTCTCAATCGTCAACATACCGCCATCAGGCATTGCGTCACGGGCATTTACGGCTAGATTGACGATAACCTGGTCGATCTGACCGGGGTCTACCCAGACCTGCCCAAGATTGGACGAGGGTATCGAGACCAGTTCGATGTCTTCTCCGATCAACCGATGCAGCAACTTGTCCATATCAGTCATTACTTCATTAAGGTTGAGTACTCTAGGCTGCATCACTTGCTGACGGCTGAAAGCGAGTAATTGGCGGGTTAGATTAGCGGCCCGGTTAGCCGCTTTCTCAATTTCGGTAATATCGGTATGAAGCGGGTCTTGTTCGTCCAGACCCAGCAAGATTAATTCGCTATAGCCGGTAATAGCAGTAAGCAAGTTATTAAAATCGTGAGCAATACCACCAGCCAACCGACCAACGCTTTCCAATTTCTGCGACTGAAGTAGTTGAGCCTGGGTCTTTTGCAAAGCTTCCTCCATTTGCTTGCGTTCGGTTATATCGATACACGAACCAATGTAACCAGCAAAGTTGTTACCGGGGGTATAGTAGGGTATCCCATTATCCAAAATCCAACGATATTCACCGTCGGCCCGCTTTAGACGATATTCCATTCTGAAGTCTGAGCGAGCCTCAAAAGCACTTAAATAAGTAGCGAGACACCTATCCAAATCTGCCGGATGAACACCTTCGGCCCAGCCATTTCCACTTTCCTGCTCCAAAGTTCGCCCGGTAAAATCCAACCAGAATTTATTCAAGAAGTAACACAGCGTATCTGTCCCAGCTATCCAAATCATAACGGGAGCGCTATTGGCCATCAAGTGAAACCGTCTTTCACTTTCTTGCAAAGCTTCCTCGAATAGCTTACGCTCGGTCATATCACGCGCAATAGTGGAAGCTCCCACAATTTGACCGACACTATCTTTGATCGGCGAAATAGTTAATGAGACATAGAGCAATTGACCGTCTTTTCGCCTGCGGACGGCTTCATAATGTTGAATCCGCTCTCCCCGCCTGATTTTTTCAAGAATCTGGGGTATTTCGTCAGGTTTGTTGGCTGGAACTAAAACCGCTATAGACCGCCCGATAACCTCTTCGGCTGAATAACCATAGAGGTGTTCGGCCCCTTTATTCCAACTAAGAATACTACCTTCGAGCGTTTTACCGATAATAGCATCATCACACGATTCCAAAATTGAAGCCAGTAAAACCTGGCTGTCTACTACTGGCTTATTTTCTAATTCTAACCGCTCAAGGGTATCTACTCGGTTTTGTAGCCTTTGTAACTCTTCTAGCAGTTGGTCTTTAGATTTATCGACATTTTCCATAGAACTATCTCGTGGTACACTAAAATATGAATAGAAGTAAAACAATTCTTTACATATTTTACGAAGAAGCAATCAAATATATTCTGATCTGAAGATGAGTAGGGGGTAAGGTGAGAAGCTTAGTTTCTTGTCTGATGCTCGAACTCGATTACCACCGCCAAAGTAACGAGTTGGAGGGTGTATAATTCTTATACACCCATCTCACTCCGGTCTACAAGTTTATAACATAAGTCAGATAATGTCAATTTGAAAACACACTGGCAGATAGTCGCTAATATACCTATTACAAATTTACTGCAACCGATGGGTTCCACCTCCCTACCAGATTGCTTGCAAAATCCTAGCTCAAACAAAAACTAAGCCGGGCGATTACTCGTCCGGCTCGTTTTCAAACTCTATAGCAAAATACAAACCACTTGAGCGAACCACTTATCTGTAGGAGCGAGCTTCTGCTCGCGATTGAACACCCGGCTGCGGCTTCAATCGCGAGCAGAAGCTCGCTCCTACAAAGATGTCGCACTAACGCCGAGAACGTTGAGTACGTTTATAGCCGACCAGCGCCAGTCCTGAAAGAGTACCAACCGCCATCAGGGGTAGAACAAGCCATAACAGATTAAAACCTTCCTCGGCGGAGTGACCCAACCCGGCAGCCGGGGCAGCCGGAGCCGGAGCCGGGCCAAGCGAAACGACGTAAGCGACTACATTGGGCAAATCAGCCTCGCTCACCCGATCTGTACCAAACTTCGGCATGCGAGTACCACCATTGCGAATCTGATTGGTTACAAACTCGACCGTGCGAGCTTTTCCAGCCAGCACCGGAGCGCGTCCGGCATCCAGGCCGTTATTCAAATGACACCCGGTACAGGTCTTCGAGAAAACCGCCTTACCCGCGACCGGGTCTCCTTTGGTCTGTTCAAGCCCTTTGGCACTAACCTCATTCAGGACGAAAAACAGGCTCACTATCACTGCCACCAAAACCAGCAAAGCGCTAATCCAGGTGACTGGTCTAAGTTTTTTCATGCTCAATCTCCTCAATCTTGCTTGAATACTTGCAATCAAGCCAAATCTAACTAATACCAAGTCCGGTTAGGTAGATGTCATTCTGAACGAAGTGAAGAATCTTTTTCCTGTACCTGGCTCTAGCCCACGAACCCAGACCCTTCACTTCGTTCAGGGTGACATGAGTTTACTACTTAGCAGGACTTGGTATA
>JBBQWM010000074.1:0-27911 GCA_038210655.1 Chloroflexia bacterium
GTAGGAGCGAGCTTCTGCTCGCGATTATCCTGTACCACTGGCCTTGCCTGACGAGGTAAACCTAGTTACGGGCAAAATCGCGGGCAGAAGCCCGCTCCTACAGATAATCGGATGGCCCAATATCTTTGCAATTTGCTGTAGGAGAGACGCGAGAGGTCAGACACAGGGAAAGTCAATTCTACGCCCGTAAGGGTGTGTCTATCCCTGTTAAACTTAAAGGAGTGTTTTATGGCTGACTTCGATTTGCGAAAAATACAACAGGCGCGGGCCAACTTGAACGGCAAAACCTTGCTGACACCCCTGGTAGCAGTTGGTACGGCGACCACTGCGGGCGGCAATCCGATTTATTTGAAAGCCGAGAATTTGCAACCGAGCGGCTCTTTTAAGTTGAGGGGCGCGTACAATTGCCTGACTCAGTTGACCGACCGGCAACGGTTCGCCGGGGTGATCGCCTATTCGACCGGCAATCATGCTCAGGCGGTCGCTTTGGCTGCCGGGCAACTCGGTATTAGGGCGACGATTGTAATGTCGCCGGACGCACCCGCCTTTAAGGTCGAGGCTACCCGCCGTTATGGGGCGACAGTCATAATGGCCGAAGCTTCTTCGCAGGCTCGACGACAATTAGCCGAAGAACTGGCTCATTCACAAGAGCTATATCTCGTACCACCCTACGATCATCCTGAGGTGATAGCGGGACAGGGTACGATTGGCTTAGAAATATTGGAGCAAACCCCAAATCCGGCGGCGGTCTTTGTGCCAGTTGGCGGGGGTGGCTTGCTATCCGGGATCGCTGCCGCGATCAAGCAGACCGATCCAAAAGTACGGATGATTGGGGTTGAGCCGGAGTGGGAGAACGACGCTTACCAGTCCTTTCGCTCAGGCCAGCGCGTGATCCTGCCTGCCGCCAGCCAGAGCATTGCCGATGCGATCCGGGTGCAAACCCTGGGCAATTTGACCTTCCCCCTGATCCAAACCTATGTGGACGAGATGATAACGGTTAGCGAAGAACAAATTGCCGCCGCGACTTTGCAGGCCGTAAGTGAGGCCCATCTGGTGCTGGAACCGGCGGGAGCGGTTGGTCTAGCAGCGGCCTTGCTTTATCAGGAACGGCTCCCCGCCGGACAACCCGTCATAACGATTGCCAGTGGCGGCAACACTACCCTCGATCAGTTGGGGGCCTTACATTCGCTCTACTCGAAAGCGTAAATAAAGATGTGATTATCGGGGTCAGAGTAGATCGGCTTCATAAAGGTAGCGAATTTCGCCAGGGCTTCCGGGGCGAAATTTTTGTAATCGCTGCCATCACCGAGCAAACCGCGAGTACCGTTCTCGACCTGACCCACAAAAACATAGCGGACGCTATGTTGCTTGAGCAATTCGATTGCTTTCGCGCTGTCGGTCGTCTCGTAGATACGGCCCATATCGAGCCAAGCTTCCCAGATGATTTTCTCATCGAGATGCGCCCGCCATTGCAACTCGTGGAAAGGCCAGCCCACGATAGTCGGTAGCCCGGTATAAGTGCTGATCCGGTCGGCCCAGCTATAATTCATGCCGTTGAGTTCGAGGACAACCCCGCGCCGGGCCGGGTCGTTGCGGGTATATTCGCGGAGCCAGCGCATAGCCGGATATTCGGTCGGAAATTCCGCCGCGTACCATTGTTCGCCATCCAGCCCGACCCGGTTGGTATAGCCATGTGTCTCTTGCCAGTAGCCCAGAGTTGGGACGGCACTGGCGGCTAACATTAGCCCGATCAACGCGCCAATCCAGACCCGCCGCCACCAATTGCCTTGTACCCGCGTCGCTGTGCCGATTGCCTCGCTATGGGCCGAACTATCGGCGGTGGGCAAAACGGTAGCCGATTGGCCTGATCTGTAATTCCAGTCAGGTTTAAGCTCCGGGCCTTCTGCAAGACTCCGCCGCCGGAATTGTAGAGGAGCCAATAAAGCGCTTAACCGAGCCAACGCCCCACGCCGCCGGGCCAGCAACGCCCAGGCCGGACGCAAGCTAAAGCGACTTCCAGCCCGCTCCGGGCCGGGAACCTCATCAACCTGGGCTATCCTGGCCCAACTGATGACACGCCAGGTGGTATAAACCCCCGCCAGCCCGAACAGCACCCATAATTGATACCAGAACTTGAACATGGTGTTAAAGCGGTTGGCGTAAATATCGCGCACATAAAAAAGTTCGCAAAAGAGGGTAATCGCACCCGCAAAGGCCACCAACAGCATTGCAAGGCTATCCAGACGTGAGGGCCAATCCGCCTCGCGGCGTTCGCGCCAGGCCAAGCGCAGCGATAGATAGGTCAAACTCAGGCCCGGCCCCAGCAACTCAAACTGCAAAAGCGGCCCAACCGCCAGCAACCCCAACCCAAGCATAGCCTCGATTGCCAGCCGAGGCCGCCCTCGTACCACTTCCCATACGCCCGGCCAGAGCGTTACAAGGGTCAGTGGCCCCGCGATCAAAGCGATAACCAGACTGGTCAGGCTCAAGTTTCTTTGTGAAAGATCGGCCACGATCCGCCATAAGCCCAGCCCGCTCAACCCGCCAAAAGCTAACCCGATCAAGCGTACCCCATTTCGGGCCGTCGTGTCCAGTGACTGCAAATTGGGCTGCTTTTCTTCCTGCCAGAGTCGGGCGATTTTCAGTCCGTAAAAAGTCAAAATCGGCAGTAAAAACAGGCCGAACATCAGCAGATATTCCATTAAGTTGGTGCGCGACCACGAAATCCAACCTACAAAGCGGCTAAAAAAGCCGATCAGTGGCACGTCGGCGATTTCCTCGATTGGCTCACCCCGCAACATCCCGGTAAAGCTGGTCAAGTACCAGAAGTAGACCAGCCAAAGCGCGATGCCTAGCCCGACCAACTGCAACCCCCAACGCCCCACGACCGCCTGCCACCCACCACCGGCCCGGCTTTCCACCAACAGCAGTGTGCCAACAGTTAGGGCCAGCAGGGTCGGGAAATCGCCTGCATTGATAAAATAGGGCGCTCCCAGGATCAAACCGCCAGCCAGAAGCCGGGGCAAGCCGCGCCAGTTCGGGCCGATCAACCCCCACTTGCCAGGAGCCACAAAGAGGTGCAACACAAAACCCAGCACCAGCAGCAGATAAGGCGCTCCCAGCAGGTGCGCGTGCAGATCACCGTTTAGATAGCTGTAAATAGGATACTCGGTCAAAATATCGAGTAATTTGCCATCGGGCATTGGGTCGTAAATCATGCGGGCGCTGGCAGGCCAGCCAACCTTAAAAGGGAAATCCGGGCTGCCAAATGCGACTATGCCATCCCGCAAGACTTGCCGCAAAGGAGCCAGGTTGCCCAACAGCATCAGGAAAGTCGCGCCCAATAGCCCCATCCGAATCGAAGCCTTTTCGGTTAAATTAGCCTCGGATTTGCGACGGGCCAGCCCAACCAAATTGCTTGCAAGGCCAAAACAGCCGATAGTTGCCAGAGCGTAAACCAGCCCCATTGCAATGTTATAGGCGGTCGGAACTTCTGTCCCGCTTAGTTTGCACAGCAGGCCCATCAAAAATTGCCCGCCGTAATAATAGTTCATCGGCTGACCGCCAAACCAGGGGTCGGGCGCGGGCAGGCTGGGCGAACTGGCGATAGCATTGATAAAGGCCAGATCGAAGAATTTTTCGGATTGGTTGAGTTGTGGGAAAAACGAACGCATGTTGATGATAAAGACAAAGGCCGTCAGGAAAACCAATTCGGCGGTCAAGATTAGCTTCAGGTTGTGGCGCTGGCTAAACCAGTCGCGCATCTCGTCCGATAGTCGCCGGTTAAAAAGTAGTAGCAGATTGCCGATCAGCCCCAAAGCAACTACCACCAGCCAGCAGGAAAGCGGCACAAACGGCAACCCTAGATTGCCGACCCACCAGGCCAGCAAGCCGACCAGCAAAAGACCCACTGGCTTGCTAAAACTATATCCCCGGTCGGGCAGACGGGGAAAGACCAGAAAACAGACCGGTAGCGCCAGCAGCCCTAGTAACCAGGCGATCCCATACCAAATTAATACGTCGATCATTGCAACCTTACTCTAACACAACCGACGACCTCGGCAATCGCTCCTTCCTCCTTAAAGAAAGCGACCCGCAAGCGACAACAAAAATCGGCTGAAAAGTATTCAACCGTCACGGCGTTGTAGCGGCAATTAAAATTTAGCTAAAATGGGCCTTTATCGAGGCGTACCGACAGCCTCCAACTAAGTAACAAACTTATCATAAAGCCAACGCGCCCTAGCGATGGCTTGCACGAAGTATTCCAAAGGTTAAATTTAATTTATCACACATAAAATATAACGGCAAAAGGTGTACCAGGGTTCCCTCGATTGAGGCCAAATTATGAAATTACAAAGAAATGGCTGGGATTGATGAAGTTAGCAAGCCGGAGAAGTATTATAGCCGGGAAATACACAAAATTCTGAACACCAAAAGTAAGCGCTAAACTTACTTTGAGGCCAAGCTTTGAGTTTAGATAATAATTGGTAGGGGCGATCTTTATGGTCGCCCGCCGTCCATGCCCGGTGTTCACGGGCGACCACCAGGGTCGCCCCTGCGGTATTAGTGCTGGCTCTAAAACTACCGCTTGGTATACTGCGGAGCTTTGCGGGCGCGTTTGAGACCGGGCTTCTTGCGCTCTTTGGCGCGAGCGTCGCGGGTCAACAAACCGTTCTTCTTGAGAAGCGGGCGCAAAGTTTCGTCGGCCTGGATCAAAGCGCGAGAAATACCGTGCCGGATCGCGCCAGCCTGACCACTCGTGCCGCCCCCAACCACCTTGACCGAGACGTTATACTGTCCGGCCCGGCTAACCAGCCGAAGCGGTTGCATAATCACAATCTCGTGAAGCTGCCGACCACCGAAATAATCGGGAAGGCTCTTGCCGTTGACGGTTACAGCCCCGGTTCCGGGTAACAAACGTACCCGCGCCACAGCGGTTTTGCGGCGGCCCGTCCCGTAAAAGTAATTTTTGTTTAAAGTCGCTGCCATCTGCCTTTTTCTTGACTCCTCTTTTCAAAGGGATGAAAGATGAAAGCTAAAGGCTGAACAGGATTTCCGATTGGGCTTTCATCCCTCATCCTTGATCCTTCATCCCTTAGTCCTCAGTCCTCAGTCCTACTCTTCCGTTTGTACGGCCCGCGCGTATTCCAACTTGTATTCTTTGGGGGTCTGAGCCTGGTGCGGGTGATCGGCATCAGCATAGACCTTCAACTTCGAAATCATCGCCCGACCCAACCGGTTGTGGGGCAACATCCCCTTGATCGCATCGTAAACCGGTCTGGTCGGATGCTTGGCAAGTTGATCCTTAAAATTGATCTGGCGGAACCCACCCGGATACATCGTGTGGTGGACATAAACTTTATCGTTGAGCTTATTGCCCGTTACCACAATGTCTTTGGCATTGATAACAATTACATAATCGCCGGTATCCATGTGGGGCGAATAAATCGGCTTATGCTTTCCGCGCAGCAGCCGGGCTACCTCGGTAGCCACTCGGCCCAGCGTTTGCCCCGCCGCATCCACGATATACCACTCGTGTTTGATTTCGGCAGTTTTGGGCGTGTAAGTCTTGTATGTCACGGTCACTTTCAAACTCCTGAATTAGCTATCAGCTACCAGCTATCAGCCATCACCTCGACAAAATCACGGCTTTAAAGGTTTCTAAAAAGCTGATTTCTAAGTGCTGATCTCTGATATCCTTCTTTAGTAACGCACTTCGACCAGGCACAAGCCACAAGCTGGGGCAGTTGGCCCGGCACGACGACGATCACGCGCCGTCAAAATTTCCTCAAAATCGTCGGGAGTTCGTTCGCCTTTGCCAACCAGCAAGAGCGTCCCGACAATGTTCCGCACCATATGCGGTAAAAAAGCGTTTCCCGCTAGTTCCAGCACCAGCCCACCCTCTAATTCGCGCCGCCATTCGGCCTGGGTTATCCGGCGGACGGTACTAGGTCGGAGATTACTGGCGGCTTCCACCTCGTTCTCGGTAGGCTCGGCTTCGGCTGGCACACCCCACCCGGCCCCGGCAAAGCTGGCGAAATCGTGTTCCCCAACCAGTTTAGCAACCGCCTTTTGCATTACCTCTACATCTAGCGGTTCCGCCACCTGATGAGCGAACCGCCGGGCTAAAGGTGAACGCCCTACCCGGTTAACAATACTGTAGCGGTAGAACCGCTCTTTGGCGCTAAACCGGGCGTGAAACTTTTCGTCCACTTCCTCGGCTTGTAATACCGCCAGATCGAACGGCAAGACAGCATTGAGGCCGCGTCGGAAAGTTTCCAGCGTATGACCGCTTTCAGTCCTAAAACTGGCGACCTGACCCCTGGCGTGAACCCCGCTATCGGTGCGCCCGGCCAGATTGACTTTGCAGCGTTCGCCGACTTTCAACCCGGTCAAACGCGCCAGGGCTATCTCAAGCTCACCCTGCACCGTCCGCCGCCCCGCCTGAAGCTGCGACCCGCTAAAGTCCGTCCCATCGTACTCCAGAACCAGCTTTATATTTCGCATTGGCTTAGGGCCTATCCCAATAAATTGATGGTAGGGGCGACCCTTGTGGTCGCCCTGTTCAGGTCACGCTGGGCGACCACAAGGGTCGCCCCTACTGGGATTGGTTCTTAGGCGAACGGCCCTAACGGTTCTATCGCGCTCATAAAGCCGTGCGAGATAAGCTGAGTACGTAGTTCCTCGTAGCTGTTCTGGCCCAGGTTTCGGATACCGAGTAGCTCCACCTGGCTCATCGACAAAATCTGACCGACTTTGTTGACACTGCTCCGCTTCAAACAATTGTAGGTTCGTACCGACAGATTAAGTTCTTCAATCGGCATCTCATAGGCTTCGATCATAATAGTACCCTCATTAGCCTACTTACCCCCAACTGTACTCAGCTTAGCACTGACCGGAATCCTGTGCCTACTACTCAGTCCTCAGTCCTACTTTAGGCCGGTAAGAACTCGATCAGGGCCACATCCGCGCCGTCACCCAGCCGAGTACCAAGCTTGAAGATGCGAGTATAGCCACCTTCACGTTCGGTGTAGCGCGGGCCAATGACGGTAAAAAGCTTCTCGACCGCCGCCGAATTCGCCACTTTGCTGGTAGCGATACTGCGGTTGTGCGGCGTATCCTCGGCGGACACCCGTACCAACTGCTCGATCATGCTCTGGATTTCCTTAGCTTTCGCCTCGGTAGTGCGAATACGCTCGTGGGCGATCAGCGATACCAGCAAATTGCGGTACATACCCAGGCGTTCGCCGGTAGACCGGTGAAATTTGCGACCGGCAACTCGATGTCTCATTTGCTCAACCTCTATATTCGAGTACTGAGATAAGGGTACTTAGCCGTACCCCTTACCTCAATGCTTTTATTCTTCGTCGTTATCGGCTTCGCCGTCGGCAGAACCCAGGCCAACTCCAACCGGCACGCCACCTTCTTCATCGCCGCCTTCATCTTCGTCACCAAAGCCACTGCCCGCAAACGGGCCAATCGGCTGATTGGTACTCATAAAGCCGTGATTGATAAGTTGCGCCCGCAATTCATCATAAGACTTTCGACCAAAATTTCGGACGCTCAAGAGGTCTTTCTCGTCCATCATCAAAATCTGGCCGACCTTTGTGATATTACTGCGCTTGAGGCAGTTATAAGTCCGCACCGACAGATTAAGCTCTTCAATCGGTGTATCATAGACGGCGGACGGAATATTGCTGGCGGCATGTGGGCCAGGTTCCGCGATATCTTTGGTCTTATTAAAGTCAGCGATAATCTCGCTATGCTTGCGTAAAATCTGCGCCGATTGGCTCAACGCTTCGCCGGGGTCAATCGACCCGTCCGACCAGATTTCCATCACAAGCCGGTCATAGTCGGTCTGCTGTCCGACGCGGGTATGCTCCACGACATAGTTGACCCGCGGGATCGGCGTATAAATCGCGTCAACCGGGATCACTCCGATAGGCATATTCTCGCGGTAGTCCGCCGAGCTATAACCTGTACCGTGTTCGACCGTCAATTCCATATCGAGGGTCGCATCGGCGCTATCGAGGGTTGCAATCGGTTGCTCGGTATTAATAACCTCGATCAACTGGCCTGGCACTTCGATATCGCCTGCTACTGCTACCCGTTCGCCTCGCACGCTCAGATTAAGCCGTACCGGGCGGTCACTAAACGAACGCAACCGAATGCGCTTGACGTTCAACACAATCTCGGTCACATCTTCTTTAACGTGTGGTAACGAGGTAAACTCGTGGGCCACCCCGTCAATTTTGATCGAAGTAATGGCGGCCCCGGAGAGCGAACTAAGTAGAATACGCCGCAAAGCATTACCAAGCGTAATGCCGTAGCCCGGCTCTAACGGTTCGATTTTGAAACGACCGTAGTTTTCTGCCGTAGCTACTTTTTCAACTTTTAAAGCTACATCAAACAAGGCAATCAGCCTCCTTTACCAACTGATTTGCTTTCGAGCCTGAATCGCATTGGGGCGGGGGTTGCCCGCCCAAACCAAACTCTCAGGGCAAGTTTGAACTACTAGCGGCTGTAGTACTCTACAATCAATTGCTCGTCCAGGGTAATGTCCATCTCGCTACGTACTGGTACGTTGACGATCCGGCCACTCAAGCCTTTAGGGTCAAGGCTCAACCAACCCGGCACATCGTGCTTGGTGATGGTTTCGGCCACGACCTTAAAATATTCTTTACCCCGGCTAGACTCTTTGACTGCAATCGTATCGCCCGCCTTCGTAATAAACGAAGGCACATCGGTCGCCCGGCCATTTACCGTAAAATGACCGTGCCGAACAATCTGACGGGCCTGAGAGCGCGAGTCGCCAAACCCCAGGCGATAGACGATATTATCGAGGCGGAGTTCGAGGGTCTGGAGCAAGCGTTCGCCGGTCGCGCCGGTGCTGCGTTGGGCTTCGGCATAGTGCTTGCTAAATTGTTTCTCCAACACACCGTAAATACGGCGAGCTTTTTGCTTCTCGCGCAACTGCAACCCGTAGTCGCTCATCTTGCGCTGGCGTTTGGCCCCATGCATACCGGGGGCCGTCGGTCGCCGCTCGATAGCGCACTTGGCGCTCATACAGCGGTCGCCCTTCAACATCAACTTTACCCCTTCGCGGCGGCATAGTTTACAAACCGGACCTGTATACCTTGCCAATTATTCCTCCCTTTGGCAGCTTGGCGCTTCTTCCTGCACTTATTCTTTGCAACTATTCAGCTTTGCCTGGCCCGCGTTTATTTGGGGCCTATCCGAAAAGTCTATGGGCAGAGCCATATCCAACAAATGCTCCTGGCTCATGTTGGAGATTGCCCCGCCAATGGATAATCTCGTTTTGCAACAAGAGCCTGGCTGAACAGTCGCAAATATTTATTTGTGAATACTCTACTTATAGCCTTACGCTGGTAAGCCGTTCAACCTCGCTGTGCAAGCGGTTTTGTTACCTGGCGACTATGCGTTAGGTGGCCCGGACATAATACCGAGGCCAAACCGAGTTGCTCAGGTAGAGCATAGGAGGTGCTGCCTTCCTCACTTTCGCTATGTTTGCCGGAGCAAACGCGCTAAAGCTTTACAACAGACAGAGCCTTTGGCGGAAGCTTTCTCCCACTAAGGCGACCCAATTCCCTGGTCGGCACTTGCAACGGAGCGTTGGATAATTCCATTGCTCCTAAACAAGGCTTAGACCCGGCGACGCTTGGGCGGGCGGCACCCGTTGTGAGGGATCGGCGTTACGTCGGTAATCGAAACTACCTGCAAGCCAGTCGCCTGCAAAGAGCGGATCGCAGCCTCACGGCCCGAACCTGGCCCCTTAACGTAAACTTCGATCTGGCGCAAGCCATGCTCCATTGCGCGACGAGCCGCCCCTTCAGCTGCGACCTGGGCCGCATAAGGCGTACTCTTGCGCGAACCCTTAAAGTCACTCGCGCCTGCGCTACCCCAACTCAACACATTACCCTTCGGGTCGGTCAGGGTGATAATCGTGTTGTTGAAGGTAGATTGGATATGGGCCTGTCCTTTCGGGACGCTTTTACGCTCCCGACGCTTGACCCTGGCAGCCTTCTTTTTGGTGCCTTTATCAGCCATCTAAATACAATCCTCCAGCTAGAATTACTTGGTTGCCTTCTTCTTCCCGGCTACAGTCCGGCGCGGGCCACCCCGCCGAGTACGAGCATTCGTCCGGGTACGCTGACCATGAACCGGCAGTCCGGCCCGATGGCGCTTGCCACGATAGCACCCGATTTCCACCAATCGCTTGATGTTCAGGTTGACCTCGCGGCGCAAGTCACCTTCTACCCGGTACTCGCGGTCAATCAACTCGCGCAGTCGTTGCACTTCCTCTTCGGTCAGCGCCCGTATCCGCGTATCCGGGTTGATACTGGTTTCCTTCAAAATCTTCTGGCTGGTGGACGGCCCGATCCCAAAAATATAGGTCAGGCCGACCTCGACGCGCTTGTCACGGGGTAAGTCAACTCCCGCCACTCTTGCCATTCTGTCCTCCCAATAAGCTATCAGCCGTCAGCCGTGACCCCCGGTCACTTTGTCAGCTCTCAGCCTTTAGTTCCGCTCAAAAAACGATAAGCCGTAAACCCTATCAACCTTGGTCTTAAGCCGACGGCTGACCGCTCAAACTAACCCTGGCGCTGCTTGTGCCGGGCGACGGTGCAGATTACCAGCACGATCCCCTTGCGCTTAATGATTTTACATTTCTCGCAGCGCGGCTTTACGGAAGCCCGTACTTTCATTAGTTTTCGCCTCGCCTTTTCTTCACCAAATTCGTAAGAACGTCTTGCGCCCCTACTCTTATCCAACAATCAGCCCTTTGCACCAATCAAGCCGACACGCTGGTCGGCTTAGATCGTGGTTAAATCACTAATCGTGAGATAAACTTCAGGTCCAATTTGTGTCTTGCGGACGTAATTCCGGGTTAGGGGGCCTATTTAACCCTGGCTAAACCTGGCTTTTCGCCTGCGAATTTAAGAGCATAACATACCTTGCCTGTTCTTTACAGGCAATTTGGAATTTTACCACAATTGTCTTTAAATAGCAACTCTAAGGCAGGGTCAGAATCACAGGTGCGCCATCGGTAACGGCGGCACTATGCTCGAAATGGCAGGAAAGCGCCCCATCCTTTGTCACCACCGTCCAGTTATCCTCTTTGAGCAACGTTTCGTAACTCCCAACGTTGACCATCGGCTCTATCGCCAGACACATCCCTTTGCGTAAGGACATCCCGCGTGTATTTTGCCGGAAGTTTGGAACCTGGGGGTCTTCGTGAACCCTGCGCCCAATGCCGTGACCGACATACTGGGTTACGACTGTAAAGCCCTGCTGCTCGACATAGTTATGGATCGCGGACGAAATATCATAAACGTGGTTGCCCAACCGCATCTGGTCGATCCCGATATAAGTGGCCTGCTCTGTCACCTTGAGCAATTTTTCGGCCTGAGCCGAGATCGTACCGACCGGGAAAGTAGCCGCCGCATCGCCGTTCCAGCCCTTGTAGGTTGCGCCCACATCCAGGCTGATAATATCGCCATCTTTCAAGACCCGGTCGCCCGGAATACCGTGAACGACTTCCTCGTTAAAAGAGATGCAGATCGCACCAGGGAACCCGTACAAGCCCTTAAAGGCCGGTTGGCAGCCTTTGGAGCGAATAAACTCTTCCGCTATCTTATCCAGTTCGCCCGAAGTTATACCGGGCCGAACGTGTTTGGTGAGCATTTCGATAGTTTGACCGACGACCTGTCCAGCCTTCCGCATCAAATCTACCTCACCCCGTGTTTTACAACTAACCATAAAATTATGTCTTCTCAATGTTTTATCTCAATAAAAAAAGTCCAAATTAGGCGGTTCCTGGGCTACTAGCCTGGAAACCGCCGCCGTTTTAATCTATTTAAGTGGTCTGCTGCGGCCCGTCGTATATTTTACACCAAATCGCTGAAGTTTTCATCCTAGCGACCTGTTCGTAGGCCGCCGAACTTGAATTTTGCCTAACGCCAGTCACTTGCCGAGAGCCGCTACGCCACCAGCGACTCCTTAACTTCCCCCAAACGCTCACTTGTACTCAGGGCTGCCAGCACATCGTGGGTCACATCCTCGACTGCTTGCTGCCCATTGATTTCCGAGAGCAAATTGCGCTTGGTATAATAGTCGATCAACGGCATTGTCTGGTTGAAATAGACCTGCAAGCGGCGCTCCGCCGTCGAACGTTTGTCATCTTCACGCTGATACAGGCTGGCCCCTTCCAGATCGCACTGCCCGACTATCTTAGGCGGGTTATAGACCTCGTGGTAAGGAGTCTGGCAAACCGGGCAAATCCAGCGCCCGCTCAGCCGGTTCAGCAATTCTTCATTATCGACCTTGATATAGATTACCCGGCCCACACCCTGCTGAAACTGGGTTTTCAAAGCTTCATTCAGGGCATCCGCCTGGGGGATCGTGCGGGGAAAGCCATCCAATAGCGCCCCTTTTTGACAAGCCGGAGTATGCAGGTGAGACATAATCATGCTGATAACGGTCTGGTCGGGGACTAATTCACCCCGGTCGATATAGCCCTTTGCTTCCAATCCAAGCGGTGTACCATTCTTGATATTTTCTCGAAAAAGATCACCGCTCGATACGTGGGCAATCTCCAGTCGTTCCGACAGAAGCTTAGCCTGCGTTCCTTTACCGGCTCCCGGCGCTCCTAAAAGTATTACATACATAGTGTTACAGCCCTCCCTCGCTTGCCTCTGGCCTTCTGCTTCGTTGCAGTCCGCCTCGTCGGTTTAGTTCCCGCCGAACGGAACAGGCCAACTGCACACTATCAATAACTTAGCTATTAACCACATCGCTTGACTAATACTATGGCGGTCAGTTCCTTACCATAAGGGGACGCGCGTGACAAAGATAGGCGATAAGTTGTACAGAATAAAGCGCTTCATTGCGAAAACTGAGGTTATCTTTTTTTTCACAATGTTATTATAACATAACTCATTATATTTAGGCAATAAAATCCAGTTGGCTCTATAGTTACTTTTAATAATAAGTATAGAACCAGCATTAGGAAAAAGCACTCGTCTACGATGTAAACGGTCTGGATGAAGGATGACCAAAAGGCAAAGCTAGATTTATTCGTCCAGCTTTGCCTTTTGACGCTTTAGCGTAAAATGCCCTGGTATTCGCGCATTACCAGTTGGGCTTCGAGTTGTTTCATCGTATCAACTGCTACACCCACCACGATCAACAACGAGGTGCTATTCAAGAAGGTAGAAACTTGAGTCTGGACGATCAAGCCCAACACGAAAGGCAATACCGCGATAATGCCTAGAAAGAGCGCCCCAATCAAAGTAATCCGCACCAACACCTTCATCAAGTACTCGTTGGTTGGACGGCCCGGTCGGAAGCCCGGTATAAACCCACCCCGGTCACGCAGACTTTCGGTAATGTTTTGTTGATTAAACAGTACCATTGTGTAGAAGTAGGTAAAGCCGACTACCATTGCAAAGAAGAGCAACTGGTAAAGACCACTACCCGTGCCAAAGTTGGTTACAACCCAGGTCGCCACTTTGCTGACCCAATCGTCCGGCTGGCTGGGCCGAATAAAAAAGCCTGCGACAGTTGCCGGGAAGATAATAATCGAACTGGCGAAGATCAACGGGATCATACCTGCCGAGTTGACCTTGAGCGGGATATGGGTCTGTTGTCCACCATAGACTTTATTACCCTGCATCTGACGCGGGAAACGTACCGGGATTTTGCGCTGGCCTTCCTGCACCATAATAATCCCGACAATCGCGATCAACCCGACCAGGAGTACTATAATGATCGAGATTATGTTGGAGCCAACCCCCGCTTTACCGGCCTGAGCAAACCGCTGGGGAATACCCGACACGATCCCGCCAAAGATTATGATCGATACACCGCTCCCGATCCCATATTCGGTAATCAACTCGCCCAACCAGACCAGTAGCATTGTCCCGGTGGTCATAGCGACTACGGCAGCCAGTGTCAAAAGTGTATTAGCACCTGCCCCAAACAGCGAGAACTTTTGGGCATCCGCCCCGGTCAAAATCCCCTGGCTTTTGAGAATTACCAGATGTCCATAGCCAGTCAGAGCCGCAATTGGGACGGTCAGAAGGTGCGTGTAGCGGTTCATGGTCTCACGCCCGCGCTGGCCTTCTTTATTGAGCCGCTCGAAATGCGGTATGATCGGGGTGAGCAACTGGATAATAATGGATGCGGTGATGTAGGGGTAGACCCCCGCCGCCGCTATCGAAAAGTTGCTGAGGGAACCACCTGAAAAGATGTCCAAAAAGCCCAGCACACCACCAATCCCAGGCGTACTCCCGGGAGGGGCCTGGCTCGGATCGCCCGACAAAAAGCCCTGTAAGGTTGTCCTGGTCGCATCGCTGATACCGGCTACCGGCACGTGTGCGATAAAGCGGAAGATTACCAACACTCCTAGCGTAAACAGGATGCGCCTACGCAGGTCGGGTATCCCAAACGCTTTTATAACCGCCTTGAGCATAAATCAAACTCCTCTAAACCCAAACAGTATGCAGGTTGTTTATATTCTGGAAAAGTGAGTAAACAAGTTGATGGCATAGTGATGGTAGTCTTGCTCTCGTTCCGTTTCCACTGAGCTATTTTACCACGACTATGCCATTTTCGCACTATGTGATTATTTGCTACTCGGCAGGAGTAGGAGCAGGAGCAGGAGTAGCCTCCGCGACTACCCGATGGCTCATCAATTCGATCACCTGACCACCGGCAGCCTCGATCTTTTGGCGGGCCGAGGCCGAAAAGCGATGCGCTCGGACGGTAATCGCCCGATCAATCTCGCCCACCCCCAGCACCTTCAACAAAGGGGTGTAATCGCCCTCTGGTCGTTCGCCGCCCAACAGGGTAATGATCTTGGTCGGCAATACCTGGCTCCGGGTCGATTTGATTAGACCGACTTCGACTAGATTTTCCGGCGAGAACTCGCTACCATCCAATTCAGCCAACCGGCCCAAATTTACCACTTCAAATTCGACGTGGTTAGGATTGTTAAAGCTGATACCGCGCTTATAACCCTGCCGTTTGATACTGTTGGTCTTGGAAGGGCTACCTTCAAACCAGATTGGTACTGCATGATGGCCGGTACGGGCTTTTTGGCCCTTCTGACCGCGTCCACTGGTCTTGCCCAACCCGCTACCGTGTCCACGTCCAACCCGCTTACGGGGGGCAGTACTACCGGGGTTCGGCTGCAATTCGTGCTGCTTCATAAAGCTTCTAGTTCCTCTCTTTTTGGTGTAAAGCCCTTCCCAAATGCTGAGTTAAACAGCCTTCAAAAAGCGACTCGCTCTAGCCTCGCATCAAAACACCACTAACGGCCAGAGCCTTGAATAAGGGATGAGGGATGAGGAAAATACAGGGCAGCAATCCTTATAGATCGCTGTTTCTAAAATATTTTCATCCCTCATCCTTCATCCTTATTCTTAGACTTCCTCGTATTTGACCCACTGGCGCACGGTCTGGATCATACCACGTACCGCCGGGTTATCCGGCAGGGTGCGACTATCGTTGATCCGATGCAAGCCCAACGACTTGATCGTCTCTTTATGGTTGCCCTGCGACCGAATAGTACTACGCAGAAGAGTTACCTTCAACTTCTTGCCCTCGGTCGGGGGAGTCTCGTTCTTCTCTACCGTCATTATTTACCTCAAATCCTAGCTTTCGCTGCTGCTACCGCCGGAAGGCCCGTTCGACCTGGGAGCGTTCCCACCGGGACGGAAACCACCGCCACCGCCAGGACGACCGCCGCCGCCACCGCCACCGGGACGACCACCGCCACCGCCACCACGATTGTCACGACCACCGCCGCCACCACCGCCGCCGCGATTATCACGTCCACCAGCGCCGCCACCGCTACCACCACCGCCACGATTATCACGACCGCCGCCGCCGCCAGTGCCGCCACCGCGATTGTCACGACCACCGCCACCGCCACGATTATCGCGTCCATCACGGGCGCGGTCGCGGTTACGCTCACCGCCACTACCCTGCTGCGGGACAAAAATCGTAATACGCTGTTTAGGCGCGTAGACTTTCTCCTCGCTGGGGCCGAGGCCGAAAGTATGGAAAGGCTTACCGCGCTTGATTTCCTCATCCTCACGAACTTTGAGGGTCTGGAGCGCCTTGATGGTAGCCCTTACCGCGTTTACCGGGTTGTTGTTGCCCAGCGACTTGGAAAGTACATCTTTGATACCGGCAGCCTCTAGCACCGCCCGCACCCCACCACCAGCGATTACACCAGTACCGGGCGAAGCCGGACGCAAGATAACCTTGCTGGCTCCATAGCTAACCGTGATCTCGTGCGGGATCGTCCGACCGTCGAAAAGCGGGACTTCGATCAGGTTCTTCATAGCATCGTCTTTGCCCTTGCGGATCGAGTCCGGCACTTCTGCCGCCTTGCCCAGGCCCGCACCGACATGCCCGGCACTATCGCCGACTACTACCATCGAACTGAAGCTGAAGCGCCGACCACCCTTGACTACTTTAGCCACGCGGTTGATCTGAACGACACGCTCCTCCAGGTTTAACTTGTTCGGGTCAATTTTAGCCATCTAAATTTCGCGCTCCTTAAAATTGCAAACCGCCTTCGCGTGCGCCATCAGCCAGTGCTTTCACCCGTCCGTGATACAAATAACCGGCCCGGTCGAATACTACCTGGGTAATTCCTTTTTCTTTCGCCCGCTGCGCCACCAATTCACCGACCTTCTTGGCCTCCACCACTTTCGTACTCTCGGAAGGCATTTCAGCCTTGATCGAAGGCTCGACGGTGCTGGCCGCTACCAATGTAAAGCCCTGATCGTCGTCGATGATCTGAGCATAAATATGGTTGGCGCTGCGGAAGACGTTGAGGCGCGGACGTTCGGGTGTGCCGTAAACTTTCGACCTTACCCGAATCTGCCGCCGCTTACGCGGACTCAAATCTCGTCTAATTCTTCGCATTCTACCTGATTAACTCCTAACAATTTCCCTTAGTAGCTTCTACTTGTGTAGCTTCTAATTCTAAGGAAGATTGTTCCTAATATGTAGCCACTTTGACAACTCCGAGTTATCTGCTAAATAGCCTTTTTCCTTCAATTGCTCGACAGGCAAAAGTCTATTTTTTAGGTTGCGGAGTTGGGCTATTTCCTCAACTGGACGTTCTCGCCAATTTTTAGCCTTACTTACTGCTTCTTCATAGGACATGGTTAGTCCCTTAAAGAACCATTCTTCTATGAGGTTAGGGTCCAGAATAGGATGACCGACCACCGGGCCTAATTCATCGATAAGCCGGACCGCTAACAGTTTAGCCGAAACCTCATGAGGGTTACTGGCAGCAGGATTTGCTTTGTTTGCTGTATATTCCTGAACGGAATTGACAACCTGCGCCCAAAGTAACCGATCTTGAACGTTAACCTCAGTTGTGGCGCTATAAGCTGCCATCTCAGCTAAACCGAGCCACCAGTTAACATCTTCGTCAACCTGCTGAGAACCAGATTGTACTTCCTTCAGCCAATCCAGTATTTTCGCAGGTTCTTGTTTTAAGAGATCATTCCTATAAACAATCATGCATCACCTGGATTAGCTTAAAAATCTGATCCCCAATTTTTCAAAATAAGCTTTACCCAACGCAAGGCTTTCAATGTTGGGCCGGTAATGACCGCTAAAATTATTAATACTTATACCATAAAACTGGCTTGATATACTGCTAATGTCAGCTTCACCGGCTGCTAATACAGGATTCCCCTCTACCAACACTGTATGAGCTACTTCCCAGGTTCCAAACCATTTAGAAGTAACCACCAGTTCGCCTTTATTGCTGACGACCCATTTTATAGTACCTTTATTAACAATCTGCGTAAGCTCATCGTCTACATCAGCAGCACTTGTAAGTATTTTTAGACCTACCCCTAGTGCTTTAAACTGACTTAGTTCATCGGCTAATATTTTAGGCAAAGTGTTATAGAATAGATTAGCCATTGAACTGGTTAGTTATTTGCACTAGCCTGCGCTGCTGCTGGCAACCTGCCAGGCTTCCCAGTACCGTTCGTCGGTCTGTAGCACAAACGAGACATACACGATCCTTTCAGGCAGATCGTTTTGGATATATCGTTTGGCGGCAGCGACGGTTGTTTGTACCGGGTTGTCACTTTCCAATTCTTTATCGAAAGATGGCCCATAAGGGTCTTCTGCAATATACTCTCTGTTATCCTTAGCACTCCACACCAGATACCACAGTTCGACCGCTACAATCGGGACACCGAGTTTTTCCAGATCATCAGCTTGTTGAAGAGCTACTTTAGGAGTTAAAAGGACTGTATTCCCACCCTTTAGAAGACCGACCTCCCGGTAGCTGCCCATTAATTGTGAGAGTTTACTATCCATATCAGTTCTCCCTCGACTAAGGTATTGGTTTGACGAAACTACCCCTATGCTCATCATACCACGCTGCGTCACCCCTGTGACTTATCTGGATAATTTCTTCGGTTACATCATTACGAATAACATAATAACCATCTTGCCTATAATAGACTGTCGCTTTTTCATCAGGTCTACCCCGCTTGCTATAATCTATCGCTGGAAGCGTTATAGCAGGGTTATCCAGAACTTCCTGAATATCAAGGTCAGTCCATCCTCTGGTATTCTGTAGCTTGACTATTTTGGAAGATTTGCTAAATTGCACTTTTCAACTCAGCTTAAACCCGCTACTTCTTACCAGCCTTACCAGACTTACCGGCCTTGCGCTTGATGACCTCGGTCGAATAGCGCACGCCTTTGCCTTTGTAGGGTTCCGGGGGCCGCATCGAACGCACGCGGGCGGCTTCCTGCCCGACCAGTTCTTTGTCGATGCCTTCCACGCCGACTTTGGTCGTACCCTCGACCACAAACTTGATACCCGCTGGCGGGTCAAGCCGGATCGCATGGCTGTAGCCCAAAAGCATCACCAGCATATCGCCATCTTTCAGGGCGCGATAACCAACCCCGGCAATATCAAGGTTCTTGCGGTAGCCTGCGCTCACCCCAATCACCATGTTATCGAGCAGGGTACGGCTCAAGCCGTGTAACTGACGATGGCGGTTCGACTCGGTCGGACGGTTGACGGTCAGTTGACCGTCTTCCAGCTTGATAATCATTTCCGGATCGAACTGGCGGGTCAAAGTGCCTTTCGGCCCTTTCGCCGTTACAAAATTGTTCTCGCCAATTTGCAAATCTACCCCTTTGGGCAGTGCAACCGGCTTTCGTCCAATACGTGACACGTTCTATCCCTCCCTTTAATGCTCTACCAGACGTAGGCCAGCACTTCGCCGCCCAGGCCCGCTCGCCAGGCCATACGCCCGGTCATTACTCCTTGAGAGGTACTGACGATAGCAATACCCAGGCCGTTCATCACCTTTGGAATCTCGCCCCGCTTGGCGTAAATACGTAGCCCCGGCTTACTTATCCGCTTGAGGCCGCTAATAACAGCCTTTTTGCTGCCGCCGGACGAACTACCAACATATTTTAGCGAAACGGTCAAAGTCCGCATCGTCCCGACCTGGGCCGCCGAAAAGTCGTTGATGAAGCCCTCATCCTTCAAGATTTGGGCAATCGCCATCTTCAAATTACTGGCAGGCATCGTCACTTCCAGGTGCCGGGCGCTAGAGGCGTTGCGGATGCGGGTCAGCATATCCGCAATCGGATCGGTAACATTCATTCCTCAATACTCCTTGTCTCTACCAACTCGACTTGGTTACGCCCGGCAGTTTACCCTGCAAAGCATTCTCCCGGAAACAGATGCGACACAGGGCGAACTTACGCATGTAGGCCCGTGGGCGACCGCATAATTTGCAGCGCCGCACCGTCCGCGATGAGAACTTGGGCTTCCGGTTGGCTTTGACAACCATGGACTCTTTAGCCATTGTCTTCTTTCTTCTTTCTCAAATGATAGCCAGCATAACTTTGCGGCTAATTGAAACAAAAGCTGCCTAAGCAAGTGTTATTTGCGGAACGGCATGCCCATCAAGCGGATCAATTGCTGGCCTTCTTCGTCGGTATTGGCGCTGGTCACAATTGTGACTTCCATACCACGCACCTTATCCACCCGGTCGTAATCGACTTCCGGGAAGATAATCTGCTCCTTGAGACCGAGCGTAAAGTTGCCATGTCCATCGAACCGTTTGGATACACCACTGAAGTCACGTACTCGTGGTAGCGCGATATTCACCAATCGGTCCAAAAATTCGTACATCCGCTCACCACGCAACGTTACCGAAACACCAATCGGCATACCGGTGCGGAGCTTAAAGGCGGCAATACTCTTTTTGGCCCGGTTGACAACCGGTTTTTGCCCAACGATAGCCGTCAGGTCGCTGACTGCCGCATCTAACGACTTGGCATTGGCAATCGCTTCGCCCAACCCGACGTTGACGACGATCTTCTTGATGTGCGGAACCTGCATCTTATTGACGTAGTTGAATTGCTTCATCAGCGCATCCACCACTTCGCTATGATACTTCAACCGCAAACGCGCGGGAGGGGCGGGAGTAGTCTCGCCTGACTCCTCGACTTCGACCTTTTTAGGCGCAGCCGCTTTGGGTTGCTTGGCTTGCTGAGGCGGTTGTCCACCTTTTTGCGGGCCGCCTTTTGAAGGCTGACCACCCTTTGCCGGGGTTTTCTTCTCTGCCACTTTTTTTTCTCCTTCCCTCCTCAAACCAATTCGGGATACCATCCAGGCGGCTCCCGTCGTCCTGCCACCTTAGCCTTGACAGACCAGTGAAGGGCAGCGGTCTTTGAGTGGGAATTTAATTTAGTTCTGAGTGCTGATTACCGAGTGCTAAGGTTTTAAGCTCACCGCTCAGTCCGTCGCGCTCATTTCAACCTTAGTACCTATTTATAGCCTCTAATCTTAGCGATCTTCGGCGGCGTTCCGTTCGCGGGTCTGCCAGCCCGTTCGGTCTGGGATGGTTTTGCCACAAGCCGGGTTCTTGCAAAAGCGAACCTTTTCGTCATTCTCGATCCGATGACCGACCCGTACCGCTTCGTTGCAAGCCGGACAGACAATCATAACGTTGCTGACGTGAATGGGCGCTTCGACTTCGACAATACCAGCCTGGCGAGCCTGAGTACGCCCACCTTTGATATGCTTCTTGACGATATTTACGCCTTCTACCACGACTTTATCAACTTCGCGGTGTACCAGTTTAACCTCGCCCTTTTTCGTCCGGTATTTGCCTGCGATGACCTGTACGGTATCGCCTTTTCTGATATTCATTCTCTTTCCCTGCCTCCCGTTACAAAACTTCCGGCGCGAGTGAGACAATTCGCATAAATTGTTTCTCGCGTAGCTCACGGGCTACTGGGCCGAAGATACGGGTTCCTATCGGGTTGTTGTTGGCCGTAACCAACACCGCCGCGTTGTCGTCGAAACGAATGTGGCTGCCGTCTTCCCGGCCATATTCTTTGCTGGTGCGAACTACCACACAGCGCACCACCTGGCCCTTTTTAACCTGACCGCCCGGTGACGCACTCTTGACCGAGCAAATAATGATGTCTCCCACGTCGGCCCACTTGCGATTGCCACTGCCCATTACGCGGATACACATTACTTCTTTGGCCCCGGTGTTATCGGCCACGCGCAGCCTGGTTGTAGGCTGGATCATAGCTGAACTCCTTTTTGGACGATCTCCAAAAGCCGCCAATGCTTATCTTTGCTAATAGGCCGCGACTCTTCAATTCGCACCAAATCGCCCACCTTGCAGGTGTTGTCTTCGTCGTGCGCTTTGAAGCGTTTGTGGCGGCGAATAGCCTTCTTATACAGACGGTGCTTCTTGAGGTATGATACCTCAACCACGATGGTTTTACTCATCTTGTCACTCACGACCTTGCCGGTGAGAACCAGTCGGTTGACCTTCTTCTCACTCGCCTCGACCGGAGCAGCACTCTCGTCGGCAGTACTCACAGTATCTTGTGTCATTACCTGTTTCCTTTTAGACTTACACTACGAAGCCGGAACTTGCTCCGCTTCAGCGATCAATGCTTCGATCTCGCGTTCCCGCAGGATCGTCTTGATCTGGGCAATATTCTTCTTGATCTGCCCGAAGCGAGCCGGGCTAACCGTCTTGTAAGAGGCCCGCTGGAAACGCAGATTGAACAACTCTTCGTGCAGTTCGTCGATTTGCTGTCGCAATTGCGTATCGTTCAAAGACCTGATTTCGCGTATCTTCAGCATTTCGATTACTCCTCAGTCTTCTCGGCGCTCTCACTTACATGAGTAGCGGCTTCTTCTGCTGCATGTTCGGTCACTTCCGCCGCATCATGTTCGGCAGCAGCTTCCTGACGGTGCAGAGCCTTCTCACTAAGCTCGACCGGAGCATCCAGTTCTGCCTCAGTCGCGCCAGGGCGCGGGGCCTGATGGCGGGTTACAAACTTGGTCTTGATCGGCAACTTGTGACCGGCCAACCGCATCGCTTCGATAGCTTTATCTTCGGCAATCCCGGCGATCTCGAACATGATCCGGTCCGGCTTGACGACCGCCACCCAGTGATCGGGCGCACCCTTACCGCTACCCATGCGGGTTTCGGCAGGTTTGGCTGTTACCGGCTTATCGGGGAAAATCCGTATCCAGATTTGACCACCGCGCCGTACATAACGAGTGATCGCACGCCGGGCCGCCTCGATCTGGCGACTATCGACCCATCCTGGCTCCAACGCTTGCAATCCGAACTCGCCAAAGGCAATAAAGTTACCCCGGGTAGCCCGACCGCGCATGCTGCCGCGATGTTGCTTGCGATGTTTTGTCCTTTTCGGCATTAACATTGTCAAAAACTCCCTTTGAAGAATATAGAATATAGCACCCAGAATTATGAATAAACTAAATTATTCTATAATGCTGCATTTTACATTCTACATCCTGCATTCACTAAGCAATATCTTCGTCGGCTACAACGGAAGCCAGCGGGACAACCTTTTTCATCTGGCCCGGCAACACATCGCCTTTGTAAATCCAGACCTTGACCCCGATCCGACCATAGGTGGTGTAGGCGTGATAGATCGCGTAATCGATGTCGGCCCGAATAGTCTGGAGCGGCACGCGGCCCTCTTTTTCCGGCACGCTGCGGGCCATTTCAGCCCCAGCCAACCGACCGCTACACTTGATCTTGATCCCCTTAGCACCCAACCGCATCGCCCGCGTTACAGCCTGCTTCATGGCCCGGCGATAGTTTACGCGCTTGGCAATCTGCTCGGCAATGCTTTCGGCCACTAGATAGGCATCCAGTTCCGGCTGGCGGACTTCCTCGATATTAATTTTGACCTTGCGGCCAGTATCTTTTTCCAGTTCGGCTTTTAGCTGATCGACCTTGTCACCGTTTTTGCCGATCACAATGCCCGGCTTGGCGGTATGCAAGGTCACTTCCAGATTATTGCTCGACCGTTGAATCTCAACCTTGCTTAACCCGGCGTTTGGCAATCGCGCGGCAACCGTCTTACGCAGGCGGAAATCCTCGTGAAGCTGGTTGGTATAATCCTTGTCGGCGTACCAGCGGCTCTGCCAATCTTTGATAACGCCGAGCCGGAAGCCTGTCGGATGAACTTTGCGTCCCACTACTGATTCTCCTCCCGGTCTTCGACCACTACCGTTACGTGGCTCATCCGCTTAATAATGCGGTCGGCCCGCCCCCGCGCCCGCGCCTGAATACGCTTCATTCGCGGAGCTTCGTTAGCATAAATCGTTTTGATATACAAGCTTTCCGGCGACAGCAGCAGGTTGTTTTCGGCGTTTGCTTTGGCGCTCGCCACTACTGCGGCCACATCCTTCGCCGAGTGCTGCGGCAAGTTCCGCAAGATTGCCAGGGCATCATCTACCTGCCGACCTCGCACCACGTCTACGATTAGACGTACCTTGCGCGGCGAATGCCGGATATTTTTTAGCGTCGCGCTTACTTCCATCGCTTCCCTTTCTCAGAATTTTAGATTTTAGACTTTGGATTTTGGATTGTATAGTGAAACAATCCAGGCTAATCTAAAATCGTAAATCTAAAATCCAAAATCCCCTACCGGGATTTGGTACTTTTCTCTGAATCTTTGTGGCCTTTGAAGGTGCGGGTAGGTGCGAACTCGCCCAGCTTGTGGCCCACCATATTTTCGGTGACGTAGACCGGCACATGACGGCGACCATCGTAGACCCCCAGCGTATGACCGAGCATTTGCGGGAAGACCGTGGAGTCCCGCGACCAGGTCTTCAGCACCCGCTTCTGACCGCTGCTGTTCATGGCTTCAATCTTTGCCAGCAACCGCTCTTCGATAAACGGCCCTTTTTTTGTTGACCTCGACAACGTTTTCCTCCCCAGTAGGTCTTAGCTTTCAGGTTTAATAAATTATTACTAAATCCCTGAAAGCTCCTACCTGTAAATTACTTCTTCCTGCGCCGGATGATAAACCGATCCGTCCGTTTGTTGTTACGGGTTCGATAACCCAGGGCCGGTTTACCCCAGGGAGTCTTGGGCTGCCCACCAATCGGGGCGCGGCCCTCACCACCACCGTGAGGGTGATCGACCGGGTTCATTACGCTACCGCGTACTGTCGGCCTAATACCCTTCCAGCGCGACCGCCCGGCCTTCGCCCAGCGCTCGTTTTCGTGTTCCAGGTTGCCCACCTGTCCGAGGGTCGCCAGACATTCGAGCCGGATCATGCGGAACTCGCCACTTGGCATGCGGATGGTGGCATAATCGCCTTCTTTTGCCATCAGCTGCGCCACGTTACCGGCGCTACGAACCAACTGTCCGCCCTGACCCTTGTACATCTCGATGTTGTGAATCTGGCTACCGACCGGAATATTCTTGAGCGGAAGGGCGTTGCCCACCCGGATTTCAGCCGTCGGGCCGCTCATCACCCGGTCGCCGACTTTCAGGCCATTGGGAGCCAGGATATAGCGCAATTCGCCATCGTCATAGCGTAGTAACGCAATCCGGGCCGAACGGTTAGGGTCGTACTCGATAGCCGTAACCTTAGCAGCTACGCCATACTTGTTGCGCTTGAAATCGATGATACGATACTTGCGCTTGTGACCACCGCCTTGATGTCGGACTGTAATATGCCCGTCGTTGTTACGCCCGCCGTGACCTTTGAGGATCACCGTCAGCTTCTTCTCAGGCTTTTTCTTGGTTATTTCCTCGAAAGTGCTGAGACGCTTGAGGCGGCTACCGGGCGAGGTCGGGTTAAATTTTCTTATCGGCATCTCTCTACCTCTTACGATTTTAGTTTTGGATTTGAGATTTTGGATTACCAGATGGAAACCACCTATCGTAAATCTAAAATCTAAAATCCAAAATTGTCTTAGGCTGACTCGAAAATTTCGATCTTGTCGCCTGGTTGTAGCCGCACGATTGCCTTTTTGCTTAACTGAGTGTAACCGGCAAAATGGCCCCGTCCGCGTTGCTTGCGGTGTACCCGCAAAGTATTTACCCCGACCACCTTCACCTTGAAGATAGTCTCGACCGCCTCGCGGATTTGCAACTTATTTGCGCTACGATCTACCTCAAAACTGTACACACCCTGCTCCGCCATATCGACGCTACGTTCGGTTACGAGCGGGCGCTTGATAACTTGATACATGTTCATAATTCAGCTTCCCCTCGCTCCCTAATTATCGTCGTTAGCTTCAAAAGCCTCGGCAGCCACGCGGGCATCCGCGCCCAACTTCTCGTTAAGCCAATCCAGTGCCGCTACCGGCAGCAACAAACGGTCGTACTTGAACATGTCGTGCAAATTCAAATAATTGACCAAAACGGCTTTGACGTTAGGCAAATTGCCTGCCGCCCGATAGACCAGTTCTTTGGTTTCCGGCGCGTTATCGGGAATGACCAACAAGACCTTCGCATCGCTCAGTTTCAGAGCGCTCAGGACTGATACCATCGCCTTCGTGCGGGGTTCCAGGTTGCTATAGTTATCCACCAAAGTCAGGGTCTGCTCGATAACCTTGACCGAGAGAGCCGAACGCACTGCCAACCGACGCATTTTGCGGGGCATATCCTTCTCGTAGCTACGCGGCCTGGGGCCAAAGATCACCGCGCCACCCCGATAATGCGGAGCGCGTCGGCTACCCTGACGAGCGTTGCCGGTTCCTTTTTGCCGATAGGGTTTCTTACCACCGCCTCTGACCTCGCTGCGCGTCTTGGTGGAAGCAGTCCCCTGGCGGGCGTTGGCATGCTGGCGCACCAGAGCCTGGTGCATCACTGCCTTGTTTGGCTCGATGCCAAAAATGTAGTCATTCAGCTCGATGGTTTCAACCACATCGCCGCTGAGATTATAGACTGATGCCTGCACTTTACTGTTCCTCCACCTTACTTGTGCGTCTTGACCGCTTTGCGGATTGTTACCAGCCCGCCGGTCGCGCCGGGAACCGCCCCTTTTATCAAAACCAGGTTCTTCTCGGCATCGACCCGCACGATCTTTAAGTTCTGGGTCGTAACCCGTTCCTGGCCCATATGTCCGGCCATCCGCATCCCTTTGACCACCCGTCCGGGGGTCGTACCGCTACCAATCGAGCCGGGAGCGCGAGCGCGGTCGCTTTGTCCGTGAGTACGCGCCCCACCGTGAAAGTTATGCCGCTTCATTACACCGGCAAAACCTTTACCCTTGCTGGTACCGGTCACATCTACCATATCGCCGTTCTTAAAGAGCAAATCGGCACTAATCGTGTCGCCTACTTTATGGGCGGCCAGATCGCTGCTCTTGAACTCGCGCAGGTATTTTAGCCCAAACTCTTTCTTGCGCTTGCCGTCTTCCGCAACCCTTATCAGGTCTTTCTGATGGCCCAGTTGGGGCTTCTTCAGACGGCTACTTTCCTCGAAGCCGATTTGCACCGCTTCGTAGCCGTCCTTGTCGTTAGTACGAACTTGAGTTACCCGGCAAGGCCCGGCCTGGATCACCGTTACCGGAATGACCGTCCCCTTCTCATCGAAGATTTGGGTCATACCAAGCTTCTTGCCCAGTATCGAATCAATCATCGCTAGTTTCCTTCTTGGGTAGGTTCCTTAGCAGCTATCAAGGCTCAGCTTTTAGGGCTGGACACCGTTTAACTTACTCAGGAACGCGCCTCTGTAATGCGCTACCATAATCATCAAATGCCGCTTAACTAACACTTGATAACGGACAACTACTACAGCTTAATTTCGATCTCAACGCCGGCGGGCAGGTTCAACCGCATCAGCGCATTAATAGTCTTCTGGCTCGGCTTGATTACATCGATCAACCGTTTGTGGGTCCGAATCTCGAAGTGTTCCTGCGAGTCCTTGTCGATAAACGGAGAGCGTGTAACAGTGTATCTTTCTAACTTTGTCGGCAACGGCACTGGCCCGGCTACAATCGCGCCCGTCCGTTCCGCCGCATCCACAATCTGGGCCGCCGATTGATCGAGAATCTTATGATCGAAAGCTTTCAAGCGTATGCGGATTTTTTGCTCGGCCATTCTCTAGTTATTCCTTCCCACTTTTTGAGGGATGAAGGCTGAAAGCTGAGGGATAAAGTTGACGCAAACCAGTTTCAACCGTCTTTTACTCAACCTATCCGTCAGCCTTTCTTTCAGCCTTCAGTCTTCAGTCTTGCGATGTTACTCGATAATGCTGGTAACAGCACCAGCACCGACCGTCCGTCCACCTTCCCGGATCGCAAACCGCAACCCGACCTCGATGGCGACCGGTGTGATTAGCTCCACCCCCATCTGCACGTTGTCCCCTGGCATCACCATCTCCATCCCTTCCGGAATGGTGATCGATCCCGTCACGTCCGTCGTCCGGATGTAGAACTGCGGTCGATACCCGTTGAAGAACGGGGTGTGCCGTCCCCCTTCTTCCTTCGACAAGACGTACACTTCCGCCTTCACCTTCGTGTGCGGCTTGATCGACCCGGGCTTCGCTAACACCTGGCCCCGCTGT
>JBBQWM010000075.1:0-27845 GCA_038210655.1 Chloroflexia bacterium
CTTAACTATTCCGCCGTGTATTTGTGCGCGAAGCTAATAATCTAGATTCTTCGCTTCGCTCACAATGACACGGCTGAGGCTGGCTGAATAGTTATAATCTTATTCTAATATTTGGCTTATAGAAACTTCATAACTACTTCATCTGGAATACGTATATTTAGATGAGAGTAAAATCAAGATCGGCTATTTGTCGTTCTAGGCTGACTTGGGCAAATTAAACTAACTCAGCAGCTATTACTTAGCAATAATAAAGAGAGGTAAAGCAGATGAACGGTTTTCGTTTGATGCGAATAAGAGGAATAGATATTAAAATAGATTGGACCTTATTTCTAATCGGTACTTTTATCAGCCTGAGTCTGGCGATGGGCTATTACCCGGAAGCTTTGCCCGGTTGGGGCGCGGCGGCTTATATCACGGCGGCCCTGTTTAGTTTTGTCGGGCTGTATGGTTCGGTGCTGTTGCACGAACTGGCCCACGCCGTAGTCGCTCAAAAGCGCGGTATGAAAGTCGAAAGTATTTTGTTGAATTTATTTGGCGGAGTGTCGAGCCTGACCGAAGAACCGCGTCGCCCACGTGACGAGTTTTGGATTTCGATTGTTGGGCCGCTAACCAGCCTGAATCTGGCCGGGACGTTCTTTATCCTTGCCAGTTTGTTAGGCCCGTCAAATCCGGCAGTCGGCGCTATCGGCGGCTATTTGATGGTAGTAAACTTCTTGTTGGCAGTATTCAATCTGCTACCAGCTTTTCCGCTCGACGGCGGACGGGTTTTGCGCTCGATAGTCTGGCGTATAACGGGCGACTTGCTCAAGGCTACCCGGTGGGTAGCAACAGTTGGACGGGCTTTTGGTTGGGGCTTTGTCGGTCTGGGCTTTTGGTTTATGGTGAGTGGGGCGATTTTTGACGGACTTTGGATGGCCTTTATCGGTTGGTTCTTGATGAGTGCGGCCCGTGCCAGTTACGTCCAGACCCTCACCACCGGTAGCCTGGAAGGGCTGACCGTCGGGCAGGTAATGGCGCGGGGCGACCGCGCTCTTAGCCCTGAAATGGTCTTGAGTGAGGTGGTTCCGGCCTTTTTCGGGATGGAGCGGGGCCGAGCGCTGCCGGTGGTCGAGAATGGCTATTTGCTGGGCGTTCTCAACCTGGACCAAGTACGCAAGCTCAACCCTACCGATTGGTCTCAAAAACGGGTGATCGATGTAATGGCCCGGCGGGGTAGCCTACTTGCTTTCCGCCCGGAGCAGGATTTGCAGCAGGCACTCGATCAGATGAAGGCTAAACCGGCTTTTTATGCGGCGGTGATCGGCGATGGTGGTCAGTTTGCCGGGTTACTCTACCTGAGCGATCTGCCCCGCTTCCTCGAAATGCAGCGGATGCTGGCGATGGTCGATCAGAAGCAGGAACAGCCCGACGAACCTTCTACCAGGGGCGGCGATCATACCACTCCCCGACCGCAACCGGGCGGACTGGATAAAGCGGCTTAAGTTATAGGTATCAGGTGTCAGCCAATTGGTTTTAGGCTGACACCTAATTTTTTAATGTTGGCCCTTCAACGGGGGATGCTGACGGAACCATTCGAGCGTTTTGCGGAGTGCTTCGCGGTGCGGGGTCGTCTCGCTGCCAAAGGTACGCTCGTATTTGGAATGATCGACGATAAAGGGCTTTTTGAATTCATAAAGCATTTCGATCATCTCGCGGGCCGGAGGGATAAATAATCCGCCGATTTTAAGAGTTAAATCTGACATTACCCCATAATTCGGCTTTAGTCCGGCTTCCTCGAAGGCCAATTCGATAAACTGGCGGGTTGTCAAAGTTGGGGCGCTAGGGATATGCCAGATTTGACCCAGGGCGCGGTCATCTTCGCCTAGCTTGACCAGCCCTTTGCCGAAATCGCCGATATAAGTATAAGTGTGGGGCGCGTCCAGGTCGCCGACCGCCGACACTTTCTTACCTGCTAACAGGGGGTAAAAGAAGCGGTCGCCAGTAGCTGAACCCAGCACTTCCGGCCCGTAGAAATCGGAGGCTCGCCCGATAGCGACCCGCACTTTGCCGCTCCGATGGGCCGCTAACAGCGTCTCAGACATCTCGCCCCGCACGCGACCTTTGCGGGTGTGGGCGGCATTGGGCATATCCTCGGTCTGGGGGCGGTCTACTTCGCCGTACATATAGGTGTTTTCGCCACTGACCAGTTTTGCGCCTACCGAAGCCGCTCCCTCGATTACGCCAGCCTGCATGGGCGGGAATTTGGCAGGCCATTCGGTATATTCGGGTTGGGCGCAAAAGTAGACGACGGTCGCGCCCTGGCATACTTGACGGGCGCTGACCGGGTCGTTTACGTCACCCTGCACCACCGCGACCCCTTCTAGGACTTGAGCTTTGCCGCTTCGGTTGACCATTCGCACCGCTTTACCCTGTTTGACCAACTGCTGCATTACCGATTTACCAAGCGGCCCGGTTCCAAAAATCACATGCAATTCATTTGTCGCGTTCATTTCGTTCTCCTTTATAATTAACCGGGATAGACAGGACTCACGTTATAAAATTCCGTATCCCTTCGTAACTAACCCAAATTTTGACAATATAAAGCTCAGGGCGGCCCATTTCGGTGCGCCATTGGTTACAATTCAGCTATTCTAATTATCAGGCAGGGCAAATACAGGGTCGTACCCTACCAAAATTCATCGGGAGGGACGACCGACCAAGGTTGCTCTGTTCCAGTTAAAGAGTTGCAAATCTATTTTGAAGGCCGGATCAGGTCAGTTTGCGAGTTGCAGACCGAACCGATTGAGATGGGACAGGATTTCGAGCCGGTAGAGTTCGCCCGGTTCGCGGGTAAAGGCGTTGAAGTGACCGTAAAGCTCCAGCGAGATTAACCCCTGGATTTGCGCCCACTCGACCAGCATCAACCGCAGTACCGTCAAGGCGACCGGGGTGCCGGTCTGTTGTACCCACTCGTTTAGCTGTTGGGCTACCTGAGCGGGTAATTCACCATATTCGGCGGGGAGGTGCAGCTTTCCAGCTTGCCAGGCGGCTTGCAAAACCTGACCGAGCGGGGTCATCGCTTGCCGCGCCACCGGGCTAGTAACATCGGCGGGCGCGTGATACCCAGGGATCGGCGTACCAAAGATGAGGGTATATTCTACCCGGTGGGTGATAGCCCACTCCCGGCACGCCAGGGCCGTTTGCAGGAACTGATCGGCATAATCCTCGGTCGGCAAGGCTTTGGTTGCCTCGCGTAAAGCCAAACCCAGCGAGTTATAGGCATCCACAATCAGGGCCGTTACCAGTTCATCTCGATTTTTGTAATAATTGTAAAGAGCCGGAGCGCTCACCCCCATCCGAGCCGCAATCGCCCGCAACGAGAGTGAAGCGGCCCCCTCTTCGGCCATCTGTTCTAGCGCGATAGTCTTGATTTCCTCAAGCGTGGCTTCGCGCAGCCGTTCACGTCGATCTCGAACCGTAGGTTTGCTCCTTGAATATTAACAGGGATAGACACCCTTACGGGCGTGAACGGGTTAAAATCGTCTTTAAATCCTTGCTAACATGGCTAACTTGATTAGCACTCCCTGCACAGCGTCTATCTGGCTTCGCCTGTTAAATCTTATTACCAGTGCAAAGCTTTATTAACACTGTTAATAAAGCTTACCATAGCTAACAAAACCTGTCAAGGCCCGCGTGGGTCTATTTTGGACTAATTTTAATTTTAAGAGGTGGTGACAAGTGGGAGGCAAGGCTAAGCAAAGTTTTCGGCTAAACATTACTGGCCTAGATAGCGCAAAGCCGTTAGTACTTGCTCTTCGAGGCTGATTGGCTGGTCGGTTGGGAGAGAAGCGAGGGCGGCTTGAATTTCGGGCGTAGTGTAGCCCAGGTTGGAAAGGGCTTCGATCAGTTGCATACGTTCGAGGGCGGCAGTCGCGTTTTTGGTTCCGCCCTGAGTGCCACCCAGCGCGGCGGCTTTGGCGGGGGCGCTCACCTCGACCAATTTGCCCTTGAGTTCCAAAATAATTCGGCTGGCGGTCTTTACGCCAATTCCCGGCACTTTTTTGAGAAAATCCACATCACCCTGTGCAATCGCCAGTTGAACGGCTTCGCTATTGGCCCGGCTCAAGACGTTGAGGGCGGCTTTCGGCCCGACCCCGGCCACGCCGAGCAGCATTTCAAACAGGCTTAGTTGCTCCTGATCTTTGAAGCCAAAAAGCGAAAGCTGTTCTTCGCGGACGTAAAAATGGGTGTAAAGCTTGACTTCGCTTCCGATCTCGCCCAGATCGCTTAATAAAGCCGCCGGGACATAGACCCGCAGACTGACCCCGCCTATTTCGATCACGACGCTATCCGGCCCCATCCATTCCAACCGGCCTCGAACTGCTACGATCATAATTCTACCTCTTTATTGCCTGAGCAAAAGGAACTAAATTTGTAGGAGCGAGCTTCTGCTCGCGATGAAATACCCCGATTTACCTATTTAAGCTCAGGTCATTAAGCTTATTCTAAACAGACGAGCAGCATTGTGGCCTAGCGCCAATTTTAGTTCAGCTTCATCCAATCCGCTTTCGGTCTGGACTCTTTTTAGAAAGCGGCCCTGTTTGAGCAGAGGGTAATCGGTGGCAAACAGGATTTTGGTCGGGCCGCACAGATCGGCGACTGCCCGGAAGATTTTGAAATTGTACAAATAAGTGGTGGCAGCCGTGTCGTAAAAGACATTTTGGAGGGCCGCCCGAACTTCGGGCATCAGTTCGTAAAAAGGCAGGCCCCCGCCCCAATGCGCCGCGATAAGGCTTAAGTCGGGGAAATTTTGGGCCAGGGTAACCAGCTTTTGAGGCCAGGTCTGGCCTTTGCCGGGATAGAGATGTCCAACTGGTTCGCTGATATGCAACATCAAGGGGCGTTGGTGCTTTTGCAAGAGAGTCGCCAGGTCTGCCATTATGGTTGCTTCTGCCAGGTCAAAGCTCTGACCGTCGGGCAGCAACTCTCCCACCCCCGATAACCCCGCCGCCAGACAGCGTTCGGCTTCGTAGACGGCCCGCTCCCCTTCGGTGGGTTGGACAGCGGCTAATCCAATCAAGCGATCTGGGTAGCGTCGCACTGCGTCGATCAGATAGTCGTTAGAGGCGGCGCACAAGGCTCCGTCGGCAAAAGCAAAGCCGGTTACAACCGCCCGGTCAAATCCGGCCCTATCCATACTTGCCAGTAAACTTTCGGCGGTAGCAAAGCGGGCGTTTGGGTGGTTGTAGCACTGGTCAAACCAGTTATCGCGGGCGCAATAATCAGCCTTTGCCAGTGCTATTTCAGGGGACATTATGTGGGTATGCGCGTCTATAATCATAAGGGCTGGGTTGAGCAGTATCAATTCAAAAGGTTGGATTACATCCAGCTTATTTATCGGTGGTTACAGTCCCTACTCAGTACTTGTTAAGAGCCAGGGCCAGGCTTTCGAGGCTACGCAGCAAGCTTGGTAAATCGTCCGGTTGCATCCGGCGCAGGATAATTGCAATACTTTCCTCAGCCTGAATATGATAATGCTGGAGCGTCGCCCGGCCTTCTTCGGTAATATGGGCGTAGACCAACCGATGATCGTCCTGACAGGCCACCCGCTCCACCAGTTTGGGGCGGCGTACATCTTCACCAGACCGTCTGCGCCCTTCCAGTCCGTCTATGATCCGGGACATGGTAGGTCGGCTGACCTTCAGCATATCGGCCAGTTCGCTGATTAACCGTTCTTGCTCGGTGAGCGCTTTCAAAACGTTGTATTGCTGCACGGTAATCGAAAGGCCGTCCCCCTCACGATCTCGATTGATGAGTTGACGCATCTGAGGCAGCACCATCAACAGAGCCTGCGTGCAGCGATGTTCGATCTCACTCAGTTCGTACTCGGTCGAGGCAGTCAGCCTTGACCGCTCTTTGATCGACTCAATTTTTAGGTGTGTCATTCCTGCTTTTGTACCTAAACTCATAACAGTTACTTGCTCGTTTTACACTTTCACTATTAAGCGTTTCTTTGTCACTTTGGCCTTACGCCAACGAAAGCCACAGCTAAATTCAGGATTGTTACGCTACCCCTGGTCAGAAAAAAAGCGTGAATTGAAAACATATTCGCTACTATAGACTTTGGGGCCGGGCCTTGTCAATTCACATCGCAGAGATAGCTATTCAGGCGCTGGGTGGTAACCCAAGTTGGTCGCAAAAAGCGAGCGTGGCAAGTTGATGAAAAGCTCCTTTACGGTCAACTGATCAAAAGTTATCGGCGGCACAACCTATCCAAGATTAAATATCTAATCGGGTCGGATTGGCTAGTAGTTTAGGCGAGGGGTTAATAAAATTAGGCTTTAATGGAAGGTTAAACACGGTCTTCATAGAGCGACTAAATCTGACGGTGCGTCACGAATGGTCGCTTTAAGCCGTAGGAGTTGGGCCACGGCTCAGTCCCAAAGCGAGCTTTTGCTTCAGTTGGATGGTGGCGGGCCTACTATCATTCCGCCCGACCTAATGGCGCACTTCGACTAGCTCTGAGACAACCCCTGCTTAGGGGTGGAAAAAAGTAATTATCCACCATCAGTAAAGGCAGTACCACCAAGTAGCCTTGAGGCTTACACGAGGAGTTAATTTTTAACGCTTACTTAGTCCGATAGCCGGACAATAGTCCGTCCGCGGGTCTTTCCGCCAAGAATAGCTTCTATGGCTGCCGGTAATTCTTCCAGCCTTATCTCCCGACCGATTTGGGCTATTACCCGTTCCCAAGAAAAACTGCTGGCAAGCTGGTGCCATAATTCCTGCTGCGTCTCAATCGAGCAAGAAGGCATATCAATTCCCAAGAGATTAACCCCACGTAAGATAAAAGGGAAAACCGTACCTTTAAAGCTACTGCCGCCGGTCAAACCAATGGCCGCAATCGAACCCCCTTTTTTGGTGGTACGAGTGAGATAAGCCAGCGTGCTACCGCCCACGCTATCTACACTTGCCGCCCACAGTTCTTGTTCTAGCGGTCGCTGGCCTTCACCCGAGACCTCTTCCCGGCTGATTACTTTATTTGCTCCCAAACTTTCTAAATAAGGCTTTTCCTCTATTTTGCCGGTGCTGGCGACCACACTGTAACCCCGTTGCGAGAAGAGGCTAACCGCTACACTGCCGACACTACCGGTAGCACCAGTTACCAACACCGGCCCGTTTTCCGGGCGCAGCCCATTTTGCTCCAAACGCAATAAAGCCAGCAGAGCCGTCAGCCCCGCCCCGCTAAGGGTGATCGCCTCTTGCATTTTCAAGCCTTCTGGCCTGGCATACACCAACCTTGCCGGAATACGGGCATATTCACTGTAGCCACCATGACGGGCAATGCCGATTTCGTTGTAGTCGCCCGCCATTACCTCATCTCCGGGTTTAAAGTTGGGGCTACTCGACTCAAGTACAATTCCGGCCAGTTCCATTCCGGGTACCAGGGGATAGCTACGGGCTACTTTGCCATCAGGGATGCAGACCAGTCCATCTTTGTAGCTAAGAGCAGAGTAGACTACTTTAACCAGTACTTCTCCTTTCGGTAGATCGTCCAATCGCAATTGTTCAATCCCCAATTTGAAAGTTTGCTCGGTTTTATTTACTACCAGCGCCCGGAAAGGGTGAATCATAATGCACAGTACTCCTTACGATTTGCGAACTTCAAACACACAATAGAGGGTCACCATTTGTTTAAGCTGGTTAGTCTGGAAAATTCGTAATTACTCCCCAGCGGTTAGGCTCAAAGTCTTTCTGTCCCCCCATTCGGGGATGGCGACCTTCGACTTTTGACCTTCGACTACTAAGTTGTCTCGCTCAAGCAACTTTAAGACCCCTCAAGAGAAAGGTGAGATCGGGTAAATGCGGTTGCACTGCGACCACCTTAAATCCCGCCCTTTGCATTGCCTGGCTAAGTTCATCGGTAGTGTAAGCCTGGGTCTGCCCCGAAACAGCCAGTTGTCCAAAAAGTAAAAGCGCGGTGTTATGCGGGCCACTGCGATCAGGGTAAAAGACGAAATCGTGAACAACTAGCTCCCCACCGTCAGGCAGATAATTGTAAATACGGGTTAATAACTCATCTACTGTTTTTAGTCGATAGCAACTGGCAATATAGGAAAGCAAAACCAGATCAGCCTGGCCCGGCCACGGGTCAGCCAATAAATTACCACCAGCGCACTTAATCCGTTCGCTTAGACCGGCCTCCCCAATAATTTTTTCGGCTATTGCCACCACCTGTGGCTGGTCAAAAACAATCGCGTTGAGGTGAGAATTGCGCCTGACCAACTCAATCGCAAAGGCACCGGAGCCACCCCCTAAATCCAGTAAATTAGAGTAAGCGGAGAAATTAACAGTACGCGAAAGTAGTGCTGCCGGACTGGTTGAACCACCGTGCTGGCCGCGAATAAATTCCTCAGCCTTTTCTGGATCACTCAGAAAAGTGGCATAAGTCGGGCTTGCTTGCGGTTGACCCTCCAAAATCGAGTGAATTTGATTGGCGCTATCGTACATAGTTAACTGGATCTGGCGCAAGTAGTAGTCGCCAATATAGGTGCGAGCCGATTTGACAAGGTAACGGGCCGCTGCCGGGCTGTTTTGGCAATAATCGCCATCCCAGTTAAGTAGTTTTAAACTAAGGCAGGTGCTGACCAGCACCGTCAGTGATTCTATCGGAACCTTTAGTTTGGTAGCAAGTTGGGGGATAGTACAAGGCTCTTCGGCCAGGGTTGTAAAGAGACCTAATCGCAAGGCTGAAAAGAGGGCCTGCGAACCTAAAAAACCGTAAGCTATAGCCGAAATAGCGCTAATCGCTTCCTTGTTAGTGCTGTCAGCCGCCTGGCTCGAAATATTTGAGGTATCCGACATATGAGACCCTCCTTTGGATCTGTAATTCGGTATCGTCACTACTCGGCTTTATTGACTTCTTGATAAAGCCGTTGCCCCTATGTTCAACTGACCTGAACGAGTTTGAGAATCGTTACCTGCCAGCTTACCTACTGCTTTGGTACGCCATCGGTCGATCTGCGATAGTGTTATTTAGCCTGGCTTAAAGCTCTAAAATTACCCTTAACCCGATGGTTGGAGGTTTTTATTAAAAACCTCAATTCTCTAAATTAAGTCTCAAAAGGTACCCGTAATATATAACCTAGTTCACGAATTAATACATCTATAAAATTACACATTACTGGATTAATGAGTAAAATTGTAACCGTTCAGGAGTGGGCTACTGTCCAACCGAGATTGTTCGGCGGGAAGCCAACTTCGGCACAAACCGAGCTAATCTCCCCCTCACAATGACAGATCGGCAACGGTTACATAAATTCACTTGGATAGCGATGCCCCTAAATGGTCGCCCCTTTTGGGATAGGTTCTTAGCAATCGAGCAGGCTACTTCGATTTATTTGGGTGAGATGATTAAAGTTGGAGGCGGTAGATTTGGACACGGGCGTTGCCGTAGACCGGGAGCCAACCCAGTTCTTGTAAGTCGCCCGGCAAAGTTCTTTCCTCCTGGTCGTCCTCGGCTCCTTCGGCAAACAGGCGGGCTTCTTCGGGGCCGAAATAGACGTACCGAATGCCATACTCGCGGGCGAAAGCAATCATTTCATCGTGGGTCATTTTGAATTGGAAGAATTGCCGCAGCAATTCAATCTTTTGAGCGCGGTTGATCGTTTCCAGATCGTGACCATAGAAAGTGCGGTTGCCCGCAAAAGCCGGGATATAACTGCCGGTGATCGGCCCGGCAATCACTGTATCGGTCAGGCTGCTATTAGCCTTTAGCCAGTTCATAGCGCTTACTTCTTCGCCGTAGAGATAAAGCGGGTGGAAGTCGCCATTTCCGCCGCGTGCATAGATATTGCCAAAGAAAGTTCCCAGCACCAAAAAGGTCGAGAGCGAAGTTAGAATTACAAACTGGTTGGCTCGGCGGGCCTGGATTGCCGGTCGCCACCCTCGGACGAGATAGTAAAACCCTGCGGTCGTCAGCAACACGATTGGCAGGTGCAAGCCTTCGACAAAGCGACGCTGAAAGTTGAGTGGCACATAAAGCAGCAGAGCTGTTCCAACTACCCAGGTGGTGATGAACTGCCATCGGGAGCGGTTTGAGGCCGGGCTGCGTCGTTCAGCCCACCAACCGCCGACGACTGCCAGCCCGAACAACAGCCCATAACCCAGCATAAAGAAAATCGGGAGGGGCGAGTAAGTCTGGTTTTGGCCCATCCAGCCCCGATAGATAGCGTTGCTGGAAGTTACCAGATAGATATAAATCGGCATCGGAATAGAAACTACCCCGACCGCTATTAACCCCAGCCAATCGCGCCAGGGTATATGCCGAGTGGCGATGGTTAGGCGCAGCAAGTATAGTCCGCTAGTCACCCCTAGCGTAATGACCAAAAAGGGATGTACCCAGCCGAGCAAAAAGCCACAACCCGCCGCTTTAGCATAGGCTTGCCAGGCGGCCTTTTGGTTAGTCGCTTCCCAGCCGTCCTGGAGCCACATCAGGCCAAAGAGCAGCAGGGCCGTCGCAAACGAATAATGTGGCTGGGACAGAATACTGAAGAAGGTTAGCGATTCGGCTACCCAGAGATCGGTCGAAGTATTCGGTTCTTTGAAGCCGAGCGGCCCGATCAGCCAGCCCAGTCCCGACCCAAAGCAGACCAGTAAAAAGGCCGTCCGGCGCATCCGCCCTTCGCTAAAGTAACGGCAGATAAACCGCCAACTGGCCCATAAAAGCAAGGCTCCCCCGGCCAGTCGTGCCAGATGGTAGACCATAATATTGGGTAAACTAACCAGCCCGGCCAATTTGCCAAGCAGGTAATAGTGCATATAAACCAGAATACCGGGATGTTCTTCGGAAGTAAAGGTGAGGTGGAAAAGCCATTCGCCGCGCCTTCCGGCTTCCATCTTCGAGAGGTAGACGTTACCGTCCAGCGCATTCCACAAAAGACCCATAAAGCGCCCGTTGGACGGTTGGACATAGTAGGCCCAGACGAAGGGCGCAAAGGTCAGCAGCAGAGTAAAAAGTGACCACCCCATAACCCATCCTCGACTGGGGTCGGCAAGCGGAGTGGATGGAGTTGCGGATATTTCACCCGGAACCGGTTCGAGGTGAGCGCCGTTGGGGTGCGGTTGTGGATCGGGAGTGGGAGATAGGTCGTTCCCCAAAGATAAACTCACTTATTACCCTCCTATGTCTTGCGGACGACCGCTCGGCCATTGTTGTCCGCCGACCCCTAGTTGCTCGTTTGTGGCGGTCGGCACGGACGGTTGTAATCGTTCGCTTTCTTCCTGCCGCAACATTTCGACTTCTTGTCGCAGGCTCTCCTGACGACGGTGCAACCAGAACAAATAACCTGCGATAAACAGCCAGATTGCCATAAATGCCGCAATCACATAAACAAAGCCATCTGACTGGTCGGTGCTGGTTTTGGTTTGGGCCACGATTTCCGCTAAATAATATAACATCGAACTACATTCCTTTTGCTTTGCTATTGGGTTCCCTAAACCGCCTCTTCGTATTCGTCCTCGTAAAGCGTGGTGCGGACTACCGCTACTTTGTCGCGCAACTGCTCCAATCGAACGCGCTGGATTAGCAAATAGGCGAACAATTCGCCAATTGCTATCATTGAGACGATTAGAGCGACGTTCATAAAACCTTCCAGCCCGGTGGTGGTTTCTTTGCCTTCGGCGCTGACTTTGAAGATAACCGGGTGCAAACCGGGCGGGAAAAAGCGGGTCGAGAAAAACACCAGTGGTACATTGATAAACCCAACTATACCAAAAACAGCCGTCAAAGCCGCTTTGCGGTTTGGGTCGTCGATGGAGTTTCGCAACATCCAGCCCGCCAGATAGACTACCAGCATAATGGTGACAGTCGTCAGGCGTGGTTCCCAGGTCCAAAAAGTTCCCCAGGCGTACCGCGCCCAGATCGACCCGGTGACGATCCCGATCAAGGCGAAGAACACGCCAAGTTCCAGCCCTGCTACCATCAGTATATCCCAAATCCGTTGCCGGGTGCGCCAGTAGCCGATCCCACCTATAAAGTAGGTGGTAAAAGCGGCGAAGCACATTATGTTAGCAGGCAGGTGGAAATAGAAGATACGTTGCGAGTATTTTAACTCGATGTCGGACGGTGCAATCAAAATACACAGCAAGGCTGCCGGAAAGCTTACCAGCATCGCCCACAACAACAGATTGGCCCAATCCGGCCTGCGTCGCGTTTTTTCTCGTGTCCCCAAATTTAGATTTTTAGCTAAAGTTGCCATCTTACCTTTTACCTTCTCAACCTCTCCTTAAAATTAACAGGGATAGATAGGATCAATCAAATTTCCTTATCTTTCCTGAATTGGCTAATTTCATTAGCGCAGCGGCACCTTTTGTACAGCCTCTCTTATAGATTCTCCGGGTCAACCCCTAACTCGCGCAATTTGGCCCAGGCCGCTTCTTTGGCAGTACGTTGAGTTTCTTCACGCTGGCGGGCCTCTTCTTCGCGTTGGTGGGCCTCTTCCTCGCGCTGATTAGAAATTTCCAAATCAATTGCCCCTTGCTCGGTTTCGGTCAAACGAAGCCGCAATTCTGCGTCGTAAAGCCGCAAGCGCTCTCCATCTGGGACCAGCCAGCTTTCGAGTTCCTCACTCCACAACCAGCCTTGCTCGTTTGGTACTAACTCCTCCATCGCGTTCGCTTCTGGCAAGAGATTATAGCGCCAGCCACGCAAGCGAGTCGAGCGGTCGCGCCAGATTTGGGGATCGTTCGGGTCGTAGGCGAAGTACTCTTTCATGCCCCATTGCTGGTATTTGACCGGCTTTTCGTTTATATCTTTTTCCCAGGTTTCATCTGAACTGATCTCAAAGACTACTGCCGGAGGTGGGCGATTAGGCAGGATCATTTTCCAGCTTTTTAGCCTCCGGCGCTCTTCGCGGGTCAGCACTACCCCCTTGAAAACTGCCACATCCGGCGCGATTGGATAGGATTTTGGGCGGCGGCTTTTGGGATAAATGTTGATATTTCCGCCGATGTACCACTGCTCGTAACGATAGAGCCATTCTAGTAGACCTACGAGATAAATCACCAGATGAAACTGGGCAGCGCTTTCAGCCATCAAATCTTCCTTTGTCGGATGCGAGTCGTAATAATACTCGATTTCGGCGGGCGGTGTTTCAACTATTGTATTCAGGTCTTTAATTGACATACTTATATTTACTCCTCAAGTACCAACTCGAATAGCAAAAGCGGAACCGCACAAAAAATACAATCGAAAAAGAACATCAGCCCTAGTGCCGAACCGTATTCCTCGAAAGGGCGGTTCGCCAGAATCGCGGCAGTGGATTGTACCGCTGCAATAATCACTGGTAACATTATAGGAAAGAATAACACGGGGAGCAAGACTTCCCTTGCGCGGGTGTTGACCGCCATCGCTGCGAAAAGCGTCCCGATTTCGGCAAACCCGATTGTACCAAGCACTAGCACTGGCAGTAGAGCCAAGTTCAGCACCGAAAAGTTGAAAAGCAGGCTGAACAATGGTGCAATCAAAAGCTCGACGATGGTGATAAAGGCGAAATTGCCCAGGGCCTTGCCCACAAAGATGGCGCTGCGATCTACCGGGGCCAGCAGCAAGCCTTCCAACGAACCGCGATCCTTCTCGTTGATAAACGAGCGGTTTAGGCCCAGTACTCCGGCAAAGGTAAAGGCAACCCACAACAGACCCGGCGCAACATCCCCGCCTTCTTTCAGCTTGCCCGGCAAGGCAAACGCGAAAACCATTACTACCAAAAGACTAAAGACCGCCATCGCGCTAAAAATCTCTTTAGTGCGTAGTTCCGTCCGCACATCCTTGCTGAAGATCGTCCAGACCGCCCGGAAGTAGTGCTGAGTGCCGGGTACGCTTTGGGTGGTTGAGGACTGAGTACGGGATGCCGCAGGCTGAGAATTCGACTCCTGGTTTAGTGGAGCAGGGATTTGGTATTGAGTTTTTTGTTCGGTTGCCTTCGACACTAATCCAAACTCCTGCTGGCTTATGCGCCAATCCTTAATTTCTACTTACCTGACCTCTAACCGCCTCATAATACCAGCTTTGCACCTGGGTCGGGGCGAGGTCGGCAGAGATGGTTTCGCGCACGATCCGCCCGCCCGCCAACACTATTAGCCGGTCGCTCATGGCGAGGCCGCGTTCCAGGTTGTGGGTTGTCATTAGCACGCTGCGTGGCAGACTATCGACAGCAGGTTCAGCCAGAATCTGAGAAAGCATTTCGGCAGCCTGCCGGTCGAGGCCGGTGTCCGGCTCATCCAAAAGCAAAATTGGTGGCTGATGCAAGACAGCCCGCGCCAGGGCCAAGCGTTGTTGCATCCCCCGCGAAAAGACCCGCACCCGTTGGTCGGCCCGCTTTTCCAACCCGACTCTTACCAGCATTTCCTCGACTCGCGCTTCTAAGCTTGACCCACTTAGACCGTAAAGTTTACCATAAAAGCGCAAATTCTCGCGGGCGGTCAAATCCTCGTACAAAAAAGTCAAATGGCTAATTACGCCGACCAGCGAACGAACACTGGGCCGGGTCTCCTTGAGTGGGATACCGGCAAGCTCGATTTCGCCACTGGTAGGGCGGGCCAGCAGCCCTAGAATACGCAAGAGGGTCGTCTTACCGGCCCCGTTTGGCCCTAGCAACGTTACCCGCTCCCCCTGCCGCAAACTCAGATCGACCCCTTTTAGCACGGTAGAATGACCGAAGGTCTTGGTGATCTTTTTAGCTTGCAGGATAAAGGCGGCGGGTTCGGTGCTGTTCATTGACGGTTCCTTTTTAATCCGGCTCGCTTCATCACGCGGCTAATCGCCTCGTTCGAGTTGCGGAGGACGGCGGCGCGGTCGAGGGTTAGAAGCTGATGGTTTTCCAGTACGACCCGTCCATTGATAAGAACGGTCTCCACATCGCGCTTAGAAGCGCTGTAGACCAAACGCGAGATCGGATCGACTTCACGAGAGGGGTAGGCGTGAAGCTGGTTCAGGTCGAGCAGTACCAGATCGGCCCGCTTGCCGACTTCGATGCTGCCGATTTCGTGTTCCAGCCGCATTACCCGCGCTCCGCCCATTGTCGCCATCTCGAAGACGGTGCGGGCGGGCAGGGCGGTCGGCCCTAGCTTGATTTTCTGGATAAAAGCTGCCAGCCGCATTTCCTGAAACATATCCATATTATTACTGCAAGCCGCGCCATCCGCCCCCAGTCCGACCGTCACGCCGTCCGCCAGCAGGCCCGTTACGTCAGCAATGCCACTGGCAAGCTTCAAATTGGAACTGATGCAGTGGGTCACTTTTACACCACGCTCGGCTAATATTTGCTTCTCCTGCTCGTTCAACCAGATGCTATGGGCCAATATCAGCCGCTCGTTTGCCAGCCCGATATGATCCAGGTAGACCACATTACGCATACCGCGCTCGGCTTCGACAATCGCAATTTCACCCTGGTTTTCGCTGGCGTGAGTATGTACCATTACGTCATAGTGGGCCGACAGATCGCGCACGCGGGTCAGCAACTGTTCGGTACAGCTTACCACAAAGCGTGGACAGAAAGTATACTGGATGCGTCCACCGTCGTGACCGTGCCAGCGTTCGAGCAACCGAACGCTCTCGGCTATCGAAGCCTCGGTCTGTTCTTGCAAGCCGGGTGGTACTTCGTCACCGTGATCCATCATTACCTTGCCGCTCATAGCCCGTAGCCCACTTTCGGAAAGCGCTCGGAAGGCGCTCTCAGTGTGGCTGACCGTCTCCATATCGACAATGGTGGTCGTACCGCTTTCGATCAGTTCGCCAATTCCCAGCAAAGCCGACCAGTAGTTGGACTCCTCGTCGTGGGCGGCTTCCAAAGGCCAGATACGCTGGCGTAGCCAATCCATCAATTCCAGGTCGTCGGCTTGTCCCCGAAAGAGGGTTTGGGTCAAGTGGAGATGGGTCTGGATCAGGCCCGGTATAAGGGTCTTCCCGGTTGCATCGATGACCTTATCGACCTGCCCCGGTTCTAGCCCTAATTGCCCCATCGCCGCGATCCGCGTGTCTTCCACCAGAACATCCCCGGTCAAGATTTGGCCCTGCGGGTTTTGGGTGACTATTTCGGCGTTTTGGATCAAAAGTTTTACCATGTGAAACTCAATTGTCCAGAAAAATTAATAATTTCTTCTTCTAATGTAGCTAAACCTGCTTTAGATTGTTGAAGACCTTCAAGTTCCTCATTAAATTTAGCAACCAGAGATTGATGATCCAGGTGTCCAAGCATCGCTCGTAGGTCGATACGTTGAAGAAGCTTTTTTGTAATTGGACGTTTAGCATCAGAAAATGCTAATGAATATAACAAGCTAATGCAAGTAGGATGATTTAGTAGACTAGATAAGAAAGCGGCCTGGGTGTAAGAAGTGCATGTTATAAAGTAGCAGGTATCATCTAGCACTACCGGTCGCTTATTCACAGGCCCAATCGCCCGAAACTTTATTTTTTTGTGTAATCCTGAGACTGCTACTTTATAGGGTGCAAAAGAATACTGGCCTATACCAAAAATTGCAAAGGGCGGCTGGTTGATATATATCGAAGATTTTCTTTGTTCAAAATTCGATAGATAAGTATTTAGATACTGCCATAATCTAGGTGCTTGCTCTTGCAATTTAGTGGTGTCTTCACCCAAAAAAGATTGAGTTACTATGACGGCTTTGTCAGGGTGAATTATTGCTTGACGGGCTAAATCTGAACTCTTTAACAAAGGATAAATATAGTCAGCCTCAACACATACAGGCTCCCCAAACTTATTCCAGTAGTTGGTTTGATCGTTAGCAAGTTCCATAACCGAAGCTGCATCGTGTTTAAGACCTTGTCGCCATGTTACAGGGGAAATACCCATACCAAAAGTCAAAGATTTGTAGGTTTCAACGTCTGAGACCAATTGACCGTCAACCATACCCATTTTGCTTTCAGGTCTGGTTGAATCAAGATCGCTAAAAACTTCGGCAAGGTACTCGCAATTGTTTGAACCTGTCTCTACGTAAAAGAGGCAGGCATCCACTGCTGCATCAAACCATTTCTTACTATCTATTTTCCGAATAGAAGCATAATTGATAGGGAGATGGGCGTGGTAAGCGTATTCAAGGACATTACGTGCAACCGAGGTTTTGCAAAGCAGGGCAATTGTAGGCTGTTCTTCGATTAGTTCAGTAAGAAGTTTTATCCAGATGTACTCAGCAATGTCAAAGTTTGATTTTCCAGTTAGAGCTTCAATTCCTTTTAATCTTTTTAGATTCGTTTTAATCGGAAGGTTAGTACTGTTTAAGACCCCTAAAGCTGCATTTGTAATCCAGGGTGGATTGCCCAGCACTAAGAGTCGTCCCGAATTGCGCCATTCTAAAGTTCTAGTTAAATTCAGTTCAAAAATATTTTCTTGTCTGATAGTAATTTTTGTTGATGAGTTAGTTGGAGCTATTTCTCTGGCCTGAGTTACATAAGCACCTTGTAATTCTATCCCCTGTATTTCAAGCGGTGCTGCCTCCAGTTGAATTAATCCAGAAATAAAATTACCCTTACCGCAAGTAGGTTCAAGGACTCGCTCCCACTTATTGCCGGTTGAGTATAAGCAATCTAGTATTGCTTTTACAAGTTCGGGAGGCGTTTGGAAATCACCAAATTCATTAGCCAATTAGATTTTCCACCCCTTCAACTGTATCCTGGAACGCCGTTTCTATAGCTCTAGTATACTGTAGTCGCCATTGTAATGCGTTAGAGATCGTTAAATAGCCTTGTTCTGGTGGATTTATTACAATTCGATCTGCCAGAGCCATTCGTCCAAGTTCATCTAAAGGTAGATTCCGCTCTTCAAGGAAGGCGATAAGGTCATCACGATTACCATTCCTCCGAAGAATTTCGCGTATACCGAAGGTTGTTTGGTAATCGCCGGTTTTACTTGCTTCAATGAAAATAGCATGCTGAAAATTGAGCGTGACAGTTTTATTAAGATGGTCATCGAGCCTGGAATATACTAATACCAAAAGATTATATCCAAGCCCATACACCTTTTGGGTAGCATTTTCAAAAGGACAAGAAGATTGAGGTTGTTTCCTGGAAGTTACTTTGAGATCAATCTTTAATTCTGGGAAATCCTGACCACTTGCTGAATTACCGCGTAGGTAAAGAAATTCTGTACCGAGGTAATTGTGGAAAGCATGCTCGACTGCTGTTCCTACTGCTTTGCCATCAGTAACCTGATAAAGTTCCCGGCTCGGAGTTGAAGCATAATGCTGAATAAAGCTGCGAGTAGCTACTTTTAATTCAGTTAAAGTCAACTCTCTCATGAAAATCTGTCCTTATAAAGTTGTTTAGGTGTTGACTGCCGCTCCGCACTTGGCGCAAAAGCGGTCGTTCTCGGTGACTTCCTTGCCGCAATTGAGGCAGAGGATCGGAAGTGGGGCGCTACACTGGCGGCAAAAGCGGTCGCCCGGCTTGAAAGGGGTGCTGCACTCACCGCACTTGAGCTTTTCTTTGATCGCCGCTTTGAGATGAAGCTTTTCGGTGTCGGTCGTTCTGGTTTTAGCGGAGCGGGTAGCGACTGTCGTTGCTACATTTTTAGCGGCTGTTCTCGTTGGGATCGGCTCGGCGCTACGTCCGTTCAGATTATGTTGGAGCGACCCAATTTGTTGCTCTAGCTTTTCCAATTTTAGTACAGACCGCTCTTTAAATTCGGTGTAATCAGCTTCTTCCATAATACCGAGTTCATGATCGAAATCGAGGTCTTGTAAGGACTGACGTTCGGCGGTGGCACTTTCCTGCAAGTTTTCTAGTTGGAGGCGGGTGGCTTCCTGGGCCGGAGTTTGGCGGGGCAAGCGCCTTCGCGCTCCGCCTTCCATAACAGTCGTAAGCGGTCTAGCCACTAGCACGACTGCCACGGTCGCCAATGCAAAGCCCACCAGCCAACCCAAAATTGCGCCATTATCGTTATTGGAGGCCGGTGTAGACGAAACCGGCCCTTGCGTTTGAACTAAAATCGTGTTTACTAAATTCATTGTACCTTTGATACAGCTATCACCTGTTAGCTTTAAATTGTAAATCGTAAATCGTAAGTAACTACTCAGATCGGGCGACCACATAGGGTCGCACCCTACAACGAATTTTGGGTAGGGGCGACCCTATGTGGTCGCCCAAAAGGGAAGACTGAGTACTTGCAATTGTAAATCCCAAATCCCCTTAGCTCACGACCGACGGCTCTTTGACCGGCGCATTGGCCTTTCGCCGGGCTGGGGCGGGCGCGAGGGCCGGGGTTGGGTCGGGCCAGATCGCGACAAACAGACCGATAATAGTGATTGCCAGCCCTACCCAACTCCACAACATCAACGGGTTGATCCAGATTTGGAAGGCGGCCCCGGTTATGATCGGCTTACCATCTGCGCCCTGAGTAGCTTCGATCCCCTGTTGCGGCATACTGAGATAAAGGTCTTCCAGTGGGTCTACCCGGATAAAGACGACTGTATTGGGTTGCTGGCTTGAAGTATATAGCTCGGCGGCGGGGAGCAATTGTTCCTGGGCTACTCCGTCTTTCTCCACCGACATATAGGCCTGGAAGCGCATCTTGAGTGGGGAGCCAATCGCCTGGATACGTTCGAGCTTGATTTTGTACTCGTGGAAGCCTTTGACGATCAGGGTATCCCCAATATTGGCCGGTACTCCCGTATTCTCGTCGATCTTATAGGTTTTGTCGCCGACGACTTTGATTTCGTTGACCTTGTAGACCGTCGAGGCGATAATAACTATTGTAATAATGACCATGCCGAGGTGAACCAGTAGCCCGCCGTAGCGCGGACGGTTGCGTTTGACCAGGGTCGTGACGGCAGGCAAGATTTTACCTTCGGTATGTCGCCGTCGCGCCCGGATGCCCTTGAAATAATCGAGGCCAACCGTGCTGGCGGTAAAAATTGTGATCGAAAAGCCCAGGATCGCTACAAACTGATGTACCCCCAGCGCGTATAGAATCGCCCCGCCCGTCATCGCGGACAAGGCCGGTATCCAAAAGCTCCGGCTCAGGCTTTCCATCGTAGCTTTGCGCCAGGCGATCAAGGGGCCGATACCCATCAGGAAGATCAAGCCCAACAGTACCGGCACTACCGTTTGCACAAAGTAGCCCTGTTTGACCTCAGTCTTGACCCCGGTGGTAATCTGGCTGACCAGGGGCGAGACCGTCCCCCATAGCATAAAGATGACTGCCAGGAAGAACAAAATATTGTTGAGCAAAAAGCTCGACTCGCGGGAGAGTAGCCCGTCCAGCTTGTTTTCGCTGCGTAGTTCGGGTAGTCGCATAAAAACGAGGCCAAACCCAACGATTAATATCGCCCCGATCCAGATCATAAAATAAGGGCCAAGGGTGCTTTCGCCAAAGGCGTGGACTGAACTCAACACGCCGCTACGGGTTAGGAAAGTACCGAACAACGAGAGCGCATAGGCGATGATTGCCAACGAGAGGTTCCAGACCTTGAACATGCCCCGCCGTTGTTGGATCATGGCGCTATGCAGCAGGGCCGTATTGATAAACCAGGGCATAATCGCGGCGTTCTCCACCGGGTCCCAGGCCCAATAACCACCCCAACCGAGGGTCACATAGGCCCATTGTCCACCCAGGAAATTGCCGACGGTCAGGAAAATCCAGCTTGTCAGAATCCAGCGCCGGGCGATCCGCACCCAGCTATTATCGAGCCGTCCCGATACCAGAGCCGCAAAAGCAAACCCAAAGGCCGCTATCGTGCTGACGTAGCCGGTGTAGAGTATAGGCGGGTGGATCATCATGCCGGGGTTTTGGAGTAGCGGGTTAAGACCTTTGCCGTCTTGCGGCACAATCGCCATCGGTTGAAAGACGTTGACGACCAGGGTACACATCGCCAAAAAGAAAGCCGTACCGCTGCACATCGCTACGATAATCCAGGGGCCGAGTTCGTGCGGTTGCATCTTGCGGGTCTGGATCAAGAGAATGGCGGTACACGTTGCTAGAATTAGCGACCACAGCAAAAGTGAGCCTTCTTGCCCGCCCCACATCGCCCCAATTTTGTACCACCACTCCATTTCGCTGGACGAGACTTCGACTACATAGCGGAGCGAGAAATCGCTGGTCAGCAAAGCGTATTGGAGGCAGACCACCCCCAACCCGACTAGCCCGACGACTGTCCAGGCGGCTCGTCTTCCGCTCTTAATCAGTTCGGGGTAGCCCCGCCAGGCCCCCAAACTAAGCGCGACTACGGCATAGACCGCCATCACGAAGCCTACCAATAGCGCAATATAACCAATCTGGTTCATGTTTCCCTACTTCAACCTGTTCTAGCCTGTATCGAACATGCAAAAAGGTGATTGTGAAAAGTAGCTGCATAACAGCAATCGGCCCTCACAACCACCCTTATCTCGGCCCCGTTTAAGTTATTGTCGGGTTAGTTGGTTTCTGCCGACGAACTGTACTTGGAGGGGCATTTCGCGAGCATATCGTTAGCCGTAAAGACTCCATTGGCATAGGTGCCAGTTACAACCACTTCGGCTTCGTCCTTAAAAGTGTCGGGCGGAATCTTGCTGTAAACGACTTTCATGGTCTGGGACTTTTCGACGCGGTCGAAAGCGGTAAAGCTGATTGCGCCGGTAGCGGCGTTTTTGGTGATGCTACCGGGTAGGACTTTCCCGGCTACGCGCACCTCTTTATCGCCTGCCGCCAGTGCTGTATGCTTGGTATTAAATTCGGCCAGTGGAATATAATAAACCGAACTGCCTTGCATCGCTACGATCACAATGGTGACAGCCGCAATTAGAATGATCGCGCCAACCGCGTAAAACTTGCGATTGGTCGCAGTTGCCGCCTTGCGATGCTGCTCAAAGCCTGCCGCGCCCTTTGGTTGGGATAGACTTGCGGGTCTATCAAGAGTTACTCGTCCCATCTCTTTGCCTGTTTTCTACTTATTTTGATTGGTTCGCTCTATTTTGTTGAATGTTTCACGAGTGAGCCTGTCCTGCCTAAAATTATCATAGCCTATCCTAAAAGTCAATAAACCGGTAGCATACTTAATCAAACCCTAATCCGTTCGGGAAGTTTTAAAAAATCTAAAAATCTAGGTCTAAAGTCTATTGACACTCTCTAAAGTTATGATATATTATACTACGAACGGGTAAGCAGGTGCATTGTATCTACATACCTGTACTAACAAATATTTTCTTGACAACTTAGAAATATCGCTTTCGACAGAGCATTTCCTCTGCCGGGACGCTTGTGAGTTTTGATGATTTTTATTGGTTTAGCTAAAGACGGAAAGGAGTAGCACAATGTTGCATAGAGCATCGCCTGAAATCGCGACAATATTCAATTTGTGCGCCCGCTTCCAACCGAATAGCTCCCTGTGGCAAGCGCAGCCAGGGCTGGGCAGGCTAACCGGCATACAAGTCGGTAGCTTTGTCGCGCCTTCCATTCTGCCTACCATCACGGGCGGCATGTTCGATCCGTCGGCCCCGGCTGCCATTTATATGGCCCTCGGCATGTGCGAACCGATTCACACAAGCGGACTCGGACTCTCGGAACCCAAGCAGCGGCCTCAGCCCGCCATGGCGCACTTAGTAGACAAAGTAACCGGCAACACTACTACGGGATCACTTAGCACCTTTAACAGCTTGAATAATGATAGCCACTCTCGACTCGACGACTGGCCTCAACCCTACCGGCGCAAACGCGCCAAACCCGGAGGAGGTTCAATCGCCGCAAGTTAAGCGGCCCAAATGTTCCTAAACAACCAGTCAGGTTGCAGGAAGCGGCGGGCAAAAGCTTGATAAGTTAAAGTCGAGGGTGTTAGAAGCAAAAATGCTTCCAACACCCTTTTTGATTGCCTGTCGCCAGGTCAAGCAGGGCCAAAACTTGAGAAACTACCGATAAATGGTTAACCAGTGAGGTATAGCAAAAATGAACGAAATAAAGCCAGATTTCGAGCAGGCTGCCAGTGTCGATACTGAAAGAGCGGAGTGTGAACCTATAATGCGGACCGAAGTTACCGAGATTATAAAAGAGGAGAAAGCAATGTACGAGTTGGAGAACGATGTGTTGGTGGAGTACGGTGATCGGACTTACCGAACCGAGCATGAGTTGAATCGGTTCTTGTCTACTCTGACCGAGGCTCAATTGGCCGAGACCGAGGTGCTGGTGGATGACGAGACCTTTGTGGTCTTTTACCCGCTATTGGTTTCTGCCAGCGAGGGACGGGCCGAGCGGTTGAGCGGCTATCATTTTGATAGCGACAGTCTCCGCCCGACTGTAGCGGCGGCGGATGTTCCGGAACTGGTCGGCATTTTCGCCGATCAGTCCCAACCCTTTAATAGCCCCTGTCCCCCCGACCGGGCCGCCGCCTTAGCCGTATTGTTAGCGAGCGTTCGATTGTAATCGAGCGCTCTTTTTATTTCCCTTTCCTGCTTATTTTTATTTTATTCTAATTCCGCTTTCTGACTACTTCTATCATCTAATCGCTTCTCCAACCCGTCATTTATTTATAGCTCAGCATTTTATCTAAAATATCCCAATCGAAAAATTCCCGACCGATATGATGCCTATAGCCGAATATAAAACAATTGAGCTAACCACTTAGGGACTCAAAAATAATAAAATATCCCGGTAGGGGTAACCCTGGGTGATTGCCCTCGTTGACCGCGCAAGGTGTTCACGGGCAACCACCCAGGGTTACCCCTACATTGGGACAATTATTTTATTTGCTTCCCTTATCTGTAGGAGCGAGCTTCTGCTCGCGATTGAGCATCCAGCTGCCAATTTCATCGCGAGCAGAAGCTCGCTCCTACAGGGGTTCAATATTTCTGCATTTTGCCTTGAGTGGGATTTTAGTAGACTACGCGCCGCTTTCGCATCCGACTAAGCAGGCTTTCGAGGATAAAGATCACCAGGGCCAGCAGCAAGTTGACTAGGGCGGCAAAGGCGAATAGCCAGGTCAGGCTACCTATAAACTGCCGCAGACCGCGTTGCCAATCGGTAGGGAGCGGTGGGAGTTGGCCTGTCACGATCAGCAGGAGTAGAATACTGCCCGGTAGCAAAAAGCCGATCAGCCAGGGGCGGCGGTCGGGACGGCTCGGCAGCATACCGTTGCTGACGGTGAAAACCAGATAAAGCCAGAGCAAATTGATCGGCTCACGAAAGCTAGTGACAAGTTCGGTGGGAAGTGAGATAATCGCCCGCCAGATACCATCACCCTGATTCAGGTCGGCGGTAATGGCGGTGTTGAGATTTAGCAGTGCAGCTATTATCAACAAAACTAGAATGCCGACCGGCAGTGGAGCCAGCCCGATAATACTTTGACGTACTGGGTCGGTCTTGTAGATTTCGACGTAACCGAGGGTGATAGGGCCAGGTCGTCCTTTGGGATCAGTCGAAGGCTGAGGTTGAAACAGGGCCATGCCTCTGGTAGGCACAAAAAGCAACTTGGCAAACAAAAAGTGGCTCAGTTCGTGGAGGATTACACCGGGAGCCAGCAAATAAAAATAGATGGTCGAAGCCGGGCCAGGCCGCCCAAAAATGAGCAGAGCTAATCCCTGGATATGCCGTCCTAGCCACCACTGCAATACCCAGAAAAATATGAAGGTGCCGTACAACCACAACACCGCTAATCCCCAACCAGCAGGCGTAAAATCCATAACTATCACAAAATTATCTAAGGGTTTTCCAAAAAGCTAAACTCAGGCGCGTCGCTTTGGGTGATTATAGTGACAAGCTGATTGCAAGTCAATGTTGATTGATTTTATGGGTAGGTTGGGCAATAATAAATAGCTCATAAAGGTGTGGAGCGATTTGGCTAATATTAGCAGCTTATCAAAAAGATTGGCGGTCTTAGACTGGACGATATGAGTGAGAATAATTCTACTATCAGGATATTGATAGTGGACGACCACCCGGTGGTACGCGACGGATTGAGCGCGATTTTGGAAACTCAGCCCGATTTTGAAGTGGTGGGAGAGGCGGGCGATGGTCGGGAGGCGGTCGCCCAGGTCGAGAAATTGCAGCCCGATGTCGTACTGCTTGATTTGGATATGCCTATTTTGGATGGGCTTGGCGCTTTGCGGTTGATTATGGAACAGCGTCGGCAGACTAAAGTGATTATCTTTACGGTCTTTGATACCGACGACCGGATTCTGGCGGCGGTCAAGGCCGGGGCGCAAGGCTATTTGCTCAAGGGGGACGCACCGCGCAAGGAGATTTTCAACGCGGTTCGGACGGTCTACCAGGGTGGGGCCTTGCTTCAACCGGTGGTAGCGGGCAAGTTGTTGCGCCAGATGCAGGGAGTAAGCATTGGCCCGGTTATCCCGCCCCCTACTACCGACGAATTGACCCGCCGCGAACGCGAGGTCTTGGAACTATTGGCTGCCGGGTTGGTCAATAAAGAAATCGCTAATCGGTTAGTGATTAGCGAACGAACGGTAAAATTTCACGTCAGCGCGATCCTTGCCAAGCTAGGGGCGGGCAACCGTACCGAGGCGGTTGCGACTGCCGCCCAGCGTGGATTGGTCAAGCTTTAATTTTTAATTCAGGCCGCAGTGAGACTTGATCTTGTAGAAGAAAATATGAGGAATATTATATTATGAAACAGCCGGTATTTTTTGTGGTAGCTGCGATTCTGGCATTGATCGGGTTGGTCTGGATTTTTCAGGGAGTAGGGGTTATCAAGGGTAGCTTTATGACCGGCGATATTACCTGGACTTATGTCGGAATTGGCTTTGTGATAGCTGCCACCGCTTTCTTCTGGCTCGGTACGCGCAAGCGATCTCGGACGAAATAAGCCCTCTTTTAGAACTGGTTCTGCTTTGCAAAAACTCAGTGGTTTATCTTTCTTTGTGCTACATCACAGCTTTTTTAGGGATAGCGGTTATACTAGAGTTGTCAGACTAGGCGAACGGAACTGATAACCTCTCTTTTGTGGCTAAAATGTGGCCTTATGCTATCACTCGTCCTTAGCAAACTTCTTTCTCAAAGTCAGGGTAAATAAAATGGATCATGCACAAGCGCTACAATATCTAAAAGATGCTCGACCTATTTTTGAACTAGCTGAGCAACCTGGGTTAGGTCTGCTAGAAGATAAACTAGAATATGGTCAGTTCTCCTTGCTTACCCATCTGGGTGAGGTCTGGCAGACTGGTTGGAGTGGTCCCGAAATCGAGGATTTATGCCGTCAGGCCGGTTATTCTTCCTGGCAAATAAAAGCCGTTTCACTCTATTTCTGGAATAGTGCAATAGGCCAGCATAGGGAACAAAAGGAAACCGTCAGTGGCTGGATTACCGCTATTTTTTGGGTTATTACCAGTATCGGCATTCTTATTGTTGGAATTATGCTTTCGGTAGCCCTCAATCTTAATAATTCAGGTCGTTACAATACGACTGGTCAGATATATGCCATTATTGGTCTGGTAATTTGCTCACCAATACTGGCACTTGGCTATGTTTTCAAAGAAGTGATAATGAAATTTATGGAACGCTCTTTTAGTTCACAGCAAAAGCAAACCTGGCCCAAAGGACTTTATCCTGATAACGAAGAAGGGCGCAGAGATTTAGATAAATAAAAGTAATTACTCAGACCGGGCGATCACATCGGGTCGCACCCTACAACGGTTTGGTGGTAGGGGCGACCCGACGTGGTCGCCCAAAGGGGTAGGCTGGGTAGTTACAAACCAATACCATTCAAATAAAGTAAGAATTGTCATTCTGAGGGGCGACCATTAGCCCGCTCTAATTCCTATAGCATGTTGCACAGTTATTGACCCCTGTAGGAGCGAGCTTCCGCTCGCGATTGGAACAACAGTTGGGTGTTCAATTGCGAGTAGAAGCTCGCTCCTACAGATAATCGGACGGCCCAATATCTTTGCAATTTGCTGTAGATAGATTTAAGCCCCGAAGAATCTGCTGGCCTAAGTTGGCTTTTGAGATCAAGACTCAGCGTGGTCAAGCAGATTCTTCGGCGGGATTAGGTGGTTGGTTTCTAATCCGGTAATCCCCGCCTCACCCCCGGTAGGGGGCGTGACAATTCCCGCAGCCTTATTTCAACGGTATTGGTGTTATTTTATTTTTGACTGCCAGGATTAAGATCAAGAATACTATCGGCAGCCGTGATGATAACAGTATTTTTGCTACCAGCATTTTGCACCAGTTGTTCAGAACCGGGCGCACAGTATACGAACAAGCCTTTGGCGCTTTTTCTATAGCTGTCTACCACCACGTTAGTACCAGCCGAACCATTTTGTTTTTCAATACCCCAGCCACTCTTACCCGCTTCGGTGCGATAATAACGCAAGACCGTTTCACAGCTATCAGAGGTCAGTCCTATTTTGTAATAATCTTTGGTGGGTTTGTCCGAGGTGTACTTGCTCTCAACAAAACTGGTGCCTTTGGCTGTTAAACTAGCTTTTTCAGAGCCGGGGTAATTGGGGACATCTACTTTACTATCTATATCGAAGAAGACTATTAGGATAGTAATAGCTAACCCTAAGACTACGATTACCCCTAAGAAGATAAAAGCTTTCGTGTTACTCTTAGCAACGCGGGTGCGTCCTGGTGGGATGGGTGTTTGAACGGAAAGTTGTTTTGCCATTGGGTTTACTCCTTTTCAATTCAATAGGTCAATATTTGCGACGGGTTAATTTCCTCTCTTTAATAGGTATTTAAGAGGCAACCCCTTATTAATTAACACAGGCTATTGGTTAGTACAACTATAAAATCGTAACCGTTCACGAAGTTGCAAAGTGAGCAAAAAGTAGTTAGACTGCCCACTATGGAAAAACCAGAGTTGCCAGTTAGCATACTTGAACAGTTGCCCACCGAGGTGCAGGTCTATATTACCTACCTCGAAACACAAAT
>JBBQWM010000076.1:0-26147 GCA_038210655.1 Chloroflexia bacterium
GCTGACCTAAAACTTTCGGCTTCAAGCATTAAGACATAGCTGTGGATAAAACCACGCTTTTCAAAAATAGTTCATCACACAGCCGCCCTATTATCGCGAGGGCTGTATATAGGCTTTCCACAAACTTTGTGGACTGTAAGATAATGGTTATAATATTTGCTGGGTAGAAGCTGGATATTTCACAAAACATGGAACTCGCTATTTTTGGGCTGATAAGCGTCCTGGAGCCCCTTATTTTGAAGAACAACTATTAGCAATCCCAGCAGGAGATTATAATAATAATACCTCTTTTAGCATAAAAAGAAATAGAGATAATTTGGATCATTTTGATGTAAGAATTGAAAGTGCAAATTATCTAGGCTTACGCAGCTCCTATCCAAACTCAATGGTAGTTAATACAGTTAATATAGGACAAGAACTATATGGTTCTAGTGGAGCCATCGCTTCTTATGCTAATTTCCAATACAACCAATATGTAGCTGCTAGTGACAATATCAGCTATTATTTTACTAACAATGGTTGGGGTATAGGGCCAAATAATCCTCCTTTTGATACGTGGCTTCCAGCCCCATCACTGGGAGGTACAGGTGGCGTCTGGTGGACTTGTACTTCGTGTTAGGTAATAAACGGGAAAATTAATGGAGGGTAATTTTATGCACAGAAATAGAATAGTTAGTCTTTCTATACTTGGCCTGTTTGCTTTCCTTTTGATCCTGAGCGCTATTTTGATTTCTCAACGGTCGGGAGAAAAGGTCGGGACGACTGCGCCACCTGGTGCGGCTAGTGCTGCAACTCCCGTGCCTACTTTACCGCCGCTGGCCGTTACACCCACCATCGTCTTTAACCCTACCCGGACAATTTCCTTGAGTGAAGGCGAAGGCGTCCCGGCTATTACGCCTCGACTGGCGGTAGTAAATCTTTCCACCCCGACTTTTACCGAGGGCGATGTAAGACAATATGTCAACTCTCATCCAGTCGGTGGGAAGATTAGCTCACAGGGAACACCTGTCATCGAAAAGATTGAGTTTTTGACCAAAAAAGACCTGGCAACCCGCCTTCCTTTAGGTGGACATGTGGCCGGTCTGTCGGATGATCGATTGTTATGCTACGTGCAGTTGAGCGGCACCTTCAGTGTAGCCGCGCCGCCGCCGGTTGTTAATAGAACCCCCAGTTCTGCAAGTGTCCAGAAATCCATGCAACTGTTCGACGCTTTAACCGGCAACTTGCTGCTTACCGGGGCCGGAAACGAAATTAAGTAAGACTTTTAAGAGTTACAGATAGCCCTTGTAAAAAGTCATCAGCAGGGCGGTCAGGGTCAGGCCATCCACAATCTGGTTCTGGTCGATCAAGGCCCGGACTTCGCTCAAGCTAAACCAGCGGGCCGCAATAATCTCGTTGGTATCCTGAATGGGGGCAGTTTGCTCAACCCCTCGCGCAAAGAAAATATTAAAAAGCTGGTTACTGCTGCCAATGCTGGGCCGGAAGCGACCCATATAGATAAATTCGCCGCCGGTACAGCCACTTTCTTCCAGCATCTCGCGGCGGGCCGCTACCTCAAAATCTTCGCCGGGGTCTACCCCACCGCCCGGCACTTCCCAACCTCGTTCGTGGGTAATAAAACGGTCGTGATCGAGCATCATCACCTGGCCTGCCGCGTTCACCGGCACGACGCTAACCGCCGGGCGCGGATAATCAACCACGTGATGCCCTTCGATAACCGAACCGTCCGGCAATTGCACCCAATCCTGGTGCAGGTTAATCCAACCGCTAGTATAAATCGTCTCACGCCGTAGCACCTTCCAGCGAAAGCGGTCGTCCTGTTCTTCTGACATAATAAGCTGGGCCTCCTTTTAGATTAACAGGGCTAGACAGGATTCTCAGGATAAATTGACCTTTCCTCTCCCTGGTGAATTGGCTAATTTCAGTAGCGCATTTGGGCCATGCCTACAGCCTCTCCCTTGATAAGATATAGAATAACATATCGAAAGAATAAATCGAAGTAATTACTCAGACCTGACAAGTCGATTGAACTGAGATTCTTCGGCGGAGAGTTATCTTTGGCAAAAATCCAGGTGATCGCCCGCCTCAGAATGACAATGGTGAGTAGTTACAAATCGAAAGAATAAAAAGTGGGGGAACTAGCAATTCCCCCACTTCAAACCTGACCGGCTCAACTTAGTTAATTTTACTACCTACTTTACTACCTACTTTACTATCTACTTTACTATCTACAAAGAAAGGATCATCCTGCCAGGCGATTTCCGGTTCCTGAACCGATCTTGGAATAAATTCCATCTTGAGAGTACCGTCCTCGTAATAAAAGCTGCCCATCTCGCTGTCCAACAAGATGCGTGGCAAACTGACGGTACGTTGTACCCGCCCGGCGGCAACGTTTACATCCGTCCCGACCCGGCTGATATAAATTTCGTCATGCTCATCCACAAAGGGCAAATAAACGCACAACTGGCGATGTGGTTGAGATGTGCCGTTCTTGCCGGTGAAAGAGACCATCGGCAAATCCTCGACCCAGACTAGCTGTCGATCATACAGCTTTAACATCGGGTCGCACTCACCAAAGACGCGCTCGGCGACCGGCCTGAGCTTACTTACGCCAATCGGCTCCTCGTCCTCCAAAATCGAGTGGAAGATCGGCATCGGGTCAAAACTTTCTTCGATCTCCTTTAAGTATTTGGCCTGTAACTCCACCCAGTAATCGAAGTAAGCCCCAAGTTGCTTTTCGCGGGGCAGAATTTTGTTGACAATTATGGCATCCATTTTGATCCCGTAGAGGCTCAAGAAAGTATAGGCCCGCTTGGTCTCCATCACCGGCAGCTTTTCAGGGTTCAAGACCAACCGGACGGTCAGGTCGCTGCACAAAATAAACTCACTCAAAGAGTTCATCACATCCATCAGGTTGTTGACTTCCTTAAAGAAAGCATCACTGGGCGTTTGCTGCCGGAAGGGACGCACCAACCCACTAAACCCCCGATAGATCTTGATAAAATTCTTGCCGCTATTCCCGCCAATAATCATCTCCGGGTAGGCCAACAAGCGCAAGGTATTGCCGGTCGGGGCGGTATCCACCACGATACAATCCCACTTGCCGCTCTTGTATTCCTCGCGGAGCCGATTGAGTGCCAAAATTTCGTCCATACCGGGCTGGTTTGCCAGTTCCGCTGCGACACTCGAATCTACCCCTTGCTTTTCGTAGGCGGTTGCCACAAAACTCTGGAAGCCACTTACGCTCTTACGCATCTCGTAGATCGTATCCACTTCGAGGCCGAAAAGATTAGGAGCCAGAGGGGTCAGGCTTTCCCGGCTGATCGGTTGGCCCATCACATCCGAAAGTGAATGGGCCGGGTCACTACTCATTATCAATACTCTTCGGCCCTGAGCAGCCATTAAAGCCGCCGAAGCTGCCGAAATAGTGGTCTTGCCTGTTCCACCTTTACCGCTATAAATGATTACTCGTGTGGACATTCTCTTCAACCCTCTTAACGTTAGTTAAACCGTACTTGCAAAACTCCGTCCTTGAAAGACGCACCTTTGGCGCTACGACTGGCGAGCGAGTGCGGCAACACCATATCCCGCTTGAAATTACCGATCTCGACAATCAGATCGTCACCCTTCTTGGTCATGACCACCTTGTCTATCTCAACGTGAGGTAGCGGCAGCCGCAAAATATATTCACCGTTAATCTTGACAATCTCTTGCAACGAACCTTTAAAGAAGGTTTCCAATGGACTCTGGTGCTTATAGATCAGGCCACCCAGTTTGGAAAGGGCTTCCAGACCGACTACTTCCCCGGCTTGCATCGGTACTTCCAAAATCGGTAAGGGTGCAAACGAACGGTAAACCAGATCGCGGTACTCCTGCTGCTGACGACAGACGACATCAAAGAAGGGGTCGGGGCTGGTTTCGGGCAAAATACGGTTGGCGACAATTGCATCGACCGGGTAGTTAAACAGGCTCAGGTAGGTTGTAGCGCGTTGAGCCTCTTTGATAACCATCTTTTCGGGGTTCAGCACCACCCGATAACTGCTAATCTTGGGGTCGGTAAAAACCTTACGCATCGCATCGACCTGGGTCGCCAGTTCGGGGATTGCGTCGAAAACATTATTTTTGGGCATGAGGGGCTTGAGCAATGGCCCGGCTAACGATAGGGTCCGCGAATGCCAGGCGTTGATCCGACTAGCGTACCAATTGAACATTTCGGGCATACTCAAAAGGCGGACGGTCTCGCCGGTGGGGGCTGCATCGATAATCACGGCATCATACTTACCGCTCTGGGCGTGCTTCCAGATTTGCAAAAGACTGATAATCTCGTCCATACCGGGCAACAAGGCTAGTTCCTCGGCTACTACTTCGTCTGCGCCCTTCTTTTTGAGCATGGCAGCAAAGTAACCTTCCAGTTTGCCCCACTGGTTACGCACTTCGTCCAACACATTAATTTCTTGCGCCCATAAATTAGGGGCAACCTGGGTAGAGGTTGACGTGAGCGTCACACCCAGCGAGTCGGCCAGAGAGTGAGCTGTATCAGTGCTGACTACCAGGGTACGTTGCCCCTCTTCGGCGGAGCGAACGGCAGTCGCCGCTGAGATAGTGGTCTTGCCGACCCCACCTTTGCCCACATAGAGAATAATTCGCATTACCGGCCTCCCATTCAGAGCGTAAATTTGCTTTGCTGAAGTAAAGTGAGTCTGAGGACATAGCAGAGAGCGTTTTAGCTTGCAAAGATAGCTAAACACAATCTAACCTCTGCCTTGTATCAAGATTATAATCGAGGTCTGTTTTTGGTGCTGTAGTCTGAACTACCCACTATATTGGGTCTGATCGGAAATGGCTCCCTGGTATTAGCCTTGTAGGAGGAATTACTAATCAGTGAGGGTCAATTTTTGCACTCCAACAAGGCTTTATTGCTCTCACCAGTGGGTTTGGATATATCTGAGAAATTTTTCATAGGAAAAATTTCTCAGATATATTTTGGATAGTTTGGGTCTGGGTTTTCACGGTTGCCCTTCTTATTGTTTGAACCTGTGCAAAACTGACGTACACCCGCTTAGAAATCCCTCCCTACCCCACAATAGTAAGTAAAAGTAAAATAAGAGCCGTTTTCCAGTTCTTTACAAGAGGAGTATAATAAGCCCTGCGCAGTTGATAAAAAGCCAGGAAAGGCCCTAATAAAGGCGTTCCGGCTGCAAATCAACCTGCTGGCACATACTTTGCAAGCCGTACAGAACACGGCCATTGACCAGGCTAAAAGCTATCGGGGAACGCCCCAATCCTTCTAGCCAGATTTGATTATAGATAATCGGGAGCGATTTTGAAGCATAAAAGTCGGGCCAGGCTTACCTGCGACCGAAGCTGGAAATCGTTCTCTGAATATAAGTACCCCGGCAGGACGGCTAGATAGGTTGCGCCCCCGGTCAGACTTGGTCGGCGATGTGATACTCGAAGATCGTCCAAGTTAAAAGGCCGGATACTTATTTGGGATTATCTATATTTAAGTAAGGAGACTTTATTTCATGAGGAGTCCATTCAAGAGAGTAGCGTTAGTAGTACTGGTGGCGCTAACCCTCTTATTGGCTGCCTGCGGTGACGGGTCGCAACCTACGGCGACTTCTACCTCGGCCACCACCAGTCGTGCTGCAAATGCCCCGGTGACGACTGCCACAACTACTCAGGCTGCGCTGACAACCGCTTCAACTACGACCGACACCACCGCCCCGGCCTCGACTACTTCTGCCACGACAGCTTCTACGACTACCATTTCGGGAGCAGCCACACCCACCGGCGCTGCGTCGGGTAATGTCTCACCGACCGCTACCTCGATTGTCGCCCCTACTTCGGGCGCAAAACAACTGCCTAGTCCGGCCCCGATCCTAACGCCACCCCCGCCGCCGCCCGTGACGGTACGCTCATCGTCGGAAGAATTGAAGGCGTTGGCAGGACATAATATGCCGGTTACATCGGTGGCTTTCAGCCCGGACGGAAAAACGCTTGCCAGTGGTTCTAACGATAAAACGGTTAAACTTTGGGAAGTGGCGACCGGCAAAGAGCTAAAGACTTTTAGCAACCCAAGTCAGGTGCTTTCGGTAGCCTTTAGTCCAGACGGCAAACTACTGGCTGCCGGAAATGGATCGAGTATAAAATTCTGGAACCCCGACAGTGGGCAGGAACTCGGTACAATTACCACAACCTCAAAGGTTCCGTCGTTGGCCTTTAGCCCCGATAGCAAATCGATTGTAGCGGGCAGCGATGAGGCTAGTTTCAGCCTGTGGGAAGTCAATAGCGGCAAAGAGTTGAAAAACTTCAATGCGCAAGCAGGTGGTGGACGCTTTGTAACTTTTAGCCCGGATGGTAAAACTGTGGCCTCTGGTGGTCAAACCGCCTTGGTCAAACTCTGGGAAGTGGCGACCGGCAAAGAACTTCGCACTTTTAGCGGTCACACTAGCGAAATTACCGCCTTAACCTTTAGCCCCGATGGTAAGACGATTGCCAGCGGCAGCGGGGACGAATCGATCCGGTTCTGGGATGCGACTACTGGGAAAGATTTGCGAGTAATAGAAGCTTCTGGTGGCACTGTTTTATCACTTAGCTTTAGCCCGGACAACAAAAGTTTGGCTAGTGGTAATAGTGATCGAGCAGTGCATATTTGGGAAGTAAACACGGGTAAGTCGCTCAAAGTCCTCAAAGGACACCCTAGCATAGTCAACGCAGTGGCCTATGCGCCGGATGGCAAGACGGTTGCCAGTGGTAGCGGGAACATTATCTTTGATAAGAGCGGCGATGGGGCAATCAAATTGTGGGCAGTTGGTTAAAACCAGCGCCGAATTTAGACAGGTACAGGGGCGCACCGTTTGGTCGCCCCATAGCCGTCAATTTATAAATAACATAGTATAAGCCAATTATGAGTATAACTAGCACAGGCTCAAAACTAAATACCGTTGCATTGTTTCAGTCTCTTACCAGAACTTACTGATTTAAGCATTTGAACTCAATTGCTTTATGCTCACAATTTGTTAATAGTATATTATTCTTATGTTGACGGCTATGGGCGCACCGTTTGGTCGCCCCTGCTACTTGTGCATTACAGCTTCGGCCTGGGATTTTGCAATTAGGGATGGTAATTTAAGTCAATGAAAAATATGTACCAAAGTGGTGGGGGGTGCTATGAGTAAAGAGCCGGAACACCCTGAGTCACCGGCAGGTGATAGTGAAGCTGATGCTGGTCGGAAATCAACCAATGGTCGCCAGAGTTTTCACGTTGGACAGCGTCCGGCGACGCGAGTTGAGCCGAATTCTGCTCCGGTAGAAAGCACCGTGCCAACCGCCGCTATAACTACTGAGGCTATCGAAACTTATCAGGGCAATGCCGACCCTCCCGTTAGTGATAAAGCCGGGCCGAGCAAAATATTCCGAGGCACTCGTCCGGGCGACCGCTATGTGCGGGTGATGCGGACAACCCAGGCCGATGTACAACGGATCGCCCCTAAATACGTCCAGCTTTCCGAAGAAAGTCTGTCCGGGCAGGGAGCGTGGAAGCGGGTTAAACGCACTTTGATCGGGCGACCGATTGCCACTTCTCAATCGCATCACGAACGTATCGGTGTTATAAAGGCCCTGGCGGTTTTTTCCTCCGATGCCCTTTCATCAGTAGCTTACGCGACCGAAGCTTCCCTTTTTGTACTGGTCACAGCCAAAATGTCGGACAAGCCGACCGAAGCGATTATTCCGATCAGTATAATGATTTGCGTACTGATCGCGCTGGTGGTCAATTCCTATCGTCAGACGGTTTTTGCCTATCCGGGCGGCGGTGGTTCCTACATCGTGACTAAGGATAACCTGGGAACCAACCCCGGCTTGATCGCTGCCGCCGCCATTCTGATCGATTATACTCTGACGGTAGCAGTTAGCGTCTCTGCCGGAGTACTGGCGATTACCTCGGCTATACCCGAACTGAATGGCTCACAAGTGCCAATCGGGGTCGGGATGATTTTCCTCATTATGGTTGCCAACTTGCGCGGTATTCGCGAGAGTGGCGCTATTTTTGCTATACCGACCTACCTGTTTATAGTTAGCTTTCTAGGTTTGTTAGGTTTTGGGATAGTTAAAGTACTAACCAACAATTATACTGCCGCCCCGGTTACGCCAGTAAGAGTGGCGACCACCCAAATACCCGATTTTAACACCCACACACTATCGGTTTTTATTTTGCTTCAAGCCTTTGCAGCCGGTTGTAGTGCCTTGACCGGGGTGGAAGCAATTTCAGATGGGGTACAGGCTTTCAAAAAGCCAGAGTCGAACAATGCCTCCAAAACGCTTTTAATAATGGGAGGCTTGTTAATAGCCTTCTTTATGGGAACCAGCTTTTTGGCCTTAAATCTTAATGCGCTACCCGACGATCCCACTGTACCCAATCACGAGTCGGTTATTTCGGAGATTTCCCGCAATCTTTTAGGCGGTAGCTCGGTTTTCTATTATATAGTCCAGGCTTCCACCGCCTTGATCCTGATTTTGGCCGCGAATACCGCCTTCGCCGATTTCCCGCGCCTGTCTTTCTTCCTGGCCCGCGACAAATTCCTGCCCAATATATTCTCCTTCCGAGGCGACCGCCTGGCCTACTCGACCGGGATTATCGTTTTGGCGGTGCTTGCCAGTATTTTGCTGGTAATCTTTAACGGTCAGACTGACTTGTTAATCCCCCTTTATGCGGTCGGGGTCTTTTTGGCCTTTACGCTCTCGCAAACTGGGATGGTCGTCCACTGGCAAAAAGAGAAGAACAAAGGTGTGCCGGGCGTTGTAAAGAGCCAAATTTTTAACTCGCTTGGCGCGATAGCCACCGCCATTGTGCTGGTGATTATCGTTGTGACCAAGTTTTTGGTCGGGGCCTGGCTGGTCGTGATTCTTATTCCACTGCTTTTCTTGATGTTCAAAGCGATTAATCGGCATTATACGCAGGTCGCTCAACAGTTGCGAGTGCCTGCCGATGGGAAAGCAGTAATCCTCGCCCGTGATTTGCCAGTTAACGGAGAGCGCGAACGTAAGATTATTGTACCGATTGCCGGGATTAATAAAGCATCGCTGGCAACTATCGATTTTGCGCGGTCGTTGGGTGATAATGTAACGGCCCTGTTTATCAGCGATGAACCCGAAGCTATCGAGAAGATCAGCCAGCAATGGAAGAGCTATGATATTCATATGCCACTGGTAATTCTGGAAAACCCTTTCCGCTCTGTCGTACCACCTCTGTTAAATTATATTGATACAGTCGAGCGGGACGACCCGGACGATGTTTTGATGGTGATCTTGCCGGAATTTGTAGCTCGCCACTGGTGGGAGCAATTTTTGCATAACCAAACCGCGCTACGGATCAAGAGTTCTTTACTGTATCGCCCTGGGGTAGTAGTGGTAGATGTGCCTTACCACATGCCACGAAAGGGAGAGCGGGGCTTTCAAGTAAAAAAATAGTTTGTTGTAATTAGGCACTTTGGGTATTGCGGGTAAGAAATCCCCAAAGTGCCTAACTAACCTATCGTACCCAACATCCGAGCAAAATTTTGTAAAGAGAATTTGAAAGAATTATGCCAATAGTAATTGAAGAATTTGAAAGTCCGGCCCTGGTCGGTAATGCGCTCGGCGACCCCAGCCGCCGTAAAATCCCGGTCTATTTGCCGCCATCCTATGCCGACCGCCCCGAACAACGCTACCCGGTGGTTTTTTTGCTGCATGGCTTTACCGGCAATAGCATGATGTGGCTCAACGTTAATTCGTTTTATGCGCCAACTGTGCTGGAGCGGTACGAGCGGCTGATAAACGAAGAGCGTTGCGGGGAGATGATATTGGTAGTGGTCGATGGCTATTGCCAGTTAGGGGGTAGCCAATACGTCAACTCGCCCGCTACAGGCCGCTACGAGGATTATGTGATCCAGGATTTAGTACCCTATATCGACCGCCAGTTTCGGACGACCGGAACCACCGCCGGACGAGCGGTCGCCGGAAAGTCGAGTGGCGGGTTTGGCGCAGTACGTCTAGCGATGCGTCACCCGGAGACCTTTGCGGCGTTTGCTTCACATGCTGGGGATATGTATTTCGAGTATTGCTATAAGCATGACTTCCCGAAGGCGGTCAATGGTCTGTCTCGCTTCCAGCACAACCCAAACCCGGTCGGCGCGTTTCTAAGTGCGTTCAGCGAAGCCGAGCAAAAAGGCAAGCTGATCGACACCCTTAATGTCATAGCGATGGCGGCCTGCTACTCACCTCACGAGCGCGAGGACGGTCATGCTGAGACTATCCAGGAACCGTTTGGGCAGGGCTTCGAGCTACCTTTTGATATGCATAGCGGGCTGCTGCGCGACGATGTCTGGCAACGCTGGCTGGAATTCGACCCGGTTCACATGCTCGACCAACCCGAATATGTCCAGGCTTTGCAGGGCATGAAGGGTAGCTACCTGGATGCCGGAACCCGCGACGAATTTAACTTGCACCTGGGCGCACGCATTTTTGCCCAAAAAGCCCACGCCAAAGGCATCACCTTGCATCACGAGGAATTCGAGGACGGTCACAGGGAGATTAATTATCGGTATGAGACCTCGCTCCCATTCTTGTGGAAGGCGATGACAAGGGATGAGGGATGAAGAAATGCAGAAGTCAGAATGCAGAATGCAGAATAAGGGATTTATAACACAGATGAACACAGATTTTACGGATGAACACCGATGAACAATGCAGAATAGAAGTAAGCGCGAAGCATGTATCGTAAATCGTAAATCGTAAATCACATGAGGAAGATAATGCCAGTTTTAGAGAGTTCTGAATTTGAGATAAAGGCCAACCCAACTCAATTTATGGAGGCCGAAGATAAAAAGACCGATTATGCCGCCTCAAAGGTGGTGATTATCCCTGCCGGGTTGGAAAATACCACCTCTTATTTGCAGGGAACCCGGCGTGGCCCTTACGCTATCATCGAGGCCAGTACCCAGGTCGAACTATACGACGAGGAATTGAAGTTCGAGCCGATAGATATGGGTATCTTCACCCTGACCGAACTCGATTTCGAGGGCAAGACGCAGGAAGAAGCATTGGAATTGATCGGCGCGGCTTTCAAGCGGGCCAGTGATGACGGTAAATTCGCTGTTACGCTAGGTGGAGAGCATAGTGTAACGATCCCGATTATTCGAGACTTAAAAGAGCGTTACCCCGATTTAGTGGTGCTAAGTTTCGACGCGCACGGCGATTTGCGGATCACCTATCACGGCGAACTGAGCCACGCTTGCGTAATGCGCCGGATTGCCGATATGGAAGTGCCGGTTTACGTGGTCGGGGTGCGAAGCATCAGCCCGGAAGAAGTCCAGTTTGTCGAAGGCAACCCACGCACTGGCATTCTCTACGACTACGAACGGGCCGAAAAAGCTTTCCAGGTCGAAGAATTGCTCAAGTGGGGCAAGCACGTTTATGTTACGGTTGACCTGGACGCTTTTGACCCGGCAGAAATGCCTGCCGTCGGTACGCCCGAACCGGGAGGATTGCGCTGGCGCGAATTCTTTAGCATTTTCCGACAGGTTTGCGAAAAAACCGAGGTGGTCGGCTTCGATGTAATGGAGCTTTGCCCGATGCCCGGCCAGGAACGGGCCGATTTTTATACAGCCAAGCTGATCTACAAAATGCTCGGATATTTGCGACGAGCAGGCCAACTTTAACCCCGACCATTGTTCCAAATCGTCTCTTTTACCGTATCTTTAATTAGTAATAGAGCTCGTAATCAAAGACAACCAGCCAGGCCGATCAACCTTGAACGGCCTGAATTTGTACTGCATTGAGAACGAGCTGTACCCCGATTGGCGGGGTTAGATTTGACATTCCAAGACTTATTAAGGAGACGAAAGTTATAATGACTATTGATATAGATGCAACTTTGGGCCACCAACTTACCAGAAGCAAAGTTCACCGGCGCAAATTCTTGAAAGGTATGGCGGCGGTTGCCGGGCTGGGCCTGAGTGCCGGACTGGTCGCCTGTGGTGATAACACCAATACGGCTGCCCCGGTTGCCACGACTGCCGCCGCAACAACTGTGGCTGCTACGACTGCCGCAACAACTGTGGCTGCCACGACTGCCGCAACAACCACTGCCGCCCCAACCACGGTTGCTCCGACCACTGCGGCGGCTACGGCTGCCCCAACTACGGCGGCTGCCGGGGCAACGACGGCTGCCGCTGCTGGTGCGGCCCCGGCAGGCTTTAGCGAGGTTGGCAAGCTGCCCACTTCTGCCGCGCCGGTCAGCTTCACTGCTGGCGGCAAAAAAGGCTTTATCTATGCTAAGAGTGCCACTGAGGTGACGGTCTTCAGTAACCTTTGTACTCACCAGAATTGTGAGGTTCCTTACGTGGAAGCCGACAAGAAATTCGAGTGTCCTTGCCACGGTAGTCAATACGATATTAACGGCGAGATCGTAAAAGGCCCGGCAAAGGCCCGCCTACCTTTGTTCGAGAATAAGGTAATTGGTGGAATGATTTACGCCAAATTGAGCTAATAGGCCATTTGCTGAAAAAAATAGCCCTGTTGTGTTAAAATAGAATACGATAGGGCTATTCCAGAATTAGCGGTAGGGTTTGCTGATCTAAAAGCTATTTTCTTTTCTTCTGTTTTTCTTTTTATTTTATGGAAGAATGCTGGTACGTTGACAGCCTGGAACCGGCCCGTTCTAAAGTAGAAACCTATAGAGCGACCCTCTCTTTGGAGGAACGAGCCGGTTTGGAATTTCCGGGTGAAAAAACAGCAAGCAGTTCTCTGGCCGATATGGAGGTAGACGAACTGGTTGTTCGGGTGCAACAGAGCGAAACCGAGGCATTAGGCGAATTGTATGATCGCTATGCAGGCCGGGTCTACGCTTTTTTGCTGAGAGCGGTTGAGCCGGGGCTGGCTGAAGAATTGCTCCAGGATGTCTTTGTGGCGCTCTGGCAGAAATCGAGGCTATACGACTCGGCTAAAGGTTCGTTCAACGCCTGGTTTTTTACTTTGATCCGTCGCAGGTTGTACGATGCACTACCGCGTTATAACAAACGTCGCTCCGAAAACTCGCTTTCGGAGTTAGGGGTCGGGCAAGCTGTTTTGGAATTAACCGACGGCAAACCCGACCTGGAAGAACAGGTTTTGCGGCTGTTCCGCGATGAAGAGGTCCGGCAAGCCTTGCAACATCTACCACCCGAACAGCGTCAGATTATTTTGATGACTTACTTTGGAGGTCTGAGCCAACGCGAATTGGCCGACCAGCTTAAGCTACCGATTAGTACAATCAAAGGTCGCGCCCGGCTTGGCCTCCAAAAGCTACGCCAATTATTACCAGAACAGATGTAGTAAACCACAATGAAGTGTGAAAAAATAACCGAAGTTGAAGATAGTTATCTCCTGGGAGAATTGGACAGAAAGGAGATGGAGCAGGTGGAGCAACACATAAAAGATTGCTTGGACTGCGCCCGGCGCTTGAGCGGATACGAAGAGGTGCTGGGTCGTATGTTTAGCAACTTAAAACCGGTCGCGCCTGCTGCCTACAACCGAGCCGTTCTGCTCCAAAAGGTTAGTACCCCTGCTCCCGAAAAACCGGCCCTCATTAGACGCGAACGACCGCCCTACCGTCCTCGGTTTGGCTTTGTCTATGGGCTGGCGGCGGCTCTTATGCTGGGGCTGACTGCCTGGGCGCTATTTTTGTTCGGTCAGTTGCAGGACAGCCAGGGACAACAGCTTGAAGCTCAAAAATTGCTCGATTTGACTAGTTCGCCGGATAGCCTGGTGTGGGCAATGCTGCCGCCGGGCTTGCCGTTCGATCCGACGGCACCTCGCGCCCGGATGTATGCCAAAACCGGAAGCGATTTCTATCTGGTTACAGCCGTCAATATGCGCCCAACCCCCGATGGAGAGATTTACCGCATCTGGTACGTGCGTGGCCCTCAGACCGAATTAGCCGGGAGCTTTGTGCCAAATGCTGGAGGCAAGGCCAGTTTAAGAGTTAGCGACCAAACTCGCTCGGCGGCGGACATCACCAGGTGCTTTATCACAATCGAAAAGACCGATAGCCCAGCCAGTACCCCGAATGCTCCCCCTCTGCTTGAGTGGAAACGGGCGGCGATACAAGCCAGAACTGATAACAATCAAGCGCTGGCTGCACGTAGCCTCTAAAGCTATACTAGCAAGGCTCACAAATCGCGGTTTTCAGGCTGAAAATTTCAAATTAAGGCTTTGATACCATGATTCACCAAGAACTTCCTTGATTATTAGTTGACTTAAATTTAACCAGCTTCAGGCTGCCCACGAACCGGCGACCTGTCTGGTAGTGACGTTAAGACGATTCCATAAATTGATCGAAGCGATACCCAGGACCAAAGTTGCCAGGGCCGTCTCCTTGTAGTGTCGGGTGGCCGCCTGCCAAATCTCGTCCGGCACTTGATCGCCTCGGTCACTGAGCCGAGTGGCCGCTTCGGTCAAAGCCAGCACCGCACGTTCGGCCTCGCTAAACAAGGGTGACTCTCGCCAGGCGGCCACTGCCAGCAGGCGGTCGTCAGTTTCACCCAGCTTCCGGGCATCGTTGGTATGAAGGTAGAGGCACATGCTGCAACCGTTGATTTGGCTGGCACGCATATTAACCAGATTGATAGTGTGGGATGACAGACCATTTTTGTGGGCCGCTACCTTAATCGCCTTCGACAAAGATTCCAGGGCTTCCATCGCGCCAGGCACGACCATTGCTGGTTGGTTCATTCGAGCTTCCATAATTACTCTCCTTCGTTCAATATAGACATTTCGGATACAAACAGGCCAGTTAACGACTTTAACAAAGCGGCCTAGCGGTGTCACAGAAAAAGCACTTTCTCTGTCACATCTAGCCGGTTTCGCCCGTCACTATTATGACGGAATATAACAAAGGAATGTGACCAATGGAAAAACAAGAATGGTTAGCTGAGCAGTTTGAGAGTAACCGAATGCACCTGCGGTCGGTGGCCTACCGGATGCTCGGCTCACTGTCAGAAGCAGAAGATGCCGTGCAAGAGTCTTGGCTGCACCTGAGCCGGGCCGATACGACCAGCATTGAGAACATGGGCGGCTGGCTGACCACAGTAGTGGCGCGGGTCTGCCTCGATATGCTGCGTTCGCGCAAATCGCGCCGCGAAGAGTTTCTAGACGAGGCCGCCATCGAGTCGCTTACGAACCGCGAGAGTGAGATTGATCCGGAAAACGAAGCTCTCCTGGCCGATTCGGTAGGAATAGCCTTACTGGTGGTACTCGAAAAGTTGTCGCCTGCCGAGCGGCTGGCCTTTGTGCTGCACGATATGTTTGCGGTCTCTTTCGACGAAATCGCACCGATTGTGGGACGCTCCGCAACGGCGACGCGGCAACTTGCCAGCCGCGCCCGGCGGCGAGTACAGGGAACCGCCCCGACCCCCGCCGCCGACCTCGCCCGCCAGCGAGAGGTCGTCACCGCCTTCCTGGCAGCCTCCCGTGATGGCAACTTTGCGGCTCTGCTGGCTCTCCTTGACCCACAGGTCGTATTCCACTCCGACCCTGCCGCCGTGAGAGCAGGTGGCGACCGCGAACTGCACGGAGCCGAGGCGGTCGCCCGTACCTTCCTGGGTCGCGCCCGAATTGCTGATCCAGCCCTGATAGACGGAGCCATCGGCATAGTGGTCGCCCCTGGCGGACGATTACGGATCGTATTGGAACTAACCTTTGCAAACGAGAAGATTATCGAGATCAGGGCGGTTGCCGAGCCGGAACGCCTGAGCCAGCTTGAGGTGGTGCGGTTTAACGATTGAGGCTCAAATCCGGATTGAGTTCAAAGCAAAAGAGCCGTCTCCAGAGCATGGACAGGTTATAGGTTCTTATAGCCAAGTACAGCACTATTGAACCCTTGTAGGAGGGAGCTTCTGCTCGCGATTGAACACCCAGCCATTCCTTCAATCGCGAGCAGAAGCTCCCTCCTACAGGATAATTGTGTAGCTCAAGGGCTTTGCACCTTGCTAAAGTTATCAAAGCGGGCCTTTGCGTCGCGAGGCCATGCTCACCAGCAAAGCTACACCCAAAGCCAGTAAACCGAAAGATAGAGCCATCGGACTTTGGGGAGCGCGAGAAAACCGGGCGCTAGTTGCGAAAGCGGCTTGCTCCTCTTTCTCGGTCGCGCCGGAACGCTCCTCAGCAGGTAAAGCTGCGCCGGGCTTGGTCGGGCCATCCGCAACCGGGAGTGATTTCCAACCACCTACGACCGCCGAGACTTCCGCCCCCAAAAGCATCACCGCGCCGCTCAACCAGAGATAGAATAAAAACAGGAGTATGCCACCCAGTGCTCCATAGGTTTTGGCATAGGAGTCGGAGGCATTAAAAGCAGTCAGGTAGAAAGCAAAGCCATTTTTCAAAAGCTCGAACAATAATGCTGCGACCAGCGCCCCGATCAACACTCCCTTCCACTTGATCCCTTTGCGATTTGGCCCCAACTTGTACAATATGACGAAAACACCAAACATCAATCCTATCGGCAGCAGATAAGCTATTAGTGGCAATAAAAAATTGAAGCTGGCGGGTGAGATACCGAAAAGCTCGACTTTGGCACTGAAAATCAGTTGGGATAGGATCGTTACGGCGAAAGATGCCCCAATGAGCGCCCCTAGCAAAAACAGTAGACCAAACCTCAAACCGGCCAGATGGAAAAAGTTCCGGGTGTCTTTCTTAACCCCATAGGCGACATTGATCCCGTAGATTAACGCCCCAAAAATACTACTGCCCGACCAGAGTAATAACAGCCCTGATACCGAAAGCAACCCAGGAGCCGAGGCGGTTAGATCGTTGATGATCTTGCCCAAATCGATCCCCGAACTGGGCAGCGCATCTTTAACTCCCTTTATAAAGTCGTCCCGCGTTTGCCCTTCTTGCAAAAAGAAACTCGCTATTACGATTACACCCAGCACCAACGGCACGATGCTCTGGATGATAAAGTAGACAATAGCCGCCGCTACGTTCAAACAGTTATCGTTAAGAAACTCCGTAATGATAAGCTTAACTGTTTTGAAAAAGCCTTTCGCCTTCTCAGCCATAAATATTCGGTTTCCTCTCTGAATTTGAGTTTGTTAAACCTTCGCTCCTACCTAAAGCCTAGTATAACAAATTATCCGTAGGTTCGGACAACACTTTAAGAGAGAAAATCGAGAAGGTTGTGGTTTTAGCTGGTAGGCAAATTACGGTTTTTCTCACGCGACTGGCGGGCTAACTCTTCTTTGTAGCGTACTAGCTTCTGGAGTAGGGCCGAGTCGTGGGTCGCTAAAATCTGGACAGCCAATAATCCGGCGTTACGTCCGCCTCCGATAGCGACCGTCGCGACCGGCACACCGGGCGGCATCTGGACAATCGAGAGCAGCGAGTCAAAACCGCGCAAGGCTTCGCTCTGTACCGGCACGCCTATCACGGGCAAGGGCGTAAAGGCCGCCACCATTCCCGGCAAGTGGGCTGCGCCACCCGCCCCGGCAATAATGACCTTCAGGCCCCGCTCGTGGGCAGTACGGGCATATTCCGCCATATCCTGCGGCGTGCGATGGGCCGAAACTACCGCTAATTCGGTCGGCACTCCAAATTCGGCGCAAATCTCGGCGGCAGGCTTTAGGGTCGGCCAGTCCGAATCGCTACCCATTATGATGCCCACCAGGGGCAATCGCTCTAAGGTTGGTTGTGTCATGTCTTTTTATTTTTCTTAAAATTAGTTTAAGAAGCCGCTAATAAAGCCTGCTCGACTGCTTCGGGCAGTTCTAGCAAAATGAAAAATCTTTTGGATAAAGATTTCAAAATAGATTACCCTGTTACTTTACTTTAGCTGTGGCCTTGCGTTTTTTAGAATGCCGACCTTACAATTCATCCATATTATAGATTATAACCTTTTTTTTGAATCTTCGATAATATAGCAGATTGTATAATTATTGAGCCAGACTTTTGTAGAGGCACACCCGTATGGTATCAGGGCTGTTATAAGAAAATCTTAACGCGATCACGTCCAAAGGGGTATGACCATTTTTGTAACTGGCCTGGATTTAAGTCTCTATGCCTTGCTAATTTAGCTAGATTAGATATAATTTACCCAAAGGAATTATTATAATGGGTAGTAACAGAAGCAATATCCGGGTAGAGTATATCGATGTTGATAAGGTGTGCAAGGTTCTGCCTAGTGATAGCATTTTAGATGGTGAAGAGGGTTAAATATTAACTTTACAAGGAGGTAATTTTATGGCTAACAGTAATGTTGAGACGACACGCGGCATTTATGAGGCATTTGCTAAGGGTGATGTCCCTACAGTTTTAGCCGCTTTTGACCCTAATATTGTCTGGGAAGAGTCGGAAGCTCCGGGGCATCCCTGGGGTGGCAAAAATCACGGTATTGATGGCGTAGTTAAGGGCGTTTTTATGCAAATTCCGGCTAACTTCGATAATTTTAGCGTTATGCCGCAAGATTATGTCGAAGCGGGCGACCGGGTAATTGCTATCGGCAGAGTGAGCGGTACGTCTAAAGCTACGGGTAAATCGTTTGAAGGCGATTTCGCTCACATCCTCACTTTTAGCGGTGGCAAAGTCAGCCGCTTTCAGGGCATCGAAGACAGTGCTGCGCTAATGGCTGCCCTCAACTAACGCGCTGGCAAGGCAATCAAAGAGCGCAAAGCGTTGTTGACCGCTTCCGAAATAGAAATCCTGGTCAACTATAGCAACGCGCAAAGACACCGAACCCCTGTAGGAGCGAGCTTCTGCTCGCGATTGAAGCAATAGCTGAGTGTTCAATCGCGAGCGGAAGCTCGCTCCTACAGATAATTCTCTCGCTCAATTGCTTTACAATGTGCTATAAGCCACCGAGTAGCGACGGAGTTGAGCGGGCGTATGATATTATTCCTGGTAAAGTTTGGCCTGTTCTACCTGGAACTTATCATGGCCTTCGATCCGCTTGAGGTCGGCAGCCAACTCTTCATCGTCGTCACCGGCCAGGGCGATCAGTTCGCCACTGCTTTTGACGAAGCTTGCTTCACGCTCGACCGCCCATTGGTTGAACTGCTGCGGGTCGCGGGGGGCTTGCTGAAGGAATGGTTCTTCAAAGTTTAATTCCATGTTGGGATGATTAACGTCGTCCATGTCGGCTATTACTTCCGAGAGTGTCCCCAGATGGGTCATATGCCAGACTGCCCGGTCGCTGATAAGGTGATCGCGCTGAACCGGGTTCTGACTGATAAACGCCTGATGCAGATAGATCAAAACCGTTTCGTACTCGTTTTGGATGCGCGAATTGAGCATTTTAACCAGCGGATGATCGTCGCGCCCCTCGCGTTCCATATCGGCAGGAACCGCCTTACCCGCCGCGTTGAGTTCCATATGTTTAGAAGCTGGGGCCGGGTTCTGGTTCCAGGGGCCGGTATCAGGTGCATCAACTTTTTTCTCCGGATTATCGCCCAATTCCTCAATAAATTCCTTAAACCGACCCTGATGAAAAAGCTCATCCATCAAAATACGCTGTAAATAGAGTTGGACTTTGGGATGGTCAATTATTGCGAGGTGGGCGCGGTACTGGTCAATCGCCCGTTGTTCAGCGTCCACATCCAGCGCCAGTAGATCGGTAGTCGAAGGCCCATCCAAAAAGATTGGGTCGCGCTGCATACTGGGATCGCCCCCAAATTCGACAACCAATTCACCCAACCAGCGAAAATGGCGCATCTCATCACGAGCAATCCCCTCGATCTCTGGGCCAACTTCGCCACCTGACTCACCGATTTTATAGGCATGCTGCAAATATTGAATAATCGCAGCGTGTTCACCTTTCATATCATCTTTGAGCAGAGCCGCGATTTCTTCGTTAGTAGTCGCCTTTGTAATCGGCGGCTGAGTATCTTCGCTTGAAAAAGCCATGAGCAAACTCCTTTAGAATTAATAGGGATAAACAGGATAGACACACCCTTGCGGGCGTTAAATCGAATTGTCTATACCTGGAATTAGTTAGTTTGGTTGGGGCAACCGCGCCCTGCCTAAAGCATCTCCTTTGCTTGTATAGACCCAAATAAATAAGTTGGTTATCCAGGTCTTCAATGCCAGTAAAGGCAGTATAGCCGAAAGATTCAAGATCGTAAATGGCTAAAGCGACCGACCCTGAACGTTTGAACACGAATAGTGTAATTTATTAAAATCGGTGATTCATCCGAAATTCAGACTGTACTCTTAGAATAGAATAGTCAGCCATAGTTGTGTATAGTCGGTGCAAAACTAGAACGAAAAGGGAATAAAATGACAATGACAATCGACCGAGTTAAAACCTATAATCTACCCTTGCTGGAAGAGGCGCTATCTATTGAAATCGGTCATTACGTTGCAAGCGGCGCAACCGAAGCCGATTGGCGGAAAATCTGCCACCGTTTAACCAGCATGCCCGCTTCCAAAAGTCTGCCAAATGCCCACGCTCCTAACCGCCTGGAACAAGCCGTCATTAACCTCAAAGCCGTCGAGTTATGGCCCTGGTAGATTACCCAAATCCGCGCTAATATCCCCAAAAGCTGCTTACTTCGGTATAAACTACTGGGAGTACAGTCGTCGATCAATTCAACTGGATATATCTTAGAAATTTTCTGAGACATATTTTTCTAACTACACAGCCTGATCCTTTGGGCGACCACATAGGGTCGCCCCTACCAAAATCTGTTGTAGGGTGCGACCCTATGTGGTCGCCCGGCCTGAGTAGTTACATATTTTTTTGCAATCTTGAGTCCCTGTAGGAGCGAGCTTCCGCTCGCGATTGAACACTCAGCTGATGCCTTAATCGCGAGCGGAAGCTCGCTCCTACAGATTATGTGTAGCCCAGTATTTTGTGATTTGGTGTAATTCGGGAATGCGCGGTGGCCCGTTGTGGCTATTTGAGCTTGTCCAGGAATACCGGGTAGTTCGGCAAAGCGCCAAAGCTTGTAATTGTGTTAAGAATTGGTTATAATAACGTTATTCAAGCGTTATAAATGGTTTTGAAGCTACTGTTTCACCCCAAAAGTAGTTCACTCGTTATTGTGCCTCAAGCTAGTCTACCTTTTAGTATTGGGAAATACCTCGATTTTTGGGATAGCCGGAAGTTGGTATACCACCAACCTTTTTTAACAACCAAATAGCTGTTCGAGCCGGTACGCAGTAGTATCGGGGAGGAGGTTACTCTTATGAGAAGTTATAGAACGGAGCAGATCCGAAACGTAGGCTTATTTTCGCACGGTGGAGCGGGCAAAACTTCTTTGACAGAAGCGTTGCTGTTCACCGCTAAGACGATTACTCGGCTAGGCCGGGTGGACGAGGGTAATACTATTTCCGACTTTGACCCGGACGAGGTCAAACGGCATATTAGTGTCAATACCTCCGTTGCGCCGTGCGAATGGCGGGATGTCAAGCTAAATTTGATTGACGCGCCCGGTTACGCCGACTTTATCGGAGAGACCAAAGCGGCCATGCGGGTAGTCGATAGCGCCCTGATCTTGATCGACGCGACCGGCGGGGTGGAAGTCGGGACCGATCTGGTCTGGAACTACGCCACCGAACGCAATATTGCCCGTTTCCTTTTCATCAACAAACTCGACCGCGAGAACGCCAACTTTAGCACCGTCCTTGAAGCGGCTCAGAGCGCTTTTGGCTCCAACGTTGTCCCGCTGCAACTCCCGATTGGCAAGGAGAGCGGGTTCCGGGGAGTAGTCGATTTAATCCAGCAAAAAGCTTATCTTTATTCCACTAACCGCGACGGCAAATTTGAAGAAGCGGCAATCCCTGCCGATCTGGAAGCCGCCGCCAGTGCCGCCCGCGAGAAATTGGTCGAACGGATCGTCGAAGGCGACGACGAATTGATGATGCGCTATTTGGATGGGGAAGCTATCGGGGCCGATGAGTTGATTGCCACCTTAGGCAAAGCCGTCGCCAACGACTCGATCTTCCCGGTAATGTGTGGTAGCGCCACTCTCAATATCGGTGTTACCCAACTGCTGGATGTTCTGGCAATCGCCGCCCCCAACCCGCTGCAAGCCCCTGCCGAAGAAGGAGTCAAACTTGACCCGTCTGGCCCTCTAGCGGCCCTCGTCTTCAAGACTACCGCCGACCCTTACGTTGGCAAGCTGACCTATTTCAAGGTCTACAGTGGCACTCTCAAGGGTGACGGAATGGTCTATAACGCTACAAAGGGAGTCAGCGAGCGCGTTGGACAGCTTTATAATATACGCGGCAAAGAGCAACTAGCGGTTGGCTCGGTCGAAGCGGGTGACATTGGGGCGGTTGCCAAACTACAACTAACCCAAACCGGCGACACCCTCAGCAACGCCGAAAATCCGCTCCGCCTCAAAGGGATCGATTTCCCTGCTCCACTCTTCCGAGCGGCCGTCAAAGCCAAATCCAAAGCCGACCTGGAAAAGATGGGTACGGCCCTCAACCGCCTAGTTGAAGAAGACCCGACTATCAGCGTTCAGCGCGATGTGGCGACCGCCGAAACTATCGTGAGCGGCATGGGTGAAAGCCATGTTCAGATCGCTGCCGAGAAGTTGCACCGCAAGTTTGGGGTGGATGTCACCATCGAACTGCCGAAAGTGCCGTATCGTGAGACGATTATGGCCTCCAGCAAGGCCGAGTACAAACACAAAAAGCAGACCGGCGGTCACGGGCAGTACGGTCACGTCCTGATCGAGATGACCCATACCGAAAGCGGCGAATTCGAGTTTACCGAATCGGTTGTCGGTGGGACAGTTCCCAAGAACTACATCCCGGCGGTCGAGAAGGGTATCCGCGAGATATTGAACGAGGGGCCGTTGGCCGGGTTCCCGGTTATCAATGTCAGGGTAAACCTCTACGATGGTAGTTATCACCCGGTCGATAGCTCCGAAATGGCCTTCAAGATTGCTGCTCAACAGGCATTTAAGAAGGGCGCGTTGGATGCCAAGCCGGTTCTGCTCGAACCGATTACCGATCTAAAAGTGACTGTCCCGGACAGCTTTGTCGGGGATGTGATGGGCGACCTGACCAGCGCCCGCCGGGGTCGTGTGCTGGGCATGGATCAAGTTGGCAACGGCTTTACCACGATTGAGGCCCAGGCTCCCCTGGCCGAAGTCCAACGCTACGCAACCGATTTGCGGAGTATGACGCAAGGGCGCGGCATCTTCACCATGCAAATCTCCCACTACGAGGTTTGCCCTGGTAACGTAGCCGAGCATATCATTGCGAACCACAAAAAGGAGTTAGAAGCGGCTCACTAGAGCCTGTCCCAACAGGTTACTGGTAGGGGCGATCTTTATGGTCGCCCAGGGTATTCCGAACCGGGCGATCATAAAGATCGCCCCTACTAGACAGGTTCTTGGTGTAGAAAATCATAAATCAACGCGACAAGCCAAAAGCCGCACCCTGTTAAGGCGCGGCTTTTTATTTTATAGAGCTACAGCCGCACTTGAGCTATAGAATTAAATTAATTGTAGGAGCGAGCTTCTGCTCGCGATTGAACACACCCGCCTCTTCAATCGCGAGCAGAAGCTCGCTCCTACAGGGTCAATAATTTTGCAAATTGCTGTACATTAGCCAGAAACCTGTAAAGAGAGTTAGCCCATCAACGCCGCTTCCATATTAGCTTCCGCCTTACCCTCGGCCTCCAGACCCTCGACCTGTTTCTTGCGACTTGGTAAAGCCAGGGCCAGCAACAAAATCAAGACTGTGCCATAGGTCAGGATGGTAAAGACATCGTTGACGCTCGAAGTACCAGCTTTGGAGATCAGTTGCTCACGTAGAGCGGCGCTTTGCGGGTTAGCCGGATTGAGGGCTGCCGCTGCTCCGCCAGTCTTGACCAGTTGCTCACGTAGTTCGGTCGCATGCTGAAGGGTTTGCTGGGCAAACAGGCTGATAACCACCGCATTGCCAACCGATTGGGCGATCTGCCGGATCATATTAAAGAGCGAACTAGCCTTTGCCAGGGCCGGGCCAACGATCTTTTGGGTTGCCAGCGTCTGGACCGGGATAGCGATCAGCCCGAACGAAAAGCCGCGCAAAATCATCCAGGGCATCAAGGCGACCCCATCCGTATCGGGCGAAAGACTCATCAGAGGCCACGAACTAGCCAGTAAGATCAGCGTACCAAGCAGAACCAGATTTCGCACCCCTATTTTGCTAAAGAACCGCCCCCCGAAAGCGACTCCAAAGAAGGCGGCAATCCCCTGTGGCATCAGGGCCAGACCAGTATCGACCGCCGAGAGATGGGGCAACCGAACCTGCTGCAAGAAGACCGGGATTAAAAGCAACCCGCTAAAAATAACTATGGTGGCGAACCAGATCACCATGCTGCTGGTGCTGAAGTTGTAATCTTTGAACAGCCGCAAGTCTACTACCGGGTCTTTACTGACCTTCAGTTCGTAGAGGGCAAAAGCCGCCAGCAAAGCCAAACCGACCCCGACTAGCGTCCAAACCAGCCAATAACCCCAGCCATACATATCACCACGCGGGTTAAGAGCGCTCTGAGTACCAGGCTGAATTTCGCTAACCAACGTAAAGGCGTAGACCACCGCTAACACCCCCAGCATTGAGAGTGCCAGACCAATGTAGTCGAAGCGAGCCTTGACCTTTGCACCAGCCTCGTCCAACTTGTCCGCCGGGATAATCCACCAGACCAGGAAAATCGCCAGGATGCCCACCGGGACGTTGATGTAGAACATATACTCCCAGCCCCAATTATCGATAATCAAACCACCGATGGTCGGGCCAAAAGCCGGAGCCAGCAAAATTGGTATACCGATAATCGGGGCGGCTGCACCGCGTTTCTCCGGCGGAAAAGCCCCAAAGGCAATCGACTGGCCTAACGGGAAAAGCAACCCGGCCCCAATGCCCTGGATCACCCGGAAAGTAATCAACCAGACCTCAGTCGGCGCAAGGGCGCACAGTAGCGAACCAAGCGTAAAGAAAACCAGACTGATTATAAATATTCGCTTTGGCCCGAACCGATTGCTCAGATAACCCGATACCGGGATCAAAGCCGCCTGCGATAGTAAATAGCCGGTTAAGACCCATTGCATTGTACTAAGATCGGTGTTAAAAGCTTTTGCTATCGGAACCAGCCCAACATTTACGATAGTAGTATCCAGCACTGCCATAAACAGGCCCAACGCTGCCGTCAGCGCAATCGCATAGTTTGAAGGTCGTTTCATTTTATACGTTACCTCTCCATAATTAACTGACTAATCAGTCAATTATTTTTGCAAAAAAATTTATCGATTAAAAACACCTCTTAAAAGCGTCTGTACCAAACTTTCCAAAAAATCTTCGTCGGTGCTGATTGGGATAGGGAACGACTCTCGCCCGATACTAGCCATTATCACACGCCTGACAAAGATGGGGCCAAGTAAGGGCAACACAATTTGGTCGGTTTTCAGGTTTGATATAACACCAATCTGCTTTAGCTTTTCAAAATAGCTTGCCAGTGGGACCAAAATCGGTGTGATCCGGCCCAGCAAAATACCGATCAATTCGGGATGGCGCGGCCCTTCGCTAACGATCAACCGCACAATCGGCAAGACCCCTTCGTTACTAAAGATAGTATCGTAGTTACGTACTACTATCCGCAAAAAAGCTTCGGGTGGCTCTCCTAAACTAGCCTGAATACTATCGGCAAACTGCTGAAAGGGTGGGAACTGATCGAGACAGGCCGCAAAAAGCTCGGTTTTGCCCTGCGGGAAGTAGTGGTAAATCAGGGCCGGACTGATTGGCTTGCCCTCCATCTCACTCAATCGCCCGGTTTCCTGGGCAATCAGTTTGTTAGTAGTTCCATCGTAGCCATGTTTAGAAAAAGTTGTCAGGGCCGCCTGGACGATCTGAGCTTTTTTTTCTTCGTGATAAATCGGTTTGCGGGCCATCCAACATCTTTTCTATAATTAACCGTTCGATCAATCAATTTCTGGTTTGATTGTAGCATAAAAAGAGTGGCTGTCAAGAGGGATTTTAAGAGAAATCAGATATTAGAGATAAGAAGTAACTACTCACCGCAGAGACGCAGAGAACGCAGAGAAAAACTGAAATTTAGTAATTACACCGGCAGGGCGACCACATAGGGTCGCACCCTACAACGGATTTTGGGTAGGGGCGACCCTATGTGGTCGCCCAAATGGGGT
>JBBQWM010000077.1:0-25882 GCA_038210655.1 Chloroflexia bacterium
TTTCCCCTGGCTGATCAGGTGGTGTAGAAAAGCTTCTTCGTGGCTTTTCAACTCCACCACATATTTGGTAGTTTTTTTATTCATGCCTTGAGTCTACTACTCCAAGCATTGATTAGCAAAGAATTCTGGACTAGATACTAGTTTGGTACTAACTGGAATAGGTCTTCACGATCCAGTTAATCTTTATCCATCCTTCTTGGGTTATGTTTTTCAAAAAGGTAACATTCCTTAAAGCAGCATTTGACAGGTCTTCGTGGAGTATAGCAGAAAACCCTATGTGGCGCAAATTAGTAAAGCAAAGGATAACGTATCGATCTCTAAGGGTTGACTTTTGAAAGCTCGAATTTGAACTCAAAAAAGACTGTCCAAACTGAACCCTTAGCAAAGGATACGTTATCAAGCAAAGTAGGTGTACGGAAAGGGTTCTACTACTCCGTATGTCACAGTCTTACATATTAAATTAGCATTTTAACGCTTTGAATTGAATTGTCTAAAAGGCAAAACGGGTCCCGACTACCTATAACATTAACTACCGGTTTCCCTCTTGAGCTATAGCTGCTAACCCAATCTGAGATGCTCTCAGGACCTGGATAACGTATCCTTTGCTAAGGGTTCAGTTTGGACAGCCTTTTTTGAGTTCAAATTCGAGCTTTCAAAAGTCAACCCTTAGAGATCGATACGTTATCAGGACCTGTAAAAACTAGATAAACAAAGCGATTAATGGTAAAATTGAGTAATGCAAAAGAAAAAACAATAATCAAAAGTAGCCAAGTACGGTTGTAGTAATATACCAATAAGACCTAATTAGGAGGATCGACCCTAAAAAGACTGGTTCGATCAGGCGTGATATAATCGCGGTGCAAACGAATAGAGTAATTTTAGACAAAGGAGATTGGCGATATGAATTTCCCGGATGACCTGAAGTACAGCAAGGAACACGAGTGGGTGCGGCTGGAAGGTGAAGTTGCCGTTATCGGCATCACCGATTTCGCTCAGGATGAGCTTGGCGATATTGTCTACGTCGAGCAGCCAAAAGTGGGAGCCTCGGTCAAGCAAAACGGTCAGTTTGGGGTAGTCGAGTCGGTCAAAACCGTTTCTGATCTTTATAGTCCGGTCACTGGCGAAATCGTTGAGGTTAACGAAGAAGTTGCCAACAGCCCAGAACAGATCAACAAAGACCCCTACGGACTAGGCTGGATCATCAAAGTCAAAGCCAGCGACCTAACTGAACTGGACGCGCTACTCAGTCCAGCCGATTACAAAACTATGATCGGGAAATAAGTATCCCGCCAGACCCTATTTTTGTAGGAGAGGGCTTCTGCCCTCGATTGCTCATCGTTTTCGAAGGTAGAAGCCCCCTCCTACAATTACAAAAATAGAGTAAATACACATCCCTATCAGGTTGTGAACGATTACACGATAACCGTTATAATGGTGCAAAGCTATAGTTTGTGTTGATAAAATAGAAAGGCAGGTAGCATTATGACTGCCCGAACCAATCTGGAGTTGCAACTCGATCAGCTAATCCTGGAACAGGCTGAACCGCCCCGCCATTTTTACGATATTGAAGAGAACTTTTGGCAATTACGCGAGGAGCTTGGTGATATGCCTGACCATACCCACAACTTGTTGGTCGATTACCTGCTCCAAATCTTGCGCTTCTTTTATCAACTAAACCGCTTTGTGATCGAGCGCGAAATAAAGATTTATGGCACTGGGCAGTACAAAGAAAAGCCGCTCTACCCCGATGTCTTCGTGCTAAAGAGTCGCGAGGAGCTAAGCGAAGGGAGCTATCAAATCGGGGTAGATGGGCCACCACCCGAAGTGGTGATCGAAGTAATCTCGAAGAACAAGCCTTCCAACGATTTGATAAAGAAGCCACCGCGTTACGAAGCGTGGTGGATTGCGGAGTACTTCGCCTACGACCCTAGAGAGCGCAAGATTGAAAGCCACGCACCACGCTTGTACGGCTGGCGGTTGGTGGAAGGCAAATACGAGCAACTAAAAGCGGACAGCGCCGGAAAGATGTGGAGTGAGCAGTTGGATAGCTGGCTTGTCCCTGACGGGGAGATGCTGCGTCTGTTTGACCGAGATGGCAACCAAAGGCTAACCGATGCCGAGGCGGCCCACCAAGCCAAAGAGACCGAACGGCAAGCTAAAGAAGCCGCCCTTCAACGCGAAGCGGCAGCTTTACAGCAGTTAGAAATCGAACGCCAGGCCAAAGAAGTTGCTCTACAACGTGAAGTCTCTGAGCGCCAGGCCAAAGAAATCTTGCAACGTGAGATTGAGCAAATGGGCGAGAAACTACGTCGGTTGGAGCAAGGTGAGAATTAAACGATAACGTAAAGGTTCACGAATGTATGATAGCCTGAATTGAGACCCTTCGTGGCCTCACCTACTTTAGGGGTTGCGGTTCAGGGTGACAGGGCTGAGTAGTTAAAAAATACAAGTTAGAACTAGAAAAAGAAGGTAATCAAAGACAACCATGAATTACGTTCCTCATTCGGATGCTGAACGCCAGGAGATGCTTGCCAGCCTGGGCCTTAAATCGGTCGAAGAATTATTTGAAGTTGTACCGTCCCAGGTACGCTTTCCCGAATTGAATTTGCCCAAAGCACTTTCGGAATTGGAAGCGACCCGGCTATTAAACCAGTTGAGCGCTCAAAACCTCGATCTGGGCAACCGAGCCAGCTTTTTAGGGGCAGGAGCCTATCGCCATTACGTGCCGAGCGTGGTCGGGCATATGGCGGGGCGGTCGGAGTTTTTTACGGCCTATACGCCCTATCAGCCAGAAGTCAGCCAGGGTACGCTTCAGGTTGTCTATGAATTCCAGTCGATGATGTGCGAATTGTATGGCATGGAAGTCTCGAACGCCTCGATGTACGATGGGGCCAGCGCTCTAGCGGAAGCGGCTTTGATGGCCGTAAACGTCACCGGACGACGCAAAATCGTAATCGCCGCCTCGGTTCAACCCGACTCGCGAGCGGTCGTGCGTACTTATACCGAGCCGCAGGGTATTACCGTCGCCGAGTTCAAAACGGTTGAGGAAGCCGCCGCCGCCGTAGATGACCAGACGGCCGCGCTGCTGGTGCAGCAACCCGATTTCTTTGGGCAGATTCAAGATTTGCAAAAGCTTTCGGAGGCTGCCCACGCTCACAAAGCGCTCTTTGTCGTCTCGTCCTACCCGACCGCGTTGGCTTTGCTGCGGCCTCCGGGCGAGTTTGGGGCCGATATTGCGGTGGGTGAAGGTCAACCGCTTGGGATGTCACTTTCTTTTGGTGGGCCTTACGTCGGGGTTTTCACCTGCCGCCGCGAATTTATCCGCCACCTGCCGGGCCGGATCGTCGGAGAGACGCTCGACAAAGAAGGTAAACGCGGTTATGTGCTGACCCTCCGCACCCGCGAACAGGATATTAGACGCGAGAAAGCGACTTCCAATATATGTACTAATGAAGGGTTGATCGCCCTGATCGTGACGATTTATCTTTCGGCAATGGGTAAGCAAGGCTTACGGCAGGTCGCCGAGCAATGCTACCACAAGGCCCATTATGCCGCCGATGCTATCGCCAAATTGCCCGGCTACGAACTGGCCTTCTCCGGCCCCTTCTTTAACGAGTTTGTAGTGCGTTGCAAAGACGCAAAAACAGTCGAAAAAATCCAGACGGCCTGTAATGCGGCGGACATCATCGGGGGTTACGAACTAGGTAAAGCCTACCCGAATTACGCCGACAGCCTGCTCTTTTGCTGCACCGAGATGAACACTCGTGAGGAAATCGACCGATTGGTAGAAATCTTGAGCAAGGTTTAACGCTTCCCATTGTAAGATAAGGAGGCCATAATGCTAACCGAATACATCAAAGCTGCCATGCGTAGAGCCAAATACGAGATTCTCGAAGATGATGGTTCGTTCTATGGCGAGATTCCCGAATGTCAGGGAGTATGGGCCAACGCTGCTACATTGGAAGCATGCCGGGATGAATTACAAGAGGTTTTGGAAGACTGGCTCTTCATCGGCATTTATCTACATCATCCTTTGCCTGTAATCGACGACATTGAGCTAAGTTTTGATCCGGGTTTAGTAGAGGAAATCGAAGAAGAGAAAGTAGCAGCAAGCTAATGCCGCCTTTTGGCCCGATCAAACGTAATGTTCTTATTCGTAATTTACAACAACTCGGTTTTAGTGGCCCTTATCCACGTAAGCGGCATGCTATTATGATAAAGGACAAGATCATATTGCGTATACCTAACCCACACGAAGGTGATATAGACAAAAATTTACTAGCCAGAGTTTTACGGCAGGCCGGGATAAGCAAAGAAGAATGGGAAAAGCTTTAGGGGAGACGTTATGCTGACTGAGTATATCAAAGCTGCCATGCGTAAAGCTAAATACGAGATTCTCGAAGATGATGGTTCGTTCTATGGTGAGATTCCCGAATGTCAGGGAGTGTGGGCCAACACTGCTACCCTGGAAGCATGCCGAGATGAATTACAAGAGGTTTTAGAGGGTTGGATTGTGCTTGGTCTGTTGCACAATGATCCGATGCCGATCATAGATGGCCTTGAACTAGCTTTTAGAGAAGTGACAAAGGAAGAATTAGAAGCAGAAGCCTCTGCCGAAAAATTGGAAGTAGCCTGATGCCGACCTTTGGCCCAATTAAGCGTTCATTATTGATACGTCACCTTAAAAAATCAGGGTTTGAGGGGCCTTACGTGGGTGCAAATCATCAGTATATGCAAAAGGGTTCAATGAGAGTAACGATTCCTAACCCACACGAAGGCGATATAGACAAAAGTCTACTAGCCAAAGTTTTACGGCAAGCTGGGATCAGCAAAGAAGAATGGGAAAAGCTTTAAAGGAGACGTTATGCTGACTGAATACATCAAAGCTGCCATGCGTAGAGCCAAATACGAGATTCTGGCAGAGGATGGCGTTTTCTTTGGTGAGATTGTAGAATTCGAGGGCTTATGGGCCAGCGCTACTACCCTGGAACAATGCCGAAATGAGTTACAAGAGCGACTTGAAGAGTGGCTTATAATTAGCCTATTGCAACACGATCCTTTGCCAACTCTGGATGGCCTTGAATTAGCTATCAAGAAGGTGCCAGAAGAGGCAGAGGTAGCTTGATGCCTCGTTTTGGCCCGCTAAAGCGTCAGGATTTGATCCGCTATTTAAGACAGTTGGGGTTTGAGGGACCTTTTTCTGCCAATAACCATCAGATTATGCAGAAAAATTCAATCAAAATTTCAATCCCCAACCCTCACGAAGGTGATATTGGAAAAGAGCTTTTAGCTGTAATTTTACGGAAAGCTCGTATCAGCAAAGAAGAATGGGAGAAGCTTTAGTAGATGGACTCAGACTTTGACGATACCGAAGAGGCTGAGTTCGGGCCAGTGGACGATTACGACCACTTTGCCTATTATTACGATCAGCAATACCGGACGGTTAGCTATGATTTTGAGTTCTACCGGGAGTTGGCACGGCGGGCCGGAGCAAACGCCCGTATTTTAGAACTGGCCTGCGGTTCCGGGCGACTAACCTTGCCACTGCTAAAGGCAGGCTTTCGGGTGACGGGCCTTGATCTATCGGAGAAAATGATCGAACTAGCTCAAAAAAAGTTAGCTGCCGAGCCAGCCGAAATCGCCCAACGCGCCCGCTTCTTACAGGGCGACATGCGCGATTTGGATCAGGTAGTGGGTAACGAAGAGTTTGACTTGATTTTTATCGGTCTCAACTCTTTTCAGCACTTGCTAACTCAGGCCGACCAGTTGGCCTGTTTGAATGCGGCCCGTCGTCATCTTGCCCCGGCGGGCCTTTTTATTATTGACGTATTTAATGCCGAGGATAAGGAAAATTATCCTTCGGACGGGCGGTTAGAATACGATAGAGCGGTCTATCTGCCGGAACGCCATACCACTTTGCACGTTTTTCTTAGCACGGTTGCCCGCCCTGCCGAACAACAACGCGATTATCACTACTTCTTTGACGAGACTCTAGCAGATGGTACGGTTAAACGTACCGTAGCCCGTCTGACCCTGCGCTATCTTTATCGTTACGAACTACAACTTCTATTAGAACGGGCAGGCTTTATGGTAGAGGATATTTACGGTTCTTATGATTTTGAAGAATTCGGGGCCGGTAGCAATAAACTTATTTATATCTGCCGCCGAGGATGAGACGACTTATGATTAGCACTACTTTTGCACTTTAAGCTCAGACAAACTTGTTTCCAGCCCAAAAACCGAGTTCAAAATAGCAAAGGTAGTATTACAAATAGAATAAAGGGAAGTTATGTTTGGAATTTTCAAGCGTAAAGATAAAGACCAATCGGGACAAAGCCAGGGCAGTGGAGCCTGGGGTCAACCAAGCCAGCGCAAAATGAGCAAAGATGAAGCCGCGCGGGATGCTGCCGAGCAAAAGCTAGTCGAGGAAAAGAACCAGGAGCGTAGGGATATGTACCGCCTGCCCGGTCGGGAACGTATCTTTATGGATACAGAAGGCCGCCGACTGGCTCTGCGTACCGAAGAAAACAACTCTGCGGAAAATAACGCCATTCATCCGCCGGTGCTGGTCGTGGCTTTTTGGGGCGTGCGCGAGATCGGGCATGCCAGCGCCGAACTAAAGCCGGACGGCAGTTTGCATCAGGTGACCGCCAAAATTGAAGAAGGCTTCCAGCAGCGTGGGATCGCTGCCGAAATCCTCAAAGAACTGGAAACGGTCGCTCGTGAGAAACAGCTAGGCGAAATCTGCTGTACTGGGCTAGAAGATAACGAGTGGAACATAGCATTTCTAACCCAGGCCGGTTATAGTCCGCGCGGAACCGAACTGGTCAAATCCCTCTAAACTGTGATAGCCGGGGTTAAACCTAAAATTTCTTTTAACCCTGGCTGCTCACCAGATTCATTGTAAATTCATCGCTCGATGCTATTCTTTAATCAGGCTGTTTTTGTTGGTTTTCCCGGCGAGGGCCAATATAGAACTGTCAGTCGGTGCCGCAAACTGCCCGGCCCCGCTCTGGAATTGATTTGGCAGGATTGACACAGTTTATAAGCCAAGAGTATAATCCATGAGAAGCACTGGTACAATCGTAACAGCACCTGATACCCAAGTAAGGACTTTTTCAATGTTTTTTACCGCTAAACAACTACTCCGCACCATGCGCCCCAAACAATGGATTAAAAATCTTCTTGTTTACGCTGGAGTCGTTTTTGACCGTCACCTGCTCGAATTGCGTCCGATGGTTTATGCCACGCTCGCCTTTATCATTTTTTGTGGAATTAGTAGCGCAGTTTATCTACTAAACGACCTGGTCGATGTTGAAAAAGATCGTCAGCATCCCCGTAAGCGGTTCCGCCCTTTGGCTTCCGGCAAGCTCAAAAAAGAGTATGCCATTATAATGATGGTCTTACTGGTAGCGGGCGGTATACCAGCCGCCTTTGTTTTGCAACCGGCCTTTGGTGGCATTGTGCTACTTTATTTTGTAATCCAGATCGCCTACTGTTTCTACCTTAAAAATGTTGTTATCATCGATGTATTTACCCTTTCGAGCGGTTTTGTGCTACGGGCGGTAGCCGGAGCGCTGGTAATTCAGGTCGAAGTCTCGCCCTGGTTGCTAGTTTGTACAATGTTAGGGGCGCTCTTTATTGGGCTGGCAAAACGCCGCAACGAATTGATTTTGCTGGCCGAGGGCGCTTCTGAGCATCGCCAGATTTTGAAAGAGTATTCGAGCGAACTGGTACAGGAGATGATTTCGGTCGTCACCAGCGCCGTTGTCGTGGCCTACTCACTCTATACTATTACCTACGAAAAGCTGCCCAAGAACCACCTGATGGCCCTGACGATCCCATTCGTGCTTTATGGTATCTTCCGCTATCTATATCTGGTTTATCGTAAGGACGAGGGCGGTAGTCCGGAAGAACTCTTGCTCAAGGATATTCCGCTCTTGTCGTGTGCGCTCTTGTGGGCCACCGCCAGCGTAGCTATTTTGTACTTCTTCCCTAACTAAAAGCTCTCGTAACTATTCAGGCCGGGCGACCACACAGGGTCGCCCCTACCCAAAATCCGTTGTAGGGGCGACCCTGTGTGGTCGCCCAAAGGGATAAGCAGAGTTACAGTTCTCAGATAAACAGACAAAACCGCCCGGATATGCTCCGGGCGGTTTTGTCTAAACCTTATCTTTCTTACAGTGCTTTTCAAGCTGACGGTAGTAAAACTATTAGCGTTAGGCCGCGAGGCTACCTGTCATAACCGGCGATTGGGTCGGTTTGTCGGAGCCACCCTTTTTCTCGACAGTAATGGCTACTTGCTTATACTGCTCGATCTCGCCAGTGGCGGTAAGCGGTTGTACCAGCGTCTGAGTGCCGTTGCCGCCCGCCCCCAGTAAAGCGGCTTTACGAGGCTGATTATCGTCTCCAATTAGCCAGGCTTCGTATTCCTTGTCGCTTTGCAAAAGGGTTAGGTTCTGAGCCACCAAAATGGCTTTGTCGGTAGCCGGGTCTACAAATACACGCATCGTGCCGAAAGTATTACCATTGCCCGCTTTAAGTTCGGTTACTTTCAAATTGGGCGAAGCCAGCAAAACAGCCAACTCACGCTGATTGCGCTCCGCTTCCGGGACATCGTTACGGGCATTCAGCCAAAGCGCCCCAAAGACCAGCGTCGTTACAAATAAGACCAACGCCGCCGCATAAGCCACCAGCGGTCTCGCTGCGAAACCAGCCCAACCACGGTTCGGTCTTCGGATTTCGATAACCTTCGGTGGTAAAGGTGGTTCTGGGCGGCGGACTGTCGGTTCGCTAGAAAGCTGAGTCAAAGTAGCTATAGGCTTTTCGGCTTGGGGCGCAGAAATTCCCGCTTTCTGGCGCAAACGACCGAGACTACCAGAAGGTAATTCAACCGGGGCGACACTCAAAGCCAATCCAGCCACTATTTCCTGACAATCAGCCAATAGTTTGCGGGCCTGGGCATCAGTTTTAAGTAATTCCTCGGCTTCGTTTCGTTCGTCATCCTCCAAAGTATTGAAGGCTAACCCAATTATTAAATCTTGCATCCTGTTCTGATCCATCGCTATGTTACCTTGTCCGGCAATTGGAAAACTTAGTATAACAAACTTTGCCGCGTTGCTGGGCCATGCCAGGTAGGGCCTCGTTCAAACTAATTTAATCTCGAAATAATAAGTAATGGCTAACTGTTCAGCTGTAGGAGGGATTTCTAATCCCGATTTCGCTCTTATCGGGATTAGAAATCCCTCCTACAATCAAGCTGGCTGAACACTCACTAAAATGGAACCTTAACCTACCGGTTCCGCTTCAATATCGTGCATCAAACCCTTTAATTTCATCAAACCCTGTCGAATCCGGCTTTTAACAGTGCCAAGTGGCTGACCGGTTTGCAAGGCGATCTCATTATGGGTAAGACCCTTAAAGAAGGCCAGTTCGATAACGGCCCTCTGTTCGGTAGGCAAATGTTTTAGGGCATGATTTATGGCGCTACGCTGCATACCCAACCAAACTTCTTCTTCGACGGTCGCACTCTCATCGGCCAAATAGTTAAGGCGCTCCTGGGTTTCTTCCTGGTCGAGCGAGAGTAGATTGTGGCGTTTACGCCGTAACTGATCGATACACAGATTATGAACTACACTCAAAAGCCAGGTAACAAAGCGCCCCCGCTCTGGGTCAAAATTACCGGGCTGTTTCCAAAAACGTAAAAAAGCGTCCTGAACTGCATCTTCGGCAGCCTCAGCACTGTTAAGAATTTTCAAAGCCAAACCAAAAGCCTGTCGGCTGTAGCGTTCGTAAAGCTCTTCGACCGCCCCGAAATCGTTAGCTTGGACTCTAGAAATTAAAAGCCGCTCTTTAGCTCGGTCACTGTCATTCTCATTAGCTTTCGCCTGCATCAAACGCGCCTGTGCCTTCACACTTGGTAATGATCCTGTCAGGGCCAATCTTGATTGGTCAAGGACAGTTCTCCCCAGGTTATAGGCTGGCTCTAGCACGCCAAAGGGGAGTTGATCTAGGTTTTTACGGTTTAAAAGAAGTACTTTCGCACCGATTTTATTGCGAATAGCTAATTTTTGCAAGTCTTTTCGCTTTCCTGATCTTTCCCGCCTATTTTCAGCTTTCAGTAAATGTACGCAACAGGTAGGGATTTGGATTAGCGAGTTTTGGTTAAATTTGACTTTGCTCGGAAATTCTAAATAATTTTTAATATGAGTTAACTAAAATTACGAAATAAGATTGTAACTATTCAGCCAGCCTCAACCATGTCATTCTGAGCGAAGCGAAGAATCTAGATTCTTCGCTTCGCTCAGAATGACATGCCTGAATAATTACATAAGATTTAGATTAAATTGCGAAGCTTAACCATTACTTCGATAAAGCCGCTAGATGCAATAAGAACCTACGCTGTTGAATAGGCTTGTGGCTTAAACCCTAGCACTCATTAGTAATCGAGACCGGGCGTAGCCGTTTCGTCGGGGGCGGGAACGGCTTCTTCGGGAATTTCGAGTAAGACTACCCGGTCAAGACCGGCATAATCTTTATGAACCTCGATTTGGCAACCGGGGAAAAAGTAACGGGCCAGATTGGAAACATCGGTCGCCTGCGCGGAACCGATCTCGAGGGCGATCAGGCCGGGCCGATGGAGATGAGCGCGGGCCTGACCGAGCAATTCGCGGTAAATACCCAGACCTTTGGTGCCGCCATCCAGCGCCACATTTGGTTCGTAGCGGGCCACATTTGGCTCGACCTGAGCCAGTACAGTGTAGGGCGGATTGGAGACAAGTGTGCGCACCCGTTCCGGCAAGGGTTCGAGCAAGTTGCCCTGTAATAGCCGGATACGCTCCTGGACTTCATAGCGTCGGGCGTTTACCTCGGCCACTTGCAACGCTTCCGGCGAGATGTCGGTAGCGAAGATACGCGCCTTTGGGAAGCGCAAAGCCAGATAGACCGCAATAACCCCACTGCCGGTTCCCACATCGACCAGTGGGGCATCCTCACCGCCCCAACCTTTTTCCAAAAGCTTTTTGACGGTGTATTCCACCAGCAATTCGGTTTCGGGACGCGGGATTAACACCCGCTGGTCTACAAAAAAATCCAACCCCATAAACTCACGGTGGCTGGTTATATAGGCGATAGGCTCTCCTTGTACCCGTCTGGCAACCAGAGTCTCATACTCCACCGCGCTTTCGGGGCTAACCTCGTCGTTGAGCCGGGCATAAAGCTGTGCGCGGCTAAACCCCAAAAGGTACATCAGCAATACTTCCGCGTCGAGTTGAGCCGTATTATCTCTGGCTGCCAACAGTTTCTCAACTGCTATCGCCAGCAAATCCTTCGCGAGTTGTTTCATTTCTTTACTACTATTTATTGTCCATGCCTGCCACCCGCAGCCGTTCGGCCTGGTCGGTAGTTTGGAGAGTGTTGATTAACTCGTCAATATCGCCTTCCAGGATACCAGGCAAGTTACTCAAGGTCAACTTTATACGATGATCGGTCACGCGGTCTTGCGGGAAATTATAAGTTCGGATTTTCTCGCTACGGTCGCCCGTTCCGACCTGGCTCATCCGTTGCTCGTGCAATTCGGCCTGCCGTTTTTCCAGTTCCAGGTTATAAAGCCGGGTTCGTAAGACCTGCATGGCTTTGGCCTTATTTTTTAGTTGCGATTTCTCATCCTGGCAGGTAACCACCAGACCGGACGGCATGTGGGTAATCCGCACCGCACTATCGGTAGTATTGACGCTCTGCCCGCCGTGTCCGGTCGAGCGATAGACATCTATTCGCAAATCGTTATCATTGATCTGGACATCCACGTCTTCCGCTTCCGGCATTACCGCGACAGTCGCAGTCGAAGTATGAATCCGCCCGTTGGCCTCGGTAGTTGGGACGCGCTGGACGCGATGCACCCCACTCTCGTACTTGAGATGGCTATAAGCCCCTTTGCCCCGCACTTCAAAAATGATTTCCTTGATCGAGCCAATCCCGCTTACGTTGCTCGACATGATATCGATTTTCCAGCGTTTGCGCTCGGCATAATGGCTATACATCCGATAGAGATTGGCGGCGAATAGCCCGGCCTCGTCTCCACCGGCCCCGGCCCGAATTTCGACGATCACATCTTTCTCGTCGTTGGGGTCTTTGGGCAAGAGCAAAAACATGATTTGGGACATTAGTTCTTCGGAGCGGGCTTTGAGGGTGGTTACTTCCTCTTTTGCCATCTCCGCCATCTCCCGATCAGAAAGCAAACCCTCGGTTTCTTTAAGAGCCGCCTCATTGATCTTATATTCGCGGAAAGTGGTAATAATCGGCTCCAACTCGGATTGCTCCCTACCATAGGAGCGTAACTTTTCGTTGTCCATCGCCGTCGCCGGGTCAGCCATCAAATCGCTTAGTTGATCGTAACGTTCTTCAAGTTGCTCTAATTTATCTATCACAGTTTTCCTAAAACCTCCCTATACTCGCTTCCCAATTATAGCACAAAGCAGTCCAACCGATCTTCAAATCGGGTTTAGAAGCAAGGTTTTTAATATTATACTAAACTCTTGAAAAGGGTTATTGAGATCGAAGCCAGGCCGCTAGTGCCAGGAGATGGAGGCTATGTAAGGGGCGGTTCGCAAAGCAGCCGCAATCAAAACCCGTTCTACGGGCCGACGACTCGACCGAACTTTTTTCGATTGTAGCAAGTTGACTTTCACTTTTTTCACCTCGGCCCTTATTATAACACATCTTGCAAGTCTGCTTGGGTAAATGGGTGAGCGTCAATTTTTTGCACGGGTTCAAACAGTACTAGCAAGAGATTGTGAAAACCTAGATCCAAACCACTCATTCGCGGTGGCTCAGAATGACAGTTTTAGAGAGGCTCTAATAACAAATTGCTGAAATATTGACCCCTGTAGGAGCGAGCTTCTGCTCGCGATTGAACACCCAGCCGTCAATTCCATCGCGAGCAGAAGCTCGCTCCTACAAATAATTCTATAGCTCAAATGCTTTGCATTCTGCCATAGGGCAGAGGTTCACACGGCGTGCTATAATCGGCCTGCCGTTTTGGATGCGGCAATCAGCAGCAAGGAATATATTAACGAAAACAGATGCGAATACTTTACGCAATTATGGCTTATGGCCCGCAGATTATCGCCAGCGAAGTACATAGCGAACTGGGCCGGGAATATCGAGCGGCAGGACATCACTTTGCCGTCCTAAGTTTGAACGAGTATGGGGCGGGTGGAGAGGCAGGCGCGACCCTCTTTGAAGGCGAAGCCGGGGTAGTCCCCCTTTACACCATCGGCTTTGGCAACAGTTTCGGGCGACGCTTGAGCCGCAAGCTAGTCGGGAGGCTATTCAAATATGCCTTTTTTATCGAGCTAGTGCTGGGGTTGTGGCGTTTTTTACGCGCTCACAAGGGCGAGTTCGATTTGGCTCACGTCGAGGCGGCCTACCCACTAGGGGCGGCCTGGGCGCTTGCCAGCCGATTAGCCGGGGTAAGATTGCCCTTCGTACTGAACTTACAGGGGGCGGACGTAATGAGTCTGCCGCGCTACGATTATGGTTATGGGCGCTATCGACTGCCGCGCCGCCTCTTGAATTACGCTTTGCGGCGGTGCGCCGGGGTACGGGCTAATTCCGAGCAGACCGCCGCGCTTGCTATCGAGTTGGGAGCCGACCCGGCCCGCGTCGAAGTAATCTACCGTAATATCAGCGACCAAATTTACCCGCCCCCCGCAATTGACCTGACCGCCAACAAGCGAACCCAGCAGCAGGTGCTACGCGACCGTTACGACCTCTTGCCCGGCCCGATTGTGCTGGCTCTCAGTCGGTTGCATCCTTTCAAGGGGCTGGACTTTTTAATCGAGGCCGTCCCGCTCTTACGCCAACAATGGCCCGACCTGAACGTGCTGATTTGCGGGCCGAGCCGCCAGACTCCCCAATTTGGCGACTATCGGGTCTACCTCGAAAAGCTGGCCCTAAAGCTGGGTGTAGCCGAAAATATTATTTTTACCGGCAAGATCGATTTCGCCCAATCCGCCGCGTATCAGGCCGGGGCCGATTTGCTAGTGGTTCCCTCGATAGTCGAAGCCCTGAATAAGGTCGTGATCGAAGCGGCGGCGGTCGGCACGCCTTCGGTTATTACCGAAACGACCGGGATCGCCCTGCCCGCCGTCCGCGATGGCGTAGGGCTAAGTGTAAAACCGTCCGACCCGGCGGCCCTTGCCACAGGGATTGCGACTTTGCTTTCCGATCTGGAACGCAGGCGTACAATGGGCGAACGAGGGCCAGGCTGGGCCAGCAATTTTAGTAGTGCCGCCATCGCCGTCCGGCTGCTCAATTTCTACCAAACGGTGTTAGGGCCGAAGCGCGGGCTGTGCTATGTGGCCTATCCAAGCAGCCTGACCCTCAAATCGGCTAATGCGATCCAGACTTTTTCGACCTGCCGCGAATTGCGACGGCAAGCTCCCGATACGCTGGTGCTGTTGCCAAAACTACCCGGTCGGCCCAGCCGATTTGTCGAAATTGGAGCGCGTCATCTGTTGCGCTGGCCTTTCAACTTTTTTAATAACTTTGGCCCGCTCAAGCCGGTTCCCTGGAGCTATGTCGAACGCAGCGTATTTAGTTTCGAGGTTGGGCTGTATTTGCTGTGGCAAAGGCTGACTGGACGTGGAGCGCGGGCCATCTATGTACGCGACGTGATTTGCGCCTACTGGCTGATAAAGTGGTGGCGACCCTTGCTCAAGACCCGCGTTATTTACGAAGCGCACGACCTGGAAGCCCGTCACCCTAGCCGCAATAAAGGCCGTTGGTTGCGACGCTGGCTCGAAAAGGTAGACCGCACCGTCGTCGGCGATAGCGATAGCCTGGTATCCCTGACCGGCGTTTTCCGTGATTTCGTCCTCGAAGAAGGCTTGCGTAGCAACGCCACAGGCCAGCCCTCAACTATCGCCGTCATTCCTGACGCTTTCGACAACCAAACCTACCAGCCCATGTCCGAAGCCGAAAGATTAATGGCCCGGCAAGCGCTCGGCTTTGGGCCGGACGAGTTTTTGATTGTCTATAGCGGGTTGACCTTTGCCTATCGCAGTCTGGATAAGTTGGTGGAGGCTTTTAGCCACTTTGGGCAGACCCACCCGGAAGCAAAAAGCAGGCTGGTTTTCGCCGGTGGGCGGCCCTTCGAGCGAGCCGAAGTCGAGGAGGTTGCCCGGCGGTGTGGGGTCGCCGAGCGGGTGCAATGTGTCGGGCAGCAAGGGCCGGAAAAAGTCAATTTGTATCTCAACGCCGCCTCACTATTGGCGATCCCGGATACCGTGACCGACCTGACCGCTTCGCCGCTCAAGCTGTTCGAGTACGCGGCGGTGGCCCGCCCGGTTTTGCTGCCGGACATTCCGGCCCTCAAGGAGATTTTGCCCACCGATCAGGCGATTTACTTCGAGCGGGGTAATCTAGCCGAAATGCAGGCGGCTATCGAATGGGCCTACTGCCAGCCTGCCGAGGCGGAGGCCCGCGCCCAGGCCGCCCACGCTTCGGTCGCCCGTTACACCTACGCCAACCGCGCTCGTTCTATTTTGGAGTTAGTTTAAACTAAGCGGGACGGTCTATGAGCGGAACCATATCCAACAGAATACTATCTGTCTCTTGTGGGACATTGCTCTGCCAATGGATTTTTAGGCTTGAAAACCAAAACACCAGTCTAGGTTTAGCTTCCTGGTGATAGTGGTATCGAATTTAGCTTAGGGGTTTAGGCGCGGCCGTCGCGCACATGAGGGCGGAGCATTTTGACGAGCATCCAGACCGTTCCGGGCCGTTTGCGGCTGAAGAACATCATAGTGAGAAGAGCTTCCATACTATCACACTTTCCAATCTAATCGGTCTTATATGTCAAACGAGCTTTTATTTTAGGGAACAACCGAGGCCAAAAGTTCTTACCTGGTTGTAAAGATTTAGCTGCTTCTTGTAAGAGTAAGCAGGCTAAGACTTGTAGTATAATTATGACGGTTAGCGAGAACTTCGTATGTAACGCATGCTACCAAATAATGAATAAATTTAGATTGGGTTTAGATTCAGTTCTATTTAAAGGCAGATTAATATGGTCGATCTTGAGTTGATAGTCCAGGCAATCGGTTTCGGAGCTTTTTTGTGGCTGGCCTTTTTTATTATTTCGCGGGCCGACCGCCAGCGCCCTCAAACCATCATTACCTTTTTGGGCCTCTTTTCGATGGCGACCTTGTTTTTCTCGTTTGGCTATATCAGCGCCACGCACGGCCCGGCTAATCCGATTTTGGTAAGGGCTTTTTGGTGGAGCCTGGTTTTCCCGATGGCGCTCTGGTTCCATATCTGTAGCCAGATCGCCCGGCGCGAGGCGCTCCCCATTTTTACGATGCCGACTATCCTGGTTTATGCGATGGCTGTTTTTATCACGCTGGTCGGTATGTCTACCGATCTCTATTTGGATTTTAGCCACGCCAGAATAACCCCCAGCAACCCCCCCGGTCAGGAAAATTACTACTTTGGGCCAGGTCCGCTCTATTGGACGTTTATTCTCTTTGTGCTGGTGACAGGTGTCAGCGCTCTGGTCAATATCTGGCGAGGCTGGCAAGTGATGCAGGTCAAAGAGCTAAAGCTGCGGGTTTTGGATTGGAAGTTACGGATTTTGTTCATGGGCGGAAGCCTATTTATCGCCGGAGCGGTTTACCTGACCTTCCGAACCCAACTGGCCTTTACAATCGAGGGGTTATGGAGCGTGCCGGGCGAAATAATGCTGATTACCGGCCTGTTGCTGCTGGGCTATGCAGTCGCTCAATACGATATGCTGGTGGTCGGCAAGAATGCCCAGCGCGATTTTACTTATAGTGTAACAGGGGTTATCGTGATTAATGCGGCCTACGTAGCGTTGGTGACGCTGGCGGGCGGCATTACGCCCCATTCGCTGTTTGTGGTGGTCGGGCTGGCGACCACGACCCACACCCTGTATGATTTTGGGCGCGAACAGCTAGACCGCCTCTTTTTCAGTCACGCCGAGCAACAGGCCCGCTCCGAAGCCTGGGCCTACGCGACCGCTCTAGCTTCTCAGCCCGTGCCAGTGGCGGCCCCCGAACCAACCGTTCCCGGCCTCAAGCAAGTCAAGATCGACGACGAGAAAGATTTTAACAATGTAGTACGCCGGGCGATTACCAATCTAAAAAACCCGACCCAGTTGATTAATAGCCAGTTATTGACTTTGCGAATAGTCGAGCGGCATTTGCACGAGGCCGGACTGGAGGATAACCGGCTCAACCGGGGGGCGGTCTTGCGTGAACTGCTGCTCGATTCGATTGAACGACTCCGACCGGGCAAGCTATCGGATGGGGTCAATACTCCCGGCACAGGCGATGCGTGGCGGTTTTATAATGTTTTGTATTTTCCCTATGTCCGGCAAATTTCGCGTAAAACCGCTCTAGCCGAGTCGCGGCGGCTCGAAATCGAGCGCAAACGTACCGGCCAACGGGAGCCAAGCGATCTGGAACAGGTTTTGAACTGGCTGACCGACATCGATGAAGATACCTTCTACAAATGGCAACGCCGGGCCTCGGACACGATTGCGACCTTTTTACGCGAAGAAGAAGCCCGGTTCCAACCGGCTGTAACCAATCTACCGTCTAGTACCATCAGCCAATAAAAGAGGTATAGAATTGTCTGTAGGAGCGAGCTTCTGCTCGCGATTGAATAGGCGGGTATGTGTTCAATCGCGAGCAGAAGCTCGCTCCTACAGGGGGTCAATATCTCGGCATTCTGCTATAGTGGGATAGCCTTTTACTCCAAAACATAAACCTTAGCCTCCCAGGGATAAACTGGCTCTCGTCCGGCCCATTCGAGCGGAACGGAACGGTCTTGGGTCACTTCGCGCCAGTTTTTGCCTGCCGGGGCAGCGGGCCAACCTGGAATACGATATTCGGCGGCGGGATTTAGCGGGTCGGGCGTGCCATAATCCGAAAAGTTGGCGACGACTACCACCAAGTGTTCGCCACTACCTCGTTGCCAGGCCAGCACCCGCTTGCCCTCCCCAAAATCGGCCTGAATAAATTGGGTGTCATTGACCGCCAGGGCCGGGCTGGTAGTACGCAAATGTACCAACCGGGCGACATAGCTAAAAATACGTTGCCGCCAATCATCGTTTAGGCGGCTAAAATTCACCGGGTCTATCTGCTTATACTGATCCGGGTTGCCGCCAAACCCTTCATCCTGCTTATCGGCAAACTCGTCGCCCGCCAGGATCATCGGAATACCGACCGCCGTGAGCAGACAGACAAAGGCCAGCTTGATACGCTGCTCGGTTTCGGACACGCCGTTATTTACCAACCAGTTGTAGATGCGCTCGTTGCCCATGCCGCCTACGTCGTGCGAGGTCAGGTAGTTTACCGCGTTCGCACCGTCGGCAAAGCCCAAATTGCGGCAGTCGATCAGCTTACGCACGCTCCACTCGAAGCTCGGTTCATCCGACCAGCTATGACCTAACACAATTTGCCGGACAATTTGTTTGAACTTCTCGTTCCACAACCCATCCAACCGACCTTGCTCCACCCAGGCCAACGGGACACCAAGGTCTTCGCCCACCACCATAAAACGGTCGTCGCTGCCACCCCGCTCTCGCCATAAATAACGGGCATAGTCTTTGAACTGCCCGACAAAATCGAAATTAGCGATGTTATTGACGCTATCCAAACGTAGCCCATCCAGACGATAATAGGTCATCCAATGGGCCAGATAGGTCTTCAAAAACTCGCGGGCCGGAACCAGCCATTCTTTACGCCCGCTCAGAGGGTGGTAGCCTTCCAGCCAATAGTTATACTTAAACAGGTCGCCCCCAAATCCGTCCCGACCGCCCTGTTCGGGGTCGCCACTGTTCCACCTTATATAGAAGCTGAGAAAATCGATGTTGTTATAAGGGTTATCCCGCGAAAAGGCCATTACCATATCCACAATCACCCGTAGCCCCTGCTGATGACAGACCTTGATTAAGGTCGCCAGATCGGTCGAGGCGGTGGGAGCCTCCTGACCGGATGGAAACCCCAGATCGAAATCGGCGGCCAGATAGTTAGCCGTCCCATAACCCCAGTTAAGCGTATCGCTGCTATCGGCGACCGGCAAGAGTTCCAGGGCGTTGATGCCCAATTCGATTAGATGAGCGCGGTCTTTTAGCCCGGCAACCAGTGGAAAATTCGGCGCATCGGATGTGGTCAAGAGTAGCGCCAGCACATCCTGAAAGGTTCCCGACCCAACTTCTAACTCACCTGTGTTGTTCAGCCTGGCCCAGCGTGTAGGCAACTCATAGATAACGAGGCGGTTATTAGGGCTGCGCTCGCCAACCGGGGTATCGCCAGTCCAATCGACTTGCTGGCCTGCCGGGTCGCATGGAACCAATTTGCCAGTCTGATATAACACGACACTGGCCGGGTCGAGGCTCAATATTCCACTTTCTTCGGGTGGGCGGGGAGCCGGAAAACGGCGGTCTATCGTCCAGGCCAACGGGTCGGTACAATAAAGCAACTCCGGGCCGTTGGCATAAACCGAATTATTGTTGACCTTAAACCAATAATAATAGACTTGCCCATCGGTCAATCCGCAGTCGGTAGCGGCTATTTCCCACACTTCCGGGAATTCCTCCGACCGGGCCAGCGGTAGTTCACGAAAATCGTCAAAATTGTCCTGGGGACGACTTCCAATAAAAAGAGCCGGAACTACCGGCTCGTGAGCAACCAGATCACTCGGTCGCCACAAAACAAAATGGGTCTGCTTGCGGGTTAAGAGATTCTCAGCCATCGCTTTTCTTTCTCCTTAAGATGAATAGGGATAGAATAGACGCTCAGATTTCACAGGCCTTTATCCAATAGTAGCTGAAAAGAGAATTTATTACAACTGCGCCAGGCACGAATCTAGTGCGGAGTCTTGACTAATTCTTTGCAATTTGTCACCCTAGACCTCCCTAAAATTCACACCAGATTCATCAAAAAATGTTATACTAACAATTCCAGGCCAGTCTAGGCAAGGCCACTGGGAATGGAAGGGTCTACAGACAATTAATTTGACCGGGTTGGGGCTTTGTGCTAATATTCGTTCAAGTTAATAGCATCACTATCAAGAAGAGGCGAGGGAACTGGCCCACAGAACCTCTAGCAACCTACCCACAAGGTAAGGTGCTTTCCAGCCCGGCAGGGAACGATAGGCCCGTCGTCGCAGCGGGAACCTGTAGCCTTCCAAAAAATGCCGGAAGGTTTTTTTGTTGTTTAAGAGGTGACTATGGCAGTCTTTGATTACGCAGAACTCGAATGGCTGGTCGGAGAAAATAGTTTTGATGGCGCGGCAGATTTATGCCGGGTAGCCGCCGCCGCCAGCCCAGACCCACGCTTTTGGAAAACTCAGCTTGGGTACGTCCTTTTTCTAAGCGAACCGGTTGGAAGTGACCGCAAGCAATCCGTGGATCACTTTCAGATGATGGTGACTGAGGATAAAACCGATGTAAACGCCCGTTTCTGGCTAGGCTATTTGTATAGCTTGTTTCCTTACCGGGAGGATAAAGCCCAGAACGAATTACATCAGGTCTTAAAACTGGATCGCAATCATGCTTACGCCTATGAGGTGCTGGCAAGCTTCGACAATGAAGACCCGGACTTGAACGTAATTTTATTGCGCCGGGTTTTGGAACTACAACCGACCAACTATCAAGCACTTAATGCCTTAGCCGACCGCTTTTTGGGAATGGGCCGCCGCTCCGAGGCTTACCAGTTACTAAAAGTTATTCTGGAACAGCCAGCCTATACCGAACAAAATTACGGCATTATGAACCGCTACTTAAACGAAAGCCTGACCGGAGCTAAAAACCAATTGGCTATACGCGGCAAGGCTCAAGTAAAACTGAAAGGCTAGGGGTTAGATCAGAAACTCCTGACCCCTAACCCTTCACAAGGAGTTTTAGGAACGTGGCAAATACTTCTACCAAACAAACCAAAGGTAATCAAAAAAAAGAATATGCTTCTAGCCCCTTCTGGCAGGAACTCGAACGCCGAGTGCTAGTCTATGATGGGGCAATGGGCAGCCTGATTATGAGCTACGAGCTAAAGCCGGAAGATTATGGTGGCGTGCGCTACGAAGGCTGTAACGAAGTCCTGGTGCTAACCCGCCCCGACGTGATCGAAGGGGTGCATGCCGCCTATTTTGAAGTCGGCGCGGATGTAGTCGAGACCGATAGCTTTACCGGCAGTCGCCTCAAACTGGATGAATACGGGCTGGGAGAAAAAACCTACGAGATCAATTTTGCCGCCGCCGCGATTGCCCGCCGGGTCGCCGACCGCTTTACAACGGCTGACCCCAGTCGGCCCCGCTTTGTAGCTGGTTCGATTGGGCCGACCGGCTTTTTGCCTTCGACCGAAGACCCGGTCTTGGGCAGCGTTGGTTTTGACCAGCTAGTCGAAGTCTTTGAGGAACAGGCCAGAGCCTTGATCGATGGTGGCGCGGATGTGCTACTGATCGAGACCAGCCAGGATATATTGGAAGTCAAGGCCGCTATTTTTGGTATCCGGGCTGCAATCCGCAATACCGGGCGCTGGGTTCCGCTTCAGGCCCAGGTCTCGTTGATCGACACCAGTGGCACAATGCTGCTTGGGACGGACATCGCTGCCGTTATGACAACCCTCGAAAGTTTGGAAGCCGATATTATCGGTCTGAACTGCTCAACCGGCCCCGACCTGATGCGCGACCCTTTGCGCTATTTGTCGGAACACGCGCAGGTCAAGTTAAGTTGTCTTCCCAACGCCGGACTACCCCTGAACGAGGGTGGCAAGGCGGTCTATCCCTTGCTACCAGACGGCCTGGCCGAGGCCCACACCACCTTTGTCAACGAACTGGGCCTGAACATCGTGGGCGGTTGCTGCGGTACAACTCCCGAACATATTAAAAAAGTAGTCGAAGCGGTTTGGGGCAAACCGGCTCCTCAGCGCCAGTTTACGAGTACGCCGATGCTATCGAGCGGCATCCGGGCTACCGCCATGCTTCAGGAGCCACGTCCGTTGCTGGTCGGCGAGCGAGTCAATGCTCAGGGCAGCAAGAAGGCCAAGCAAATGCTGCTGGGCGATGATTACGAAGGGCTGATGACGATTGCCCGCGAACAGGTCGAAGGTGGGGCGCATACGTTGGATGTGCAGGTCGCGTTGACCGAACGAGGCGACGAAGTCATCCAGATGCACAAAACGATCAAAAAGCTTTCGACCGCTATCGATGCACCACTCGTGATCGACTCGACCGAGGCTAATGTAATCGCCGAAGCGCTCAAAGCGGCTCCCGGTCGGGTGATTATCAATTCGATCAATATGGAACGCGGACGCGAACGAATTGAGGCCGTCATGCCATCGGTACGCGAACACGGCGCGGCGGTGATTGCCCTTACGATAGACGAAGTTGGGATGGCCCACACCGCCGAAAAGAAGCTGGAAATCGCCCAGACTATACGCGACATCGTGCATAACGAATACGGGCTGGCCGACCACGATTTGATTTTTGACGTGCTGACCTTCCCGGTTACGACTGGACAGGAGGACTTGCGCGAGGATGCTGCCGCGACATTAGAGGGTATTCGGCTGGTCAAACAGGCCATGCCGGGATGTCTGACCATTTTAGGTGTGAGCAATGTTTCATTCGGGGTGGCGATGCGGGCGCGGGCCGTCCTTAACTCGGTCTTTTTGCATCACGCAGTCGAGGCCGGGCTGGATATGGCGATTGTAAACGCGGCCCATATTACGCCCTATAGCGAAATCCCAGCCGATCAACGCAAGCTCTGCAACGACTTGATCTTTAATACTGACCAGCAAGCCTTACCCCGCTTTATCGAATATTTCGAGCAGAATTCGGCTGCCGGACAGAAGCAGGAGGCCGAAAACGTCACCGAGAATATGACGGTCGCTGAGAAGTTGCACTACCAGATTTTGCACCGCAAGAAAGAGGGCATCGAAGCCCTGATCGATCAGGAAGTGGTCAACCGCGGAGCCGTCCCGACCCTTAACGAAGTCTTGCTACCGGCCATGAAAGAGGTCGGCGACAAATTTGGGGCGGGCGAGTTAATTCTGCCCTTTGTGCTGCAATCCGCCGAAGTAATGAAAAAGGCGGTCGCCCAACTTGAGAAATATCTTGAAAAGAAAGAGGGCTACACCAAAGGCAAGGTAGTGCTGGCAACGGTCTTTGGCGACGTTCACGACATCGGCAAGAGCCTTGTCAATACCATTTTGACCAACAACGGCTACACCGTCTACGATCTGGGCAAGCAAGTCCCGGTCAATACGATCATCGAGAAGGCTATCGAGGTTGGAGCCGACGCTATCGGCCTTTCGGCCCTGCTGGTCAGCACTTCCAAGCAAATGCCGCTCTGTGTCAAGGAACTGGCCCAACGCAAGCTAAACTTCCCGGTGCTAATCGGGGGTGCGGCGATCAACCGGCCCTATGGCTACCGTACTGCCTTTATCGATGGCGACCCCGAAAAGCCTTACGAGGGCGGCGTGTTCTATTGCAAAGATGCCTTTGAAGGGCTAGACGCAATGGACAAGCTGACCGATCAGGTCAGGGGTGAAGAATTAAGGCGGCAGAATATGGAAGACGGCCTAAACGCCTTAACCAAACAGGCCGACCGCGATGCAAAGATTGTGGCGACCCAGGCCCGGATCGCTGCCGAAACCGCTCAATTAGCCCAGGCTAATGGCTCGAAGCGGCCCAGTGGAGTCGAAGATACCCGCCAGCCAAAGCCGCCTTTCTGGGGCTTTAAGACCCTGGAAAAACTACCCCTGGATGAGTTGTTCGCTTTGCTGGATAAGAATACACTCTTCCGCTTACATTGGGGTGGTGGGAGCGACAAGAAGCGCGGCCCCGGCGAGTACGACCGCCTGGTACGTGAAGAGTTCGAGCCGCTCCTGGCCCAACTCCGTCACGATGCCGACCGGGAAGGCTTCTTGAACCCAAAGGCGATTTACGGCTATTTCCCGGTACGGGCGACCGAAGGGCAGGCTCTCAACGAGGGTGATCTGATTGTCTACGACCCGGACGATCTCTCGAAGGAATTCACCCGCTTTAGCTTCCCACGTCAACCGGGGGGCGAACGGCTCTGCCTCGCCGACTACTTTGCTCAGGATTGGGTCGAGGGTCAGCCCGACGTACTGCCTTTGCAGATTGTGACGGCAGGACAGGCTGCCAGCGAATATTGCGAGAAACTCAACAAGGCGGGCGATTATAGTCGGGCCTACTTCATTCACGGTCTCGCCAGCAGTCTAGCCGAAGCCGCTGCCGATTATGTTCATCATCTGGTACGGCAAGAACTTGGCCTTGCGGCAGAGCAAGGCAAACGCTATAGCTGGGGCTACCCGGCCTGTCCCGACCTGGGCGATCAGCAAAAGCTGTTCGAGTTGATGCCCGTCACCGACGAAATCGGGGTCAGCATCACCGAGGCCCACCAACTCGACCCGGAGCAGTCTACCGCTGCCCTAGTCGTCCATCACCCCGCCGCCAAATACTACTCGACGATTGACCGCGAGGCCATCGGCGGCGTTCGGTAAAATCTCCTGATTTATAAAAGAGCAGAGCTTTTGATTATTTGAAAGCTCTGCCCTTCCTAATAAACAGCTACCTTGCCCATAGGAGGACAATAGGTTGAAATCCGGCCCAACTGAAATTCAAGGTGCTAGAGTTCTATACTATGCTATCCTTGACGAGCGGCATCCCTATACAGGCAATTTTATGGTTAATGGTAAACCAGTAGGCCCGATAGTTGCGCTGGCTATTTGTCATTACGACGAAAAAGGTGAACCAAATTTAGAGTTGGGTTTATCGATTCTGGCGCAATTCAACGAAATTGTAAAGAGGGGAGGTCAGACACCACCTGAGATTACACAAATCGAACATATGGAAGATGAATTTATCCTTTTTTATTGTGATGCCGATTGGAATGTTTTGACACATAGCCATCGTGAAAAGATAGAAGAATTTTTTGCAGACTGTGAATATGCATGCGAAAATATTTCTGCTCTGTGGGTAAAAGTTGAATAATGTGTAATGTCCAGATGTTAAAGTGGTATGTGCTGAATAATATCATAATATTCCTCAGCTTCGGAAGCTTCCCAAATTAAGTAAAGCTCATCAACAAGTTGCCTTATATTGCTGTTGGGTCGGATTGACAAGATACCAAGAAAATGCCTGCCTGCTGACAAATGATCCTGAACATGTACCGGCATACTGGCGCGGTTATTAGTCACCAAAATATAGTCGTTTTCCTCAATCCATATCAATATCTCAGGGTCTAAAGTTCCTTTTGGTGGCACAAAAGGCTCACCGATACAGACGATTTCCACTTCAAAATTCAGTCTTATCAAACTACGTTGTATAGCAGGATCAACATTTTCATCCAAGAGGAAACGTGGTTTCATTCAGATTTTCCAACAGGTGCTAATTCGCTATTTGTTTGCCTGCTTTCGCGAATTTTACGAAATCTCTCCCGCAATTCGTCCCGCTTCGGGTTAGGTTTGGACAAAGATTCCTGGTATCTAGCTTCGGCTTCCGCGCTCATCTGGTGCAAATAAGCTTCCACTTTCTCACGATTTGCCAGATAATAGAGAATGACAGCGTGAATTTTCTCCAGATTAAGGGTCGTAAAGTGAGCCAAGAGTTGTTCTGGCCCCATGCCCTTCAGGTATTCGTGCAGAACATCTTCGAGATAAATGCGATGACCTTTAATACGGATTTCGCCGTACTCGGTAAAATCGAAATAGCTTTCTAATTCCATAACTCTTGATCCTCTTACAAATTCATTTTCCTGAGAATATTATAGCACGCAGCTTCAAATCCCGATCTGACAATCTGCGAGATAGCCTTTTAATTAGCTGGGTTTTTGGTAGAG
>JBBQWM010000078.1:0-24860 GCA_038210655.1 Chloroflexia bacterium
TAGAGCGGGTTTTAACGGTCGAAGCCTGTTGCCGTCAACAGAGCCGGAACTTTGTGGATTATCTGAAAGCCGCTTTAGAGGCCAAATGGGCTGGACAACCTACTCCAGTCCTCTTTCTAGCCTAACTCCGTGAACGGTTACCTTTATTTTTTTATCTAAACGTCAATCCAGCGTTAATTAGCAAGAAACCGGGTATACCCCAAAAAACAAAGCCGATTAGCGGGATAAGTAGTCCTAAGAGCAGCCCACCCACCCCAGAACCGACCAGCAGATAACGGGCCAGACGCGGTTTTGTGTCCAACAAAAACCAACCTGTAAAGCCAATTAGCCCCATCACTACAAGATAAACCCCTATTCCGGCAAAAATATTTGCAAAGGGGTCTTGATAGGGACTCCCCAGGTGAGGGATTACGTTGATAAAGGAGGGGATAAATACTGCCAGACCAGTCAAAGTTCCGAGGATTGCACCCCACAAAGCACGAAGTTTTATGGTTCTTTGGATTGGATTTACCATCATTAGCTCCATTAAATAACCAGAAGATTTATAGCCGATCCGAAAAGTCCATTGACAGAGCAATGTCTTACCAGGAACTGGTCTCTTGTTGGATATGGCTCTGCCCATAGACCGTTCCCATGTAAACAGTAGCACACGTGCTGAACTGTATTCAAGGCTTTTTTACAGAAATAGTTATCGAAAAGTTATCGACGTATCGGCCTAAAAAGCCCAAATCATTTTCTGATTAGCTATACTATTAGTTCGCAACGGCCTGGTTTATGGTAAAATGCAAGGCAGACTTGAAGATTTTAGATAGGCTTAAACCGAAAGTTGAACAGGCTTGTAGCCGCCCAGAGCGAGGAGAGAACCGGTCGCCCTGTGGACAAGAGTCGTTTCTCCTTTTCCTGGCAATTGAGGTGCTGGATTGTCTCTTTCCCAACCGCCGGTAAAACCTGAGCGGGGCCGACCGGCTAACATCCGGCTCCCAGGTTCCCGTTCGCGCTGGTCTTACCTGGTGGCACTTTGTCCGCCACCGTTGGCACTGGCACTCTTAATTTTGGGGTTGGCCTGGGGTCTGGCGCTCTTACGTGGCCCGCTAACTATCGACATTGGAGCCAACGATCAGCTAGATTTGCTCTATCTAAAGCCAGTTGAAGATGGTTTCTTTGCGGCAGAAACGCGCCCACTCAATCCCGACTTTCCCCAAGCCGATCTTACCTATCGCTGGGCCGGAGCCAATACCCGGCTAAAAATCCCCTGGCCTTTGGATGCTGTTCCGCTCAAAGCCATTTTGCGGGCGACTGCTCCCCGACCCGACCGCTTGCCGTTCCAGACCGGGGCAAGCCTCAAGCTAAAAGGCAAGCTAGAATGGGATACGTTGGATTTGGGGCAGGCCGAGGTCAACGGGTTTTATCAGGGCAATTATTATCAATTCAGTTTGCCGGTACATTTGCGCCCCAATCTATCAAACCTGGTCTTAGAATTCGAGGCCGATAATGCTTTCCGGCCTGCCAAAGGAGACACCCGCGAGCTATCGATCCTATTTTTCAGTTTGCGGCTCGAACCCAATTATAGCGAATTTGGCTGGCGAGGCTGGGTCGCCTCATTTGCGCGGCCCGGTCTATTGGCGGTAATTGCTTTTTGCTGCTGGGGAATTGGGCGGAGCTTTTGGCGGCGGGGTAGTTGGGCGCTAGGTTTGGAAGCCGTGGCTGGTGGACTGCTTTTATTGAGCATGGTGATCTGGCCGCAAGCCGCCGAACCGTTGTATGCGCCCTGGGCTTTTATAATGCCATTGGTCTGGTCGCTAATGGCCTTAGCCGAAATGTTCCGCCGACGGGCCACCGGTTTGCCCGCCCCCTTTGTCTACGCCGCTACCCTTTTCCCGGTCTTGCCATTGGCTCAATTTGCTTTCGGACGGCTCGACTTATATAGCGTCAATCCCGGCTCGGTGCTGATTGGGGCCTACGTTGGGGCGCTCTTTTACGCCGGGGGTATTTACATCAGCAGCAAACTGACCCACCCCGGCCTGTTCGAGCGGGCCTTTGAACGCGGGATGTTGATAGCGGCCTTAGTTTCTTTTGCCTACAACCACTTTACGATTTTCCAGCTTAATTTACATCGGGGAACCGATTTTAAGTATTACTACTTAGGTCTACTCAACCACGAACAGGGTGGGCTGCTGTATGACTTGCCAACTCAGGCCGCCTCTCTACCCCCCACTTTTAGTATTACACTCTGGCCGCTGGCCCGCCTGTTTGGGCCAGACACTACCGGGGCCTTGTTCGTCTGGCGCATCGTTAGCGAGTTGCTATTAGTTCCCTGCTTATTAATTTTGGGGCGGGTATTTGGAGGCGAACGCCACGGCGTGCGGATGACCCCGGCAGTCTGGTTTTTGGCTCTTAACTGGGGCCAGATTTCCGAGAGTTTGGGTTATGGGCAGTGGAATATTTTTGGGCTGCTGGGCCTGAGCCTGATGGCGCTCTGGCTTAAAAAGGGCCGGGCTGGGGTGGCGGGGGTGGCGTTGGCTTTGCCGGTCGGCTTATGGTTTTACCCATTGCTGGCGGCTTTCAGCTTCGCCACCGAAAGTGAGCGGGCCAAACGCTGGCGAGCCTGGGGCGGATTGCTGCTCGGCCTGACCGGGTTACTGGCCTTGACCGGTATAACGGTTGGTTTTGACCAGATCGGGCGCTATATCAGCCGGGTTGCCTTTGAAAACCCGCGTCCGCCCCTGGATATTACCAACCAATCTTTATGGGGCTTTTGGAGCCGCTTATCGGTCGCCCAAGTGACAGGCGACTTTAAAGGCGACCTACCGGGCTGGGTGGCCTGGGCTGGGTATAGCAGCGCATTAGGTTTGACCCTGCTGACTGGTTGGATCGTCTGGCGGCGGCGCGGCCCAAACAGCGATCAGTTGCTCCGGGTGGGGACGCTAATTTGGCTCAGCGTGCTAATTCCACCTTTTGCCTGGATGTCTTATATGGTACTCTGTCTGATCGGGGTCTTAATTTTAGCGCAAGCCCTAAACCGTCCCTCGGAAGGCAACCAACCACGCTGGCAGCTTTTCGGGTTTGGCCTGGCCTACGCGGTGCTGGCTTACGGAGGCCGTTACGATTTCTTTGGCGATGAGGAGGTCGGGCTGGCCCGCCTGGGCAGTAGCTATCGGTTTTTGGCGGTTTTAGCGCTTTTCGGCCTGAGCTTATGGCAACTCTGGAAATCCCAACCCGTCCCAACTCAGGTCGATCCGCCTGAGTAAGCCTAATTCAAATTTTACTCGGTTTAACCAAATTTGTAGCTTTTGTTGATAATCTAACTGAACCAGGGGGCAATAATGATAAACATCCTCGAAAAAATATCTCACCCGGCCCTTAGCAATTTCGAGCGCGATTTTATGCGCGAAGTACTGATTACCGAACGTAAGCGAGTCACAATTCTGGCAATCTTGCTGACAGGTGTTTTAAGTTCGGCGCTGGTTCTTGGCTGGCTGTTTGGTAGCCAACTTGAAGTTGGTCGGCAATACCAGATTTGGTTTTTTTTGTTGCTGGCCCTGGCTATCGGTTACGAACTGCTGGCCCGTTATGTGTTTGGTTATTTTATCAAAATCGACCGTACACCGCCGTTTATCACTCGCTATGGCAACGCCCTGTTTGAAACCAGTTTACCGACCTTGCTAGTGGGTATACTCGCCACTTTTGTCAGTCCCTTGCAAGCTTTGACCAACCCAGCTTCTTTTACCTATCTCTTTTTTATCGTGCTGGCAACCCTGCATCTTGATTTCAAGCTGTGCTTTTTTACTGGGGCGGTCGCCGCTATCGAATACCTGGGACTGGTGTTATACAACTTCGACCAGTTAGAACCCTTTAGTGCCACTACTATGTCCACCTCCCTACCCGCCCAACTTATTAAGAGTCTTATTTTTTTGCTGGCTGGAATTATCGCCGGGCTGGTCTCGAGTGAAATTCGCAAGCGGTTTATCAATGCGCTTCGTTCGCTGCAAGAACGCAACGAGATCATCCACGTTTTCGGGCAACACGTCTCGCCTGCCGTCGTTAACCGATTGCTCGACCAAAAAAATGGGGTGGATAGTGAGATGCGCTATGTCTGTGTGATGTTTTTGGACATCCGAAACTTTACCAGCTTTTCCGAAGATAAAAGCCCGACCGAGGTAGTCAACTACCTGAACACTCTTTTCGAGGCGATGATCGACAGCATAAACCGCCATCATGGGATTATCAACAAATTTTTGGGAGACGGTTTTATGGCGGTCTTTGGTGCGCCGCTCTCGGATGGGCAGGACTGCCAAAACGCGGTCACTTCCTCGCTCGAAATGATCGAGCAGGTCGAAAAGCTTTGCGCTACCGGGCAGATTGCGCCGACCCGCATCGGAATCGGTCTGCACGCAGGTGAGGCGATTACCGGCAACGTCGGCTCGGCCCTCCGCAAAGAATATACGATTATTGGCGATACGGTAAATCTGGCCTCGCGGATCGAACAGTTAAATAAGCAGTTTAGTTCGCAGCTTTTGATTTCGGAGGAGGTTTGGGAACGGATCGGGCAGCATTCCCCCGGCGAGGTTGTGCCGCTAGAGCCAGTTCAGGTCAAAGGTCGGCAAGCGGCGGTACAACTTTACAAGCTGGCTTGATAAGGCCCCCTATTGCCGGGTAACTTTACCACCTTCGACCTGATAGACGGTCGCTACATCCCGCAGAGCTTGCCGGTCGCCAAAAAGCTCCAGATCGGTCGTGGTGATAAGGACCTGCTCGGCTCTGGCCTGAACCGTGTCCAGCACATACTGACGACGGTTGACATCCAGTTCCGATAGAATATCGTCCAAGAGCAAGATCGGGCGGTCGCCAGTCTGGGCTTCCATCCAACCCACCTCAGCCAACTTGAGAGCGAGGACGGCGGTACGTTGCTGCCCCCGCGAACCGTAAACTCCCAGGCTGGAACCACCGACCCGAAAGCTAAAATCATCCCGGTGCGGCCCGGCCAGCGAGACCCCCCGCGCCAGTTCTTGCTGCCGAACCTGGGCGAGTTGGGCTTCAAAGTGGGTCGCTATCGCCGCCTCGTCCTCCGCCCCTTGCAAATCAAAGCTCGGCTGGTAGACCAATTCAAAGCCGCCCGATGGGTCTTGTAAAAGGCTCGAAACCAGCCCGGTCAGGTGAGCATGCAAAGTGGCGGCCCGCCCGTTGAGGGCCAGCAAAGCCTCACGCCGCCGCTTGATAATATAGCTTCCGCTCTTGACCAGTGCTTCGTTCCAAATCGTTAGTTCCTCGCGGCCCGGTTCGCTACCGCCCGGTCGTCGTCCGCGATTATCCCGGCGGCGTTCGCGCAAATTGCGTAAAAAGCTGTTACGCTGGGCTGCGATTTTGGCGTATTCCTGCCACTGCCGCAAATAGCGATGATCGATTTGCGAGAGGGTTACATCCAGATAGCGGCGGCGCAAGGTCGGCGCTCCAATTACCAAATCGAGGTCTTCGGGTGAAAAGAGGACTACATTGATCTTGCCGATCAAATCGGCGGCTCTGGCTGCCGAGCCGTTGACCTTGACCCGCTTACGGGCGTTACCTGCCGTCGCACCAGTGCCGTCATCGCGTATCACCAAAATTTCGGCCTCAACCCGTCCGTCTGCCCGCTCGACCTGGGCCACCAACCGGGCGAAAGCGGGCGCACCAAATTCAGCCTCGGCCTCAAAATTGACCAACTCCTGATCGGCTCCGGCGCGAGGCGATTTGGTCGTCGCCAGCAAATAAAGGCTTTCCAGTAAGGTCGTCTTACCTGCCGCGTTCTCGCCCTGGAAGACCGTCAGCCCCGGTGCCAAACCTAATTCGAGCCGCCGATAGTTCCTAAAATCTTTTAAGCTCACCTTTTCACAATACATGAGAGGGATTATAACATAAGCAGATAGGTCAGGTCGCCAGCACTTTGACTACAAAAGAGGATTTCTGAGTGTAAGCGATTACGAATCGTTAGCTCCAAGTTCCTCTTTGAACCATTCCGCCAAGCCTGCCTCCAATACTTGAAAGGCTTGGTCTAAGTTAGAGCGGTACTTAATCGCAGCATCCCCGGCATCCCAGACCAATCCGCCTCCATCTATCGCCCGAACCGTAAAACCGTCACTCTCGAAGTCATCCTGCTGCCCGATCTCGATCCAGCCATGTTCTTTAATCCACCGGCTTACATTAGGATAGGTCTTTTCAAACATGCAACCCTCCAACTCAAAACGATCTTTGCCATCTCAGTTTTAAGTTTCTCCAACTCCTATTATCGCATAGTTAGCTTAAATTGACGTTTAGACTAAATTAGAAAGCAATTCGAGTTCAAATATTATTGCAACTACCCTATATTAGCAGATTTAGCCAGTTTATAGCCACCCTAACCTGCTCATAAATGCCAACAAGGGTCTTTTCTACAAAAATTGAACTCAACACAGTTATGAGCAGCCCTTAAATTAGTCTAAACACCAAGTACTTACCGAATCCGAAATTTCCCTACACCGCAGCCAGCACTAATATAAATTGCCCTGCTGATCGACTTTTAGCCGATCTGGAATACCAAACTGCTTATCCGAGCTACTCCATTTTGCTACCAGATTAAATTGCTTATCAAATTTCTGGATATTCTGGTTCAATTTATCGGCTACATATAGATTGCCTTGCTCATCTACGTCCAGGCTACTGATATACTTGAACTGACCTTAAAGTTTCGGTTATTCTGAGGCTAGACCTTATTTTTCATTCAGAGCTTTTTTAGGCGTTTTGAGTTACAATATAATTATGCAATGTAACCATTAATCTTAAGCTAGGAAGAAGAAATGACCGACCATGACCGTCTTTTTAAAGAGCTACTGACTACTTTCTTTGTAGAATTTATTGAACTTTTCCTACCCAGCGTAGCAGCCTATCTCAACCCTGACTCGTTGGTTTCCCTCGACAAGGAAGTTTTCACTGATGTAACGGCTGGCAAGAAATATGAGACTGATATTCTTATGCAAGCTCAGTTTAAAGACCAGGACTCTTATTTCCTCATTCATCTAGAAAACCAATCTTCTTCTGAAGCTGATTTTAATAAACGTATGTTTCGCTACTTCGCACGACTTCTGGAAAAACATGATAAGCCAGTTTACCCAATAGTTTTATTTTCTTATAACGAACCTCTACGCCTAGAAGCAAGTAGTTATAGAATTGCTTTGTCCGACAAAATAGTGTTAGACTTCAATTACGAAGTGATCCAGCTTAACCAATTGAACTGGTACGATTTCGTGCAAAGACCGAACCCGGTCGCCAGCGCTTTGATGACAAAAATGAAGGTAGCACCTGAAGACCGAGTCAGGGTAAAATTAGAATGTTTGCGGATGCTGGTTGGTTTAGGGCTAGACCCAGCCAGAATGCAATTAATTTCAGGTTTTGTGGATACCTACCTGACGCTAAATGAGGTAGAACAACAATCTTTTCAAGCTGATCTTAATCAGATTAGTCCTTCACAGGAAAGGCAGGCGATTATGCAAATCGTAACCAGTTGGATGAAAGATGGTATCAGGCAAGGTAAGCACGAAATTCTGCTAAAATTACTTACTATTCGAGTGGGACAATTAGAACCTGAATTAGAGACTCATCTACAAAATCTATCGGAAGCTGAGCTAGACCATCTAACGGAAGCTATCTTTAGCTTTACCACCGTTTCTGATCTGACAAACTGGTTGAAGCAAAACCAAAGCTAACACTTTTGCACGATAAAAACAGGGGTAAATTTAGCCGACCTCAAGCCGAGTGGCGGCGGAGAAGCGAACTGCAAATCAAAATCCCATTGAGCGCTTCGGCCCGTTGAGCAATCGCATCGGAAGGCTCAAAAAAAGGCGACTCGATGTCGCCCAGCAAATTAAGCTGAAGCCGGTAACAACGTTCCGCCTCCCGCAAGCCTTCCATACCCTCAATCTTGAGCAAAGCGCGGGCCATCCGGCCCAATGTAGGCGCAAGATAATATAATTCACCATTCTGCTCGATAATTTTGATCGCGTTGCGGTAGCCTGCCAGAGCTTGCGGCCAATAGGGGGAGGGACCTTTTTCAGCCTCGTCGGGTTGGCGATGTAACAGATAATTGCTTGCCTCGGTCAATAGTTCAATCCACTGCGGGATATAATCGTCGGGACGCTGCAATTCCAGCACCCGCAAATGGCAAAGCGTAGCATAACCGGTCTGACCCAATCGGTCGTAAACCTGACCCAACAAACTAAAAGCCTCCGCCAACCGGGTCGGCTCACCCATTTCCAACCGAATCTCAACTGCCTCCATCGCCCAGGGCAAGGCGGCGGCAGTTTGATCGGAACGGAAGAAAATCAAAGCCTTGTGGTACAAAGCCTGGGCCAGACCGGGCCGGTTTTTCAACTGTTGCAAAATAACCAGACTACCCTCAATCGCGCTCTCGGCCATTACAACCGCACCCTGTTTAAGATAAAGGCGGCTCAAATTAGCCAGCGTCCAGGCCCGACCCAAAACATCACGGGCCTTTTGGCGCAAGTTCAATGCCTCCTGCAAAGCGGCTTCGGCCTTATCCCATTCGCGTCGGTAGATGTAATTAAGACCCAACCAATTGAGCGCATAAGCCTCTTCCAAGGGCAACCGCTCAGACCGGGCCAGCCTCAAGGCCCGCGAAGCCAGCGTAATACTCTGATCGGTCAGGTGACGGTACGAAGCTAATTCGGCTTGTCGATTAAGCGTTTTAACGATCAATTCCGGGTTGCGGCTGATTTCAGCCAGTCGCTCCGCCTTTTGCAACCAGTCTTCTACCTGGTTTAGCTTAAGCTCATAAAATCCAACCCGGCTCAAGTTAAACAAGGCTAGGACTACTTCGGTTGGATCGTTTAATAACTGGGCAAGCTCGTACTGAAGGCCAAAATGATAAGCCGCTTTATCAAAAGCTCCTTCAAACAGCATCAGCACACCGCTATATTGATGGTAAAGTAACTGCCCTCGATTGGTCGAACGGGCCGGAGCCTTGACGAGCAGCGCTACTAACAGGCGCAGCGCAATCAAATTGCCCCGCTGGTAAGCCAGGGCCGCCGCTTTACGCCATAAAGCGCAAAAAGTGCCTTCTTCCAAACTTCCAAACGCCAGCGCATCCCGCAGTTCGGGGAAGGTCAGCACGGTGGCCTCAAGACTCTCGGTCGGAATTGTAGCGGGCTTCTCTGTAAGATCATATAATAACATTTGCTATAACGTCTCTAATATAATAGGCACAATAATAAATTGAGCAGCCTATTGTACTAAGAGCCTGTTTCATAACTATAAACCTAGCCTCAAAAGTAGGTTGTCTCAGACCGCCTCTAGGCTCATACTTGAAAATTATGAAACAGGCTCTAAGCGGCTTCGGTTAAGCTATTGGGGAAACTGCATTGTTCAACCAAAATTGAGCTTGGCTTGCTACATATAGTATACCAAGAGTATATTAATAACTTGATAATGTTTTGTTAAAAGCGAATTAAGTTCAGGGGTAGATTACAGGTAGTTTTCAGGAAGCCGACTGTACTCGGCCTAGCGTAAATTTAAGATAGCGGCCTTCCAGGAAGTGGGCCGGGACTGGATGGTCGAGCGGCTGTCCGGCTTCGTTGAGCAGCAAAAGACGTTTGCCAACCGAAGCAGCCGCCCCTGCCAGCATCTCGCGGAACATATCAGGCGAGACATAGCTGGTACAACTGGCCGAAGCCAATAGCCCGCCCGGTTCGACCAACCCCAGCGCCAACTGGTTTAGTCGAGCATAACCGCGCAAAGCACTGTAAACATTCTTTTTGGAATGGGCAAATGAGGGTGGATCGAGGATCACCAGATCAAAGCGACGACCTTCCTTACCATAGCGGGTTAGCAATTCAAAACAATCTTCCGAGATAAACTCATACTGGGTCGGGTCGAAACCATTTAGCCGAAAATTCTCGATAGCCGCTTCAGTCGCGGCGGGCGCAACATCGCAACTAACTACCTGGCTGGCTCCACCCCGTGCCGCATAGACCGAGAAAGCGCCGGTATAGGAGAAACAATTCAAGACCCGCCTATCGGCAGCCCAATCTTCCAAAAAGCGGCGGTTCTCGCGATGGTCTAAAAAAAGGCCAGTCTTTTGCCCCTCGAACAGATTAGCCCGAAACTTCAGGCCATATTCTTCTACAATCAAATCGCGGGGCGGCAACCGACCTATCAATGCAGTCAGTTTGCCGGGCGTTTCCGCCCCCCGTTCCAGCCCTAAATCGTCGGCGGCTTCGCTGCGTTTGCGGTTGCGTTGCAAGATACCCTTGAGCGGCGGGCTGACCACCTCCTGCAAAGCAGCCACCAACCACTCCTTTAAGCCCTCAACGCTCTCCGAATATGTCGCGATAACCGCATACGACCCGTATAAATCCACTACCATTCCAGGCAAGCCGTCGCCCTCGCCAAAGATCAGCCGATAAGCCCCGGTACGACTGGCAGCAGGCCGTTCGCGCAAAGGAGCGCGGTTTTCCCAGGCCAGCGCGACCCGGTCGCGTAGCCAGTTATAATCGGGGATTTTTTTAGAGGAGAAAAGGCGGATCGCAATCGGGCCAGTAGCATCCCAGCGTCCGTAAGCCGTAAAGTTAGCGCAACGCACCTGCACCCAACTTCCCGTCGGTAGCACCGAATTAGCCGCCTCGCCCAACTGATTGCGATAAACCCAGGGATGCCCCTGGCTCAGACGGGTTTTTAAGCTGGGGGGAAGAATGAAGGCGGAAGGCTGAGAAATTTTAGCCGCCATTGATTAACTCTGCCATATCTGTCATCCTTCAGCCTTAGCCTTCATCTTTAACTCTCTTTTACAAAGCTACCGATAAGTGGGAGCCGATAGTTCTCGCGGTTGTAAAAGGCCCGCACGCCAGCATACAGAGCCGCCGCCGCAAAGACTACCTCTATTCCCCCCTGCAAAATCCCTCTGACCAGAACATCTTGGACTCCTTCGGATGGGATCAGATAGAGCAACTGAAGTATAACGCGGGCGACCATCAAAGCAATCCCTAGATAAAGCGCTTGCCGGGCATGAAAACGAACCAACTCGCCACTTTTGACCGCCGCCAAAATAATAAACGGCAAGGCCAGGATAATCAGAGCCTCGAAATTTAGGTTGAAAGAAAACTCGCCGGTCGTATTGCGAAAAACCGGTATACGCAATACTATCAACGAGGCGACCCCGACGTAAAAGGCGACCCAGATGTAAGCCAGTAGGCTCAGGGTGCGCTCGAAACCGTCGGCGTTCTCGACTACTCTGGTAGGAACCACCATTTTGGGCGCAACCGGGGGCGGGCCATAACTCGCCTGGGGCGGATAGGCGCCTTGTGGATAGCCAGGGGGCGGTTGTTGCTGGTAGCCAGGGGGCGGTTGCTGCGGTTGATAGTTGGGCGATGGCTGCTGGGGCTGATAGTTGGGCGGTTGTCCGGGCGGTTGTCCATAGGGAGGCTGCCCCTGCGAACCGGGTGGAGGGCCATAGCCCGGCGGAGGTTGTTGCGACATGGAGAAAACTCCTTTCTGTCCGTAAGCTTGAAGGTTCAAAATAACTTTGGCATTTTGTAATACACTAACTGAAACTGAAAACCACGCAAGATGTAGCTTGTAATGTTATTATAGCTAAAAACAGGCCAAAGTAAAGTGGTTGCTACTAAATTGGCTTTTTGGATAGTCTGAAGCATATTTAAGAGGAGGCTGTTTTGTTGAGAAGAAGCAGGCGCGTTCTGAGTACACTGCTGTTGATATTGGGGCTGGTTGGTTGTGGAGATAATACTGCTACCCTGCCGACCGTTGCGCCAACCGTCCTACCCCAACCAACCATCGTACCGCCCTCTACGACCATTCTAGCGGCGACGACCCAGGCTTCTGTCCCTACTCCTACCGTAGCCCCAACCGCGACCGCACTACCGCCAACCGCAACCGCTACGGCAACCCCTCTACTACCGACCGCGACCCCGGCCTCAACCGCTACACCCAGGCCCACCTACAGCTTTGGGCAGGAATTGGCGACCTTGAGTGGACATAACGGCGGGTTGTGGGCGGCAGTGCTTAGCCCGGACGGTAAACTGCTGGCTTCCGCTTCGGCTGATAAAACAGTCAAGCTTTGGGATATGACAACCAAACGCGAACTAAAGATTTTGCGCGGACACACTGACGAGGTGCGCTCGGTCGCTTTCAGCCCGGACGGGCAGATTTTGGCGACCGGCTCAAAAGACAAAACGATCAAGCTCTGGCGGTTATCCGATAGCCAGGAGTTACAGACTCTGCGCGGACACACCGATGAAGTGGCGGCGGTCATCTTTAGCCCGGACGGGCAGACCCTTGCCAGTGGCTCGAAAGATACCAGTTTGCGCTTGTGGGAAGTCAAGACCGGCAAACCCTTGAAAACGTTGTCTGGTCATACCAACTGGGTCGAAAGCGTAGCCTGGAGTCCTGATGGCAAATGGCTGGTGAGCGGTTCGCTCGATTATACGGTACGGTTGTGGGAGGCCGAAAGCGGCAAGAATAGCGCAATTTTGCGCGGACATACCAACTGGGTATTGCCGACCACCTTCAGCCCGGATAGCAAACTGGTTGCCAGTGGCTCAAAGGACGCGACGGTGCGGGTCTGGTCGGTGGCGACCGGCAAGCAAATCTTAAATTTGCAGGGTCATGGCGAAGAAGTCCGCTCGGTCGCCTTTAGCCCGGACGGGAAAGTGCTTGCCAGTGGCTCCGAAGACGAAACCGTCCGGCTATGGGACATGACCAACAACGGGCAGCCCTTGCTCACGCTACGGCCCAGGTCGTCCGCCGCCTGGGTCACGTTCAGCCCGGACGGGCAGACCCTCGTCTCCGGCCTGGGCAATAGCTTGATAAAATTATGGTACGTTGGGCGCTGAGAAAGTCAAAAACATTTTCTCACCAAATTGTCTATAAGGTACATCCATAGGGTACAATAGAAGTATTGTATGAGGAGCAGTTTCTCGTGTAGTTTGTGTTACAGGTGTTAACGAAGGATATTTCCGGTGCTAAACACGAAAACTAAGAATTTAATAGAACAAAGGTTAGAAAATCTTCATCGTATCCCCTCCTATAATCTTAGCAGTTCAGAACGGTTTGAGATTTACAAGAGTTTCGGCTCCTCTAGACTTCTCGACCCGAACTATCCTACCTCAGAAGAAGCTTCTATTGAATTAACCAAATTATCTTTTGCTGATTATGCGGTTGGATGGTTAGCAGTTTTGACGGTAGAACACAATTTGCCTATGTGGAATCAGGCAAATTTTGATAAAGTTCCTGAATTTGAGGGTGACCTTGCTATTACACCAAACCATATTATACAAATGGCTAGAGATGTTTTGCAACATACGATCAATTCTGAAATTGCTTTTCAAGCCTTTCATGATGTATTTCATTATAGTAGTAGTAGATTTGAGAAATATATTACTTATAACATATATTGTCTGTATAAATCATCGTGTAGTTCTTTAGAGCAAATATTATTTGGACGAAGTATAGAATATGAAGATTACACTATTGACAATAAAATGAGATTAGCAGGAGATTTTGTAACTGAAGCATTGCTGGCTTCTTCTCTAATTGATAATAATGAGCCTGGTCATTGGCGATCCTTTTCTAATAATTTATCACTCCTACCAAGCTTAGAAATTGATGTACAGAAACGGTTAGAATTTTGGGAATGGTGGCTAACCGAAGCTATCCCTCAAGCCTGGGAATTAGCGCAGCAATCTTCCTCAAGCTAGAAGTATGTAAGTGGGGCCTCAGATTTAATACTTCATCCGACGCAGTTCTCGCTCAATCATTCGCTGGCGGCGGTGCTGGCTCACTCTAAAGCTGGTATAAACAAAGACCGCTCGCCAATGCCACAACAAACCCAACCCCCAAAACAGAGTAACCCACATCGGATAAAATACAGTAGCAGAAGCGGGCAACGTCCGTATGGCAAACACCCACAAAAGAAGATTGATAATCAGAAATAGTGCCAGATGCTTATAGAAAGCAAGTTTAGCCTCAACCCGTTTGACGGCCTCCTGATAAGCTTCCGATTGCGACGGATCAGAATATCCCGATGCGCTCTCATAAGCCGGGCTAAATCGCGGTTCGCTCCCTGGCGGTGGAGGCCAGTTGGAAGGGTTTCCATATTCCTGAGACATATTTTATCCTTTCTGCTTGTAAACCAGTTTAGGCCGCAAATAACCGATTAGATAAAATGCCATTTGCTAAAACCATTTTAGCACAGACTGAACCGGCGCAACGAGCGAATTAGGAATTGACAGCTTTCCAAAGTAGTGTTATCTTTATTGTGTACTGAACGTTCAGTACACAATACGCCAGAAGAATCGAAGGAGATTCGACTACACCTTTATGTCTGCTGAACAAATTGTATCAAAGAATAACCCTGATCGGATGGACGATATAATCGTCGCGGCGGTCAACCTTTTCGCCCGAAAAGGCTATCATGCTACCAGCATCACCGATATTTCCGAAGCGGTTGGGTTGGGGCGCGGCGCGTTATATTATTATATCCGCAGTAAGGAAGACCTGCTCTGGGAGTGCCATAACCGCTACGTCCAGCCGATTATCGACTTTGGCCTTATGCTCGAACAACAGCCCGGCACGCCCGAAGAAAAATTAAGAAGCCTTAGCAAACGTCTGATCGAGTTGATCGCCACTAATCAACCCTATTTAACGGTGTTTTATCACGAAATGAAGGCTCTCCCGCCCGACCGCTATACCGCCCTGGCCGAAAAGTCGCGCCACTTTGAAGATGTAATCGAGCGGATCATTTGCCAGGGACTGGAAGAAGGTCAGTGGGTCGGCGAGAATGCTCGAATGTGCGTGCTGGCTTTTTTGGGAATGCACAACTGGTCCTCTGTCTGGTACAAGCCGCAAGGCCCTCTGTCGCCGGACGAAATTGCCGATAGCTTTATCCGCCTTTTTCTTAAAGGGCTGGAACGCCGGGACTGAGATAGGTATCAGGTAGCCCTAAATTAGTTTTGATAGCTGATACTTACTTGAATTATTAAAATATTACACAAAGGAGTGAAAGATGATTTCCTTTGCACCAACCGAAGATCAACAACTGATAATGGACACGGTTCGGCGCTATGTGCGCGAACGGGTCGAGCGCACCCGACGCGAGGCCGACGAGGAACGCGGGTTCCCGATGGCGCTAATCGAGGAAGGCTGGCGGCTAGGGCTGCTGGGCAGTTGGTTGCCCGAAGAATATGGCGGGTTGGGCGAAGCTCACTCCGCCAGTAGCGCGGCCCTTTTTGCCGAAGAACTGGCCTATGGCGATTTGTCGCTGGCAATGTACCTGCTGACCCCGGCCCAGTTTGGTCTGCCGGTTTTGCAGTTTGGCAGCCCGGCTCAAAAGGAACGCTGGTTGCCAAGATTGGCCGAGGATAAATTCCCGGTATTGACTGCCGCTTTGACCGAGTCCGGGTGGACTTTCGACCCGGCCCATCCGGGGACGACTGCCCGCCGCGACGGAGACAGCTATGTACTGAACGGCTCGAAAGTGCGCGTACCTTTAGCCGAAGGAGCCGAAGCGATTTTGGTTTACGCCGATGAGGATGGCAAGACCCAGGCGTTTATCGTTGAGAAGGGGACGGCGGGGCTGCAAGTCGGCGAACGCGAACAGCTTATGGGCTTGCGGGCGCTCCCGACCTACGAATTAAGCCTGAACGAATGCCGCGTGCCGGCGACGGCCCGCCTGGGCGAGGAAAACGGCAGCGATATTAGCCAATTGCTCAATATCTCACGGGTAACGGTGGGTGGATTGGCGGTCGGGGTAGCGCGGGCCGGTCTCGAACGGGCCGTGATCTACTCGAAAGATCGGCAAGCCTTTGGCAAAGCGATTGCCCAGTACCAGAGTATCGCCTTTATGATGGCTGAGATGCAGATGGAAGTGGATGCCGCCCGTTTGCTGGTCTGGGAAGCCGCCTGGAACATTGATAAGGGCTGTCCTGCTACCCGCGAGGCGGTGCTAGGCGCACGCTATGCCGACGAGACGGCCATGATGGTGTCAGACCGCACTGTCCAGATTTACGGCGGTCACGGCTATATCCGGGAGAACGGGGTGGAACAATTGTTGCGGGATGCGCGGGGCTTCGCTTCGATGACCGGCGCGGCAATGCTCTAGGCTAAAGGAGAATTAAAATGATTGATTTTGAGAGACCCGAACAGCTTGAGAAGCAACTCAAGGTTTTGGAGCATGTGGCCCTTCAGGTGATGCGGCCCGCTGCCCGTTACTATGACGAACACGAACACGACCGGCCCTGGGACTACATCAAGTTGATGTGGGATGGTGGCAACAACGCCGGGTATCGTGGACGGGGTGGGGGCGACCCGTTGCAGGCTAACAACGACAAGAACGAAGGCCCCAAAATGCGAAATGTGGCCCTTATGCACACGGTCGAAATGCTTTCTTATGGCGATTGCGGTTTGTATCTTTCGACTGCCGGGGGCGCTTTGGGCGCGGCGGCTATCGAGGCGGCAGGCACACCCGAACAACGCGAACGCTTCCTGACCCGCTTTAAGGGCGGCGAACCCAAATGGGGCGCGATGTGTATGACCGAGCCGCAAGCCGGTAGCGATACTGCCAATATTCGTACTCATGCCAAACTTAGCGAGGATGGCAAAGAGTGGATTATGAATGGTGAGAAGATTTTTGTTACCAACGGCCTGATGGCGGCCCAGGACTCGCCCGGTCTGTTGGTGGTCTGGGCAACGGTTGCGCCGGGTACGGGTCGGGCCGGGATGAAAGCCTTTGTAGTCGAGGCCAACACGCCCGGTATGAAGGTCGCTCGGTTGGAGAAGAAACACGGTATTCGGGCCAGCGATACAGCCGCAATCACTTTCACCGATTGCCGCATCCCCTTTGATAACATCCTGGGCAGCCCGGAAGTCGCCAGCGCCGATGCTAAGAACAGCAAGGGCTTTGCCGGAGCTATGAAAACCTTTGATGCGACTCGTCCGCTAGTGGCAGCCAGCGCCATTGGGGTCGGGCGGGCCGCGCTCGATTTCGCCAAAGATTACCTGACCAAGCACGGTCTTGTAATCCGCTACGAGGCTCCTTATTCGCAGCTTACAGCGGTCGAGCGCGACGTGATGCGAATGGAAGCCCAGCTAAGAGCAGCCTGGCTGCTGACCGTCCGGGCCGCCTGGCAGATGGATAACGATATCTCCAATTCGATGGAAGCTTCGATGTGCAAGGTAAAGGCCGGTGAAGCCGTCACCTGGGTCACTCAGAAGGCGGTCGAACTGCTCGGCACCGACGGCTATAGCTGCAAGCTACTGGTCGAAAAATGGATGCGCGACGGCAAGATCAATGATCTCTACGAAGGCACCGGGCAGATCAACCGCTTGATCGTGGCCCGCCGTCTGCTCGGTTACACCCGCAACGAGCTACAGTAACAGGGGCTTCTAGTAGGGGCGACCCTGGTGGTCGCCCTCGGAACCGTACCAGGTCTTCACGGGCGACCACCAGGGTCGCCCCTACCAATCCCATACCTTTCTAAACGACTTCCTCACCCAAAACAAACTTGCGATAAATGCCGCTCAGGTAGTTATAGCGCATTTGGGTTGAGGCCCGGACGGCCGCTTTGGCCCGCTCTTTGAGTTCAGGCGTATTGGCGTAGCGTTCGGCAATTGCCAGACCGTTGGCAGCGTGTTCTTCGTCGCCTTCGATGTGAACATAAAAGAACTTTAGCTCATCTTTGGTAAAGCCCATCTTATGCATAGCCTCGACATAGCCGCTATACATGGCGGGAAGTTGCCCTTCCAGCCCGACCATAATTCCGGCAGCGGATTCGGCGACCGGTCGGAACTGGCCTAATTCGAGCGTCCAGGCCCGCAAGCCCCGCGTCCCGGCCAGAATCTCGCCGTTCAGGTCGGCGTTAAGCACTTCCTGGCGGGATAGGCCGCAGGCTTCGGCAAAGCGCAAAAGCAGGTCCGGGTGGCGGTCGCCCATCAATTCTTCGCCCATCAAGTTATCAAGCGTATGCAACCGAGCATCCACATCGGGTAGCCGGACATAGAGCATGCCAAACATCTGCCCAACCGTCTCGATGTAGTAATAGTGCTGTTTGGCCCACTCGCCAAGTTGCTTTCGGCTCAACTCGCCACTTGTCCAGGCCGCACTAAAAGGGTGCATCCCGCTATGCTGGGGTCGCCGGGACTCCTCAAGCTCTAGCTGAAATGAAGTTTTCTCAAGAACTGCCGTCATCTTCAAACTCCTCTAAAATTAATAGGGATAGACCGGATTCACAGGATTAAATCGAATGGCCTATCCCCGGTGAACTACTTATTTTATTGGCGCACCTGCGCCCGATACCCATTATGGCGATGTAATGTTTCTCAATCGATCAGTTTCGGCCTGATCCAGCGTTCCGTCCGGGTTCAAGGCTACCCCGTAATCACGTCGGGCCACTTCGGGGGAGATATATCCGCGCTTTAGGTCTAGCAAAACGTTGGAGACCGCCCGTTCGTGGGGCGGCCCATAACCGCCCCCGCCGGGGGTACGTAGCTCAATAACGTCACCCTTTACCAGTGGCACATCGGTCGCTTTGCTGACCATTGGCGGAATGTAATCGCCTGCCGCCCGCTTGAAAACCAGTTCGTTTTTGGCCGCCGACCCGCCGCCACTGACCCCAAAAGGCGCAAACTTGCCCCGGTCGCCCAGAAAGAAAGCTCTGGCTTCCTCGCCCAAAACCCGCACGCTGTAGATCGAGCCGAGACCGCCCCGGTTGCGCCCCGCCCCACCGCTATCCGGGCGCAAGGCCCACTGCTCGAACAAGACCGGGAAGTTGGCTTCCAGAATCTCCATTGGGGCAATCGTCGCCATACTGATCGCATTCGAGCCGTGATTGAGGCCGTCCGACTCCAGGCTGGCTCCATGACCACCCCCGAAATAGGTGAACATGACATAGTAACGCCCGTCGTCGCGGTTGCCCGCCAGGTTAAACGAGTTGACCGTCTGGAAATAGCAAGCATTGATTAGTTCTGGGATGGCTTTGCCCAACGCACCCCAGATCACCCCGATAATAACCGGTGTAACCTCGGTATAAGCGTTCATGGCTTTGCCCGGCCCAGCATTCAAGAAGGTCGTTGGTGGGATATTAAAAGAGATAGGCCGGAAGCAACCACTATTGACCGCTACATCGGTAAAGACATGCTTGAGGGCGATGTAACAACTTGCCACGCTGGTCGCCAGAGGCGCATTCAGGGGGCCTTTGCAGACCGGGCTGGAACGGCTAAAATCTAGCAACATCTCGTCACCCTTGACAGTCAGGTCTACCGCTATTTTGATCGGCTGATCCACAATACCATCATTATCCAGATAATCCTCAAATGAGTAAGTACCATCCGGGATTTTGGCGATATGCGCCCGCATGGTCAGGTCGCTACGCCGGTTGAGTTCGACCACGACCGCCCGGACTATCGACGGCCCATACTTATCGAGCAGCCCGGTCAACCGCTTTTCACCCGTCTCAAGCGCGTTGATTTGGGCCGAAAGATCGCCATAAGCGACGGTCGGGGTGCGTGAGTTCCACATTAGCAAGTCGAGAATATCCTGGTTCAGTTCGCCCGCGCTATAAAGCTTGACCGGTGGCACGCGCACCCCCTCTTGCCACGACTCGGTCGCCTGCGCGTTAAACCCGCCCGGTACGTTGCCACCCACGTCCGTCCAGTGGGCTGTCCCTGCCATCCAGCAAAAAAGCGTCCCCTGGTAGAAGAAAGGCCGCACCAGCTTCATATCCTGCATGTGCGTGCCGGATAGATGCGGGTCATTCAAAATAAAAAGATCGCCCGGACGAGCCTCGCGCCCACTTGTCTGCAAATGGTCGATCACCGACTTGACGGCAAAGCGCATCACGCCCACAAAGATCGGCAACCCGAACTTACCCTGCACAATGGTCTCGCCCGTATCTGGCTCGTACAGCCCGTGACAAGCATCGTGGCCCTCAGAAATAATAGTCGAGAAAGCAGCCCGGTAGAGCAGCACATCCATTTCGTCCGTAATTTGTTCCAGCGAATTTTTTATTACGGCCAGTGTGATTGGGTCTAGCATTGGCGGGGCCACTATCGACTGGGCCACGCCCGGCTCCTGGATCATTGTCATAATACTTTCCTTTTCCCTCTACACTTCCTCTTCTTGATCTATGGACTAGCTACCACCAAAGGCAATTAAGAAAATTACACTACCGCCCATCATCGCCATACATGTCCTCACGCCTTAGAGAAAGATTATCAGGCCAGCTACCCACATGAATAACGGGGACATCTAGTATCGATTTTTTCTTTGGTACAAGTTGCGCGTCGGCAAGTGACTGTTCAATCACCATAACGATGCGATGTTCGCCCGGTGGCAAATCTAGTGCAGTCTCAGCCTGTACTGTAATTGTGCCGTCCGGCAGTATAGTGGCAATTCCTTCAATCGTTATCATAACCAACTCCTGCTCTTTTCGATCTATGGATTAGCTATTACCAAAGGCAACACTGTAATCAGATGAGCATACCGCGCAAAATCTCCCACATTATGGGTAAGCAGTTGAGTAATGCCGTGAGCCTGCATGGTAGCAACTATGTTAGCGTCATGGATTTGCTTGCCTCCGACTGCGACTTGTTGTATCAAGGCTAACAGCCGTTCAGTAGAACTCATGCCATCTTCGGCTAGTCTAAACCGAGAGACAAAATAACGAACGTCACGTACAAGCGAGGTAATTGAAACAGGAGTTGTCGCACTACCCGGTCTTGTCAAGGTTGCCAAAAACTCTCTAAGTATCTGACGGCTAATCCAAAGCTCGAAACCCTGATTATCAAACACTGCTAACCTATCTACAGCTTGTTGATAAAAAGGGGAAGCTGGCAAGCTGGCATAAACAAGAATATTGGTGTCAACAAATACTGCACTACCGACTATCATCATATATATCCTCACGACGGAAGGTAAAGTCAGGTGGCAGCAAATCGAGATTATAAGCTGAAAATTTCAAGGGTTCCTTTTTTTTAGGAACGGGTGACTGTTCAATCACCATAACGATGCGATGTTCGCCCGGTGGCAAATCTAAGGCAGTCTCAGCCTGTACTGTAATTGTGCCGTCCGGCAGTATAGTGGCAATTCCTTCAATCGTTATCATAACCAACTCCTGCTCTTCTTGATCTATGGATTAGCTATTACCAAAGGCAACACTGTAATCAGATGAGCATACCGCGCAAAATCTCCCACATTATGGGTAAGCAATTGAGTAATACCGTGAGCCTGCATGGTAGCGACGATATTAGCGTCATAGACTTGCCGCCCAGTAATAGTAATCTGCCTCAATAATTTTACTAAGTGCTGGGCTACTAATGAAGTGTCATCTGCAACTTGAAAAGTATAAGTAAAGTAATTTAGATCGTCTATAAGAGTTTGGACAGCCACACCACCTACCATATAAGCCGGGCGGGTCAGTACAGCTAGATATTCTTTGAGTATCTGCCGACTAATCCAAATCTCAGCCCCATGATTTTTTAACTCGATAAGTCGAGCCTGGGCTACCTGCTGAAAAGGTGAGTCAGCTAAATTAGCATGTAACAAAATATTAGTGTCTATAAAAACTGTATTAGCGAGCATCGTCATCGTATAGATCCTCACGACGGAAAGTGAAGTCTGCCGGAACAGGCGTAACTTGATAAGCCCTAAATTTTAAGGGCGGTCTTTTTTTAACGGCAGGTGGCTCTTCAATTACCAGAAGTACGCGATGCTCACCCGGTGGCAAATTTAAGACAGTCTCGGTCTGTACTGTAATCGTGCCATCCGGCAGTATAGTAGCGGTCCCTACAATTGTCTTCATAACCTACACCTTAGCCTTTAATTGCTATAACTACTCAGGCCATGTCATTCTGAGGCAGCAAATAACCGGGATTTTTCCAAAGATAGCTCTCCGCCGAAGAATCTAGACCCTTCGTGGCCTCACCCCCTCTGGGGGCTACGGCTCAGGGTGACACGGCTGAGTAGTTACCTTTTCAAATCAACTTATAGCCCTGACTATTATATTCCCAAATTCGTCTACACGCACCTGCATATCGGGTTCGACTACGGTGGTGGAGTCGGCCTGCTCTATAATAGCCGGGCCATTGAAGCTGGCTCCAAGCGGCAAGCGAGTGCGGTCGTAGATGGGCGTATCATAAAAGCGGCCCTCGAAATAAACCGGACGTATTTCGTGGCGGGCTTCTTCTAGCCCGGTCGTCACAACCGTTACAAAGTGACGCAAGTCAAGCCGGGGTCGCAACCCGATCACCGCCGCCCGCAGCGTAACCAACCGCACCGGGATATTATCCAGCGCCCGCCCATATTCGCGTTTGTAAGCCGCCTCAAATTGCTCCTTGATCCGCTCCAGGCTAAGATCGGCGGGCAGGGGTGTACGGATCGCGTGTACCTGGCCTTCGTAGCTCATATCGGCCTCAAACAGCGCGTCGATCTGGACTACCCGAATACCCTCTTTTTCGAGCAGCGCGTGACCTTCAGCAACATAACCATCCAGTATCGCCTTGACTTCACTCATATCGAGATCGGACAAACGCTTGTTCAGGGTACGGGTAAAATCGTGACGAGCGTCGGCCATCAAGCAGCCGATAGCACTGGTAATACCCGGAAAGTAGGGTACAACCGTTGAGCCGATCCCAACCTCGCGCATCAAGGCTCCGGCGTGCAACGGCCCCGCCCCACCGAACGGAACCAGTGCAAACTCACGGGGGTCGTGACCACGCTCAATCGAGATCAACCGGATCGAGTTTGCCATCTTGAGGTTGGCAACTTTGATAATCGCTTCGGCGGCTTCGTAACGGCCCAGGCCCAGCACTTGTCCGATTTGGGCTTCTATCGCCCGACCCGCCGCCTCTACATCCAGTCTATCGCCCGAAATTGAGCGACGCGGGTTAATCCGACCCAGCACGACATTTGCATCGGTCACGGTCGGCTGCTGACCGCCTTTGCCGTAGCAGATCGGGCCAGGGTCGGCTCCAGCGCTTTGCGGACCGATTTGCAAATAGCCACCACTATCGATCCAGGCAATCGAGCCGCCGCCCGCCCCAATCGTCAAAATCTCGATCATGGGGGTACGTATCGGCACGCCAAAATCGATCTTGGTATCCCCCGTCAGTTTGGGCTGTCCACCGACTACCACCGAAGCGTCCAGGCTGGTTCCGCCCATATCAGCCGTAATGACGTTTGGGAACCCGGCCTGTTGCGCGGTATACGAGGCCGCGATAACCCCGGCGGCAGGCCCACTCAAGACAGTATTGACCGCAAAACGGGTCGCCACATTTAACGACATCAACCCGCCGTTCGACTGGATCAACAGCACATCATGCTCAAAACCGCGCTCTCGCAAGCTCTCTTCCAGATGGTTCAGGTATCGCGAGATAACAGGCTGAACATAAGCATTGACGCTGGTGGTACTGGTGCGCTCGAACTCGCGCAATTCGGGCATTACCTCACTGGATAACACAATATTCTGGTTGGGCCAGAGCCGTTCCAGAACGCTCCGGGCAATTTGCTCGTTGTGGGGGTTGGCGTAAGAATGAATAAAGCAAACTGCCACTGCCTCAATCTTGTCGGGCGAGGCCAGAATTTGCCGTACCAGGGTTTCGATCTCTGTCGGGTCGAGTTCTTTCAAGAGCGTACCATCGGCCATTGTACGTTCATCCACTTCGTAGCGGTGTTCGCGGGGGATAATCGGCTGAAAGGTTCCGCGCAATCCCCATGTCTGAGGACGGTCGCGCCGCCGCATTTCCAGCACATCCCGAAAGCCTTTGGTAGTAATCAGGGCGCAGGCTGCCCCCTTGCGTTCCAAAATAGCGTTGGTTGCGACGGTCGTGCCGTGAACGATCACCCCAAACTCGCTCATCGGCAGTCCCGACCGCTCCAACCCACTGAGCAACCCAAGCGACTGATCCGCTGGGGTCGAGGAGACCTTTATCGTCCTGATCGTCCCGGTTTCTTCATCGAGCAAAAGCAAATCCGTGAACGTTCCACCTATGTCAACCCCAACCGATACCGGCATGTCTTTTCTTCCCCTCTCGCACGCAAGCTTGTTTAAGGCAACGTCGAACGATTTTAGTTATTTTGTAGCGTTGTTTATACCGCTCTCATATAGTCTTAACATCCGAAGTACCGCTACAGCACCTTGATAAGCCGCTTCTTTTTGTTCATCAAACGACTCAGTAGGGGCAAGAGGTGGAACTGACAAATGAATTGTGCCAGATTTACCTGCCGAATAAATTTGCATGCCTGGTACTAGATAAGCGCCAAATCTAGCTTTTAGTTCGGAAAGACGACCACTCATTTTGCTAAAATGCAAATCAACCTTGCCCTCCCTGAGCTTATGAAGCAAATATACATCGGCAGGTTTTCCCGGTAAAGGAAAAGTTAACCAGGTACTCTTTCTCTCACCTGGATTTCGCATGCTTATTTCTGGCAATCTATCTTGAACCATTTCCCAGTAAGATTTGCAAAAGGCTGTAATTATAGGATCTGGAGCTCCAGAAACAGCTTTTTCGATAGCTGACTTAATAAAATTTGCTTTATACTTGCTTCTATCTTCCAATTTTTCATTAAACCAATCTTTGCTACCGTACAGAAAATAAATTCTACAAAGGGGTGGTGAAAGGCACTATGGTAAACTTTCGTTCTAAGTTGAAATAGAATAGAAAGGATTACCGATGAGTGACAATCACCGCCGCCAGAGTGCCATAAAAGCCCAACTCTTGCAACTTTGCCCTGGCGCTCAAGGACGACAAATGCAATATTTAACGGTACTTTCAGCCTTAATTAGTGGCATTGTCGGTTCTCGCCACACCGCCTTACCCAATGTCGCCGCTAA
>JBBQWM010000079.1:0-24553 GCA_038210655.1 Chloroflexia bacterium
GGCTTTGGTCTGCCTGCTCTATCAGCTGGGTCCCTATAACTTCAAGCGGCTACTAAACAAACAAATGCCACGTTATATAGTCCTGGCCGAATGGGGCCAGAACTTTCTTGGCATACCGGGTTATTTGCTGGCCCTCTGGCAGCAACACCGTCGCCAAAAATAGGCTGCCGGTAGAAAAAGCGTAAAAAGAAAGAGGCGGTCTAACTGGAAATTCGTCAGACCGCCTTTTTCGATGCTAAGCACCGGCTACCCTTAAATGTTATCGCACTTAAAGAAGGCGACCGCCTGCCGCTTGCTGGTGTTGCCGTTAACGGTTAGGCCCCACTGACCGGGCTGTTGGGCTGGGATCGAATAGCTAAACGAGAACTTGCCATCGCTACCGACCGTGGCCGGATTTCGGCTGTAGACCGTCCCGTCCGGGGCAGTTAGCCAGAAGCTATACGACTCGTTTGGCAAGAAGTTCGTGCCGGTCGCGTTGATAACCGTGCTGGCTGTCCCGTGATCCGGGCTGATTTGGAGGTTGGCAGAAGTATCCGGCGCAGGGGTCGTACCGGGCGAATCGACCAACAACCGCAAGTAGCCCGTCTTTTCCACCCCGCTAGTCATCCCGTGAATTGTGACCGACCAGATACCCCCCAAAAAGGTATATTTCTGGTAAGAATAGCCGACATTGCCGTCCCGGTCGCTATACAGAGTAGTCGAAAGGGTCGTAGCATAGCCCAACGGGTTGGTCTCCCAAATGCTAATACGTTCGCCGGGAGTATAGCCAGTGCCACTGATTTGGAAAATCTGCCCGCTAAAACCACTATCAGGCGAAACTTGCAACCCCCCTTTGGGAATCTCGGTCGAGACTGGCGTAGGAGTTGGCGCAGCTTTACCCGGTTCGGGTGGGAGGCTGTTGACCAGCGTAAAAGTTTTGACCACTTCCACCCCGCTTTTTACCCCGTGAAAAGTTATCGCCCAGCGCCCCAGTATAAAGCCGAAGGTATCGAGGCTATAATCCAGACGGCCTGTATTCCCGGCAGTCACCGAGGAGCGGGCCGCTGTGCTGCCGTTCGGGTCGGTCGTCCAGACACTGACCGCCTCGTTAGCCTGAAAGCCTTCGATTGTAAAACTGAGCCGCGAACCGACTATTTTGGCATCGGCGGGCGGTGGGGTCGGAGTCGGAGTCGGGGTCGGGGCCGACCCTCCGCCACCGCCGGGCGAAGGCGGCAAACTGCTGACCAATTCAAAGGGCGCGGTAGCCTCGTTCTGGCTTACTACCCCGTGTAAAGTAAACGTCCAACGTCCGATCACAAAGCCTAGCGTTTCGAGATTGTAAGTAACCTGTCCAACGCTGTTCGCGGTTCCCGATATCACTCCCCGTATTACACCGTCCGGCCCAGTCACCCAGGCTCCCAGACGCTCGTTGGCGGCAAAGCCTTCTCCACTAAAGGTTACAATACCACCGGCGACCTGGGGCGAATTGGTCGCGCTCAGGCTGGCCGCCAGCGCCGTTGAAACTAACCCCGAAGTAAACAGTGGCAGACTCAGCAGTATCGCCAGCCACAACCCTAACCATCTGCGCTGTTGGGCTGCTCTCCATTTCCAATCGAAGTTGCCTGATTTAAGCTTTAATTCCATTTTTAGATTGTCTCCGCTTTTTTCGCCATTACTCTGCTTCCAAGCATCCTACTTATCATACCGCAAACTTATATAAGATCGAGCCAGATTGTATAAAGAAAATGCAAAGTATTTCCAGTCTTGACCAATTGGTATCATCTTGCCCAACCCCAATAGGTTATAATAGCGGCTGATTTAGGCTTTAACTATAAAGGAAAGAAAATGCACAGGCAATTACCAGCAATCTTAAAATGTCTCTACTGTGGCTGCGAAGGGCTACGGCTGGCGGACGGGGCTAAAATTACTACAAGCAACCAAACCGAAACTGTCATTAGTGGCGCGGTCGTTTGCCCGCGTTGTGGGGCTTCCTACCCGGTGCAGGACGGTATAGTAAACTTCTTGCCGGTGCGGGTGAAGGACATCGGGCCGGGACAACTCACCAACCATAATCGGCTGGTAGCCTGGGGCTACGAACGCTTCTGGCGACCTCGCGCCCTGACTCTCTTAGGTGGACGACCCTGGCCGCTCGAAGAAGAACTGGAAACGATCATAAGAATGCTCCAAACCCCGGAACCTGAAAAACTAACTACCCATAACGGCCTCGCCTTTTATCTGGATCAGGGCTGCTCGACGGGGCTGTATGGACGGGCAATTGTGCGGGCCTTTGATAAAGGCCAGCTTAATGTGGGTAGTGCCGAAGGACATGTGGTGGCGGTCGATAACTCGTGGCAAATGGTGCAGGAGGCCCGGCAGTTTATCAAACAAGATAATATGGAAGGTCGGTTGAGTCTGGTGCGGGCGAATGTCGAGCAGATGCCCTTTATCGACGAAGCCTTTGCCGGGATCGCCAACGGCGGTTCGCTCAACGAATTCCGCCATACTGACCGCGCCCTAGCAGAAACCCATCGCAACCTGGCCCGCCGGGGTCGGGCCGCCTTTATGGTACAGATGCACGCCCGGCAAAAGTTGGGTGGATTTATCAACGACTCCTTACACCTGAGTAGTGGCATTCACTTTTTTACGCTTGACCGGCTAAACCGTTTTTACAAAGAAGCTCGCCTTCGGGTAGTGGAACAGCAAGCCGAGGGCCTTATCACCATTAGCTTGCTCGAAATATAACCGGGCTAATTTTTCTTTTTATTGTTACATATCTATGCTATACTTTAACTCTGGGATGGGTAAATAATACTTACAGCGAGATTAGATATATGAAAGAAATACGACCTGAACAGGAAATGGCTACAAAAACCTATCGTAGCACCGAGCCTAGCGTTAAGCCTTATCAGGCCAGGACAGAACTTGGTAAGAAGCTCCTGGCAATCAAAAGCAGAATATTAGCTGCCGGGGGAACTGCGGCGAGTAACGAGGATGTTCATCAGGAAATCGCCGTACAGCGCCGTTACCATTTATTCTAACTTTTCTTTGATATACCCCTAGCTTGCTCTTACCGAGCAAGGACTGAGCCAGTGGTTCCAATCTCGTTACTAAGCAAAAAGATAGCCAGTACTACCCCGCCCACGATCAAAAGCGGGTAAAGAAAAACCAATATAATGACCGCTATGCGGATAAACCGATTATCCTCTTTTTCAAAAGCGGCCTGCTCCTGCTCGGCGGGATATTGCATTTAAGTTACTCTCCTACAAAACTAGCAGGGATAGACCAGCTTAAATTGCCTGAACCTATCCTCGACACCCAATCGTTAGATTTGAACGGTTTCGCTGGTGACCGGCAGCCGGATCATAAAACTGGTTCCCTTCGATAATTCGCTTTGAACCTTAATTTCGCCACCGTGTGCCTGAGCGATCAGCCTTGCGATATACAAACCCAGCCCGGCCCCGGCTTTGCTACGGCTACTAGCCTGGGGCGCACGGTAATGCCGCTCGAAAATGTGGGGCAATTCGGTCGGGGCGATCCCTGGCCCGCTATCCGTGATGTATAGCACCACATAATCGCCTGCTTCATCCTGTTCGCTCTTGCTCAGACCCAGACAGACCTGTCCACCCGGTTGGGTATAAGTCACAGCGTTATCCACCAGGTTAAACAGCAGTTGCTTGAGCAGGTCGGAATCGCCCGGCACTCTGATCTGTTCAAGCTGGCTGATTTCCAGTTTAACATGTTGGCTCAAGAAACGCATCTGCCGGGCCACCTCGATCAACAGCATATCCAGTTCGACTGGCTGAATATTACGCTGATAAAGCTGGGGAGACATGCCAGCTTCGGCCCTGGCGTTGGTCAACAAATTGACCACCAAACGCGAGAGGCGGGCTAACTCGGCATTGACCTGCTGCACGTCCTGGCGTAGCTCGCCTTGCAAATCCGGGTTGAACAGCATTACATCAAGCTGACCCCGGATCGCCGTCAGTGGAGTACGCAGTTCGTGCGAAACGTCGGCTACAAAAGCTCGTTGAAGGGTGAAACTGGCCTCCAAGCGCCCTAGCATCTGGTTAAACGCCTCGGTCAGCAGTTCTATTTCGGCGGTCGGTTTGTGAGGGTGCAATCGGACGTGCAAGCCCTGATCGCTCAGATCGTGCATGGTAGAAGCCAGTTCGTTGAGGGGGTGCAACTGCCGACGGGTCAGCCATAATCCGGCCCCATAAGCCAGGATTACGGCGAACAAACCACCCAACACCAGCACTATTAGCAAGATCACCCCGACCCGCTCGACCGATTGGAGCGACTGATGTAGCTGCCCGACCAATACCACTTGTTGGGTTGCGTCCCGTAACGGAAAAATCAGCACCCGCACCTGAGAGCCGCTATCATCTTCCTGAGTACTAAAAAGTTGCCGACCCGACGAAGCAGTCTCAAAATCGGGCCGTTGTAAGACCACCCGTTCGCGCTGAAAATCGGACGAACGGATTAGGGCCAAACCGGTTTGGCGATCAACCAACTTCAGGTGGATTGGGTCGGCGACCTCATCCAGCGCGTCGCCTTGCACCAGGCGGTTAAAGAAAGCCGGGTCAAGCGGTTGCCCGGTCGCCTTCCAAATCCGGGTAACGGTTTCTAGTTCGGCTGCCCGCATCCGCAAGCGCCCGTCCATCTCGGTCAAAAGACGGTGTGTTACCAGTTGATGCACAATTACGCCCATAATCGTCAGGGTCAGCACCAGGACTAAAATATTGCCCAGTACCAACCGACTGCCCAACGAACGAGGCAAACTCACTTTTCCGAACGCTCCGCGCACGGATTTACCGAGGCGGGCCGGTTCCCACTTCAAACGTCTATCAGCCGTAATCTTTAGCATAGCCACTCCTGGAAGCTACACAAATTTAGATTTTGGGTAGGACGAAAGACAATATAGCTAGTACAACAGCCATTAAATTAAGTTAAAGGTTTGAGAATATAACCGACACCCCGTACCGTCTGGATTAGATCGGATTGTTGACCAAAGTTGAGTTTAGCGCGTAGATAATTGATATAGACTTTGATGACTTCCAGCCCGGCCTCGTTGTCGTAACCCCAGACCCGCTCAAAGATTACTTCTTTGGTCAGGACTTGCCCAGCGTGCTGCAACAGCAGTTCGAGCAAATTATATTCGCGGGCGGTTAGTTCGACCGGCAAGCCTGCCCGCCAGACCTGACGCGAGACCGTATCAAGGGTCAGGTTGGCAATTTGGAGCTTTTGGTAAGAGCGGTTCTGGCCTTCCACCCGCCTCAGTCCGGCCCGAATACGGGCCACAAGCTCATCAAAATCAAAGGGTTTGGTAATGTAATCGTCGGCCCCGCTATCCAAGCCGCTCACTTTATCGGGCAGGCTATCCCTGGCGGTCAACATCAGGATTGGGAGAGTGCGGTCGCCTGCGGCCCGCAACCGACGGCAAACTTCCCACCCGCTCAAATCGGGCAGCATTACATCGAGCAGAACCAGATCAGGCGGAGCATCACGAACACTATCCAAAGCCTGTTCGCCGCGACTTGCAATAGTGACCTCGAAGCCCTTATAGGTTAGACCACGTTGAATAAAGTTAGCGATTTGCGGCTCGTCATCAACCAGCAGGATGCGCTTCATGCCATTATCCTTCCAGTAATTATTGATGATTTAGAGTAAATAGCTCTGAACCGTGAGCAACGCCAGGATTTGTATACCGCTATCATAATAACAATTTTCGTGCCAGTAAACAGGCCTTTTCGTCCAATTTCTTACGAATTTCTAATCAAATACTTACCAAAGTTTAACCAGAACACGGTAATTTACTTTCAGTCGCCCCACTGGTTCGTCTAGCTTCGTAGCCTGGCTTGTGGCTATGAGAACGATCATCTTTTGACCAAAGTACCGAAAGCTGTAAGCGAGGATAGGTGAGCATCTGACAACCGCTCCGGTCTGGAAACCAGGTTTAGATTTCTCAGGTTGAGCAAGGCGAGAGGACAATAGGGAATGTCAGAGGAGTTAAAGCCTGCTAAAAATCAGACCGATCAACTACAGGAAAAGCCTGACATTCCTCCGGCCTCTTCTTCCAACCCAACCCAGGCCACCCATTCGGCAATTAACCCTTCCTCTCATACCGAAAACTCACCCCTTACTCCCAGCGCCCCCCTAGAAACCACCGCCCATCTGTACAAAAGTAGTGGGCTAGGCTGGCGACTGGCGCTAGGTCTGGGCCTGCTTTTAATTTTGGTGCTGGCGATCAGCATCGGGTTTGTCCAGGGCTTCCTGGACGAACTAACTACCCTGGCCCTGGCTGGAGTAGTCTTTGCCTTGCTAATAATAATCTTCCTGTACTCGACCTGGCGCTACCGACAAAGAAGGTGAGGGGAATGCAGAAGTCAGAATGCAGAATAATGAATAAGAAATTCGGGTCGTAGGGAGCAGGTTCAGCCCTGCACTACAGCAAATTGCAAAGATATTAGGCTAAAGAATTGTCTGTAGGAGCGAGCTTCTGCTCGCGATTGGAAGATACGGCTAGATGTTCAATCGCGAGCAGAAGCTCGCTCCTACAGGGGGCAATCACCGTGCAACAAACTACCGCCTTATCTTCTTCCGTATTCTGTATTCTGCATTCTGCATTCTGACTTCTGCATTCTGACTTCTGACTTCTGCATTTCCCCTCACCCCGCCGGGTTAGCGACTTTGCGCTGGAAGCTACGATAGCCGTACCAGATGCCCAGCACCATGAAGGCCAGCAAAACCGGCACATCGATCCACAGGCCGATCTCGATTTTTACCCCGAAGAACAGATGGCGGATCGCGTCGGCGGCATAGGTCGTCGGGTTGAGATAAGCAAAGATGCGGATCGAGGTCGGCATTTCCTGGAGCGGGTAGAGCGCGTTGGACAAAAACAGCACGGGCAAGTTCATGACCATAATCAGGGTATGATAGCTTTCCATATTTTTGGCCTGACACGCAAAAGCTGCCGCGATCCCGACAAAACCAAGCGAAAAGGCCGCTACCAGCAGCACTCCAATCAGAAATTCCGGCAGATTTGCGACCAACTTCGAGCCAAGCAGTAAGCTGGCGACCAGCACGATAGCCGCTTGCAATAAGGCTTTGGTCAGGCCGCTTGCCATTGTACCGAGCAGCACTGCCAACCGAGGGATCGGCGCAACCAGATATTCTTTGATAACACCGTTGATCCGCTCGATCAAAAGAGTCGCACCACCCAGCACCGCCGCAGTCAGGCTGGTCAACAGCATAATACCGGGGGCGATAAAGGTTTGATAGCTAACCCCCGTTTTAAGCTCCCGGAAGTTCGTTACCATACCCTCCATGCACAGTCCAAAAAGCAACATCCACAGAACAGGAGTAGCCAGTGTCCCACCGATCTCCATACTGCTTTTCCAGAACTTACGCATGTGCTTGAGCCACAGAGTATAAATCCCGACCAGCATGCCATCCCAGGCGTAAGATTTAGCGGCGCGGGCGGTGGTTGCCTGCGGCTTGGTTCGTAATACAGTTGCCATTAGTCGCGTAACCTCCTACCCGTATATTTGAAGAAAACGTCGCTCAGGCTGGGTCGCTTGATCGACATATCGGCGACCGCAAAGTCGTTTTGCTCGGCCAAGTCTATCAACGGCTTGAGCGAACGCCCGGCTTCGATCTTTAAACCGACCTGCACAATTCGTTCTTCACCTTCGGCAGCCCCAGCCTCGGCTTGATGTGCATTTACAAATAGAACCCAGTCGCGCTCCTGCAAGGCTTCCACAAAGCGCTCGGTCTCGCCCGCCCCGGTTACGCTCACCACATCGGCCCCCAGCGCCCCAATCAGTTCGGCAGGCGAACCTTCGACCACGATCCGGCCCGCGTTGATAATACCCACCCGGTCAGCCAGCTTTTCGGCTTCGTCCATATAGTGGGTGGTCAGTAGCAAAGTCAGCCCTTGCTCGCGCTTGAGCCGCTCGATATAGACCCAAATCCGGTCGCGGTTATGAGGGTCAAGACCGAGGGTCGGCTCATCTAAGAATAAGACTTCAGGCCGGGTCATTAGGCCGCGTGCCAGTTCCAACCGCCGCTTCATGCCGCCAGAATAAGTCTTGACCGGGCGGTCAATCGCCTCTTCCAGTTCGACCAACCGCACCAGTTCGGCGATCTGAGACTTGATCTCGGCTTTGGGCATTTTGTAGAGTCGCCCGTGAACATCCAGCAAAGACCGCCCGCTCAGGCTCTTATCCATCACGGTCTCCTGAAAAGTAACCCCAATATGCCTGCGAACCTGGGCCGGTTCCATCACTACATCAAAGCCGGCGACCCGCGCAATCCCGCCACTCGGCAAGTCTAGCGTCGTCAGCATATTTATAGTGGTAGTCTTGCCTGCCCCGTTCGGGCCGAGCAAAGCATAAATCTGGCCCTTTTCAAGCCTCAGATCAACCCCATCGACCGCCCGTACCGGGCCATAGCTCTTACTCAAACCAATCGCCTCAACCGCATATTCGCGTTGAGGCCCAGGCCGAGAACCACCGGCAATCTCTCGATCTATTATAAGTGTCATAGAATCCCCACCTCTTTAAAGGGATGAAGGATGAGGGATGAGGGATGAAAGGGATTTACGATTTGCGATTGCAAGTGCAGCTTTCTTATTCTGCATTCTGCATTCTGACTTCTGCATTTCTTCATCCCTCATCCTTCATCCCTCATCCCTTACTTCGTGCGCGACTTCAAAAAGGCCACCAGAGCATTTAGCTCGTCCGACTTGAGCGTACTACCGTAGGCGGGCATATTATTGCCGCCATTGAGAATACGGGTAATTAGCTGCGACTCGTTGAGTCGGTTGCCGACGTTGGTCAGGTTCGGGCCACGCAAACCGCCCTGTCCGGCAATCATGTGGCAATACTCGCAACCTTTTTCGTTAAAGAGTTTTGCGCCGGTCTGGATTTGCGGATTGGTCGAATTTACCACCGAAGCGTTCAAAGGTTGTGCGCCAAAGGCGGGCGACCAGGGCGATTGCTCGCCGACAATCCAGAGCGTCGCAATCATCACGACCAGCACCAGCACAAAGCCCATCGCCCAGGGACGACGCAGGGGACTACGTTCGCCCTTGTTAGCGATCAACGGCAGCAAAAAGAGCATGACACCGACCAGCAAAGGCCCGGCAATAATTACAAAAGGTTCTGATCTGGGCGGCAAAAGAGCCAGCACCGAGAAAACCCATAGAAAATACCAATCCGGGCGCGGGTAAGCCTGAAGGACGGTCGGGTTGGGTTCGCGGCCCAATTCGGGCGGGCCAATCACTATCGACAACACCACGATAATCACGATCAAACCTACCGACGCGACGGCATCCCGCCAGAGCGCATCGGGCCAGAACGGAACCCCCTCTCTTTCGAGCATATCGTGATATTTTTGGCGGTAGGTTTTGGGGTCTACTACGTCACCGACTTTGGGCGGCTCCGAAATACCGTTGCGGATCACCAGATAGAGATGCGCCCCGATAAACAAGAAGATCACACCAGGAATAAAAAAGACGTGAAAGGCAAAGAACCGACTAAGGGTGGCCCCGCCGACGGTGTCACCGGCCATTACAAACCGAGCCAGACTTTCACCCACAAACGGAGTGCGGGCCGCCATATTCGCCCCGACGATCACCGACCAGAAGGCAGTTTGATCCCAGCGTAGTAGCTGCCCGGTAAAGGCCATTGCCAATGTTGCCCCTAGCAAGATTACGCCGGTGAGCCAGTTCATCTCACGCGGGAACTTGTAGGCCCCGATGATAAAGACGTGGAGGGCGTGCGCCCCAACCAACAAGACCATTGCCGATGCGCCCCAGGAATGGCTGGCCCGCAAGAAGTTGCCAAAGACCGCTTCATCGGTAATAAACTTCAAACTGGCATAAGCCTCACCTGCCGATGAAACATAGGAGGTAGAAAGCGCGATCCCGGTAATAACCTGGACGACAAAAGCGACCAGCACGGCACTACCAAAAATGTACCACCAACCATTTTTCCAATCGGTATAGGGGACTTTGTGATCTAAAATCGGTTTGAGGGCCGCGTAAAAGCCGGTACGATCTTCAAGCCAGCCACCCATTCGTTTAAAGACGCGCATAGCTTTTCCTCATTCTGTCGATATCGGAATACCGGTCGCTTTAACCTGCACCTTCCCATTGAGTATTCGCACCTGATAGGTGTTCAACGAGGCCGGAGGGGGGCCTGCCGCGACCGTCCCGTCGCGATTATAGACACCCCCGTGACAGGGACACATAAACAGGCTAGGCCCAGCCAACCAGGAAACCGGGCAACCCAGGTGAGTACAGTTCACCGCAAAAGCCGTAAATTTTTGAGCGTCATCCCGGCGCAACCAGGCTGCCGTTCTCGCCGTTACCCCGGCCCAGGGTAGGGGGGAAGGGTCATCAAAAGCGACCGCCTGAGTATCCCCTACTTTGAACTGGTCTATCGGGCCAACGTCTTTCCAGAGTTTGTCTTCGCCCGGCCCACTACTAAACAGGGGCGCAACGATAAAGGCTCCAACCGGGACAGCCACCACTACCGCCCCGACCCCCGTCAATACCGCCGAAATCCGCCCCAAAAACCGGCGACGGCTAATTTCGATTGGCGTGTAGTGCGGGTTGACATACCCGGCTTCCACGTCGGCGGTCAAATCCAGCACATCTTTTGGTTCGCTAATGGGTTTCGGATCGCTCATTCCGAATATCTCCAATCCAGCCACTCAGGGCGATAACAAACAGCACCACACCGACGACAGAAATCAGGATGCTGGTTAGAAATCCCAGCGCCAGCCCTAAAATGCTAAGTGCCATCACACTAGGCCAATAGGTCGGATGCGGCACTATGTCGCGGGGGGTCGTCCACCCGGCCTGCGAATTTATGCCAGGGTCGGTTTGCTTGGACGGATCGATCCCGGCGGCTTCGTTCGAGGGATTTTGCATTTCAGACATCAGGTTTTTCCTCCGTTCTCAAGCCAGCTTTTACTCGGATAAAAGCGGCCCCCGGCCACTCGGTGCGGCCTTCACCGCATCCTCAGTTTGGACTTCTTTGTTATAATTGTCGCGTTCGGTTTGGCTATACCAGCGCCCCAAGACCGTCAGAACACCAGCCAGATAAGCCACTCCCCCCAGCACCCACATTATGATCCCGCCAAGTTGTTGGTCGAGGGCCGGATTAAAGCCCCAGTTGCCGCGCAAAAGTGGCAACAGGCCGTAAGTATCGACCGGGTTGATGTAAGACGGGTAGAGGATCGAGGGTGCGAAAGTCAGTAACACCCCTAGCAAACTGCTGGCAAGCGCCGCCGCTACCAGATACAAAATTGTAAAAAGGTGCGAAAACCGTCGCTCCGGCAAAGGCGACATAACCGGCCACCAGAAAATCGTCGCGGCTACCAAAAAACTAAGATGTTCGACGATGTGGATGGCGTGGTTATGCAAAGTCGCCTCATACAAAAAGGGCAAATGCCAGGCCCACAAGACCCCGATCCCACAAAACCAGGCCACTACCGGGAAGCCCAACACGCTTTCAACCCAGTTAGCGACCCGCCAGCGCAAAAGCCGTCGAAGCGGTTTTACTGGCAACCCCAACAGCAAGAGCGGCGGCACAACCTGAAGCAAAAATAAGTGCTGCACCATATGAGCCGTAAATAGATAAGTATCCCCCAGCGTGTGCAACGGCGAGACCAGCGCCACCAGCAAAAAGAAGATGCCCAACCCAAACAGGAGCGTCCGGCCTAACTCAAACCGAAACTGTACCAGCAGCAGATACCCATACACCAGTGCCGCACACCCTATCAGTACCGAAGGCTCCCACGACCAGAGGGTAAGGATGAAGGACGAGGGATGAGGGATGAGCGATGAGGGATGAGCGATGCTATTTAGTTGTGTGGCAAACAGATCAATCATTTCTCACGCTTCCCCTAATCTAAAATTAACAGGGATGTACAGGATGAACAAGATAAAACATAGGTTTCCCATCCCTACTCCTCGGAACCCCTTCATCCCTCATCCTTCATCCCTTAATTCAGCGCCAGCAGACGGTCGATTACCATTACGAGATAGAGGGCCGCTAGATAGGTATTCGAGAATTTGAACAAGCGCCAGGCGCGAGCGGTAGAAGCGTTGAGTTGAAGCTTGACCGCCTGTCGCACCAAAAGCCAGCCCAACCCGACCGCTGCCGCCAGATAGAGCCAACCCAGCGCCTGCACCATAAAGGGAACCAGGGTCGCCCCCACCAGCAAAGCCGAATAAAGCAAGATACTACGCCGGGTTACTGCTTCGCCCTTGACGACCGGCAGCATCGGTACGCCCGCCGCCTCGTAATCCTCGTGGCGCACCAGAGCCAAAGCCCAAAAGTGGGCCGGTGTCCAGAAAAAGATGATCGCAAAGAATAACAAGGCCGGTAAATCTATCCGGCCTGTGACCGCCGCCCACCCGACCAACGGCGGAACCGACCCTGCCGCCCCCCCGATTACAATATTCTGGGGAGTGGTGCGCTTGAGCCAGAGGGTATAAACAAAGACGTAGAATAAATTCCCGCTCAAGGCCAGGACTGCCGCCAATGGATTTACAGTCAGCCAGAGTTGAAGCACCCCGATCACACTCAGGGCGACCCCAAAGCGTAGGGCGTTCTCCGGCGAAATCCGCCCACTGACGACCGCCCGCTTTTTGGTACGGCGCATCCGGGCATCAATATCGCGGTCGAGATACTGGTTGATGGCGTGCGCTCCGCCGGTCGCCAGCGTACCACCTAGCAGCGTCCAGGCCATCAGACCCCACAGAGAAGCCTGGGGCGGGTGCTGCACCGCCGCGATCAACATAGCCGCGCCAGTCGGAACCAGCAAAAGCGGGATGACGTGCGGCCTCATCAGCCCGATATAGTTGCGAACCGTCTCCGGCAGCCAGCGCCCCTGCACCGCCGTGCGCCAGACCGCCGTGCGGTGTTTGCTCTGCTCGTTATCCTGACCGCCGGTTCCAGACACATCTTCGTCGTCAGTTTCGGTTTTTATTGCCGGTGCGCCCAGCCAGACAAAGGTGGTCAGCAGCACCAGCGCGGCCCAGGTCGCCGCCGCTAAAGCCAGATGCAAACCCTTGAGAGCGGCAGGTGCGCCCAACCAGATCGTAAATGCGCCCAGAAAGACCTGACTGATATATAACACGGCCAAGAAATGGGTCGTATTCATCAGTCGTTTATCCTGCCGTCGGGTGCGCCAGATCGCTATTCCTAACCCTAAAAGCAGCACATCTGAGAGGCCAACCGCCAGACGGTGTCCAAAGTTGACCCATTCGGTAACGTTAGCCGGGAGCAACTGATTTTCGCCACACTGAGGCCAGGCCGGACAAGCCAGATCAGCCTGCGCTCCGATTACCGCTGACCCGGTAAAGAGGGCTAGATAAGTCCAGACCAGCGTACCAAAAGCCAGCCAGCGTAACCAGCGGCTTTTCTCCTGCAACCTGACCGCCCCTAGCCAGGCGAAAACCGCCAGCAACACTACCGAAGCCATCAGCAGCATCGAGTTGCCCATGTGAGCGGCGACCCAGGTGTGATCGAGGTGGAGCAGCACCGTAATCCCGCCCAAAACCGCCTGTCCCAGATAGGTCGCCGCCGATAGCAGCGCGAACACCAGCAACCGGCGCGGTTTGCGATACCACAAGAGCGTCGAACCGACCGTCACAACCATCAACAGACCGACCAGGGTCGCAAATAGTCGGTGGTTCCACTCGATCAATTCGTGATACTCGAAGTTAGGCCAGAGTTGCCCGTGACACATCGGCCAGGAAGCACCGCAGCCCTGCCCCGACCCGGTCACACGCACCAACCCACCCAACACGATTAGTATCCAGATCGACCCGGCAGTTGCCAGGGTCAGACGACGATACCAGCGGAGCGGTAGCCGCCAGGAAAAGACCGCGATTTGGTTTAGTTTGAGAACTTGCACAAGTTTTCTTCCTTACCATTACCAGTTCAGGCTACCAGTGGTATCAGGTAGATTATCGTTAGTAGGACTACCCAGACTATATCGACAAAGTGCCAATAGAGCGAGATCACGTCCAGTGCGACCGACTTGGGGCCTTTGAACCAGCCCGCAATAGCAAACCCGGCTAACATCGAGATCATTATCAGCCCGGCTAAAACGTGCAAACCGTGAAAGCCGGTCAGCGTAAAAAAGGTGCTGCCAAAGGTGTTGCGGCTGACCGTGATGTCCTCGGCGATTAGCTTGCTCCATTCCAGGCCCTGCCCACTCAAGAAGATCACACCCAGTACGACAGTTGCGACCAGCCACAAAATTACCCCGTTGCGGTTCTGACGATGCAGCGCCCGCTCCGCCTGCCAGATCGTAAAACTGCTCGAAAACAAAAACAGGCTAAAAAAGGCGGTCGTCGCCACATCCAGATTCTTGGGGCCAGGGCCGGGGCCACCATTGCTGCTAAAGCGAAAGTAAAGGTAGGCTACTAGCAACATCCCAAAGAAGATCGCTTCGGTCGCAATAAAACACAGCATGCCCAGTCGGTTCTTTTCCATTATTGTGGCACGCTCCTTTCGGCTTTGTGCGAACGGTTCCAGTCGGGGTCTTCGGGGTGGGCCAAATCCCAGAGCGGGCGACGACTGCGGATCGGCGGGATAGTATGAAAGTTCTCGATAGGTGGGGGCGAACTGGTCGCCCATTCCAGCGTCCAGGCATCCCAGGGATTATCGGAAGCTCTCTCGCCTCTGGTCAGCGAAATAACGACGTTTATGAGGAAAAGCAAGATCGCAAAGGCCATCATAAACGCGCCAATCGTCGAGATCAGATTGAACAAGCTCCAATTAGCGACATCCGGGTAGCTATAAACCCGACGCGGCATACCCATCAGACCCAGGAAATGCTGGATAAAGAAGGTTATGTTAAAGCCGATAAAAATCAGCCAGAAATTCCACTTGCCCAACCGCTCCGAGAGCATGCGCCCGGTCGCCTTTGGGAACCAGTAATAGAACCCCGACATTATAGCGAAGAAAATTCCGCCAAAAGCGACATAATGTAGATGAGCAACCACGTAATAGGAGTCGGTAGTTTGCCAATCGGTCGGGATCACCGCAAAAGTTACCCCGGTGATCCCGCCAATTGTAAAGAGGATTATAAAGGCGATGGCATAGAGCATTGAAACCGTAAAGCGTAGCTTGCCACCCCACATTGTGAAAATCCAGTTGAAAATTTTGACCCCGGTCGGAATAGCGATCAACTCGCTTGAAAGGCCAAAAAGGGCCTCAAACAAATGGCCCAACCCGACCGCGAACATATGGTGGGCGTAGACCGCATAGCTCAGAAAGGAGATCGCAACGGTCGAACCAGCCACAAAGATATAGCCAAAAAGCGGTTTGCGCGAGAAAACCGGCAGCACTTCCGAAATAATCCCAAAAGCCGGTAGCACCATAATATAGACTTCGGGATGCCCAAAAGCCCAAAAGATGTGCTGGTACAGAATAGATGAACCGCCCGAATCCGGGCTGAAGAAGTGAGCGCCAAATTGCCGGTCGATGATAAGCATGACGAGCGCGGCGTTTAGCGGCGGCATCGTACCTATAATCAAAAAGCCGTTGACCAGGATCGTCCAGGTAAAGACCGGAACTTGTAACAACTTCATCCCGGTCGCCCGCATCGTCAGGATTGTAACGATAAAGTTAAGGCCACCGGTAGTCGTCCCAATCCCGGTCATCAACAGTCCGAAGGCCCAATAATCTACCCCCTGAGTGGTGTTGTAAGCGTGGGCCGTCAGAGGAGCGTGGGCGAACCAACCCATATTGGGTGCGCCCCCGGCGATAAAACTGTAATAAAGCAGCAACCCACCAAAAAGAAACATCCAGTAGCCCAGAGCGTTCAGACGGGGGAAAGCCATATCCCGCGCCCCGATCTGGAGCGGAACCAGATAAATACCGAAGCCCAATCCCAGCGGCACTACCACCAAAAAGACCCCGGTCGTACCGTGAACAGTATAAATCTGGTTATAGGTCTCCGGCGACAAAAAGGTATTGCGGGCGCTGGAAAGCTGAATACGCATCAAAAGCGCTTCCAGCCCGGTCAGCAAGAGAAAAATAACCGAAGTGCCGATGTACATCAGGCCGAGCAATTTATGATCGACCGAGGCCACCCAGCTAAGTAACCCTTCCTGCTCGGTTATTTTCGGAAGGGGGGCAGTAGGTTCGGGAACCAGGGTAAAATCACTCATTTCTGTTCCTCTAAGAATGCGACAAGATTACGTAAGTCTTCCGCCGACAACTGGTAAGCCGGCATCAAGACCCCCGGCTTGATCTTCTGAGCGTTCAAAATCCACTCAGCCAGATTGCGCGGATTGTTGTCGATAATACCGGCCCCCAAAATACTACGCTTACCCAGATAGGTCAGGTTGGGGCCAACCTTAGCGACCGCCGTCGTGCCACTGATAGCGTGACAGTTAATACAGGTATTGTTCAAAAAGACTTGCTTACCCTTAGCCGGGTCGCCGGTGGGGGGGTTCTGGGTAGCGGGGGCGGCATTGACTCCCTGGGCGGCCTGTTCGAGGGCGACGACGGGCGGCTTTTGCTGCTGCTGAAGCCAGCTATCAAACTCTGCTTGCGGCACAGCGTTTACCCGGATCAACATCCAGGCGTGTTGTGTCCCACAATATTCGGCGCAGTTGCCCCGATAGGTTCCGGGCTGATCGACCCGCATATATAACTGGTTGGGGTGATCGGGGTACATGTCCATTTTGCGGCCTATCTGGGGAACCCAAAAATCGTGCTGGACATCACTCGACTCCAACCGAGCCAGAAACTTCGTCCCGGTTGGCATATACATTTCGTTAGCAGTGGTTACATTCGCTTTGGGATAGCGATACTCCCACCACCATTGATGCCCGACGATCACCACGTCCGGTTGGGCATCCTTTGGGACTGCTGGGTCGGACGACTCCATCACGAGCAGGGTAGGGATAAACAACCCTAGAATTACCAGAGCGGTTCCGGCAGTCCAGGTTAGCTCTAGCTTAGTATTACCGCTGATCTGCCGGGGTTCGCCGGTATCGGTAACGGTACGTCGCCGAAAGCGAATGATAGAGTAGACCACCAGGCCAAAAACCAGCAGAAAGACTGCCGCCCCAATCAGCAAAATGATGATAAATAAATCTGAGATGCTCTTCCCTTGCGGGGATACCGGATCAAACACCGAGTTACCTCCCACTTTCTTTCGATTAGCAAATCGGTAGCGTTAATAAACCAGTCTGACGGTGGCCTGCTTACTAAAACCAGCTTTGCAAGACAAAGGAAATCTACCACTGGTCGGGCGCGACCCGCTTTGCAACCTATTTGATTGGATTGGACGAAGCAGCTTTAGCTGTGTCTAAGAATAGAGAGCTTTGGTAAAAGTTTGGTAAGAATTAGATTAAAGGACGGTAAGAAAGCGACCCCCTTCGGGAGAATCTAATATTTGACCCAATTTATTTGCAGTCGGTATTCAACCTGAGCTATAATAATCTCAAGCCAGGGGCTGACCTTTTGTAAATTAGGTATCAGGTATCAGGTATTAGGTTTCAGGCCGTTTCCGACCTAATACCTGATACCTGTAAATCTGACTCTAAACTCAGGTCAAATATAGCCCTATAGCGTTGTTAAGCAAGGAACCTGCCTTCGGTGAAACAGCAGGAAAGGCCCTTTTATGCAGACCTCGATTAGCTCCGACGCAAAGGACGAACCGCAAGGTAACTCACTGGCCCAAGTCGGGCCGCCTTTCGGCTTTCTCAACTATTTTATGGTAGCGATCTACTGGTTTGCGGTTTCCTTTTTGTGGGGCGGGTTTCTGAGTGTTGTCTTGCCGGTACTAAGTAAGCCGTTGGCAACCCCCATCTTTGGAGCCAACAATGTCGAGACGGCACGGGGCATCATGACCGGGGTCGGGCTGATTATCGCTATGTTTGTACAACCGTTGGCAGGGGCGATCAGCGACCGCTCGACGCATCGGATGGGTCGTCGTCGTCCGTATATGATTGGCGGCACGCTGGTAATCTTTGTGGCCCTGGTTATTACGGCCCTTGCGGGCAACTGGTGGGTACTGCTGGCGGGCTACGTGCTGCTCCAATTTTCGGACAACATCGCGCAAGGCTCTTATCAAGGGCTGATGCCGGATGTCGTGCCGGAGGATCGACGGGGCAAAGCGGCGGCAGCCCTGGCGATGTCCCAACTGATCGGGACGCTGGCGGGGGCGACCGTTCCGGGTATCTTGCAAGGGGTGTTCGGGGAGCTATTAGGCTCCCAAATCGATTTACTATTGGTCGGCATCGTCTTTACGGTTAGCCTGAGCCTTACCGTAATCTTTGTCAAAGAAAAGCCTTTTCAGCCGACCGAGCGGGTCAGCGCGATCCAGGCCGGTCTTAGCATGTTCCGAGGGGTAAGCCATTACCCGGATTTTGTAATGCTGATGTTCTCGCGCTTTATCTTTCTGACCGCCCCCGCGACCATTTCGCTCTTTGTCAAAAGCTTTTTGGAAGGGCCGGCCAACCCGCAAAATCCTAAATATGGCCTGAGTTTTATCCGCCCAACCGCCGACAGTAGCGGGCAAATCGTGTCACAAGCCGGGTTTACCCTGAGTATTATTCTTGGGTTGGTCATCATTACGGCGACGGTCGCAGCTTATCCCTTCTCGGTGTTGTCCGAACGCACGGGCCGCAAGCGCATGCTCTATCTGGCAACCGCTATCGGGCTGGTCGGCGGCCTGGGCATGCTGATCCCCAACTTCATGATAGCCTCAGCGACCGATAGCGCCCTGGCCCTGAACGGCTTCGAGGCCCGCCAGAACTACCTGGATACTGCCCGCCCGACGGTGATCGGGTTAGTAATCTTTTTCGGCGCGTTTATCGGTACTTCCTGGGGCGCGTTTATGTCGGTGGACTGGGCCTACGCGACCGACCTGATCCCTCTGCGCGAGGCCGGGCGCTTTATGGGCCTGAGCAACCTGGCAACCGCCGGATGTCAGGCCTTCGGAGCCTTCGTAGGCGGCTTTATCGTTGATAGCATCCTGGGCTACACCGGGCTGTTCTTCGTGGTCGCACTCTATTACATACTCAGCGCGGGCCTCCTCAGCCGTGTCCGCGAAACTCGCGGCAAAACCCAACGGAGGGATGAAGGGGAAAGGATGAGGGATGAGGGATGAGGGATGAAAACATTGCCGATTTACGATTTACGATTGTAACTACTCAGGCCATGTCATTCTGAGGCGGGAAATAACCGGGATTTTTCCAAAGATAGCTCTCCGCCGAAGAATCTAGACCCTTCGTGGCCTCACCCCCTCTGGGGGCGGCGGCTCAGGGTGACACGGCTGAATAGTTACTTACGATTTACGATTTACGATTTACCTTTACGATTTACGATTGTAGGAGCAGCAATTAACTAATTAATATTCTGAATTCTGCATTCTGACTTCTGCATTCTCTACAAGGAGCTTAGATTGGCTACAACACTTATCACCGGTGGAGCAGGCTTCATCGGGTCACATTTGGCGGAGTATTTATTGGCGCGGGGCGACGAGGTTTATGTAATCGACGACCTCTCGACCGGCTCGATCAGCAATATCGCCCACCTCAAAGCCAACCCGCGCTTTCATTATACGATTGATACTATTATGCACGAACAGGCCCTGGCGGAACTGATCGACCTGAGCGACTCGGTCTATCATCTGGCGGCAGCAGTCGGGGTCTTTTTGGTGGTCGAATCGCCGGTTTACACTATCGAAAATACCGTGCGGGGTACTGAACTGGTCTTGAAGTGGGCCAATAAAAAGAAAAAGAAAGTGCTATTTACCTCGACTTCGGAAGTTTACGGCAAAGGCACCCGCATCCCTTTTAACGAAAACGACGACCTTGTGATCGGGCCAAGCATGATGGGACGTTGGAGTTACGCTTGCTCCAAGCTGCTGGACGAATTTCTCTCGCTGGCCTACCACCGCGAACACAAACTGCCGGTCGTGGTAGCTCGATTATTCAACACGGTCGGGCCACGCCAGAGCGGGCGCTATGGCATGGTGATCCCCCGTTTTGTGACTCAGGCCCTCAGTGGACAACCGCTGACCGTCTTTGGCAACGGACAACAAACTCGCTGTTTTACCTATGTTGGCGATGCTGTCCGCGCTCTGGTCGGCCTGATGGATCATCCCGACTCGGTGGGGCAGGTCTTTAATATTGGCAACCCCCAGGAATTGAGCATCGAAAAGTTAGCCCAAATGGTGATCGACCGGACGGGTAGTTCCTCAACCATCCAGTATGTACCGTACAACGAAGCCTATTCGGAAGGCTTTGAAGATATGCGCCGTCGCGTGCCGGACATCTCGAAGATCAGCCAGGCTATCGGCTACCAGCCCACCGTCGATCTGGAACAAATCCTGGAAGAGGTTATCAATTTTTCTCGTCAGGAACAACTAACCCCGACCGGCGGTCAGGGCTGAACAGATTGTAACTACTCACCGCAGAGACGCAGAGAACGCAGAGAAAAGCTGGAATTTAATAATTACTCAGGCAGGGCGACCACATAGGGTCGCCCCATAGCCGTCAATTTATAAATAACATAGTATAAGCCAATTATGAGTATAACTAGCACAGGCTCAAAACTAAATACCGTTACATTGTTTCAGTCTCTTACCAGAACTTACTGATTTAAGCCTTTGAACTCAATTGCTTTACGCTCACAATTTGTTAATAGTATATTATTCTTATGTTGACGGCTATGGGCGACCACATAGGGTCGCCCCTACCCAGCATCGGTTGTAGGGTGCGACCCTATGTGGTCGCCCAAATGGGGTAGGCTGTGTACTTACTAAGCTATAAGGATAGCGGGATAAATGAGCAGAAAACGAAATTCGGAATTAACAGGCGAGCCGGGTCGGACGAAAGGGGCCGGACGACTGACCAAAGGGCTGATAGCAAGCACCGGGTTAGGGTTGGGCGGCGGGCTGTTCTGGCTGCGCTCGAAATTGCGCCGTACGACGCTAAATCGGTTGGCCCTCTTTCCGCGCCAGATCGGGAATCGTACTCCGCAAGACCTGGGTATGGCTTATGAGGAAGTCTGGTTTCCGGCCCGCGACGGCGTAAAACTACACGGCTGGTATATTCCGGCTTCGGTTGGCAATCCCAACCGCAAAAATGTGACGGTCATTATCGGTCACGGTCACACCGGCAACAAAGAACCTGACCTCGAATATGTTTATTTTTTCCAGCGGGCCGGCTACAATGTCTTTAGCCTAGATTTTCGGGGACACGGACGCAGCGAAGGCGATCTGGGCAGTTCGATGGGGTATTGGGAGCGGTTGGACGTACACGGGGCAGTCGATTGGCTTTTGGGGCGGGGGCAAGACCGTTTTGCGGCCTTTGGTATCTCGATGGGGGCGGCGATCCTCATTATGGCTGCCGCCGAAAATCCTTTTATCCGCGCAGTGGTGGCAGATAGCCCCTACGCCCACCTCTACCGCTCGATTGCCGCCGAGATCAACAATCTCTATAGACTGCCGATGTGGTTTGCTAACATTCTGAGTCGCTACGCCTGGCGGATTATGGCCGATCATCACGGCTTCCCGACCAAAGTAGCTTCTCCGGCAGACTATGTAGCTGGGATTGCACCCCGCCCGCTCTTTATCATTCACGGCGAACAAGATAAGCTTACGAGGGTTGAAAACGGCTACATTCTGTACAAACTGGCAAAAGAGCCGAAAGAGTTGTGGGTGCAACCAGGCGTAAGTCACGCGGCCGGGTACGCTACCTACGGCCCCGAATACGAACGGTGCGTCCTCGAATTTCTCGACCGGGTGGACTGGCAAGCCCCACCTGATCTGCACGCGCCCGCCCAAACTTTGGACGGCATTGCCACTCACTAAGGGAAGCAAATAAAATAATCGTCCCAATGTAGGGGCAACCCTGTGTGGTTGCCCGTGAACATCCGGCACGGTTTCCGAGGGCAACCACACAGGGTTGCCCCTACCGCAATGTTTTATTATTTTTGAGTCCCTAACTAAACACTCTAGCAAAGGCTGGATCAAATTGAGAACGGATTAGCCGCGCTTTACTTAATCAGACGGCGGCGCATAAGACGGAGGGCGCTCACATAGAAAACCAGCGAAAGCCCTAACAACCAGACCGTAAAGCCGAGCAGTTCGAGCGAGATATTTCCAGCGAAAAGCGCACGCGCCAACTGCACCGCCGGATAGAGCGGCGAGATATAGACCAGCCAGCCGATATTTGCGGGCAGCCGCGAGACCGGGAAGAAGATGCCGCTAAACAGTTGCATCGGGATCACGCCCAGCGTAATATAATAGTTGTAGGAGTTGATGCTCGGAACCAGGGCCGTCACGATAATTGACATACTGGCGATCATAAAGCCGGTCAGCAGCGCCAACGGTATGACCAGCAGCACCCACCACGACGGCAGCAACCCTAGCACGAACAGCACGATCAGGACGCTGCTACCGGTTAGCCCCGCTCTGGTGGCGGCCCAGGTAATCTCGGCGCTTACCACCTCGTCAATGCTGATCGGGGTAGCGATCATCGCATCAAACATCTTTTCGATCTGCATGCGAATATAAGTCCCAAACATACACTCGAAGGCAGCCGTAAACAAAACCGCGCTCATCACCATTCCGGGCGCAATAAACTGGAGGTAGCTCATGCCCTCCACCTGCCCCTGCACGTACAACCCCAGCCCAAAGCCAAAAGCCACCAGCGTCATAACCGCTTCGACAAAGGGAGGCCACAACTCGGTCTTCCACAACCTCAAGAAAGCGTCCCGGTTGCGCTGCCAGACCCGATAACTGCCAATCGAAAACGGGTTAGCGAACAAGGAGGAAGAATAACCCCAATTGGAGGCAGGCAGAACCAGGGCAGCCTCTTTTAGCTCGCTTTGTACCACCTGTTTTGCCTTATCTAATTCCTTTTTCGGTTCAGATTGCATTACCTAACCCCCGCTAATTATGTGATCTGTTTTTTATGCCGAGCTTTAGATCATCCGCTTTAGATCGGCCTTACGCTGACGGGCTTCCTCGAAATTTTGCAAAACCAGCGCCGCCGCTCCATAGAGGCCAATATCGTCGCCCAGTGCGGTCGGCACGATAGGGACCCCGACCCGGAAGGCAAGCATGGCCCGCTCCTCGACTATTTGAAGCAAGGGCCTAAAGATCGCGTCCCCGATAGTCGAGACCCCACCGCCAATAACGACAATTTCCGGGTTGAACAGATGCAAAATGTTGGTAACACCCACCCCCAGATAAACCCCGGTCTGGTGAAGCAATTCGCGGGCGGCTTCGTCGCCCAGTTCGGCGGCGGTAGCGACCGTTATAGCCGTAATATCGGACAAATCGTCCCCGGCTAGTTCGCGCATTAGCGAAGCACGTCCACCTTCGAGCATTTCGATAGCCCGACGGCGAATACCGGTTCCACTGGTTAGAATTTCGAGGCAGCCGATATTACCACAATTGCAGCGTGGCCCGTTCAGGTCGATTGACATATGACCGATTTCCCCCGCCGCGCCTTTGGCCCCCATCAAGATACGCCCATCCTCGATCACACCACCCCCTACGCCGGTACTAACCGTAATATAAACCAGATAGCGATAATCCTTACCGGCCCCAAAGGTGTATTCGCCCAGCGCGGCCAGATTCGCATCGTTGCCCAAGAAGACTGGTAGCCCGGTACGCGCTTCTAAAATATCACGGAGCGGTACATTGTCCCAGCCCGGCAAATTGGGTGGCGAATAGACTACTCCCGTAACCGGGTTGAGGGGGCCGGGTGCGCCGATCCCCAATCCAACCAGTTGCGAATGGTCGGCTCCGAGGGTGACGGCCTCAACTGCGGCGGTAATGCGGTCTAACACATGGTCAAGACCCATATCGGCTTCGGTGTGCATTCCACAGCGGGCCAAAAAAGCACCAGTTCCATCTGTCATCACGGCCCGTACCCGTGTGCCGCCCAGGTCGATCCCAATAATTTTGCCATTTCGCATATCTTTGCCCGGCGTTCTTTCCACCTCTGGCCCGTTCGTTCGCCTACCCGCCATCCTACTCCTCGTTTTCTCTATGTGTTTTATTACTACTCAGCCTACCCCTTTGGGCGACCACATAGGGTCGCCCCTACCCCAAATCCGTTGTAGGGTGCGACCCTATGTGGTCGCCCGGCCTGAGTAATTACTGTGTTTTATTACTTCACACTCTCGACCGTCAGCAATTTATCTCGACCAACTGGGGAGCAAGGGCAAATTTTGATTAGAATACACCGTTGGCTGAGAATTTGTACTATTATTATAGGGTTAGAAAGGGCAATGGTCAACCGGGATAATTATATACTCCAGGTCTAATAAGGGATGAGGGATGAGGGATGAAGGATGAAAGGGGACTGAGGACTGAGGACTGAGTAGCTCGATTGTAATATCTTGCTCCGCCCATGGATGTCCCCCTTCATCCTTCATCCTTCATCCTTCATCCTTCATCCTTCATCCGTCATCCTTCATCCTTCATCCTTCATCCTTCCTTCGGCCTCCTGCCCTCCATGTCTTACCTGCTCAAAAATCCTGTTCAAGTCTGGATATTGCTATTGCAA
>JBBQWM010000080.1:0-24382 GCA_038210655.1 Chloroflexia bacterium
GGCCATCTACCCGAAACCGAACTTGTCCCGACCAGGAGACGGGGCGGCTCATAAAATTTATCCCTATCTTTTACGGGGACTGAAACTTTCAGGGCCAAATCACGTTCAGGGCCTTGACATCACTTATATTCGTCTTCGTAATTGATTATGTTAAAGTGCCTTTCGGAAAGGAGTAATCACCTTAATTTGTCTAACATCGAGTCTTGACAAAGGGGTCCATTATACACAGATGAACACAGATTTTACGGATAAACACGGATTGCAATTGCAATTACACTACATGCTTATTTTTAACTCCTCTGCATTTCCTATTCTGCATTCTGCATTCTCTATTCTGCATTTTTAATCCGTGTTCATCTGTGTTAATAACCCAAATCAACCAGGTTCCTCATCAAAAGCGGCTGACACTTGATAGCTGATACCTATCTTATATTACAGAATTATTAAGAATCGGTGCGAAGTGATTTTGGGTCTTGCATGTCTGACAAAGTTGGATTAAACTATCTCATGCTAATGTAAAAGTTGTATTATAAAAAACTTTTGCAAAAGTCTGCACAGAGCCAACCGTAATAGGAATTGTAATGTTGGTGTGAGATAATCCTAATAGCAAATTGTACTCCTGCCCTTAGCACTAACCGGCAGCGAGCTTTCTAAAAAGAGGGATTATTTAGAAAGGTTCTAAGAATGGAAATTTTGATTGCCGCCGTTGCCGCCGTTGCTGCTGCCGTTGCCGCTGCTAAAGCTATGGAACAGCAAAAGAAAGCCGAAGAAGAAAGCCGGGTTAAAATACCCATTCGGGCTGACGAGCCTCGGATCGAACGCCGGGAGCGTCATTAAAAACAGCTTTCCTGTTACGGTCCCCGGACCCGGGAAATCGAGCGGTCTTAAGTTATTTCATTCTGACTTTTTCCTGATTTGTTAGCGACAGCTAAGAAACGAACCGGGCAACGTTATTGCGTTTGCCCGGTTTTTCCATTTTACCAATTAAAAATTACATGCGAAAAAATTCACGCTTCCAAAATTTACGCCTGACCGAGATTCAACTCTTGATCGTACCGGCTTTGCTGGTGGTGGTCGGTATGTTGATGGTGATATTGGTTCCGCGTCAACAAGCGATCTGGGATGCTAAAGACCTCTGGATGGCTTTTGTATTTATCGGGTTGCTGGTGGGCGCACATCTGGTGCTGACTTTTGCCTTACCTCGAAGCGACCAACTGCTCTTGCCCATAATATCGAGCCTGACCGCTTTCGGGCTGGTTATGGCCCAACGGCTAGACGGAACGCGGCCCGGTACGGCTAATATCGCCAGCAAGCAGGTGCTATGGATCGGGCTAGGCTATGTTATCTTTTCGATAACGGTGCTGGTGCTGCGTAATGTAATGGTACTCAAGCGCTATAAGTACACCTTTTTGACCGCCGGGCTGGTAGTGACTGCTGCCGCTGCCGTTTTAGCGCCGGAGGTGAATGGAGCGCGGCTGGCTTTCAATTTTGGCCTTTTTAGCTTCCAGCCGGGCGAATTGCTCAAAATCTGTCTGGTGGTCTTTCTAGCGGCCTACTTGGACGACAAACGCGATTTGCTACAGGCCCCTTTTCGGGTGCTGGGCCTACCTTTTCCACCGCTACCCTATTTGATGCCGTTAGTGGTGATGTGGGGTATTTGCATCATGCTGCTGGTTTACCAAAAAGACCTGGGGCCAGCCGAGCTTTTCTTTGGGGTCTTTTTAATTATGCTATACGTCGCCAGTGGACGGGGTTGGTACGTTATAATCGGATTACTGGCTTTTGGGCTGGCTTCTTATATCGCTTACCAACGGTTCGACCATGTACAGGTTCGGATCACAGGTTGGCTCAACCCCTGGCCGGATGGACAGGGCCGCACCTACCAGATTGTACAAGGGCTATACGCCTTCGCTAATGGCGGTATATTGGGCGATGGGATCGGCTACGGTACGCCCTACGTAATCCCGGAAGTGCATACCGATTATGTTTTTGCCGCTATCGGCGAAGAGATGGGTCTGGCTGGAACGCTGGCGATTATCGCCTTAAACATGTTATTGGTCTATCGGTGCTTTCACATTGCGCTAAGGGCCAGTACTGGCTTCTATCAATATCTGGCAATTGGGTTGGCGGCTTTGCTTGGGTTGCAAAGTTTTATAATTATAGGCGGAGTGACTAAACTTATACCGCTAACCGGGCTAACTTTACCGTTTATTAGTTATGGAGGCAGTTCAATCCTGGTGAACTTTTTGATTGCTGCGCTCCTGGTACGCATTTCAGCCGACTCAAGTTGATCTCGTCGGCACCGATCTGATCATAATTTTGTAACCTCGTCGCAAATTGGTGGGAATTGACGCTATAATAAGTTACAAACTATAATAAGATGTAGTAAAATTTTTGCTAGATGTTAAATTCTCGTGCGAAGCACCTATACCGTTCGGTCTATGTTAAGGGATTGGGGCTAAGATGATTACAGAAAATAGCGTTTTGAACAACCGCTATCACCTTGAAAAGCGGGTCGGTGTGGGCGGATTTGCCCAGGTCTTTCTGGCAACCGATCAGGTGTTAAAGCGGCAGGTCGCAGTTAAAGTTTTAAACTCCAGTCTGGTCGAGGAAGAAGGCTTTTTGACGCGCTTTCAGGAAGAAGCCCAACGGGTTGCCTCGCTCAATCATCCCAATATTTTAACGGTGCATGATTATGGTCTGACCGAGGATGAGATAGTTTACCTGGTGATGACCTATATCGACGGCGGAACTATCCACGACAAACTTCGCAAAGAGAAAAAACTAAGTTTGATCCAGGCTGACCAATACCTACAGCAGGTTGCCGCCGCTATCGATTATGCTCATCGGCGTAATATTATTCACCGCGATATTAAACCCCAAAATATGTTGTTGCAATCGGAGGACGACCGCCTGGTGTTGGCCGACTTTGGGCTGGCAAAAGTCCTCAATTCCAACAGCGCTCAACATTCGACCGGTATTTTGGGGACGCTTTCGTATATGTCGCCGGAGCAGTTGCGCGGCATGGTGGGCAAACCGACCGATATTTACGCCCTGGGTTGCGTACTCTTTCAAATTTTGGTCGGGCAACCGCCTTTTGTTGGCCCGACCGAACAGGTTGTGACCAGCCACCTTTTTGAGCCGATCCCATCGATAGTTGAGCGTAGCAAAGGGCAGTTGAACCCGGCCTTACAAGAAGTGATGGACAAAGCGCTGGCGAAAGACCCCGAAGCCCGTTACCAGACGGCGGGCGAATTATACCGGGCTTTTCACACGATTGTCCGGGATACGGCCCACACTGCCGACTTTTCTTCGGTAGTGGTTGAGGTTGCCGAGCCGACTAAACAGCTTAAAGATACTGTAACGGCTGTGACTGGCTCCCACCTGGAACAACAGACCGGCCCAAAAGCCCTTAATACCCCGGTTACACCTATTCCGGTGCAACCTAATCCGCCTGCACCATCCGCTCCGGTCGAAGCCGAGGCCATACCGCCGAAAAAATCGAGAGTACCCTTGTTTGCCGGTCTTGCCGGATTGCTGGCCTTGATCGTAATTGGCATAGTTATAGCGATTGCTGCCGGGTCGCCTGCACCAAAAGCGGCCCCAACCGCGACCGTTCAGGCGGTGGTTGTTCCGACCGCCACGACTGCTGCTGTCGCTACGCCGACGGTCGCCCCCACGACTGTCGCGGTCATCGCAACTGCGACCAGCCTTCCTGCTACGCCGACCGTTGCATTGCCGACCGCTACTCTGGTAGTGACGACCGCCGCAGTTATTCAACCGACGGCGACCATTGCCCCTCCCACCGTTACGCCCACCCCGACGGTTCCTTTTGGTACTCAAATCACGACCCTGAGCGGTCATAGTAGCGCGGTTGTGGCGGTCGCGGTTAGCGCGGACGGCACTACCCTTGCCAGCGCCAGTTCGGATAAGACGATCAAGTTATGGGATATTGCCCGGCGCAGAGTATACGCGCCTCTGGCTGTTCAAAACGAGACGACCAATACGCTGCTTTTTAGCCCGGACGGTAAGAGCTTTATCAGCGCCGGGGACAACGGGAGCGTCAAGCTCTGGGATGTCGCTACCCGTAAAGAGACCGCTACTTTCAATGGTCATTTTGGAAACGTCTATGCGGTGGCCTTTAGCCCCGACGGCAAGACGTTGGCGACCGGCGGCGACGACCGTACCGTCAAGCTCTGGGATGTCGCTACTCACGCTCAAATCGCATCGTTTACGGCTGACCGGGATCGCGTCTATGCGGTCGCCTTTAGCCCGGACGGTAAGACGTTGGCGACCGGTGGCGGCGAGTTCATAGCTAAGCTGTGGGAGGTCGCGACCCGCACCCAAATCGCCACGCTTTCGGGGCATCGCGGCTATATCAGGGCGGTCGCCTTCAGCCTGGATGGGTTGAGCCTCGCTACCGGCAGCAACGATAATAGTGTCATTCTCTGGGATACCGACAACTTTACTCAAATCGCGACCCTGACCGGGCATAACAGTCTGGTCTCCTCGGTCAAGTTCAGCCCGGACGGCAAGACCTTAGCGACCGGTGGCGGCGATAGCGTCCGTATCTGGGATGCCGCTACCCGCAAACAGCTAACCTCCCTCAGCCTCCCGTTCAGCTTTATCCTGCCGTTAAGCTTTGGCCCCGACAGTCACCTACTCGCGACCGGCGGCGACGATAGTATCGTCCGGCTGTGGTCGGTTTAGTTGGTTGGCAACCGCTAACAGCGCAAAGCCCAGGTTCTCTAGCCGTTCACCCTCGCTCAATTGCTGCCCGGTGAAGTAATCGTGACCACCGATGGCTTCGTGCAGTCCGACCAGCGTCCCTACCCCTGGTGTGGAGCGGATTACCATCTCGGCGCTAGTGCTGACCGCATCCTTGAGAATGCGCGCCTGGCCTTTGTCGGCGATACGTCCCACCGCTTTGGCGACTGTTGGACTGTCTTTGGCCTCACGCTGCACCTGGGCCGCTACCGCATCGGTGTTACCGCCATTGAGAACGATCTCGACTCCCACCCCAAAGGAGAGGGCTGCGTCGAACAATTCCTCGAAGAAGCGCCCACTGGGGTCTACTCGGCTAATTGGATTATTGGCGGTGTAAGCGTGGCGATTGAGGCTGGCGGGCGAGGTCGGGTTGCCTGCCACATTATCTCGGCTGATGAACCGACCTAGAGCCGGGCTGTAATACCGCGCCCGATCATAATAGAGGCCCGTCGGGTCGAGTTGCTCTCCGGCATACAGATGATTGTTGGAGGCTTTGCCGCTCTCCTGCTGGCTTAAACCAAAGGCATTAAGTTTAATGAGTTTTAAGTAATATCAGCTTTGATAATCCCAGTGGCTTTCGTTAAGTAGTAATTCTCCACTTTTGTAAAAAGCAACGCTAACCTTTATTACTTGCTCAATAGTAACAAAATATTTTTTTGGATGCTCGGTTTTTTGACCTCCTAAGACAAAAACACCCATTCCAATAGATTTTACGTCTCCTATAAGATCGTAAAATTCATTCTCACCCACTACAGCTGTTACAGTAAAAATGCCTTGATTTGAATTGATATAAAGTTTATCGATATCTGTTTCAAAAGACAGTGTGGTACTAAAATCAGCAGTTATAGAGTAAATCAGTTTTACTAATTCTTCTGCTAATTGAATCTCAAATAGTTTTTCTGGGGTGTCTCCTCCTGGTCCACCCCATTTCTGAATACTTATTAACATCATTTCTGCAACGTTCTATATTTACCGGTGTTTATTGTGTACTCACCACGATAACCATTAGGACCTATCACCGTTAATTTGCTTAAATCTAACTGTTTCGCATAACCAGCAAAACTACTGCGGCAATAACTGCAAGGAAGTCTATCTACATACAAGGTTGCTTCTCCACTTCTAATTCCTGCTAGATTTGCTTGTCCAAAAGCATCACCTTCTGCGTGTTTAGGGCTTATAGTATTTACTCCAACAGGTCTTTCAAATTCCATACCTGAGGCATTGATACCATAAAAACTTCTCTCATGAACATCTAACCTTGCTAAGGTATAAGCGTCACCTTCCGAACTTGCAGCAGGTAAGCCTAAATGCTGTCTTGTTTGGGCTAGATTATCAAATGGGTTAGGACAAGTATTATGGACTAGCCAGCGATCTTGCCCGACAAAGAAGGTATGAGCCTTCTCGACCGTCAGATTGTACATCATCTCTTGCTTGAGTACAATCTGTTTAGCTTGTACCGAACCAAAGCTGCCACCGCCTTGCAAACATATAGGCCCTCTCGCCAATCTCGATATCTATCGGCGCACTATTCAAATGTAGGTGGAGATCAATTCTGACTTGTGTTACAATCGAGGGGTGGCAAATAAGGATTGCCTTAGTCCGGCTTGAAATAGATAGAGACGAACCGAGCATGACCGAAGCCTCATACTCAGCCTATTCAAAGAGCGTAACCAACGGTTGCTAAACATCGTTAAAAAAATGAGGCCAGAGGAGTACAAAATGCTAACCGATGAAAAATATCAAGAGATAATGGATCGCGTCTTTACTGAGCCGGTTGAGCAAGATTTGTCGGAATTGTGGGATATTGTTTTAGAAGAGTTTGAAGACAGGCCGGATGCCTTGAATCGAATGCTTCGTAAATATGCGCCCGAACTTCTCACTATGCTCAAAGCCGAAGAACGCCTCTCTGGTCTCAAAGTCGAGGAACGTCTCTTTGGTCTCAAGCCTGAGGAACGCCTCTCTGGTCTCAAAGTCGAGGAACGTCTCTCCGGTCTCAAGCCCGAGGAACGCCTCTCCGGTCTCAAACCTGAGGAACGTCTCTCCGGTCTCAAGCCCGAAGAGATGGCGGCAGCTTTGTCGGAGCAAGAGCGCGAAGAATTGCTAAAAGTGTTGACCCGGCAGAGCAAAAAGGCTAAAGGCAGTTCAGCCAGACCCAAAAAGCAATCTAACAACTAATATTTGCCGTTAAATTCTTAATCTGGTGCAGGTAGTTATGCGTTTAATAATAAGATGAGAGAAACTGGTCGGGTATTTATGGGGTTGGTAGCAGTCGGGGCAGTTGCCTTTGGATTGCTCTACCGACCCGAAGCGGAAATCAAAAATCGAACCGATATAATCTGGCTGCTATCGCTTTTGGTGGCAGGGATAGCCTTGTTGGGCCTATTTTGGCTAGGGCGACCCTTTGTCAACCTCAAGACGTTGGCCCCGGAAGAACGGCTACGGCACAATGTCCAGCGCGTTTCGAGCGTAATTGTGGTGGGCTTTCTTCTGATAAGCTTGCAACTGATCCGACAATCTTTCGTGATCGCTGACGAGATCGAAAAGCCGTTCAGGGCGACCGACCCACAGGGCAATGTGGTGGTAGTGCAAGACCCGCGCCGGGTGGATGAGCCTTTGACCAACCAGCGCGGGCGAATTTACGATGCCAGCGGCAAGGAAATAGCCGGAATATTGGTCGCCAAATCGGGGCTGGTCAAGCGTACCTACGATGTCAACTCGCCGATCAAGCAATTGCTGGGCTATTACAACCCGTTGCGGTTTGGGGAGAGCGGCCTGGAAGCGGCTTTCGACGATTACTTGAGCGGGAAGACCAGTGGCAACCCATTTTTAGATTTGCAGCGTAATTTGTTAAATCAGCCGAAAGTCGGTAACGATCTTTATTTGACCATCGACCCTAATTTGCAACAACTTTCGCAGACCGCCCTCGGTCAAACGGCGGGCGCGATAGTCTTGCTGGATGCTAAGAGCGGGGCAGTGCTGGCGATGGTCGGCTACCCACGTTACGACCCGACCGTGCTGGTAGACGACCCGACTATCGAAGACCGCCAAAAACGAGTTGACTACAACGCCGAAGTCCAACGCCAATGGGAAGCCTTGAACAAAGACCCCAATTCGCCTTTGCTGGTACGTCCCACCCAGGGGCTTTACACGCCCGGCTCGATTTTTAAGACCGTCACACTGGCCGCAATGCTCGAATCGGGTAAGACTAACGCGCAGGCGACCTGGGAAGATAAAGGCTCTTACGTGGTCGATAGTTATAAGATCGCCGACAACAATCGGCCCAACCAAAATACGACCTGGACGACCCGCCAGGGCTATATGTTCTCGCTCAACGCCGTATTCGCCCAGATGGGGTTACAGTTAGGCGAAGCCGGGTTGCAAAGCTATAGCGAGCGTTTTGGCTTTGAAAAGAAGCTACCTTTCGATTTACCAACCGAAACCAGCCAGAACCAGGTTCAAAGTAATTATCTGAATGGGCGGGTCGCTCAGGCCGAGACTGGTTTTGGGCAGGGCCAATTGCTGACCTCGCCGCTTCATATGGCCCTGATTGCAGCCGCGATAGGCCGGGGCGATGGTGTGTTGCCCAAACCCTATCTGGTGCAGCAGATCAAAAGCAAAGACAAAGCGGTGGTTAAAGAAGCCCGGCCCGAAACCTGGCTCCAAGCGATCCGACCCGAAACTGCCTCGCTCGTCCGTGATATAATGATTTCCTCGGCGACCGAAGGTTGGGTAGGCTTAAACGGCGGCAACTTGCCTCGTACCGGGGCCATAATCGGTGGTAAGACCGGGACTGCCGAACTGGGTAATAATATTAACAACGCCTGGTATATCGCCTGGGCCAGCAAGGGCGACCGGCTTTTTGCTATCGCAGTGGTGGTAGACCACCGGGCCGGCGGCGAAGGTCTTAGGGATGCCATGCCGCGTGCCAATCAAATCTTAACAGCAGCCTTAGCGGGTGTAAAATAAGTGGTTTTAGTCAGGTTTTTGCAAGGTGTTATCGTCGTTTGTCTGACCGGGATCGTGCTGGTGCTATTTCAGGCCGGGGCGCAATCCGCCGGGCAAGTCATCTTTAGCCAGGATCATCGGTCGCCCGGCGCAACCCAGGCCCTCAACTTTGATAATGCCTCCACCGAGCGGGTTTTTCTATCCGAATTACAAAGCGGTCGGCCCGATTACTATGCTTTTCGGGCTACCAAAGGCACTTTCCTAAAGGTCAAGCTGAACGTAGCTCGGTTGGTCGGGCAGGACAATTTTCGCCCGGCCTTAGCTTTGTTTGGCCCCGGTTTGCCCCAAGCTACCCCCGGCGAGTTAAGATTACTACCCTTCTCGCTGCCGCCCAACGCAGGTTTGTTGGTCTCGGAAACCGATAGCTCGAATAAAGCGCCCCGTAACAAATCGGACGAACCCTGGACTCAAGCGGGCTACTGGGAACGTCAGAGCCTCGTAAACGAATTGCCCGAAGATGGAACCTATTTTCTGGCCGTCTATAGCCGGGACGAACAGCGCGGCAAATATGCTATGGTGGTCGGTGACAAAGTCGAAACCAGTTTGCGCGAAACCCTGACTTTTCCTGTCACCTGGGCGCGGGTGCATTATTGGTTCGAGGATTTGTGGTGGCCTAGCTTTGCGCTGGTGATGGTTGGACTTGGGTTGCTCGGATTGCTGGCCCTTTATTTTCGGCTCGTTGGGCGGCAAGTACGCACGGTCAGTTTTGCCAGAGCGAATGCCCGGCGCAGTGATTTATTGCAAAAACGGCTAACCCCAGGCTGGAACCGGCGGCGGATCGGCCCTCAACTGCGGCCCGGTCAGCCCAATCTTTACCCCTCGCCCAAACCGCTCCCTCGGATCAAACCAGCCCTTACGCTTGACGTTCTGGACGAGATGAAGCAATTGGCTGAGGCTGAAAGGCCCACTCGACCAGAACAACCCTTGCTGGTCGGCTCCAAATGGGAAACCCTGGCGACGACTGCGCCCCTCGTCCCGGCCCTACTCGTTTCCGGCAACGGGCATAACGGGGTAAAACCCGGCACTAACGGTAATGGCAACCGCCGCGACTTGCCCGGTCTCCCACCCCCACCCTTAACCCCGGTTCGGGATGGCCTGAGCCAGTGGGGACAGCGCTTGCGCCCTAGCCTGAGCGAAGACAACCCGCTTCTACCTCAGACCAACCGCGATTAGCTATCAACCACTACTACCCTGGTTTCGGTAGGTGAGGCATAGTAAAAGTAGACATTCGATTTGTGGGCGTAGTCGGTGATATTTTCGAGTTCTTGCGGTTTTATACGCTCCAATACATCAGGAGCAGTATCCATCAACATGATTACGGGGAGAAAATCCGGGCTGGGTTGAAGGCGTGAAATTTCTTCACGGATCGCACCCAGCTTTTGAATATCAGCCTCGATCTCCCGATAGGTCAGGCGGTAGCGATGGCGCTCGGAGGCTTTAACCTCGATAGCCATCACCATCTGTTGCAGACTGTTCTCGCGGTTTCTACGCCGCCAGTCGCCTCTGATTTCCGACTTAAAAACGACTACATCGGGTATAGGGTCGAGGCCGCTCCGCGAACCTTCGGGTCGCGGTTCGTCCGGCTTTTTCGACAAGAGTTGTTGCGAATTTCTAAGCCGCATTTTAACGTTCATCCCAAGCTGCCCCAGTGGAATTGCCCCATAACTCCGCAAACAATGATAGACTACCGCCTGATAATAAAGTTCGGAACCTAATGTGGCACGACATTCGGCAACGATGTGGGGCCAGGCTTGATCGAGGGCGGCCAGCGCATCTTTTTGACTTTCTATAACAAGCGGGCCACCCTCGGCAGTGGCTGTAGTGTTAGGCCCCGGTTGGGTGTCTTGATGAGTCGCCAGTTCCTCTTTGAGCAAATGAGACAACAGTTCCATAAGCGCCAGCTTTTCATTAGAAGGCAATTGCCGGACGTGTGATACCAGTTCGTTATAGTTCATCTTTAGCTATGCTCCTACTCTTTCAACCCTTTCAGCAGATCTATTTTATCCTATTAAGGGCCTAATATCTAGCTACTCTTGAGGGCAGGGTGAGCGTCAGATTTTTTGCACAGGTTCAAACAATAAAAACGGGCAACCGTGAAAACCCTGCTCCAAACCACTAAAATTATATATTAGAAAATTTTTCTAATATATAATCACTCCTCGGTTTAGGGTGTGGTAAGTCTGGCTAATATGCAAAAAAAGACGCTCACCCTTAAGGGCAGGGTGAGCGTCTTTTTTTGCAAACCGGACCGGGGAACTTATTTCCAGTCGCACTAACCCCGTGTAGAAATTGACGCACCCCTAGTTGGACACGGCTTTGCGTTAAGGCTTGCTTCATGCTAGAATAAATCCTAATTGAGCGTAGCTGCTAGGTAGGGCATAGACTTCTATTTAGTGTCTCTTCAATAAAGAAAGTTAAAAGCTTGCTAACTATGTTGAGTTAATGAGTTAAACTTGAATATTATAAATTTGAGACTAGACACCGTTGTCTTTCACGCCACCGGGGGAATAGGTTGGCTTTGTGGTAAAGATGAGCGGTTTTTTTAACCCCGTAATATGCTCTATACGAGCGAAAGTCTAGAAACAAACTATAATGATGAATAATGTAGAGGTTGAACCAGTAGACCAGAATGGCAACCGACAACTCAAGATTTTGATAGTAGCGGCGGAAGCGGCCCCTTTCGCTAAGGTGGGACACGTAGCGGAAGTGGTGGGGTCGCTGCCACTGGCTTTGCAAAGTCTGGGTCACGATGTGCGATTGGCAATACCCCGTTATGGACGGATCGACCCGGTTAAATTTGATCTCAAGCCGGTGGCCGCCCTCCAAAACCTGATCGTCCCGGTGAATCGCACTAGCGAACGGGTCTACATCAGCGAAGGGGAGATTGGTAGTAACGGCAATCGAGTGCCGGTTTACTTTGTCAACAACGACAAATATTTTAACCGCGACGGTATTTACAGTTACCCGGACGACGATGAACGCTTTATCCTCTTTTGCCGGGCCGTCCTCGATATGCTACCTCAGCTTGATTGGCAACCTGATATTATTCATTGCCACGACTGGCACACCGCTATTATTCCAAACTGGCTAAAATCGCTCTATGCCGACGATCCTTTTTATAAGAATATCGCCAGCGTTTACACGATCCACAATCTGGCTTATCAGGGTATTTTTGGCTACCGGGTGCTGGAAATCGCCGGGATTGGCGAATACGGCTTTGTCTACCCGCCCCAAGACGACACTTCAAACGTAGTCAGCCTTATGAGCCTGGGCATCAAATCTGCCGATGTTATTACGACGGTTAGCCCGACCTATGCCAAAGAAATCCTGACTCCTCAATACGGCGAACATATGGATAAAGTTCTGACCGAACGAAGCGACCGGCTGTTTGGTATCCTGAACGGGATTGACATGAGCCAGTTTAACCCGACGACCGACCGCTTTTTGGCGGCAAACTTTGATGAAAACTCGCTCGAACGCCGCGTGCAAAACAAGTTGGATTTGCAGCGTGAAGCCCGTTTACCCCAACTTCCCAACGTCCCGGTGATCGGGATGATTAGCCGCCTGGCGAACCAGAAGGGTTTCGACTTGTTGGCCCAGATCATCGAGCCGTTGATGCAACTGGATGTTCAGTTCGTCTTGATGGGAACCGGCGACCATTTTTACCACGATCTCTTCCGGCAGATGGCCGAACGCTACCCGGATAAATCGTCTTACTTTATGACCTTCAGTTCGCCGATTGCCCAGAAGATTTACGGGGGTAGCGATCTGTTTTTGATGCCTTCGCGCTTTGAGCCGTGTGGCCTGGGCCAGATGATGGCTATGCGCTACGGGGCGATCCCGGTCGTGCGGCAGACTGGCGGACTGGCTGATACGGTCAAGGATTTCGACCCGCGCACCAGTGGTGGTAATGGCTTTACCTTTGGCGAGTATAATTCGCTCTCGCTTTATGGTGCAATCGTGAGGGCGCTCGAAACCTACAAATATCAAGAAGTTTGGCACAATTTAATGACCCGTGATATGATGGCTGACTATAGCTGGCGGGCTTCCGCCGCTTGCTACGTCAAAATCTACGCCAAAGCCCAACACTTTCAGGCGCAAGGGTAGGGCCTTAGCAAACCATTTTATTAAAGCAGAGTAAAATATGTCTGAGCAACGCCGCCAGCAACTTGAAAAACTCATTGCAGAGGCTTATGATCTTATAACCGAGTCTGAAAGCCAGTTGCTCGACTCCGAAAGCCCAAGAGAGCGGCGCAGGCTTAATCGTGAAATCGAAGATACTCGTGAACAGCTTGAAAAATTTGAGGCTGAATTAGCCAGGATTTTGCAACCAGCTATACAAATTCCTATTTTTGGGACTCAACCAGCCATAGTACTCCAACCTAAAGTTTATCATAATCTACCCCGGCCTGAATATGGAATATTTATAGGACGAGAACCAGAAATAGAAAGATTGAAAAGCAAAGTTCTAGCTTCTACCGCCAAACATTACATTGCTACTATAGACGGGGTTGGTGGGGTTGGTAAATCGGCATTAGCGTTAGAAGTGGCGTACCGCTATTTGAACGATATTGAGCGCGATCAGATTGAGGAAAGCGAACGATTCGCGGCCCTTATCTGGATTTCGGCTAAACAAACAGTTCTTACCTCAAGGGGGATAGTAAGTAAAAAACAGGCCATCGAAACACTTGAAGACATCTTTCGAGAAATAACTGTTACTATAAACCGCCAGGATATTTTACGGGCTGAATTGTACAACCAACAACACCTTGTAATCGAAGCACTGGAAAGCCTAAAACGAACGCTTTTGATTATAGATAACTGGGAAACCATAAATATTGATAAAGAAGTGAGAGAGTTTCTTGATGACCTACCTGCCAGTGTCAAAATTGTGGTCACAACGCGCAAACGTATCGACACAGCCGTCGCAATCAGACTAACTGGGATGCCTGAAACTGATGCTTTAGCTTTAATAGAGCAAGAATGTGAAAAGAAAGAAGTTAAATTATCAGAAGACGAAGCTCGAACCCTCTTTAAACGAACTGGCGGTCTGCCTATAGCTTTGATCCTCAGCATCGGGTGGATGAGATTGCGGGGTTACAAATTGGAGTATATACTAACAAAGTTAGGAAGTACAAAAAGCGATCTAGCTCAATTTTGCTTTCACTCTTCTCTCGATGAAATTCAAGGCAGTCCTTCATACCGTCTATTAAACGCTCTGGCTTTCTTCCCAGAAGAAACCGACCGTTCAGGTTTGATGCAAGTAGCCGAGTTTGGTGAAGATGATGCAACTTTTGAGGAATCTAAAGCCGATCTCGTTACACTTTCACTCGTAAATGAAAACGCCGACCGTTACAGCTTACCACCGCTCATACGTTTCTATGTATTGGAAAAACTAAAAGAAAACTCCCAAAACTATGAGCAATACCGTAATCGCTTCACGGCTTTTATGAAGGCCATAAATCTAAAACCTTCAGAAGAATATAGCTATTGGTATGAAGCGGCCAAAATTACTAGAGAAAGAAAAAGAAGACTTCCACCTAAACAATCTGAAAATTCTTAGTTAAGGATTAATTGTATGTCCGAAGAAAGCTCTGCACAACTTGAAAACGAAATTGATAAAGGTCTCAACTTTATAGCGGAAATCGAGAGCCAACTTCTCGTTGCTACAAGTCCTACCGAGAGGGCCAGGCTCAGTCAGGAACTTGAATACGCTCGTCACAGCCCACAGACGAGTGGTGGCTCTTATACTGAGGGGAGTGTTGTTAATAGCGGTGGTATAAATGTGTTTGGTAGTAGTGCAAGCAGTATAAATTACTCCAATAGTGCGGTTAATGCATATTGGAGCCGTCAACGTATCTGTCCAACCCCTCCCCCTCCTCCAGACTTCTTTGGAGGACGTGAACGAGAGTTAGCTGAATTAAAAGCTCGAGTGAAAGCAGGGCAACCCGTTGCTATTACTGCTATTCAAGGGATGGGTGGAGTTGGAAAAACCACTTTAGCCAGGAAAATTGCTAACGATCTTTTTTACGACGAAAAAATCTTTCGGACTGTACTGTGGGCTGATTTAGGTCGTGAACCAAATGTGTACAGGCTATTGGCTAATTGGGCCTCCTATGCTGACTTCGGATTCACGTTTTCAGGGGAATCTCTGGAGCAACTCGCTCACCGGGTTAGATCCATGTTAGAGGATTTGATTGTAGAAAAATGTGAGGAATGTGAAGGCGGTCGCAGTCTGGTTATATTAGACGATGTGGGGGACGCTGACATCCAAGCTGCTCGGTTGATGATAGAAGCTGCCCCCGCAAAATCTACTGTATTGATTACTACTCGATCACAAACGGTAGCGACACGGCTGAAAGCACAAAAACTAACCCTTGATCGTCTCTCTATATCTGAAGGAGTCGCTTTACTATTAACCTATTTTCCTAAAACTGATCCTCATTTGCTAGAAGATGTAAATCAACAATTGGGGGGACATCCCCTAGCTTTAACTTTAGCAGCAAAACAAGCACTTCTCAGTTCGAACCCAGTACAAGCACTAAATAGACAACTGGAACAATATCGAACTGGTCTGCCTAGTGGATCAGCTATTGCAACCTTCAAGCTAACAGAAGAGGTTAATTCACTCGAATTAGTATTATCGAATAGCTACAATGAGCTGACCTCGAATGACCAATATCATTTTCGTACATTAGGGGTATTAGTTCACGACCAATCTTTCGATGAATCAATATTAGCAGCTTTATGGGAAGAAGATACAGAAAAAGTAAGGGTCTGTTGCAAACAATTACGTCGGCTTTCATTATTAGAATTAGACTCTGAAAAAGGTGGAACTTGGTATCACCAACACCCTCTCTTACAATCCTATGCTCACGCACTATTAAAATCCTCATCTGAATATGAAGAAATACGCCATCGTTACGAGGATTACATTATCGGATTGACGCTCAAGTTTAACCAGTTGCCGCCAGAGGAGTGGGATCAATTGACCCCTTACTTACCTCATATTCATGCAGTAGGGGATAGTCTGGTAGAACAAATCGCTTCATCTACTGTTGACAATGACCTTTTACGTCGTGCTGTGCATTTTGCTAATAATACCAGTCGGTATCTTCTTTTACGACTAGAAGCACAACAACTTGCCTGGTTAGAAATGGGGTTGAATGCTAGTCGTCAGTTACGAGACCAACAACAAGAAGCTCTTTTCTTAAATGTGCTTGGCTTGTTTTATTCGACGCTGGGAGAAAAGCAGAAAGCATTGCGCCATTTTGAACAAGCTTTAGTACTACTTGGAGCAGTTCAGGATCGGGCCGGAGAAGCAGCTACTCTCAACAATCTTGGTAGAATTTATGCTGATTTAGGAGATAATGAGAAAGTATTAGATTATTATCAACAGACATTGCCACTTGCAAGGTTAGTAGGCGACCGAACGGGAGAAGCTACTACTCTTAACAATCTTGGGGCAGTCTATTCCGCTTTAGGGGAAAAAACTAAAGCATTAGAATATTATGAGCAAGCTTTACCATTATATCGAGTAGTAGGTGATAAAAGGGGGGAAGCAACTACTCTCAATAATATTGGCGGGAATTACGCCGATTTGGGCGCAATTGGAAAAGCGTTAGAATATTATGAGCAAGCTTTACCATTATATCGAATAGTAGGTGATAAAAGCGGGGAACCAGGTATTCTCAGTAACATTGGTAGCGTTTACGCTGATCGGGGCGAAAAAGCCAAAGCGTTAGAGTATTACGAACAAGCTTTACCACTGTACCGAGCATTTGGCGATAGAAGCGGGGAAGCTACTACCCTTAATAATATTGGTGACGTTTACGCCGATTTGGGCGAAAAAGCCAAAGCCTTAGAATATTATGAGCAAGCTCTAAATATGCGGCAAGTTGTAAGTGATCGAGGAGGAGAAGCTGTTACGAGCTATAATTTGGGTATGGTTTATTATGAATTGGGCCAGTTAGAAGAAGCGGTTCGCTGGGTTTCACGGTGTATCGAAATAGAGGAGCAAATCAGACATCCTGATTTAGAAAGTGACCGTGCAACATTGGCTCAATTGCAAGCAGAATTGGCAGCGGTATAAACATACAAATGCTAGGTTGAAATGACACAGGAAAAACCAGAAGGACAGCATTGGCAAAGAAAGTTTACCAGCTACCAGAATTAGTCGGTCAAATGACGAAAGACGAGCGGCAGTTGTTCAACCGTATTTTCAGCTACGACTCGACTCCGGCTCAGATCAAGATACCGCCCAGCATGCGGGCCTATTGCGAACGGTTCTTTGGCTCGGTCGAGGCAGTCGAACGGCAGCGTCCGATCAAGATTACCAACAACATCACGCTCGAAACGAGCCTCTTTAACGAGCTTCGCAGCCGTCGCCCGCAGCCTCTCAACGGCCCGGCCCTGGAAGACCAGATCGAAGCGGAACGCAAATTTGACCCCTTTGCCAACCCGCTGGAAGGAACCGCTCCCGACATCTTCGGGCGGGTTGAGGGACAGCACTCGCTGACGGCCTCGAATATCGCCAAGTTCGATACCTGGCATAGCGTGGTGATGTTCAACGAGTATCATCCGTTGCATTTCGAGGCCGAGCAGGTGGTCGATTACATGATGACGGCCCGCGCCTGGGCCGAGCAAGTTCGCCAGCAGGACGAGCAAGCCTGCTATTTCTTTTTTATGTGGAATTGCCTTTTCCGGGCCGGAGCCAGCATCATGCACGGTCATACCCAGATGACCGTCACCCGCCAACAACATTACGGCGGGATCGAGCGGTTACGGCGCGATGCCCAGGATTACAGCCGCCAGCACCGTCGGGGCTTTTTTAACGATCTGGTACAAGTCCACAAAGCCCTGGGCCTGACCGCGACCCCAGCAGATCGGGTGATGGCCCTCGCCTCGCTCACACCACGGGCCGAGCGCGAGATGTGGCTGCTCTCCGATCTGTGGTCGCCCGAACTCGGCCTGGCTCTCTACAAAGCACTGGCCTATTATCAGAGCGTTGGAGCGGTCGCCTTTAATGTAGTCGCCTATGTCCCACCTATCGGACCACCTCCGCAAGGCGAGGATTGGGGCGAGTTCCCGGTGATATTGCGGTTGGTAGACCGAGGCAACCCGCAATCCCCCTCCAGCGATTTCGGCGCGATAGACATTTTTGCCGCCAGCACTATCGTCAACGACCCATTCGAGGTTGCGTCCGGTTTCCAACAATTTCTCTACTCCGAAAAATAGAACTATTAACACGGATGCACAGGATTAACAGGATAGATTAGTTTTGAATGGGAGTTGAGATGAGAGAGGTGTGTTACTTTTTATGAAAGCATTTGAGCTTGGCGAATTGCTGGCCCAACGCAAAGCTACAGGCCGGTCTTATCTTGAATTTTTACGAGTTCCGTCCCTCAGCACGGGGCTATATGGCTTGCCTGCCGCAGGGGTGGACGGTCAGCAACCCCACACCGAAGATGAAGTCTACTACGTGATAAGCGGGCAGGCGACCATTCAGGTCGGCGAGGAACACCGGGCGATTGGGCCGGGTGCGACTATCTTCGTCGAGGCCGGGGTTCAACACCATTTCCATACTATCACCGAAGACCTGACCTTGCTGGTCTTTTTCGCCCCGGCTGAGTATTCACAATCTGAGCCTACTTCTTAATATTTAGATGAAAGTCGAAATCGCTGCTTTCCTACTCTCCCCAACAGGCCGCGCCGCTCTGGATGAATTGATGGCTGACCGAGTGGCTTTGGCTCAGGCTGGTCAGCTAACCACCCTTAGCCGGTTGCGTCGCCGCTTTTCGTCGGAGGAAGCGGCAGGCTTACTCGAAGTAGCCACCGCCCGTCAGCGAGCAACTCAACAGGCCAAGTTTAGCCGGGCCGGTGAGATGTTCTTTACCAAGAGCGGGTTGGAACAGGCCAGCGGCGAGACAATAGCGACCTATGGGGCAGCGCGGTTCGCGCGTTATTTGCCGCCCGGCAGCCAAATTGCCGACCTGGGTTGCGGCATCGGTGGGGATAGTCTGGCCCTAGCCCGCCACTTTCACGTCACAGGAGTAGACCTTGACCCGGCCCGACTCTTGTTCGCCCAGGCCAACGCCGCCGCTCTTGGTCTTGCCGACCGCTTTACCACCCTTCAGGCCGACCTGACTACCCTAGACCCAACCCCCTTCGAGGCCCTTTTCTTCGACCCGGCCCGCCGCACTGCCGAGGGTCGTCGTATTTTCTCGGTCGAAGGCTACTCGCCGCCGCTCTCGATAGTCAAAAGCTGGCTGGCGAAAACGCCCAATCTAGCGGTCAAAATCGCCCCAGGGGTCAACTATGCCGAACTGGACGACTACGATTGCGAAGTAGAAATTATCTCTGAACACGGTGACGTAAAAGAGGCTGTCCTCTGGTTTGGTGGATTTCGCCCGATGATTTCCCCTCTTCCACGCCGTCGGGCGACCCTGCTACCCAGCGCCGACACTCTAACCGACCAACCGAGCCAACCCTCGGTCGAAAGCAGCGAACCTCTGGCGTACCTCTACGAACCAGATGGGGCCGTGATCCGGGCCGGGTTGGTCGAAGGGCTGGCCCACCAACTAAACGCCCTCAAAATCGATCCCACCATTGCCTATCTGACCGCCTCAGAACTGGCTATCACACCCTTTGCCCAGGCCTACCGGGTGATTGAAAGCTTGCCGTTCAGCCTCAAAAAGCTTAACCAGCGCTTGAACGCACTAGGGGCGGGCCGGGTCGTCGTCAAGAAGCGCGGCTCCCCAATTGAGCCACAAGAACTCGAACGCGCCCTCAAGCTCAAAGGCCCTTCCAGTGCTGAATTTATCGTGGTATTGACCCATATCAAAGGCGTTCACTCGGCGATTATTGCTCAAAAGTAGTCCGCAATTTTTACAGGCTAAACTTGGTCAACCAGTCGGTAAATTCCTCCCGGCTTTTGAAATCCAATAAATCCTCGCCAAGTTTCTCCATCTGCTCCACGTTCAGTTTGGCTATCTTAGCTTCTTCGGCAGCAGCGAGTGGGCCAAAGCGGTGCGTAAGCATTTTTAGTAGCAAATTCCTTTCGCCCTCGCGCAGCCCCTCAGCTTTACCTTCTTTAATACCTTCTCTTTTGGATTTATCGGCAAATTGCTGCCAATCCATTCGGTTTAACTGAATAGTAGCATACTGTACCAAAAGCTAACTCGCAAGGAACCATGAAAATGTGCGAGTGCTACTGTCACGATTTCATTTTGAGGTGCAAAGCCTGCGCTGGGCAGCCTTGCCAGGACTGGCAGCGCTCATGGCCCGCCTGGTGGCCCGGCGCTAAGACGGTCAATTGTGGATATGTGGATAATTTCGGGCAAAATGTGGATAACTTTAGCGGCAAGGGGTCGGGTAGCACAAAACACCTGCCAAAAAAGTTGGCAAGTTATTTCAAAATCACTAAAATTGTGTTAATATAGCTTTGAGAGCATAACAAAATAAACATTGTTCTAAATGCTCAGTTTCATTATAGTGACATTTTGAAGTATTGTCAATAGCTTTAGAGAATGAATTTAGCGTTTTTTCCAAATCTTTAGCTTTTGGCAATAAAAAAGACCAACAAACGTTACAAGCGTTCGCTGGTCGGTGGGTGCATTTACTACACAAATCACAAGATTAAATTCAGTGTAGCACTATGTAACCACAATTTCAAGAAAAACGTCGAAAAGAAAAAAGCTGACTGGTCAAAGAGTCAGCTTTCTAAAAAATCTTGAGGTCGTTCGGTCGTAATCTCGGTACTGCTAGTATAACAAAACTTTGTTCTTACCGCAAGCGCCCGAACGACCTCAAGATTTCTTGATTGAATTGAAATTGAGGTCTCATGCTTACAACAAATTCTTCCAGCAACACCCCTTCCAGCGAAAATCTCGCTGAAATCTTTTCGGACATCTTAGCGAAATACCTTCGCCTCAAGCAAACTCAGCAAGCCCAACAAGCCCAGCCCGCCTCGAAAAGCGAAAAAGAGGTGGCGACATGCTAACTGCGACTTCACCCAGACGACGCGACTGGAAGCGAAGCAGCTTCAAGAATCCATGCCCGATTTGCTTCAATAAGAAGAGCGAGTGTAGCTTTACACAAGATTTTTACGAACCGCAGGTAGTCTACTGCCACCATACCCCCAGCGACACGCCAGCGCCGGTTAGCTCCATAAAAAAAAGCTGGAAGCATCTGACTGGCCTGGTCAGCAACAGCAATAAAATGACCGCCACCGTCGCAGATCTGCGACCAGCACCTCCAGCGTCCGCCACGCCAGCGCCTCAACCGCTCTCGCTCGAACAGATCGACAACATTAATAGAGCTTATCTTGCGCTCTGCCCAATCAGCAAAAAGCATAAAAACATGCTCGAAGCGGACGGAATCCCTTCCGAGGGTGTTGGAACTCTTTTCTATAAAGATGCCCCAAAAATTGCGAAAAAACTTGTTGATCGGTTCGGTGCTGACGTTTGCCGCCAGCACCCGGTTTTTAGAGAAGTTGAGGGTAAAGACGGGCGCAACTGGTGGACTATTGCAAGCGCTGCGGATGGCGTGCTTTTCCCCGCCACCAACTTTGCGAGGCAAATTTTGGGCGTGCAAATTCGCAAAGACGAACCAAAAGGCTCAAACGACCGCTATCGCTGGATGTCCAGCAACGGCAAGGGTGGAACGCCTCTGACGGTCTTCCAGGCCGCACTTGGAGCGAACAGCGCTCATTCAGTGATTATCACCGAGGGCTATAAAAAAGCCGCGATAGCTTCAAAAAACTGGAATTGTCACGCAATCAGCTTGGCCGGAGTAAATGCTTACAAGATCGACGAACTGATTTCGACTATCGACGCGCTAAAAGTAACAGTCGTTACTCTTGCTTTCGATCAAGATAAACGCGAAAAGAAGCAGGTCAAAGAAGCTGAGCAACTTTTGTTCCGGCGTTTGGTCGCAGCTCTGCCGGAAGTCGAGTTCTACTTTTTGAGCTGGGATCAAGCTTTGGGTAAGGGCCTGGACGATGCGCTCAAAGCCGGAGCGGAGTTCGCTTTTGAATCTGCGAAAAACGAAAGCACCCGGCTTGCGAGAGATTTATCCGCCGCCAGCATCACGCGGCACTTCAAGCCAAAAAAGATTTACACGCTAAACCAGGCGCGAAGGGAGCATGTCGCAATTGCTCGTTACGTTTTAACGCGACCAGACGGGAGCCAATTAGCTATTACTAGCCCAACCGGGACTGGAAAAAGCTCTGCTTTCGATATTACGCTTGCAGATTTAGTTCAGCGGGGACAACTGGGCGGGCGGGTGGTGCTGCTTTGCCCAAACAAAAACAATATCGAAGAACGTACCGCCCCCGGTACACCCCTCGGCCGGGCCGTCGCCGCCGGGCTTGCGGTTGTCCAAACTGGTCGCAACAAAATCGATCTCAACAACCCGAACCAAAAGCGAACTGCTTTTGATTGCGCTAACGATCAAGCGAGCGAAGCCGGGCAACGCCGTCAAATTCCAGCGAAAATAGTTTGCAAAGATTGCGTTTTTGGAAGCGATCAGAATTGGACAGACTCTGGTTATTCTGGCAAGAGGACTTTTAGATGTGAAGTCGAGGGCTATCTTGCTTCTAAGAAAGCGAGTGAGCAAGCTCAAATCGTCATAGCGACCAAAGAGAGTTATCTCAATAATTCAGAAGAGATTAACAAATTTGATGTGGTGATCTGCGACGAAGACTTGCTCAACTATCTAATTGAGAAGATCGAAGTCACTGACAAAGTCTTTTCGAGCTGGCGCGACGCGATTGCTGCGAAAAATATTCATGCTCCGGCCTGGCTGCAACTCATGCAAGTTGTCGAGAAAGCTTTCAATACGCTGGCTGCTCAACCAGCACCTGGCTTCTTTGAAATGCTGGATTGCGACGTTCCGCTCCGAGCCGCCGCCTCCGACTTGAAGTTGAATTACGATCAGATCATTTTCGATCTGCAATCGCAATCTGTTCAGACCGGCGACGACTTCTATTTCGAGAAGCCCTACAAACAAAATGCCAGAAAAGTAATACCTTTTCGCGGTGCTGGCGAACTTTTGCAAGCTTTGAACGACAAGCATAACCCAGCGCGTTTCAAAAGAGACTCTTTGAACGGTAGTTTCAGCTTGATCTTGACCATGCCTCGGCTAAAACTTATCAACATTTTGCGCGAAAAGACGTTGGTCATTCTTGATGCAACTGTAAATCCAAATCTCAAAAGTCTTTTTCCAAAACTGGAAGAGGTTTGCTACAACGTTTCTCAGAATCAGCATGTCACGCAATGTGTCAGCGGACTCTACACCCAGCGCGATTTGCAGAATCCTCGAACCCGCGAAAAAATCGAGCGGGCTATTGATGCTTTTTTCGTGCCTGGTCAGCGAAACTTGGTGATTATGCCCTTGCGTTTCGAGTCGGGCAAAGATGCGCTCAAAGTTTCGCCTGGAACCCGGACTGGGCATTGGGGAAAAGACGAACGTGCTACGAACGCCTACAGCGATTTTGATGCTGTCGTGCTGGTCGGTCACCCTCTTCGACCAATCGACATAATCAAATCTGAAACTTGCGCTGTTCGTTCTGCTGTGCAAAAGCTTGATTCGACCAGCACCGGGCGGCCTGACCCAGCCGCCAGAGCAGGTGAAAAGCTTCGACTCTACAACCATGTTCAGCAAAATGGTCTGGCATCGGGTCGCTGGATGAAAGCTGATTCTGACACAGACTTGCAAGCAGTGATAGAACACGATCATACAGCAAGCGTAGTCCAGGCGGTCGGGCGGCTGCGTGCAGCGTTGCGACCAAAAGACCAAATGCCCGCGCGAATTTTGGTGCTGGATGCCGAGCCAGCCAGTGATTTGAAAATCGATCAACTCGTGACGATTGACGAGATCATAACCAACCCCCCGGAAAAACAAGTTTTCATGAAGAATAACTATATGAAATCAGACGAAAAAGGGGGGCTAGTTCCCGCCTACTCGGACGTGGCCGAGGGTCGCAACCTGCTCGACCCCGACTCAAGCCAGTATGAAACCCGCGAAACGCAGGTTTGCGACCCGTGGGACGCGACAGAACCGCCGCCGCCAGACCAAGAGTGAAGAAAGCGAGGTGACAATTTTTGATTTATCTAATAGCAAGCGTCTTTCGACGTTGGATTGAGGATTTGGAATCGAAAGACCCGAAAGTCCAGGCCCAGGCCCAGACCGATTGGAGCCAGGCGCTCCAAGAACCGGGAGATTTTATAATGCTGGTTGTCGCCGCCGAGGGACTTGGACTATCTCCAAGTGCGTTAGCTGCGTTGATTGAGCGTCGAATCCAGAAAAAAGAGGTAGCAATAGCATGTTGAACCCAAAAGAAAGCCCACAGGCCCTACAAGCCTTTGAGGATTATTGGGCGCTGGGAGACGGTCGCAGCCTCGAAAAGCTTGCGGCAATGTACCAGACCAACCCCAATCCGACCCCAACTAAGCATATCCGTCAATTGAAAATCTGGTCAACCGACCAGAATTGGCAGCGTCGGGTCAAACTTCGGATTGACGAAGATGCCGCCCTAGCCAAAGAGAGAAAATCGGCCCGGCTCGAAGCGCTCCGGGAGCGGCAAGAGGAAGAGGAAATTGCAGTAGCG